>NZ_DAVG01000114.1:5122-102378 GCF_002505485.1 Methanosarcina sp. UBA5 | reverse complement strand
ATATCTTTTTGAATCGGAGTGAATTCCATACTTCCACCACCATTTTTACATACTTTTATCAGAATTTATAAGGATAACGTATACTATCCAGTAACGATAAGATAAATTTATGCGTATATGTATTTGCCATAATTATCTATTATCCGACTTTCAGCAGGTATATTATTTTTTGTACTGTTTTATTGGTTGCATTTTTACTGGAAAAAACACTATCTTTTCAAACATCACTGCAGAAACGGGTTGTGTCCTCAAGTCATTGATCAAATATGGAAAATAAGTATATCTTCCAATTTTTGGAAATCTTCTTTCTACAGCTCTTTCTCATAAAACTCAAAGAAAGTTTTTATATTGTTAACCTCCTATTTTATAGTAGGGTTTACATAACGGAGTTGCTTCAAGCTGTTTTAATTTAATGGATCATGTTTTCTTCCCTGAATACATTCTCGAATTTTGATGGATAACATGCCGAGGAATGAAAAAATAAAAGAAAAAAGTTAATTTCCATAATAAGGGTCTGTGTCTTTAGTGAATGTACCATTTACTAATTGTTCAAATCTATCTTTTTTACGCTTAATGTAAAAATTATCATGCCCATATAAAAACTCATAAATCTTTTTACATTCTTTACCTTCGACAGCTATCTTAAAATTATATTCACATTCTTGCACGTTACAACTAACGTTACAGTATTTATCTAAAAATGAACTGTAATCACTACATACTTGTTTTGATCCACTTATTGTAAAAATGGGATACAAATTTGTACCTCTACGGTAAGCAAAATCAATAGAACCATCCCCATCGAAAATTCCTCTACAAACTGCCGCCGCTTCTTCTCTAGTTTTTATATACCAATAAGGTATTCCTACAATCTTAGCTTTCCTTGGTACAATACCATATAATTCTAAATCTTCTTTCCATTGTTTACAAGACTTAGTAATTCTATAGTATTTATGATCATACTGTTGAGTCCATGCTCCTTTAACTTCGAGAAATGAGGTATCAAGTTCCAGATATTTGTATATGGCGTATAAATTATCTTTATCTGTTTCGTGAGTAGTAATAGATAAGGAATTGCGGTAAATGTTTCCATCAGTTATAATATAACCAACGATGTACCATTTCCACAAATTCATATTTTCAGGACTGAAAAAATGTGGATCTATTCGTCCTTCAAAGTGAATATCATTAATAGCTTCATTCATTGAACCATAAGTTTTTCTTATCTGTTGATAAGTCATTCCCATTTCTTTAAGATCTTCTCTTGTTGGAATTTTACCATTTTCTTTATAGAATTGTTGAAATCTAATTTTTATTTCGTCTTTTGTTAATGACACAAGTCTTTCCGGAACAAATCCAAATACTTCTTTTATTGCATTATTCCATGATCCAAATTCTAGTAAGTATAATGAATAACATGGATACCCACTACTAGCAGTAAATTCTCTTTTTTGTGGGATTCTCCCATTCTCATTATAAGATCGTATTAATGCTAGTTTTAATTCTTCTCTTGTATATCTAACGCAATTTGAAGAAACATAATCAAATATCTCTTTTAAAGCATTAGGCCAAGATCCAAAAACTTCTTCATAGTAAATAAATGAGGGATACCCCTTATAAACCATCATATCATGCTTTGTTGGTATTCTTCCGTTTTCTCTTTGAAATCGAAGTGCTTCGTCAATTAATTCCTGTCTAGTATATTTTTTTGGTATTCCCATATTTTCAACCCCCTGAAATTTAAAGTAGAATACAAATGAAATCCATCTATATTTTGTACAATTCTAGTGCGAGTATATTGTATGACCTACTCTCAAAAAGTTAAAAATGTGGAGTTATAGAGAATTTCCCAATAATTCTGTGATTTTTGCCTCAACTAATTTGCCTACTTTTGCTTCTATTATTGAAGACAAGTCAAGTTTTGGACTTTCAAGTTTGTTTTGGATGTATTCTATTCTTGGAGCACCTTTTTCTGTAACTCCATTTGCCTTCAAAATAGCATCATCTATATCACGCCCTGATAAGTGCACATACACACTAGGCATATCTGAGCCCTGAACCCATCCAAAATATACATTCATTTGGGCTTCTGTGAGGTAATTTGCCATGTAAGTACAACGTGAATGCCGGAACAGATGAGGATGGATTTTTTTGTTAATGCCTGCCCTCTTAGCGAGCTTATTCAATCTCATTCTGATAGTACTGTATTGCATAGGTTCAAGTTCCGTTGTCCTTTTAGCAAACTTAAACCACATCGGCGCTTCAGGGTCATTCTTACCAGGATGATCTTTAATCCAGTCATTAAGGTAATCTACGCTCCACACTGCTCTAACTCTTCTTTGACCTGTTTTTCCAGTAACCAATATCGAAATACCAATATCATCATGTTTAACGTCTTTAATGCGCAAGTTGCCAAGTTCTCCAATTCGAGCCCCAATATCCCAAAGTAACGCAATAATGGCTTTATCACGTTTGTTTGTTGCCGTATCAATTATACGCTGCACTTCATCCTGTGTTAACATGTCATCTGGCAACTTGCGATCATATCTTTTAAGAGTTGTCTTTATCCATTTTGTTGCTGGATGTTCTTCTCCACCGTTTAACCACCTATAGAACTTCTTGAGTGAGACTTTGTAGTCGTGTTTAGTCCATTCACTTAGAGATGACCTTTCGATACTACCAACATACGCTCTTATATCATCTTCAGTTGCCATATCAAAATCAATTGAAATGGACTTGGCAACGATCTTAAGAGTCGATAAATATTTGAGGGTACGATTCTCACCTATACCTTCGGAAAAGCAGTAGTTCAAGAAATTCAAAATTAGCTTTCGATTAGTTGAAGATAAATCAGAACATATCAAAGAATCTAACTGTCTTTGAGTATTCAGTTTATAAAACACTACTTCCACAAGACCACCGTCCTATGAAAATAGGCTTCAAACCTTTTTAGAATGTACGCCCAGGGCAGGATTTGAACCTGCGCTCTCCCAAAGAAGAAACGGTTTTCGAGACCGTCGCCTTACCACTAGACTACCTGGGCATTTTGTTTTAAAGTGAGAAAAATTTTCGGGTACTGCTCGGCGTATTCAATACAACGTGTTTCAAATGCAGGGTAAGTGGATATACTTTCTTTCATATATATTTTGCCATAAACAGCATCTATACCTCAAAAATCTGAGGTTGACACCTCAAAAATCGAAAAGTGAACTCTGACCTGCATCATCCGGTTCCTTAGTATCCGATTCTTGATTATCCGGCCCTTCTTTTTCGGCTTTGCCGGTCTCTTTCCTGGGTTTTTTTTCCCTCTTTTTTTCGGGTTTGCTTGCTTTCCCGGGATTTATCTTCTCAAGATCTGTAAATGAAAGCTGTCCATTGTGTCGGGTTTCTTCCCCTTTTAGGTTTTCAGGCAGCTCAAGCCAGCCATACTGGCCACCTCCGCCTGGATGGATTATAACATCGCCTTTCCTGAAAGCCAGAATCGCGTTTACGATCCGGTCGTCACCCACGACTTTCAGGTCTTCAGGCTCGGAATAAATAAGAGCTTTGACTTCGTTCCCAAAGCGTTCTATAAGTTTGTTCCAGGCCGTTTGCACTCCTTTTGTCTGGACGCTTGCATGGCCGAGCGCCATCTGGATAATCTCGGCGAGAGGAATAAGATGAAGGTAAGGAGGACGGTAGTCAGGGTGCTCTGGCTCTTTAAAGTCTGCTAGTTCATTAACGCGGTCGAAAACTCCTTTCTTTATGACACCTCCACAGATCGGGCAGCGCCATTTATTTTCTACGGCTTCAGGCAGCGGATACTGGGTAAAACACTTAATGCAGGCTGACCGATTGTATTTACCTTCTTCGGGAAAGAACCCTACATTCAGAGTAGCTTTATACCCCTGTTGCCTGAGTATGGCTTTTTTCAAGCCGTCAAAGGTAAGTTCAGGAACATCAAACTGCGTAAACTCCCTTGCCAGTTTATTGGTCGAAGGGGAATGGGCATCGGAATTTGAAAGAAAAGTCAGGCGGTGCAGATTTTCGATTCGGTCGGCATAGTCACTGTCTGCACTCAGGCCGAGCTCCAGAAAAGAAATATAATCTGTCATGTCCCCATAACAACTTTTCAGGCTGTCATGGTAACCATAAAGTGCAGTCCAGGGAGTGAAGGCATGGCAGGGGCCGATAAGAGCTCCAAGATCTTTTGCAATTTCTGCAATTTCACTGCCATCCAGCCTGACACTCGGACGGCCATCGGCTTCAAGGTTGCCGAAAGGAGCAATGCGCTCTGCCAGTTCTTCAGCTTTTGAAATAGAAGGTAAAATCAGGAGATGATGCACGCGTTTGATGTCTTCTATCTCGGTAGTTGGGATGAAATAAATCTCATCTATATGGATTTCTTCATTCGAAACGGATACCCTTTTGATCTCTTCGAGCCATTTTGGATGAGTACAGTCTGCAGTACCGATTAATTCCATCCCTTTTTTTGAAGCCTCCCTGGCAATTGTCGGCAATTCCATTTTTCTGGAAGATGCCATGGAGTACTTTGAATGGAGATGGAGGTCTGTATTGACTTTCATTTCCTTCCCTTTACCGGAAAATCTAATTTTTAGCGTTCGCTTTAATTAAATAGCTAGATTAATATTATTTTTAATTCCCTGTTTATATATAAGACCCTATTATCCTATGTAGCGCAGGTCTTCTTCTGTAGGCTTGACTTCCTGGATTGTCTGTTGCTCCTCTTTTTCCTTTAGCTTCTCAAGGATGCTTTCCATTTCCTCAGCCTTTTTCTCAAGAGACTCTGTGTTTACCTCGATTCCGAATATTCTACAGAGCACCTTTAGAAGGGACTGGGCGCTTTTAGGGTCCATTAAATATCCCGGGGTCATACCCATAAGGCAGGCAGCATCAATACCTCGCATCTTGCTAAAAGCTACAAGCAGGCCCGATGCTCCAACTATACCTCCGCTGGGTTCGGATTCCCTAAACTCTACTCCATACTCTTTGATCTCTTCGATCAATTTTGTATTATTTGCGACCCCAAGGACGGTATCCTCACAGGTCAATTTGCCTGTAGGATACCCTCCGAGCGTGTAAATCCTTGATACTCCAAATTTCTGTGCAATGTCGAGATAAAGCGAACAGAGTTCGTAATGTCCCTGTGAGGTGGTGCTCTGATGGTCTCCTACAAGGAAAAGAACATCATTCTCTTTCACTTTTGCGTAGTATATAATATTGCTCACAGGACGGACCGTACAGTCTTTATTGACCAGGACCTGAGGTGGAAAATGTGGGGAGTAAACTTCTATAATTTTCTCAGCCCCAAGTTCATCTACCAGATGCTCTGCCACTAGCTTGCCTACAAGTCCTACTCCTGGAAGTCCCACTACAAGGATTGATTTATTGAGTTCAAAATTTTCTTTCAGGCGGACAAGTGTACTTTGTTGCATAACAATTCCTTATCCTTTCTTTGCCATTCTGCGGTACCTGCCATAAGGGTCCTGAGGAGAAAAGCGGGCCGGATGTGCGGGAAAAACTTTTCCCCCACAAATCGGACAAAACTCCCTTAAAGTGTACCTGCCGCAATTTTTGCATTTGCGGATCTTTTGTCCCAAAGGGTATCACGCCTTTGCCGATTCAATATGCCGCTTAAAAGTCCCATGTCCGCCAAGTTTGGCAATGGTATCGACTGCTGTCTGGGCAGATTTTTTAAGGACTGATTCAGCTTTCTTGTAATCCGGAGCGATTACCTTGATTCTATATCTTGGAGCCCCTGTATAACTTATTTCGAGCCTGATGTCTTTTCCATCAACGTCATTGATAGAATTTGCAGCACTGAGGGCCTGCTTTATAACTTCTATGCCGTTTGGAAGGTTACAGGTAAGATCCACATAGCCTGCAATGTCTACAAAAGGCAGTTTGATGTTTTCCCCTGCTATTTTAATTATGCTCTTTAAATATTTTTTATTAACTTTGACGCTCTTAAAGGCTTTTTCCCCTTCTATGGCAGCTTCTTCAAAAGCAGTATATGCACTTCCAAACTCTTCTACGAGTTTTTCGTGCAAAGCTTGCAAGGTACTATCATCATCGGTTTTTGTCTCTTCAGCCACGAACTGGAGCCATTTGGCGGCTTTTTGCTCATTTTTCCATTCCTGGATTTTAGCGCGCCTTTGATGATCGTTTACGTCTTTCAATGAAAGGTCTATGTGGCCGCGGGAAGGGTCCACGTTAAGAACCTTGCAGACTATCTTCTGCCCTTCCCTTACGTAGTCCCTGACGTATTTGACCCAGCCTGCTTTAATTTCGGAGATATGGATGAAACCTTCTCTTCCTCCGAACTCCTCAAGCTCGACATAGGCTCCGAAATCCGTCACATTCTTTACAGTACAGACAACGAACTCTCCGACTTCGGGCCAGTTATCGTTTCCCATTCGCACCACTTCTCTAGTTTTATCTCTTTATTACTTGTTACTCTAATGTTGTAAAGTGCTTTTACCTGTTCGGTTATTCAAGCACTTCCAGAATGTGAGTAGTAATTGTCGATTTTCCACCGGTTGGTTCGGCAAGGGTCCTTCCACAGACAACGCAGGTGATTTTACGGCTGGCGCTTCCGAATATGATCTGTTCGTTTTCGCAGTCGTTGCACTTTACGCGCAAGAACCTGCTTTTTGGCCTCTGGATATAATCTACCATTTTATCTTACTCCTTGAACTCAAACTTCTTTGCCCTGAAACAGGGTCTCTGGTGGGCTTTTTTACAAACTGTGCAACGGTATCTGAGCCAGATGCGTTTTGTGGGCTTATCGCCACCGGGCACCTTGGAGAATTTTCCGCTGTTTCCTATGCCTTGCTGTCTATTCTTCTGTCTTGTAATGTGAGCCATGGATGAAGCCTGCCCTTTCTTAACCCTCTCAACAACTACTTCCTGATGGGTTTTACAGTAAGGGCAGTAAGTCCTGAACCTCTTTGGAATCTTCATTCTTAACACCTTTTTAATGATTATTGGTATTCAACTTGCCTTCTCCGGCTTTTGCGGAAAGGCACTATATTACATATGGAATAATACGTATGGCGTTACGTATGGCGTTTAGATCCTGGGAAGATCTTATTTGGGAAGCCTTTGATTGGATGAACTTGATATTTTTCAGACCTCTTTCGGTCTCGATATCACGATTGGAAATCTTCTATCAAGGCGAGGTCAAAAAGCATTAACAAGGTTAAGATACTACTAGTTTTTGCTCAAGCTTTTTCTTAAAAAGCTTGGTACTAACAAGATTAAGCTACACAAATATAGCTACACATATAAATACTCATACTATTACCTGATAGGCTTTCTGGCCTTCATGGCTTAATTTAGAATCTCCAACACTTTAAACTCTGCCGTCTTATTTCTCAAGCTAAAACAAGCTGTAAATCTCAGGAAATTAATTTTTTTCGGGAAATAAGTCTTTTCCGGAGTCTTCCCGTCCGACAATCAGTTTAGCTGCGTTTCGCTTTATCAGCCCTGTAGCATTGAGCTGCGGCAAAACTACGACTTCTTCGGCACTGACCGTATAATTCCGGCCGTCTGCGCCTGTGAAGGTCGGCAGATCCTTCAGTACTCGGACAACAACGTATTCCTCATTTATATTGTTTTTGTCTGGGACTGCTCCTGTTTCCCCTCTGTCTGCAATAACGGGAATCCCCATTTTTGCTTCCATTTCCCCTTCGAAACCGGCAGAAACTCTTCTTTCCACGATTTCAGGCCAGACTGCAGTATTCTCGGAACTAGGATACAGGATAGGACCTAAAAGTTCGGTTTTTGCGGCTTTAATTCCTTGAAGTACAAGATCATAAAGCCTCTTTTCCACAGGAAGTAGTTTTTCGATGTCCTTCGAAATAGGTTTATTCGCATTAGACTGAATTGTTGCCCTGGTTATAACCTTTCCTATCCGTTTCATGAAGATAGTCTCAAGGTCCGAAAGTGCTCTTTCATGCTCGTCGTGAAGCATCTTGAACTCAGGAGAACGGGAATTGCCGATTTTTCCTATCTCCTCTTCAAGTTTCCGGACATATTTCTCAGCCTCCAGATAAAAATCAGCCGGAATTGTCTTTAATGTCTGGCTCTTTTCTTTATACAGAACCTGGCTGATTTCTTCTGTGTCCATACTCCGCAACACCTCTACAAATTAGATACACTGCCGCATACTCAGGAACCTCCTGTATGCCCTCTTCTACTCTTAAATCCTTGCCCTTTAATTGTACCGAAAATGGCTTTGAAACTGTTACCTTTACTGGCCTTTCACCAAAGATAACGGCATCGGTAAGTGGGTCAAACTTCTCTAACTCGGATAGAGCAAGTTTTTTTACCAGCATCCCTGACCCACCGTGCAATGAACCCGGCACCCGAATCAAACGTTTGATGTCCGCAGTCACGGGTTCGTCAACACTGGCCCCGAATCTGTGCAGGAAATCTTCAACAGACTCTCTCATAAAATAGGCAGCAATATCCTTAAAGTTTCTGACGTCAAAGTCAAGCCTTCCTTTCTCCAAGATATCCTTCAAGCCATTTTCGCTATTTGTAAGACTGATTAGCTTTTTTACTGTAGTACCCCCGACTTTCTCGTACCTGCGAAGTTCGGAAAACATGTCCTTTTTGTATCTTTTGCCGCATTCGGCTTTCATATAATCCGTAAGATAGAGCGCAATCCTTTTTCCCCAGCCTGAATCATATCCAATAAGCGTGCATTTCAAAGGCACGTTTTTCATTCCTTTGAATGTCTTTGAGCCGGTCCCGAATTCTCCATCCATAGGAACTTCCCTGAAAAAATATTTGAAATCAAGATCTCTCCCGCTGAGATAATTTACGATCTCCCTTCTTTCAGCACTTCCAAGATTCAGGACTTTTGGGCTTCTGACATGGAAATGATATCCCCTTCCTCCGGAAAACACCAGCTCAATTTCCTGCTCCGAAAACCCGAAATCGTCTAAAAGGAAATCCATGAGCTTGAAAGTTTCCTTCTTTACAAGCTCCAGCATATCCGCATAATTTCTCGGGGCATCTGGCAGGTGGTCTGCATCAAGGTCAAAAATCAATTCTGCCCCTAGCCAGTTCTTCTCATTCATTTTCCGCGCATCAGGATATTCATAATACGCAGTCGAATTGTAAACATGTGCAGGAGCCATGCCATATAGATAGTCAAGAGCTTCTCCGGGTGAGCCGAAGGCCTTGTGCCTGTGCATCATCTTATCAGGCATATCGTCAAAGAAGATAAAAGCCCATTCTCTGTTAGGCAGGTGGTCAGGAAGACCTATTTCGGCATTTTTGTAATATTTCTGGAAGCGGGTTTTCAAAAAACGGGCAGTTCGATTATCCATAATATCAGGGCTTCTGGGGTTTTGGATCTTAACTAGGGATTCTGATCAGGGAGTATGGTTTAGTGATTTTAATCAGGGTTCTGGTTTAGTGATTTTAATCAGGATTCTGGTTTAGTGATTTTAATCAGGAATTTTGAAAGTTTTTGGTTTGATATTTTGGTTGGTTTTTCCTAAGATAAATCAATCTCATATTTTACTTTTGCTTATAATAGTTTTTTTAAAACAGTTTTATAGCTAGTTCGGGTTCAGAAATTCTCTACACTATAATGGGATTCATAGTGTTCTTTGATCAAGATATTTGTAGCAATAAGGTTTAATTTTAGTAGGAATAACGATAAATGTCATAAAATTATACGATTTGATAAATATAAATAAGTAAAAATAAAAACTGAAAAATAAAAATTGACAATAAAAATTGGCGAATTAACGAAAGACTTGGGGTGCAGGTCTTATGGGGATTAAGAATTACATTAATACAGTCCGATACTACCTGAAAAAAGAAGAAACCGAAGAATCATCTATCCTTGAACTGGCTGATAATCCAGATGATACCGAAACTTTTACCAGCCCTTCTACAGGTATGCAATTTGTACTGATTCCGGCCGGTGAATTCGAGATGGGATCACCCTTTGAAGAGAAGGATAGATCAGCCTTCGAATCTCCGGTTCATAAAGTAAAAATTAATACCTCTTTTTATCTGGGTAAATCCACTGTCACGCAAAAACAATGGGAAAAAATAATGGGAAACAATCCTTCACATTTCAAGGGTGAAAATCGTCCTGTTGAGATGGTTGCTTGGAAAGATGCTCAGGAGTTTATCACAAAGCTGAATGAAAAAGAAGAAACTGACAAATGCCGCCTGCCCTCAGAAGCCGAATGGGAATACTCCTGCCGGGCCGGCACACAAACAAAATATTTCTTTGGCGAGGATGAGTCAAAACTTGATGAATACGTCTGGCATGCTGGAAACTCAGGCGATAAGACTCACGTAATTGGCTGCAAGAAACCAAATCCCTGGGGACTTTACGATATTAATGGAAATGTATGGGAATGGGTGCAGGACGAGTGGCATGAAAATTACAACGGAGCTCCTGCGGATGGGAGCGCGTGGGAAGATGGAAATATCTCGAATCGGGTTTCCCGTGGGTGTAGCTGGATCTGCGATACAGGGTACTGCCATTCGGCTGGTCGTTTCAAGCGCAAAACTGAGAGTCGGCTTGCCAATCTCGGGTTCCGTCTGTTGAGGGAATTATAACTTTCTTCTTAAGGAACTATAACTTTCTTCTTTTTTTAGGACCCTTCCAAATAAGTGTTATAACTAAGGATATAGGATGCTTATTTTGGGTAATATTTATGCATTTAGAGTCTGCCCTACAAAAATACACTCTAAAAACCAATTTTTTAGAAAAATAATTTACAATAATCTTTAGAATCAGTAAATTAAAGTTCTGGATAAAACTGAGTTAAAGAAATAAGATAGAATTCTTGAGACAAATTTCTGAAGAGTAGTAAAATGCGGCACTTGGTCAAGACCAAGTACCTCTTTTACTTTGCTCATTAAATCAACTAGCTCACCAATTCCACGGCAATCTGTCCCGATATATTGAATAAGACAAGAACAAAATGTTGATGCTGATTGTAAGTTCTTTTTGAGAACTTACATGAGTAAAAGTTTAGTCTGGAAGACTGAACAGTCTTCAGACTAAGTTCAATAAATTTAATATACTTGTTACTGCTACTTTTATTTGAAATCACTTATTTTTAGGTGCTCCTATATTTTTGTGGTAAAAAGTGGAAGGAGCACTTTATTTATAACCCTTTTTATAATAAATGAATAATTGAGGATTTCTACAAAGCCGAAATTTCAGTATCGACTTTGAAACCAAACCTCATTGTTCTGGATTCAATAAATTCCCTGAGATATTTGAAAACAACTTAGTTATTTTGAGACATTACGCACATGTTATCTGCTCTGATTCTGTTACTATCTTCTTCTATCAACTCCATAACCTGAATTTGAGTTTTAGTCCAGAGTTCCAGTTCATATTTAATTTTTAGGGTAGGTTTTACTTATTCTCATTCTGACTTGATCTTTACTTTTCAAATTAATTTATTAATCTTGCAGTTTCGATTGATCTTGTACTACCGGCTGTTCCTTTAATCAAACATTACATTCGAGCTTTTGCTTTTTCAGTTAGAATATGCACTTTCTGAGCTTAGGAAACTCTCATACTGACATAATTATATAAGGGAGGACCTTCCGTTTTTAGCCCTACATGTAATAAATGATTTAATGTATTTATAATTTGTTGTTACTAATTTAAAATTAAAGCATACTAATTAAATAAATATTCACCCGAGTTCCGCAAGCCTTTTTTGAAAAGACTTGAACGAAAACCTTTTTAGAAAAGGTTTGATCGAAAACTAAGTAACGTTTGAGTTTGAGGACCTCATCCCCAAACCCTATCCGGTGTGACCGAAAACCTTTTCTAAAAAGGTTTTATCGAAAACCCGAGCAGCGGCGTGATCAACCGGCGCAACGGTTGCGGAGCAACGGTTGCGGAATAGCTTTTTTGATGTTGCTGTTTTCTGCGGGTACAGAGAATTAATTTTGAATGTTTTGTTTGAGACAGGATTTAAAAGCCAGTTTAGGGAGAACTTCAGGACTCATTTGAGAACTGAAGCTTTTTCTGCTCTTATGACCATTTGCAGGCCTTCCTGCATGAGTTCTTCAGCTCGTTCTTGCTTTTTCGCTTCGGCGAAGATTCGGAATATCGGTTCCGTGCCTGAGGGGCGGATAAGAACCCAGCCGTCTTCATACCAGATTTTTACTCCGTCGATGGTATCCATTTTAAGCCCAAGGCCTGATGCTTCGTATTTTACTGTTTCCATTGTGGCTTGCGTACTTACAGAGGGAATTTTGGTTTTTGCGTTGAAGTACTGAGGTACACTCTTAGCAAGCTCGGAAAGCTTTTTTCCGCCAGCCAGGATTTCAAGGATTTTGGCACAGGCCATTGCTCCATCCCTGCAATACTGATGCTTGGGGAAAATAAGGCCTCCATTGCCTTCGCCTCCGAAGACCGCGTTTACTTCCATCATCTTCCGGGCAACGTTGATAGAGCCGACTGCTGTCCAGTAAAGATCGACGCCTGCGTCTTTTGCTACGTCGGCCATACGCTGTGAAGAGCTAACAGGAGTTACTATAGGCCCTTTTTCGCGTTCAAGCATATATTTTGCCATCATGGCAAGCAGAACCTCTTCATTTAAGAACTCACCATTTTCGTCCATAAAGACCATTCTATCCGCATCCCCATCGTGAGCTGCTCCGAGATCGGCCCCGGTCATTTTCACAAGTTCGGAGAGCTCTGTTAAAGCATCGGGAGTGGGTTCGGGATTTCGCCAGGGGAAGGTCCCATCAGGCTGAGCTCCAAGAGTCAGCACATTGCAGCCCAGTTCTCTGAGCAAGAAGGGGAGAGTAAGCGAACCTGCTCCGCAACCGGTATCAACAACTACCTTGAGTTTGCGGCTTCGAATCTTTTCGGCATCTACTGCGTTGATAATGTTCCTGATATAGTACTCATTGACTCCGGGATCGATCCTGAAACTGCCGGTCTTCTCCCAGGATACAATGGAATATTTTCCTGAAAGGTATATTTTTTCGATTTCTCTTTCTCCATCCCTGGGAAACTCCGTGCCATCTCCAGCAATTAATTTGATTCCATTATATTGTCTTGGGTTATGGGACGCAGTAATAACAATCCCGGCGTCGGCATAATCGCGCACATAATACTGAATAGAAGGAGTAGGAAGCGTTCCCACGTCAATTACATTCAGACCTGTTGAAAGAGCCCCGGCAATTGCGGCAGATCTCAGCATCTGACCTGAAATCCGGGTATCACAGCCTATAGCAACCGTGCCTTTCGAACCCATATATGTACCAAGGCTCCTAGCTAAATTGACAGCCAGTTCTGGATTTATATATTCATTGGCGATACCACGTACACCATTAGTTCCGAATAATGCCATGTAAGGTCTCCGTCTTTGTAACTTGAATGAGATTCTGCCACTCAGGCAAATCTGCTCTTTAATTTGAATTATTATAGTAAATAAAGCTCTGATACAAAACAACGCTCTGGTAATAAAAACATTACAACAATTTCAAGATGCCGCTATTTTGAGAAGACTCAAACTTAGAAATAGTGTCCGTTAAGTAAACCCATAAATCCCCTCTTTAGGCTGTTTCAAGTTTCCTGATTATAAAGCTGGCAAATACATATATCTTATTAGTTAAAATCCGTTATTAATGGCCACTGAAAAGATAGAACTGATGAAGGAGGCTATAAAAGCCAGAGGAAGTGCGGTCATTGCATTTTCAGGAGGAGTAGACAGTGCGACTCTTGCAGCCCTTGCTTTTGAGATACTTGGGGAAAAGGCCCTTGCCGTAACCATAAACTCACCACTTTTTCCAAGGAAACAGCTTGAAATAGCTGTCGAGACAGCCTGCGAGATAGGAATTGAGCATAAAATCCTCTCTTTCTCCCAATTGAACCTTCCTTATTTTTCCGCGAATACACTAAACAGGTGCTATTTTTGCAAAAAGGCTCTGCTTGAAACCCTGCTGGATTTCGCGGAAAAAGCGGGATATGATGTTGTACTTGAAGGCACAAACTTCTCCGAAATACATGGGGAAAACCGTCCGGGGTACAGGGCGATTCAGGAAGCCGGAGAAAAGGTCTTTTCTCCTTTCGTGGAATTTAACGTGACAAAAGAAGAAATCAGGGAGGCTGCTTCCAAACTTTTTCTTTCAGCAGCCAGCAGGCCGTCCGCAGCCTGCCTTTCTACCCGTATTCCCTACGGGCAACCAATAACGGTCGAGGTTCTTCAGAAAATCGAAAAAGCCGAAGAATTTCTCTATTCCCTGGGTTTTACCCAGTTCAGGGTCAGGATGCACGAAAATCTCGCTCGGATAGAAGTTATCCAGAATGAACTGGAAGATGCTTTGCGGAAAAGAGAGAAAATTTCGCGGCATTTGAAATCCCTGGGCTTTGACTACGTAACTCTTGACCTTGAGGGCTTTCGGAGTGGGAGCATGGATGAACCTTATACCTTGAGGAAAGCCTGATTCAGTAGTTACCATAAAACAATTAAGGAAAACAAGGGAAATTATGAGAGAGATCCGTATCCGAAAATCCAAAAAACCAGATATTCTGGCAATTCAGAGGCTCTTATCCACTTACTTTCTTGACATGGAAGGACTTGGACCGGAAGATTTTGTGTTGGCTGAAATTGATGGAAAAATTACAGGATGTGCTGCTCTTATAAGATCTGAATTTCACGGTAAAAATTTCCTGGAGATTCATTCTATTGCAGTCCATCCGAATTTCCGGGGAAAAGGGATTGGAACCAGACTTGTTAAGTATCTTCTAACGACTATTGGGGACCCTTGCTGCGACTTGTATGTCAGGACAACTGCCCCTATCTTTTTTGAAAAACTAAGTTTTAAAAAAATAGACAACTCTGAAAAGTTATCCCTCTGGGAAGACTGCGAAAAATGTGAACATTTTGAGAAGTGCACGCAGTACGCAATGAAACATTCATACAATAGCTAAACTTCCGGCTCAATTCTTAAGCCTCCACTCCAGATTTTCCGGACAAAAGATCTACAGCCCCCGTTAGAAAACTAATACTGCGATTCCAAAGTATGTTTATAAAACTTGACTTTTGAATAGATCCAGAGATCGCGGATTTTTCTAGGAAATAAGGAGTTGACTTTGGAATCGATGCACTAGGGAAAACAAGAGTCTTTTTCATATTCGGAATCTTAAATTGATAGGTCAACTGTTAGCTGAATAATACCTGATTTTGAGAACTTTTGAAAGAATGAAAAAGATTTCAATAGTATTTTATATAGGGACATACTTTCCATTAATCTAACAATTATTGCAAATTATTGGAATTTTAATCAAGAAATTTTTGATATTTTCCAGGTTTTCTAGCGATAGTAGCCAATTGGAAGCAAAATCAATGCTAGATATATCGTGTTTGGTTTCGACAATTGTAGAGAACAATTAACACTAAAATAATGGAAAGGAGAAAGGAGAAATGAAAAAGAAAGAAAAAGCGTATTCAATAGCTTTAGCTTCAACGTTTATAATTTTATTTTTGATTTTTGTTTCATCTACGGCATCGGGACACCTAATAGATCCTCATAACGCCACTGTACCGGAGATCAGCAGTGGATCAGGAGACTCTTCCGATGACAAAGTTGTTTTAAATGAATTATCTACAGAAGAAAATGCTACAGCTACAGCTACCGAATCTATACAACCTGCCGCGCTCAAGATCACTGAAAGGCGTATCACCACCAATGCAGCAGAGCAGTATGCCCCTGTTATCTATGGTAACAAAATTGCGTGGGAAGATAATCGTAATGGAAACTTGGATATTTACATATATGACCTTTCTACTAAAAAGGAAATCTCTACTCTCAATACATCAAATCAGTATTCTCCAGATATCTACGGTAACAAGATTGTGTGGACAGATGAGCGTAACGGAAACACCGAAATATATATGGAAGATCTGTCTGCTAAAAAGCAAACTCGTATAATTACTAATGAAGTAGATAATTGGGATCCTGCAATCTACGGTGACAAGATTGTCTGGACAGGTTATCCGGGTGAAGACTACGAAGGTTACAATATTTACATGTACGACATTTCTACTAAAAAGGAACAAATGATAGCTGCCCAAGCATATTCTCCTGCTATCTACGGTAACAGAATTGTGTGGGAAAACGATAACTTTGGATCTAGCAATATCTATATGTACGATCTCTCTACTAAAAAGCAAACTCAAATTACCAATAACGGATTAGCATACTCTCCTGCAATCTATGGTAATAGGATAGTGTGGTCAGATTCTCGCAATGAAAATGCTGATATCTACATGTACGACATTTCCACTAAAAAGGAAAAAAGAATAACCACCAATCCATCAGCTTCATATTCTCCAAAAATCTACGGTGACAGGATAGTGTGGATGGATGATCGTAATGGAAACTGGGATATCTATGTGTACGATCTCGCCACTCGACAGGAAAGTCACACTACCGATAAATCAGACCAGTACGATCCAGATATCTATGATAACAAGATAGTATGGAAAGATATGCGCAATGGAAATGCTGATATTTACATGGGTACTCTTTCAATCTCTCCAGTTGCTGCATTTTCTGCATCGCCAACTTCCGGAAAAGCTCCACTGAAGGTGAAGTTTACTGACAAAAGTGCCAATAGTCCAACTTCATGGAAATGGAGCTTTGGAGATGGCACATATTCAGCAGCTAAGAATCCTGCACACACATACAGTAAAGCAGGAAAATATACCGTAAGTTTAACAGTAAAGAATGCTGCTGGAAGTAATACTAAAACCATGTCTGGATATATTAAAGTCTCCAAAAAATAATTAACATCTATAAATTGAAAAACAAATAAAAAAGCCAAGAAGAGAGGATATTGAAATTAATCGATCAAATCTGACAAATAAGGCGAAAGTAATCCTTTTGTCAGATTTGAAAATTCTCTTTTGTATGATTTTTCAACAGCTGATCTTAAAATCCAATCCTTTAACTTATTTTAAGCTAATTTGAGATGTTCTCTGCCCTTTCCTAACATTTTGTGCTGAAACACTTAGTAGTACTGTGGATTCACTTCAATTAAACTCTTTTACTGGATAAATTTTCTTAAATTAAATATATTTGAAATTATGAAAAAGATTTCAATGGTATTTTATATCGGGACATAATAATCTATAACTTACCAACTATTATAAATAGTTGAGATCTTTGGTGAATAAGTTTTTAATGTTTCTCAGGTTGTCTAGCAACGGTAGTCAGTTGCGAGCAGAATCAATGCTTGATTTATCAATTTTCTATTTAGACAACTCTGGGGAATAATGAGCACTAAAAGAAATGGAAAAGAGGTATGAGAAATGAAAAAGAAAGAGAAAGAGAAAGCGTATTCAATAGCCTTAGCTTCAACAGTCATAATTTTGTTTTTAATGCTTGCCTCATCCATGGCATCGGCATCTCCGGAACAAAATTCACGAACCGTCGCTCCACCGGAGATAACCAGCGGAGCAGGTGACTCTTCAAATGATAAAGTTATTTTCGATGAGTTATCTACTGAAGGAATTAGTACAGCCCAGGAATCTATACCAGTCACCGCCGCGTCCAATATCACTGAAACTCGGATAACCACAAATGCATCAGATCAATACTCTTCTGCAATTTATGGTAACAGGATCGTGTGGACAGATTATCGCAATGGATATGCCGATATCTACATGTACGATCTTTCCACCCAAAAGGAGACTCAGATCACCACCGATGTATCAGATCAGTACTCTCCTGCGATCTATGGCAACAGGATAGTGTGGACAGATTATCGCAATGGATATGCCGATATCTACATGTACGATCTTTCCACCCAAAAGGAAACTCAGATCACCACCGATGCAGCAGAGCAGTATGCCCCTGTTATCTATGGTAACAAAATTGCGTGGGAAGATAATCGTAATGGGAACGCTGATATCTACATGTACGATTTATCCACTAAAAAGGAAACTCGGATAACCACTGATGCATTAGGATCGTGGAGTCCTGCAATCTACGGTGACAAGATAGTATGGACAGATGATCGCAATGGGAACACTGATATCTACATGTACGATTTATCCACTTCCAAGGAGACTCAGATTACCACTAATAAATCAGAGCAATATAATCCCGCTATTTATGGTAACAAGATAGTATGGGAAGATTACCGCGATGTTAGTGAAGAAAACTGGAACCCGAATATCTACATGTATGACCTTTCCACTAATAAAGAAACACAGATCACCACTAATCCATCAGCTTCGTATAATCCTAAGATATACGGTGACAAGATAGTGTGGTTTGATGATCGCAATGGAAACTGGGACATCTATGTGTACGATCTCGCTACTGGCCAGGAAACTCACACTACCGATAAATCAGATCAGTACTCTCCAAATATCTATGGCAACAAGATTGTGTGGACAGACTCTCGCAACAGAAATGCTGATGTCTATATGGGTTCTTACAGCTCGGCTGCATTTTCTGCGAAGCCTATTGAAGGAACTTCACCATTAAATGTTGCCTTTACTGACAAAAGCACAGGAACACCAACATCATGGAACTGGGATTTTGGAGATGGAACGAGTTCAACAGTAAAGAATCCAACCCATAAGTATTCCAGTTTAGGAAGATATACGGTGTCACTGACAGCAACAAATGCTGACGGCAGTAATACGCTAACAAAAACGGATTATATAAAAGTAGTAGCAAAGCCGGTTGCAGCATTCTCTGCATCTCCAACCGCCGCGAAAACCCATTTAAACGTAAGTTTTACTGACCAAAGTACAGGAGTTCCTACTTCATGGAAATGGACTTTTGGAGACGGAACGAATTCATCAGACCAGAATCCAATACACCAGTATTCGCAAGAAGGAATCTATACTGTAAAGCTGACAGTAAAAAATGTTGCAGGCAGCAGTACTGCAACTAAGACAAATTACATATCAGTGACAACAAATACAAGACCAGGTCCATACTCTATAAACAAATAAACCCTTAATTGAAAAACGATATAAAGTGAAGGCTAAAGGTAGTGGGGGGATTTATATATCAAATCGGAAAAATCAGAACTTTCCACCTTTTTTGGTCGAACATAATAACAGTACTTTATATATTTAATGTATATGTTGTTTTCATTATTGTTTCCATTAACCGGCGATCCCATAAATTCTGAAAATTCCCTAAAAAAGCTTAAACAAAACAGATAAAGGTTGACGAAACATTATTTTACAAAAAAGAATAATGAAGCACCTTATGCTCACCCTTGGGATAGTAAATACCTATGATAAGATTAAAGTTCTCGATGCGCATTATCGGGCAATTGCGAGAGCTGCTCCTATATGTCATGCTTTTGGATTCCACCTTGCCCTTTATGATTTTCCATTTAAGATGAACGCAGAAGAACTGGTTGCTTATGTGATGGAAAAAACCACAATAGGGGAATCGGGAAGTTATCTCAAAGTACTTTACGAAAAAAACTACCTGTCAGTATCCGATCTTCCAAAAAAAGGGTTTCCTTCTCAGTTTGGGGAGATCGTAATCACTACCTCAAAGCCTGATCCAAAAAGACAGGTTATGCCCGTAAAGATTGCCGAGGAAGCCCTTCGAAATCGCTCATTTCTGTTTCTTGTAGGACTCGGGCACAAAGGGCTTCCAAAAGAGCTTTTCGAGAGAGGAAAATATCATCTTGACATTACTTGCAAAGGACTTTCTCTTGAAACCTGTACTGCAATAGGGGCGATTCCGGCCCATCTTTCAGGGCTCATGGCAAATATTGAAATTAAAAAGTAAACTTATAATACAGATTTCTGGAATTGGAAATGGAGAGTTATTCCAATCTTTCGCTCAAAAAATTTGGTTTAATTAAAAAACTTCAAGCAAATCTAAATGATATTCCGGAATCAATATATATTACGATTGACAATTAATACTTGTTGTGGGTAAGAACAACGCTTGCTGCGCTGTTGTGGGGTTTTTTAGCCCATGGGAAATAGAGAATTCTGGCTTGCTTTCAGATTTTATCCAGAAGGATTGAAGGTTTCTAAGCCTTATTGCAGGAATTTGTCTATAGGGATTTAGAGAATGATTTTGATTGAACTTCCCTGGAAAGACTGGGAATTCTAACCTGTAATCAACTGCCGCATCTGAAAAGGCTGGGAACTTTAACCCGGATTGCAGGCTCTCGCATCCCAAAAACTACTCTGCCCCATATGTGAGCGCAAACATTGAAGAGACAGGAGGAAAATTATGAGTGAATTAAAGTATGAATTCAAGAAAAGAAAAGAACACAAACACCAGGAAAGCGGTTACCATACCGTTGTGAAGGGCTCTACTGACAGCCTTGACTCAGATGAATTAGACCTTTACCGCTTTATGATAGGCGGAGTGCAGGGTAAATAACCTGCAAAACCTTTTTTTATTTCTCGTTCCTAAAAAAGAAGCATGTACGACGTATATGCGGTCCGTGAAAATTTTCCTGTTCTTAAAGAAGTCGTGTACCTTGACAGCACGGCAACTACTCAGACGCCGATACCTGCAGTTGAAGCTATGGTCGAGTATTTTTACAGGTATGCTGGCAATCACGGGAGAGGAGCCCACCGCCTGGCCAGGGAGGCTACAAACCGCTATGAAGATGCAAGGGAAACTGTTGCGCGTTTCCTGAATGCAGCGCCTTCAAAGACCGTTCTTACGAAAAATACCACTGAAGGAATCAATCTTATTGCAAACAGTTATCCCTGGGAAGCCGGAGACCATATTGTAACAACTGTGCTCGAGCACCATTCTAATCTCCTGCCCTGGCTGCGCCTGCAGAAAAAAGGGGTAAAGGTTACGGTTGTAAGTCCGGACAGTGAGGGCAAAATCGACATCTCTTCGATAGAGAAAGCTTTTACTGAGAAAACCAGACTGGTTGCCATAAATCAGGTTTCAAATGTCTTCGGTTCCGTCCAAGATGTAAAAAGTATTACTAAACTTGCCCACCGATACGGCATAAAAGTCCTGGTTGATGGGGCTCAATCTGCAGGACATATGCCGGTCAGCCTTAAAGACCTGAACTGTGATTTTTTTGCAACTGCCGGACATAAAGGCCTGCTTGGGCCACAGGGAACTGGCGTCCTCTATATCAAAGAACCAGATGTGCTCGATAGTGCCTCAGTGGGAGGAGGTACGGTTTCAGATGTTGAGGGATGTACTTACGTGCTGGAACCTTCTCCTGCCTGTTTTGAAGCCGGCACTCCAAATATTCCTGGAGTTATAGGATTAGGAAGAGCAGTTGAGTATGTTGAAAAAATAGGGGTTCCGGAAATCGAGGCACATGAAATAAAGTTGTCCAGAGAAACTGCAAAACGGCTCTCCGAACTCGAACATGTAGAAGTCTATGGGCCTGAAGACAGGGCAGGGATAGTACCTTTTAATGTAAAAGGACTTCATGCCCACGATGTTGCCCTGATCCTTGACCAGACAAAGAAAATCTGTGTCAGGAGTGGGCATCACTGTGCAATCCCGACTATTCGCTTCCTGAACGTAGACAGCACTGTAAGAGCTTCTTTTGCACTCTATAATACCGAAGAAGAAGTAGATATACTGATAAATGCAGTTGAAGGGCTCAAGGCACTCGTTTCTTAATTTTTGGCAGAGTCACTACGAGTCGCCACCCAGTCCCGTCTTGGGAGGGCGGCCCAGATTCCACTTCGTGATCTTTTCTCACTTCTCGTGATCTTTCAAGACAATTGATGCTTGATTTTATGCAAGTCAAATACCACATTATAAATAAATTAATTAATAGCTTTTTAAGTAAACCAGTGTTTTATCTTCTTAAAAGAGTATATTTTTCAGGTAAAACAGATGTATGTGGCTGGATTTTTTTGATAAGGTTGATATTTCCGTTTGGCAGAACGTGAGTATAACATGCAAAGTTTTTATAAGATGTTTATCTTATATGACCTAAGAAGAAACCTGAAGGCGAGAGTTTGGACGAAGTAAAAGAAACGCTAGCGAAGAATAAGTTTATTTCGGGGTTACTGGGGAAAAAAGGTAACTATAACTCCATAGCGGAGGTTGTAAAAAAGGCTAGAAGTTACTTTGATAAGCCTTTGAGAACTCTGCCAGCTTACGACCCAGAAAAAGAAGGACCTCTTGTAGATTTTATAGTGCCTGACGGGTTAAAAGAAATAGAAAGATACTGGCTTCAGGAACCTTACACTTTTGTATCGATCTTGGAAGACCGTAGATCAACATATTACAGGCTTATCGAGCCTTCTCTTACAAAATTTGAGAAGGAGCTTCTTGAAAGAATTTATGAAGATTTTCAGGATATCCTGATTCTTGAATCTACGCATTCCAGATCCGAAAAGGATGCGTTTCTAGTAGATAGAGCCCTCTTTCTTCTTGAACGTTATAAAGCTGATATTTCGAAAGCAGCACTTTTAAAAATTATATATTATCTTAGAAGAAACCTGCTGGGCTACGAGAAAATCAATCCTCTTCTTTATGATCCTTATATAGAAGATATTTCATGTGATGGAGTGGGAGTCCCTGTCTATGTTTATCATAACAGATATCTCAATGTTGAAAGCAATATTATTTTTGAAGAAGAGGAACTTGATGCCCTTGTAATCAAGATGTGCCAGTTGAACAATAAGCATGTCTCTGTAAGCCAGCCAATAGTGGATGCGACAATTCAGGACGGTTCAAGACTTCAGGCGGTTTTAGGGAGAGAAATTACTCCCAGAGGCAGTTCTTTTACTATCCGTAAGTTCAGGAAAGATCCGATGACTCCCATAGACCTGCTTGGCTATAAGACATGCGACCTTGACATGCTCGTATTTTTTTGGATGGCTATCGAGAACGGTCACAACATGCTTTTTGCAGGAGGTACAGCGTCAGGAAAAACGTCTATACTGAATGCTACATCTCTGTTCATGCCTTCGACAAGCAAGATAGTCTCGATCGAAGATACGAGGGAACTTTTACTCTACCACAACAACTGGATTTCCGGGGTTGCAAGAGAAGGTTTTGCTGCAGACGCTTCAGGAGAAATTACCATGTACGACCTTCTGAGAGCTGCCCTCAGACAGCGTCCAGACTACATAATTGTGGGTGAAGTGAGAGGTCGTGAAGCACTCACGCTTTTCCAGGCAATGTCAACAGGACATGCAACAAGCTCAACAATGCACGCAGGAGATGTACAGACCGTTGTAAACAGGCTTACCCATGAGCCAATAAACGTGCCTCATGTCATGCTGCAGTCTCTGAATGTGCTCTGTATTCAGGCGCAGGTGTTCATAGAAGAAAAGAGGGTTAGAAGAACCCGGAGTCTTGTGGAAGTCCTTAATGTCGATCCTGAAACAGGAGATCTCGGGATAAATGAGCTTTTCAACTGGGAACCTTCAGAGGATTGCTTCACTAAGGTAGGGGATTCCCACATTTTACAGGAAATTATGTATTCAAGAGGATGGGATTCCGGTCAGTTGAGAGATGAGATGGAAAATCGGAGAAGAATCCTGGATTATATGTACCAAAAAAATATAAGGAACTACATTCAGGTCTCCATTGTAGTCCAGGCATATCAGACTCATCCGAAGATGGTTATGGAAGCTATAGAAAAAGATACCCTGCAGGATATGATACAGGGTATGGATGCTTGAGAGGGGAAGCATGGTTTATACTATTTTTGATGAACTGGCGTACAGGTTTTATGGGAATTACTTTTATAAAAATAAAGTTCATTTTGAAGATTTAAAGGTAAAAATACGCCATTCCCATATCTCTATGTCAGTGGATCAGTACCTGGCTTCTGCTTTCATGTACTCTGTAATTGTGGGAATTACCGGAGGAGTTTTTGGGTTATGGTTGGGACTGAAAACTTTCGGAGATCCTGTTTCCCGACTTAGCCTTTTTGTGGATCCTACACGTGCCGACATTGCAGGCAAATATGTGTATCCTCTTGCAATTTTAGCTGGTCTTGTACTGTTTCTTGCAGGTTTTTTTGCTGTATTTCTTGTGGCATATATATATCCTAATTTCCAGGCAAATAACCGGCAAGCTTCTATAGATAAATCAATGCTTCCGGCAATAACTTACATGTATGCCTTAACGAAAGGAGGTATGTCGATTTATGATGTGTTTCGGTCTTTGAGCAGGTATAGTTATATATTTGGCGCAACTGCAGAAGAAATTTCCTACGTTGTAAGAGATATGGACTACCTGGGAAAAGATTTCATAGGTGCCCTTAAAATTGCCAAGGAACGTACCCCTTCAGAAATTTTTAAAGATTTTATTGATGGATTAATTATAGTTTCAAGCAGTGGAGCTATAACTGAGTACATAAGAAATAAGTCCGAACAATATCAGGGCATGGCTGCGCTGGCGAACAAAAACCTGTTACAGAGGCTTGATGTACTTGCTGAGATCTATGTGACCGCACTGGTTGCAGGTCCTCTTTTCGTAATGGTTACAATAGTTGTGATGCAATTTTTCCAGCCGGCTTCAGCCCAGATCCTTTATATGCTTATTTATGTGATACTACCTCTTGCAACCCTGCTTTATTTAGTACTTCTCGACACCGTGGGCGAACTTTCCATTGATCCGAAAAAAGGTGAAATTCGTAGTTTTATGATAAATCTTGCTGATATCCCAGAGATCGATTCCGGGCTCAGTGAGGAGAAGGAGCAGAAAAGGAGAAAAACTTACCTGCTGTACAGAGAGCTTAACAGGCTCAGAGACATGGTGCTTAACCCTTACAGGACTATCCGGGATGAGCCGAGATACACGTTTTTCTTTGGAGTTCCGCTTGGGTTGTATTATCTTACCCAACTTCCAAGAAACCTTAAACATAAACTCTATTCTAGCCTTTTTCACCTGCACATAAGTTTTGACCATGTTACTGACAGTGCTATAAAGTTTGTCACCGCAGTTGATGATTATGTTGTCATTTTTATTGTCGTTATCCTGATTCCCTTTATAATTTTTTATGAAATCAAGGCTTGGCGGATGCGCAAAATCGACGAGAAGATGCCTGACTTTTTGAAAAGCCTTTCCAGCATGAATGAATCCGGTATCAATCTTGCAAATTCGTTAAAAATAATAGCTGAATCCAAAATGGGAGTCCTCAGCAAAGAACTTAAAAAGGTAAAGGAAGACATTTCCTGGGGCACTTCCACCACAAGAGCCCTTATGAACCTTGAGAGAAGCATAAGAACACCTTCTTCAAGCCGGATTCTTCACATTCTCGTAAAAGCAAATGAGTCTACAAGTGACCTCAAAAGCGTACTCTCTATTACCGCCAAACAGGTTAGAAACGATGAGGACATGAGAGTAGAGCGCTCATCATCAATGGTAGTCTACGTTGTCACGATCTATGTATCCTTTTTCACTTTCCTGTTCATAGTCTACGTCCTAGCTACAAACTTCTTCCCGCAAACGGCTGCGTTCTCGACTTCTTCACAGGGAATGGCTGGAATCGGCGGGTATTTTAATGTAGAAGAGTACACTATGCTCATGTTCCACTCAGCCCTTGTACAGGCTTTTACTTGCGGAATTGTTGCTGGAAAGATGGGACAGGGATCTGCATATCTGGGCTTGAAGTACAGTGTAAGCATGGTAATATTAGCTTACGTGGTTTTCACCTTGTTTGTTTGATCTGTGTAGAGAAGTTGAGTGGGCTATCCGAAAAAGCCCTCATTTTTATTTTTTAGTCCGAAAACTGCCAGATTGAGATAAAGGATTTAATGCCTAAAAACCACGAACGAAGCCTTATGCATGAAATAATTAGACTGTTGATCGCTATTAAGTCTGCTTATTTATTATTTCCTTTGCATTTGCCGCCGCTAAACTTTTGAGAAAAGTAGACAGCTTTCTGAAGGGATAGGATTATCTCGCAATTGGCAATCCAGCTTATAAATAACTATCTCGGTTACTTGAGATTCTATGAAATCAGATTTTGAACGAAAAAACAAACAGCCTCCGGAGGGATTTGTTCCCTCGACCTGTTGATTACGAATCAGCCGCTATGCCGCTAAGCCAAATAGTATAAAAAGTAATAGTGTCCATGTCTTGACCTTAACTACTCGTATCAAACTGTCTCATCAGTCTGTTTCCGGCATAACTCTACTTCTTTCGACATCTCGCTGATTTACTTTCGATATCCTACAAGTTTTGCAATCATATAGTTTCTTGCTTCAGATAACTCACGGACAAACACATTTCGACGAGAAAGCACATTGCTGTAGCATCGGTTACTGACATGCGATCCTTCTCTTCTTTGAAGTAATCTCGCGAAAAAGATTCTATAACATCGCTAAGTTTACACAATACATCTTCTGATAAAAGATCACACTCTTGTATTGAATTTATAAAATATTCTTCAGTATATTCATCTGTATTCTGCTTCTTTTCAAACGCTGTATATGAAGAGTGCATCACTGTACTTGCTGTTTCATTAATTGTCGTACGTTATTTTCTTATTGAAAGTTAGCCATAATACACAGATATTTTACAATATATACCGAGTTTTCCATGAATTTTATCCAGGCATACTAGCTTAAATTTAAACAAATTAAAAATCGTTGCAGAAAATGAGTTACAGAATACTATTACGCAAGAATGTTTCAAAATAATTATTATTTACGTCGCCTTATATAACGTGCGGTAATTTACTTTTTTATTACCGTGATTAACCTGAGTTTACGAAACTAAATTTTAAATAGGCCCTTATTTTTTTACGGATTCTTAACTTACTGCGGTTAAAAGCTGAAGTTTTTCTTTACGGGGGTAGTATGAGCAAATTACGCATAGCAACCTTCAACCTGGAAAATTTCGATGATAAACCAGACCAGCGTCCTACATTGAAAGAGCGTATTTCCCTGATGCGGCCTCAACTCCTCAGGCTCAATGCCGATATTCTCTGTCTTCAGGAAGTTAACGGGCAGGAAGAAATAGGACAGCCTCGCTGCCTGCTGGCTCTTGATGCGCTTCTTCAGGAAACCCAGTACGCCGGATTCCACAGAGTATCCACAATGGCCGAAGACGGGTCCGGAGTTTACGATGAACGCAACCTTGTGATTTTAAGCCGGTATGAGATTCTGGAAGCTCACCAGTACAAACACCATTTTGCCCCTGCGCCGTGTTACAAAATCGTAACAGCCGAGGCTGCAGAAGGTGAAGAACCAAAAGCGGAAAAAATTAGCTGGGAACGACCGATTCTTCATGCCAGGATCGGCATTGGGGATAGGGTACTTGACATTGTTAATCTCCACTTAAAATCCCGGATACCCACGGACATTAGAGGCCAGAAACTAGATACCTATACCTGGAAAACTGCTTCGGGCTGGTCAGAAGGCTTCTTTCTCTCTTCCATGAAAAGAGTGGGGCAAGCCTTGGAGGTCAGGATGTTAATTGATGATTTATTCGATAAAACTGAAAATCCCTGGATTGTAGTCTGTGGAGATTTCAATGCGGAATTCGAGGAGGTACCTCTGGATGCTATCCAGGGAAAAGTTGAAAACACAGGTAACGGAAAACTGGCAAAGCGAGTTATGCTCCCTTGTGAAACGAGCATTCCCGAATCCGCCCGGTTCTCGCTTTATCATCAGGGAAAAGGGAGGATGCTGGATCATTTGCTGGTCTGCAGAGGTCTGCTGGCTTACTATAGAGGTTCCGAGGTGCACAATGAATTGCTGCATGATGAAACTATCGCTTTTGCGACCGAAGGAAAGTTCCCGGAATCGGACCACTCGCCGGTGATTGCAGAGTTCGAACTGCCTGACCACAGCCCATAAAATTTAGCGGATATAACTTTTTCCGATACAATTGTACCGGTTTGAAGTGCATACTCCCGGATAAGGATGAACAGAGGTTCAAATTAATTAGCTTGTTCAGTGTTTTTTCCGCGTTTGTTTATTATTTACACATTGTGTCAGCGTTTTTTCTGCGGAAAACCTGAGAATAAAAAGAAAGAATGTTGAAAAAGTGTTAGTTTTCCTGATTATTATTGAGGATCTTAAATTCGGTTATTATTATATGTTATTTATATAATTTATTTAATTAAAAGGAGCTCCAGAAGCCTAATTTATTTTTAGCTATCACAGGAAACTGTCAGAGTAAACGGTTAGAGTTAGATATTATTTGCCAGATGTCGAAATTCGTAATATTATTCTTGACAGCGCAACAGATGATCAAAATTTTTGATAGCACGTTCATTTTTAGGAATTTTGGATGGCACGTTCATTTTAGGTGATGTGTCCATATCTTACTGATTGTAATATCTGGAGTTTCGAGTAATAACTTATTGGGAGTAAATAATTGAGTGGGGTATACATATGGCTAAGAAATTTGAAAATAAGGATATAGGGGAAGAGTCTTCTGAAGTACCAACTCAACGTAAATGTGGAGCGATGGAAGTTCATCACAGGTTGTTAGCGGAGTCTGAATCATATGTGAGAGCGCGCAACCAGATTGAAAATCTGGCTCTTGCATATAAAAAAGGATTTCGAGCAGTGTCTCGGACAGGGATCGTTCGGATTCCTGTAGTCGCTCATATTGTATGGAATAAAGAAGAAGAGAATATTTCTGATGCCCAGATCCAGAGCCAGATAGATGTCCTTAACGAAGATTTTCGCAAGTTGAATTCCGACGTATCTCAGGTGCCTTCTGTTTGGAGCGATCTTACGGTAGACCTGGGAATTGAGTTTTTCCTCGCAACGACAGACCCTGATGGAAATCCGACTACAGGAGTTACTCGCACCCATACCTCAGTAACATCTTTTTCTACCGATGACAGAGTTAAAAACGAATCTACTGGCGGCAAGGATGCATGGCCGGCTGACAGTTATCTGAATATGTGGGTCTGTAAGCTTAGTGGGGGGCTGCTGGGTTACGCACAGTTTCCAGGAGGGCCCGCTAAAACAGACGGCGTTGTCATTACTCACACAGGATTTGGTACCACTGGAACTGCCAGACCGCCATTTGACGGGGGACGGACAGCTACCCACGAAATAGGCCACTGGTTAGACCTTTATCATATATGGGGTGATGAATTGAGTTTTGAGGACCCATGTTCACGCTCGGATGAAGTTGATGACACTCCAAACCAAGCAAGTGCAAATCTTGGCGTTCCGTCATTTCCACATATCAGCTGTAACAACGGACCAAATGGAGATATGTTCGTGAATTACATGGACTATGTTGATGACAAATGCATGGTTATGTTCACGCAGGGCCAGGCAATTCGTATAAATGCATGTCTTGAAGGACCAAGGTCCTCGTTCCTTACTGCGACGCAAAAAACAGAAGTCGAAAGGGCATCATCTGAAGGTAAAATGCCTATGCCAAAGTAAAGTACCTCTGGAGGAGATAGAAGTAGCATTGCCTGAGGGTGTAACGCCTTGACGTTTCACCCTCGGTACCGATCCTGCTCTGTACCATATACTATGATAACTCAAAGTGGAGCTAGTCAGTAACCGGCCAGGTATATGTGGGCTGGGGAATTGATAATTTCTGATTTTGTAAGGGCAAATAAAGGACAAACTATGACCGAATTACCTGACGAAATCTTCCGGAAATGGGTACATTCCTTTGAGGAAGATACGAATGGAATAACTGTGTATAGGCCAGGAGAGTACGATTTCCCACCAGCTCGTGGCAGGGGAGGTATAGAGTTCAGGCCAGATGGAGTATTTATCGATTGGGAAATTGGCCCTACTGATGCCACTCGTGGAATTAATGGACACTGGAAGATGGAAGGTTCTGGGCGTGTGCGTGTATCTTTTGAAGGGAATGTTAGACCACCTCAAATCCTAGAAATCCTTCAGATTGATACGGGGATTCTGAAGGTGCGGAAATTGCCAGCATCCTCCTGATCCCTTGTTAGGGGTGAAATTATGGAGAGATATGTAGTACTCTCGGATTCAAGCGAAAAACGCAGTACTGAGGAATCTGCAAGGAACTTAGGGGCGCACTGGGCCCGTCTTGGAGATAAGACTGTAGTATGGACAGTTTCTGAAGAATGGAACGCTTTCGTCAATAAAGCCAGACGGGCAGGCATATATCTTGACCAGGCAGAAAGCCGCAAACTGGAAGGACAGCTTTATTTTATTATCCAGACCGGAAGGGCATTCCAGGATGCACATCCTGAAATCCGGATAGTCATAGAAAAAGGCCGTTATTTGGTGGCCGATTTGCTTCCCGAAGAAGTACGCCGTTTAACGGAAATCAAAGATGATTGGTGGACGGTGCGCCCGCTGGCAATGGACAGTGTGATTATGGAGATAGTAAAACCTGTAGCGCGGGCAGCCGTTACCCGGGTAAAGGCAAATATTGAGGCTGTATCGGAATCTACGTACAGCTCTTACCTTATCTCGCTGGTGAATTTCCTGACTCGCTATTCCTTGAGTTCCCAATATTCCAGCGCAGCTGAGTGGGCGGCCAATCAGTTACAGAGCCTTGGTTACCAGGTGAAACTGCATCCAATCAATATTGGAGAAGGCAGTAGCTATAATGTCGTGGCAGACCGCCTGGGTAGTGAAAGTGAATCCCGTAAACTCGTGCTTATCATTGCTCACCTGGATTCAATTAACATAAGAGACGGGGCGAACGCACCTGCTCCAGGTGCAGATGACAATGCAAGCGGTGCTGCGGGAGTTCTGGAGATTGCACGCGTACTTGCTGAGCATCCTTCAAACCATGACTTGCGACTCATTCTTTTTGGTGGGGAGGAAGAGGGACTTCATGGGAGCAAACAGTATGTCAGCCGGTTGCCAGAAAATGAACGCACCCGTATTAGTGCAGTTATCAATATGGATATGGTTGCGACCTTAAATACCGCATCGCAAACTGTCCTGCTCGAGGGAGCCCCGGTTTCCAAGACTCTAATGGAAGAACTCGCAGGAGCCGCTGCCACATACACATCACTCATAGTCCAGATATCAAAAAGTCCATTCGGAAGTGATCACGTACCATTTATTGATGAGCTTATTCCCGCAGTTCTCACGATCGAAGGGACTGACAGTTCAAATATAAATATCCATACTGCTAACGATACGCTTGACCACATCAACTATGGACTTGCACTGGATATTATTCGGATGAATCTAGCTGTTGCCTTAAAGCTACTTGACACTAATATTTCTGGTTTGTAAAATTTCTGGTTTGTAAAGACATGATTTCTGTAAAAATCAGGTGCAGTATGCTGGGCTTAGCTGAGAAGTAATTCCGGAACAGAAATAAAAGATAAGGCCAAATAGAAATCAATTTATCCACATTATAACTTATATTTTTATAATTATAATTAATTATTATATATTAAAATACTAGTTATATATATAATTATTAAAGCTACAAAATATAATAATTAATCTTACGAGATTAATTATCATATCGGGTTAAACACGGTAAACAAAATGAGTGGGGTAATGAAATGATTGGTATAGCAGCTGCTTATGAAAAGGTGATAATTCCGGACACTGGAGAGACTTTTGCAACTGGTTGGCTCCCTCCGTTACCGGACTTGAGAGATTACACAGAAAACACTAAAGAAGAAGATGCTAAAGTTCCCGAAATGGCAGAAAAACTCGGCATCCTGAATTTCAAATCGAAAACTGCAGCACCGCAACTGCCCATATCAGTAGATCTCAGGAACTGGTGTTCGCCGGTTGAAAACCAGATGAATCTGGGTTCTTGTACTGCCCATGCAGGCGTCGGAGTGATTGAATACTTCCAGAAGCGGGCCTTTGGGAAATACATTGACGGGTCAAGGCTTTTTGTTTACAAAGCTACAAGAAATCTGATGGGAGTCACAGGAGATACCGGAGCCTGGCTCAGAGATACTATGGCAGCTCTTGTTCTTTGCGGTGTCCCTCCAGAAAGATATTATCCTTATACTGACAGGAAAACTCCGGGACCGGCAGGGGAACCGACTTTTGACGAAGAACCCTCAAACTTTGTATATTCGCTTGCCGAAGACTTTGAAACCGTTAACTACTTCTGCCACGACCCGCAGGGCATGAATATTCCACCCGCAGATGTTCTTTTCAGCGTGAAAAAGTATCTAGGAGCAGGGATTCCCTCAATGTTCGGTTTCTTTGGTTTTCCCTCCTTCAACGATGGGGATATCAAAGGTGGAATTCCCTTCCCAGGCCCAAAAGAGCAGGCGATATGGGGCCATGCAGTCGTTGCTGTCGGCTACGACGATGACATGAGAATCAAAAATAAAATCAGCAATAAGGAAACAACCGGTGCTCTCCTGATCCGGAATTCCTGGGGTACAGGCTGGGGAGACGGGGGGTATGGCTGGCTGCCCTATGAATACGTCCTGAGCAAATTTGCAGTGGACTTCTGGTCTCTTATCTCAATGAACTGGATTGACACAGGGAAATTCGGACTTAAACTCTGAAGACTCCAAGAACATCAAGTTCTAAAAACTTTTAATCGAGACGCCTCCGACACACATATGTTGCCCTGTATGAAAAATAGAACCTGATGAGAAGGTATGGTACCAAATGCAAAATGTAAACTTTGCGGAGATGATTGAAGATGCGGCTTTCGTGCCGTTTCTTTTTTTAGGAAGTAGAGATCTGAATAAGTTCTGGAGGAGTTTGCGATTATATTGAACGATCAGGATTTGGGCCGTACTGTAGAAGTAGAAGCTCAAAGTGTGGTGACCGTACGCCTTGATGAAAATCCCAGTACAGGCTACCGGTGGAGTGTAGAGACCACCGAAGGATTGGAAATGGTAGGTGACAGTTTTGAGAAAGCTGGAGATGCAATGGGGACAGGAGGCGTTCGAGTATTACAGTTTTGTGCATCGGAGAAGGGTCCTCACAGGCTTAGCATTAGAAAATGGCGTGATTGGGAGGGAGAAAGTTCAATAATAGAGCGTTTTTACGCTACTATTGTAGTGAAGTAAACCTAAAGTATAGAACAGAGTTTATAAACTTATTTTTATATTACTTTTGGATAAATAATCACATATGCTAGACGAAAACAAAACTTCTCGAGCCTTCAAGGAACTTAAATGGAGTGATCTCCAAGATTGGGCTGGAGGGAAGGCAACTGCAAAGGGGATCAAGTACCAGGAAGAGGGGCGAGTGAAAGAAATCAAATGCACTCCCTCAGGCAGCCTGGTCGCGCTGGTAGAGGGAACAATAGAGTATTTCACAGAAGTTTCCCTGGAAAACGGGAAATTGAGTTCGATCTGCACCTGTCCTGTCGGGCATGACTGTAAACACGGAGTTGCAGCTGTACTCGAATATCTTGACCTTATAGATCAGGGAGAAGATGTGCCTGTTGTTACTGAGGAAGACTTTCTTATTAAAAGATCAAGGCGAGGATTTGCAGGAGCCGGAACTTCCAAAGCCTATGAGGGTGAGGAATCTCCAAGCACCCTTCGTGAGTATCTGGAAAAGCTGGATAAACCGGAATTAATCGAGATACTGACAACCTTTGCAAAAAAAGATAACATGCTTGGCAGGTATCTGAAGGACCGCCAGAACCTTGCATCCGAAAATCCGGAAGGAGTTATCGGGGGCATCTATTCCGAATTGGACGAGATATGGAGAGAATTGAAGAGCTCTGATTTCTGGACTTACGAAGGCGAAGAGATGCCTGATTTTTCAGAAGTACAGGTTAGGCTGGAAAGCCTCCTTGATTCAGGCCATCCTGACGAGCTGCTCGATATCGGAAAAGAGCTCATGGACAGGTATAAAGAAATTGAGGAATATGACGAAGAAGGAGATATAGGAACGCAAATATCTGACTGCATGGATGTGGTGTTCAGGGCTTTATCTCAATCCTCTCTTCCTGCACATGAGAAAATGCTTTATGCCCTTGAGATTGAGCTAAAAGACGATTACAGCATTCTTAATGAACCTGCTCTCTGGAGAGAAGACTATACTCAGGAAGAGTGGAAGCTATTTGCAGAAGCCCTGAAAGTCCGGTTGCAGGAAGCTGAAAAAGAAAAGGATATCGTGTACGATTCATCCTGGGAACGAGATTATGTTGTTGACAGGTTTATCGATGCCCTGAGAAAAGCCGGGCTTTCTGAAGAGATTATCCCGATCTCTGAGCTTGAAGCCGAAAGAACAGGCAATTATACAAGGCTTATCAGGGAACTGCTCGATTCTGGGCAAAAAAAGAAAGCTGAAGAATGGATTTATAGGGGAATCAAAGAACTAAGAGAATATGAACCTGGCACCGCCTACGAGCTCTTGCAAACCCTTATTGAAATTAAAGAGAAAGAAGAAAACTGGTCTTTTGTAGCTGCCCTTGAAACGGAAGATTTTTTCAGGTTTCCCCAACTGTCCAGCTATATTAGGATGCAGAAAGCCGCAAAAAATATAGGTAAATGGCCGGAAATCCGAGAGGCTGCCCTCAAGTACTTGAGAAACGGAGAGTTGCCAGCTAGCCAGACCAAAAATGAGGAAGAACTTTCAATTCTTCCTGGCATCCTCCCGAAGACAGGGCTGCTGGGAGCAAGCTTGTTAAAAAAAATTAAACCTCCTGTCCTTGATCTGTTAATACAGATAGCTATTCAAGAAAATAATGCTGACGAGGTAGTCCACTGGTATGAAGAGCTTAAAAAAAGCAAAGGCGAAGCCGAAAAATCCAGACGGGCCATCTTAGAAGAAGAAATTGCAAATGCAGTAAAGGACAAATATCCTGCGATTGCGATTGAGATCTGGAAAAACGTTGCAGAAGACTTGATCTCCAAAACAAAAGTAAGCTCATATGAAGCAGCATCAATGTACCTCCGAAAAATAAAGGGGACTCTGGAATCTATTGGAATGAAAGAGGAGTGGGAGGCTTATCTCAGGCAGATTCGGGAAGCAAACAGGCTCAAAAAGAAGCTGCTTGAAATTCTGGATCGGCTGGAAAAAGCCCGAATAATTGGAGAGTGAAACCAAATCAAAAAGGAAACTTTGCGGCAATATGGATCAAAATATTTATAAGAACAAATTTATATATTTAAAATGGCATAATTAAAATAGTTCAGGATAGCCTGGATTTCAGACTCATCTGGACTTCAGAGTAACCTAGATTTCAGACTAATTTAGACTCTAGATCCCGAATACGCTTTGAAAACAATGATCTAAAGCACTAATAATAGAATAGCATAAGAAAAATATAGAGAAAATTTGGAAAAACAAATAGAGGAGCCATAAGATGCCAGCGAAAGTCAAGAAAGAAGAATGTACGGGCTGCGGAACCTGCGTAGATGAGTGCCCTGTAGAAGCAATCGTTATTGATGAGGATGAAGGTTGTGCAGTAGTCGATGAAGATGAATGTGTTGAATGTGGAGCCTGTGAAGAAGCCTGTCCCAATGAAGCCATAACAACCGAATAACCTGGATGAGGTCGAATTCCACGTTTTAAATAGATTCTGCGAACAAAATCCGATTATTCGAAAGAATAGGTACAAGCTGGTCAGGTAAAGATAAGTCATCAACGCTTGAAAGCTGCTTCCCATTCTGACTTCCTATTTTTAAGAAATCGCCGGTTCGCCCCGCTTGAAGAAGGAAGGACTCTTGTTTCATATCCCATTGCATTTAGAATCGGTTCGTATTCTCCGGATTTCTTGCCGTTAAAAAGAACCAGCTTCAGAGAAGGGGCTAATTCTTTCAGCATTGAAAATTGATTTATCTCTTCGTTCTTTATCTTTGCATCCTCGCTTCCTTCCCTTTTCCCGGCTTTAAAGACATCCCAGAGCCCTATTTTATTGCGTTTCAGGGTCTCAAGCCGGTTTTGATAATTCATGCCCTGAAGGTCTTCTCCAATAATACTGCCGAGCAGCCTCCAGAAGTCATTTCCCGGATTCCCGTAGTATTGATGCCTCCTGATAGAAACATCGCCTGGAAGAGACCCGAGAATCAGGATTTCAGTGTTTTCGTCAACGACTGCTGGGAAACCTTGCTTTTCCATTTCTTAAATAAACTGGAACTTAAGATTATTTCAAGCTTTGGGAATGAAAAAAGTAAAATTAGCTAAAAAATCAAATTTAGTTAAAAAACGAAATCGGTTAAATGCGAAATGGTTAAAAAATTAAATTGATTAAAAGACTAAATTGATTAAAAGACTAAATTGACTAAAAAATTAAATTTGAGTTATTTGTTCGGACAGGTCTTTGTAATAGTTAAAAAGTTCCTGCCCCCAGACAAGGGCACTTTTCTCAAAGCTCACCATTTCGTGGTTATAGTATCTTCCCTCTTTAGAGATCATGGATAGGGAAATAAAGCGATCGGTAACAATGCTGGAAGCAAGCTCAATTTTATGGTCGCAGACAAAAAGGCGTGTATTTTTAAGATCTAAGAACTCTTCCACTTCTGCCCTGTAATCGAAAATTAATTTTTCACAGATTGGCTTTTCCAGAATAAGTGAGACCTCAATACCTCTTTTTGCAAGGTCCAGATAGAGACTCGGATATCCAGGGAGGAAAATTGAAGAAATCTCCATAACTGTCCTGGATCTGTAAAGAGGGTCCATAATTTCAGGAGGGTAATCAAAAATATGGGTTCTCTCAGGTAAAAGCTCCTTACAACTGCCAAGTTCTCCAATCCGGTCCAGCAGGTGAGGAGGAAGAGTCCGCAAATTCTGTCTTGCCCAGTAATCATGATTCTCGTCGAAAACCTGGAAAGTTGAGAGAAGAGGCTCCATTTTCGGGACAATGAGCTTTCCTTTTACAGAGAGACAATACCTGTCTCCTTTTTGCACCAGCAGCCCTTCCTTGAGCAGGATGCGGATCTGGGCCATTATAGGACTGGAACTGACTTTAAGCCCTTTCTTGATTTCTTCAATTGTCTTTGGCCCGTCCTTAAGGAGTAAAAGCAAATTTTTCCTTTTGTCCGAAAAAAAAATTGTGTCTATTAACTGAAGTTCTGTACTCATTCAATTTAACCTCCAGAAAGGAATTCTGAAGCGACTCTGGAATTTATTTGATTGGAGAAGATCTGATTCTGAAGATTTATGTCTGCACAAACTGCCTTACCAACTGCTTACAAACTGCTTTGCAAATTGCTATAACCAGTCTTACAAACTGGTTACCTTGTTTATCAGTGCAGGCTGAACAACATGGATTCAGGAAAAGCCTCTCTTTCGGCTGTACTGATAAAATTATCAATACATTGTTCACTCTCGATCTGCCAGGCTCTTGATTTATAGAACTCAAAAAGCTCTTTTGCCCAGTTTACAGCTTCAGGTTCGGAACAGGACATGTACTCATAATAGAATCTCCCGTTGCTGTCAAAGAGAGAAATTATCATCCCACGGTCTGAGACCATAAGTTCAGCCAGCTTGACCCCATCATTACAGACAAAAAGTTCAGCATTTTGCAGAGTAGCAAGTTTTCGTATCTTCTTTTCATAATTCTGCATAATTTTTTCGAGTACCGACTCAGTGAAAATAAGGGTAACATCTGAATCCAGCCTTGCAAGCCTTGTGTAAAGGGGAAGGAATTCAGGCCTATAGAAGGACGAAAACACCATCAAATACCGTGATGAGGAGAAGAAACTCAAAAGTTCCGCACTCGGCTCAAAAATCTGGCTCGGATCTGGTTCAACCAGCTTGCAGTCCTTTAGGTCTCCTACTCTGTCAAGGAGATAATTAGGAATTCCACTGAGATCATGTTCGATCCAGTAGTTGTCTCGTTCGAGTAAAGTAAGGACATTGACAAGGGATTGGGCTTTTTTAAAGACCTGATCTCCCATATCTGTTAATTCATAGCTGCCATTTTTTTGAATAACAAGGTCACTGTCTGTAAGCCTTTTGATCTGGGGTAAGATAGCCGTGGGAGAAACATCAAGGAGGATCTTAATTTCTTCCATTGTTCTTGGTTCCTCTCCCAAGAGTAAAAGGAGGTCTCTTCTTTTCTGGGAACGAAATACTACATCTATTAATTCATGTTGCATTCAAACCACTTCTATCGTTTTTATATCTAATTATAGAATATCTGTATCATGTGACACCAAAATCTCCGCACAAAGACGGATGAAAATTCGAGTTTCAGTTTGACTTTGTACGACCTGAATAGGAAGAAGCGTTTGTGCCATATATTAAAATATTCGATATATCCATTTATATAAAAGAGTTTGGATTAATAATTTTAAACGTGAAAGTATCTCAGTAATATAATAATAAAAGTTCCAAACTAATTTCCGGTTTCCTTAAAAACGGCAGCAATAGATACACTTTGAAGCTGTTAGTGCCTTAAATGACAGAATAATCAAGTTGTATAAAACTGAAAGAGTACAGTATGATCATTGAAATTTTTGATAGGCTTTATCTGAATAATCACATTGTTTAAAAAAATTCAAGATGAGTATATTCACGCATCTAAAAACTCATGCATCTAAAAAGCCTAGTTGCCTCGAAAATTTACTTCAAAAATTTAAGGTTGATATCTCTTGAAAACTTATGGCACAAAATTTCAGGGCAAAATGTCTTGCAATCGATTCAAAAATTCAGACCCCCTGTTGCTCTGTAAAAACCAGGAAAAAATTTCCGTCGGTTATGGTATATGTGATAATTTCCCCTAATAATGCTGTAAAGACGTGTCAGCATTAGCAGGCATGCAAATTAATCAAAAAGGAAAAGTTCCGGTGAGAAGGAGAATTCTTTCGCTGGTAGACTCCAAGGAAATCTGAAGATAGAATCCTGTAGAATGGATGAATTGTAGATTTTCCAGGCCTGAGTACTCTCGAAAGAAAGGACTTCACGGAGGTAAAGCCGGAACCTCACGACACTGATTATGTCCGGGACTGCAGACCCGGCAACGGTAGCGACCTTTTTGCTAAAAACCAAACGGAGGTTTAAAAATATGTTGGACTTTACAGAGGCAAGTCTGAAAAAGGTTTTAACCAGATACAATGTGGCTCTGGAAAAGGCAATGACGCCTGAAGAAGCCGCAGAAGAACTCTATCCTAAAGACGAACTGATTTACCCCATCGCAAAGGCCATCTTCGAAGGAGAAGAAGATGACGTTGTCGAGGGTCTTGAGGCAGCAATCGATGCTGGCAAGGATCCAATTAATCTTATCGATGACGCTCTCATGGTCGGTATGGGAGTTGTCATAAAACTTTATGATGAAGGTATAATTTTCCTCCCCAACGTCATGATGTCCGCTGATGCCATGCTTGATGGTATCGAATATTGTAAGGAGAACTCTGGAGCTACTCCAAAAACCAAAGGAACCGTTGTCTGCCACGTCGCAGAAGGTGACGTTCACGACATTGGAAAGAATATCGTTACCGCTCTCCTCAGAGCAAACGGCTTCAATGTAGTCGACCTTGGAAGGGATGTACCTGCAGAAGAAGTTCTTGATGCAGTTAAGAAAGAAAAGCCAATTATGCTCACAGGCACTGCCCTTATGACAACCACTATGTATGCATTCAAGGAAGTTAACGATAAGCTCCTTGAAAACGGAATAAAGATTCCATTCGCATGTGGTGGTGGCGCAGTTAATCAGGACTTCGTGTCTCAGTTTGCACTTGGTGTATATGGAGAAGAAGCCGCTGATGCCCCCAAGATTGCTGACGCAATAATTGCAGGTACTACAGATATCACAGCATTAAGAGATATGTTCCACAAGCACTGAGGTGAGTAAAATGGCAGCAAAAAGATACACTTCAATGGCATACGCAAATGCAGACGAAATGACTTTCGGCGTATCCAAGTACCCTGTAAAGGCAGGTCTCGGCCTTGAGATCGGTGCAGGTTACACAATTCCTGAAATTAATTATGCTCCAAGACCTGAAGCTGGTGCATCCAAGGAAAAGCTCGTAAAGGAATACGAGAGGATCACCACTGACATCATGGAAAGAATGGTTCAGGTTGGTTTCCCAGCAATTATCCTTGAAACCGAACACGTTCAGCAGATGTCCAACAACCCTTCCTGGGGAGCAGAAGTCGCACATGCCCAGAAAACCATTATGGAGAAATACCACGATGAATATGGCATAAAGTGCGCACTCCGCCACACCATTGGTGACATCCGTGAAAACAGAGAATTCATGCAGCTCAGAGGCGACAAATACTCTGTCTTCCTTGAGGCATTCGAACAGTGTGCCGAGAATGGTGCTGACCTGCTTTCTGTAGAGAGCATGGGTGGTAAGGAAATTTTCGACTATGCAGTTCTCAGGAATGATATTCCTGGTATGCTCTATGCAATTGGCTGTCTCGGTTCCATTGATATGGAAATGATCTGGACCGATATCTCCAAGATCGCAAAGAAGACCGGAACTGTTTCCGCAGGTGACACAGACTGTTCACAGGCAAACACCGCAATGTTCATTGGTGGTGGACTGCTCAACAAGAACCTGGCCCACACAATCGCAGTTATCGCAAGAGCAATTTCCGCTCCCAGGTCCCTTGTTGCATACGAAGCAGGTGCAGTAGGACCCGGAAAAGACTGTGGATATGAAAACATTATCGTCAAAGCCATCACAGGTATGCCAATGACCATGGAAGGTAAGACTTCAACCTGCGCCCACTCTGATGTAATGGGTAACCTGGTCATGCAGTGCTGTGACTGCTGGTCTAACGAGTCTGTTGAGTATCACGGTGAGTTCGGTGGTACAACTGTTCAGTGCTGGTCCGAAACCCTCGCATACGACTGCGCCCTCATGAACACCGCTCTTGAAACCAAGAACGACAAAGTTCTCAGAGACCTCATGATGCTCTCCGACAGATACAGAGACCCTCAGGCCTATATGCTTGCATATGACAACGCATACAGAGTCGGTCAGGCAATTGTCAAGGACGGAGACAACATCTACCTTAGGGCAAAGAACGCCGCAGTTGAATGCTGCAAGATCGTCGAAGAAGGTGCAGCCGACAAGCTCGAGCTCTCCAGGTTCGAAACCAAAGCTCTCGCAGACGCAAAGGCAGCCCTCGAAGCCCTCCCAGATGACATGGACAAGTTCATGGGCGACTGTCTTACAAAGTACAAGAATGAAGTTAAGGTCTTCAAGCCGGAGAACTACGGCCTCTAAGCCGAACCCTCCGGTTCTCTTTTTTCTTTTTTAGATATGTTTTGAGTTCGCAAAATCCTTAATATTTCTCGCTGTCTTTAACTTGTTTTGTATGTTTTCGCCGTTTCCTCCTGTTTTCTGCTCCTGTGTAATTTAATTTTGCACGTAAACGCTTGACTTTGATTTACATAATTTATACTCACAAGTGTTTCCCCTCTTGATCACACTGGCACAATGTTTTCGGTCAAGCCTTTTTTAAAAAGGGTTGTGCCACAACCGTTGCGCCGGTTGATCACGCCGATAGGGTTTTGGAGAGAAGGTCCTCAAACTCAAACGTCTCCAGGGGTTTTCGCTCAAGCCTTTTTTGAAAAGGCTTGCGGGCAAGCAGTTATTTAAAAAGGCTTGTGGAATTCGGGCGGGATGTTCTCTAGTTAATAGACTGATCAAAAAGGAAAGTAATATAAAGAACAATATTAATTAAATAAAGTAATCTATATCTAAAGATAGTTCAATTAAACTTGAGGAATAAAATAATATATTTTCAGAGCATAAGGATATATTTAATTTAATAATTACATAGAAAAAAAGAAAAAACATATATATGTGAGAGTAGTATCGATAATTAGTAGCGTGGGACAAAAAAATATACGAACAGATCAAAAACCGTGCCATCAATAAGAAGTTTACATAACTTCCCCATGTTACTTTCTTCTTTTAATCTTCATGACTTCAAAAGTTATCCGTTCTAAAATTAGCAAATTTCGTTTATGGAAGCCCTGAGATCCGGAATCTCTATTCTTTCTTTTCCTTACAGAGACATAGCGAGCAGGAGAATAACGCTGGAGTAATTGAGGAGAAAGGTTATGGAAGGATTATCAGCTGTTCCACACCTCCTGAGATCGTACTTGAATGTATTCGGGAAGTCCTTGAAGAAGAGGGATACAGGAATAAAACCGAAAGACTGCGAAGACTTGCCAGAGAACTGGACAGGCCTCGTGCTGTAAGAGAAATACTTGAAAAAGAGTTAATGAGAAAAATTTATGAAAAACCTTTTCAGTTTCTGTAATATTTCTGCAAATCCGGCTGAGTGAAGAAAAAAATCATGAAAAACCATATCACTTTGGAATGAGGCTCTTCAGGTAACCACGAAGGGCAGCATGGTCTTCGAGCACGAGATCCGCATGCTCTATCTTTTCAGGCTCGAGCATACTCGCAACTGCAACACAGTAAAGCCCTGCCCTCTTGGCGGCAGTTATCCCTAGAGGTGCATTTTCAATTACTATGCACTCGTTTTTTGTCAGGTAAAGATTCTCAAGGGCTTTGAGATAAGGATCAGGATCCGGTTTTCCACGCTCAAGGTCACTCCCAGTAATTATGACATCAAAATAGTTAGAGAAATATTTATTCACAACTTTATTTACTGTATCAGTATGTGACCCGGAAACCAGAGCGAGCTTGAAGTGTCGTTTTAACGCTTTTAGACAATCCAGTATACCTTCAAAGGGCTTTATCCGATCAAATTCGAGAGCTTCTCGTTTCTTTTCAGGCAGTTGCTCTAAATGCCAGGGCTCAGGCTCTTTTCCGGCCTTTTCAAAAATTGATTTGATTAACCTCCTGTTGTTTGAGCCTTCCAGCTCGTAAATATCTTCTCTGGTGATGGTAATTCCAACTTCCTTGAAGGCTTTAACCCAGGCGTCAGCCTGGAAACGCATGGAGTCTACAAGAACCCCATCCACATCAAAAATAATTGCTTTTAACATCTATTTAATAGATTGTTATAATCTATGATAAATATTATGAAAAACAAAGTTCAGTAAAATATCTATATAGATATATGTTAGGCTGTGATAGTTTTATTATTTTTCGAGCAAATTTTCATTTTAAATACTTCTCGTACAGGATTCCCCCCAGCCAGTATCCGAAGAGGGCAAAAATGAGTGTCCCAGGGACATAGATAGGAAGATCTGATCCCTTAACTAAAAACAGCAGATTGAAAACTAAAAGGTAAAATATTAAAAAAGTTAAAAAACCGATTACCTCTATCTGTTTCTTATCCAGTTTATCCAGTTTCAAGTTTTACCTGAACCTCCTCTCCCAAATTCTTAAATCTGCAAGTCATAGAGATTCCACTTACTCGAATATTACCTTTTACTCTTCTTACTTTCCTTCTCATTTTCTTTCTTCGCCTTTCTTGCCTTTTTCCTCTTCTTTCTTGAAATTAAGAGAAACGGAATTGATACAATAGCGTTTCCCGGTTGGTGCAGGTCCGTCTTCAAAGACATGACCCAGATGACTTCCACACCGGGAACAGATTACTTCGATCCTGTTCATGAAATAACTGGTGTCTTCTTTGAGCCTTACCTTATCATTCGAAATCACATCATAGAAACTTGGCCAGCCGGATCCAGATTCAAATTTGGTGTTTGAAGAAAAAAGCTCTTGCCCGCAGGCTGCACAGGTGTAAACTCCTTTTTCCTTATTATAATAAAAGTTACCAGAAAAGGGCCTTTCCGTACCTTTCTGCCGCAGGACGTGATATTGCTCAGGCGTGAGTACCTTTTTCCATTCTTCTTCAGATTTTTTAATCGCTTTTTGTGCCAGTTGCAAACCCCCTTTGCATATAAGTTAGTTGTTCCGGAGATATTACTATTTTTCGAATCAGTAAAGATCGATTACGAATTCGGAAGTTAAGTCCATGGTAGATTCACAAATTGGAATGGAAGGACAAACTATAATTATATAAATTGGAGAATTAAATTCTTCATGCAAAATGAAAATTGTAAATAACCCATAAAAGATATTTTTTTGCAAAATTGACTTTTTGAAGTGTAGTTCAGTATATCCCACATAAATCATTCTGCTCAAATAATTGAAAAACAGTTTTTCTTACCCATATTCAGCCCTCTTGAACGAAGCGTAGCGTAACGAAAAGAGCCCTTCCTCCCGAGACGGGATTCGGGCAATGGAACTCGGGAAGTGGAACTTGGGTTACTCGTGCCTTAGTGAGTCTACAGGCTTCATTTTTGCGGCTTTTCTTGCCGGGTAAACCCCTGAGACAAAGCCTACGAGAACGGCCACAAAGAATCCTGCTGCCATAAGGCTGAAAGGAAAGACAACAGGCAGTTTGAGGAGGGTTTCAACACTGTATGCGCCTGCGATTCCTACTGTACTCCCGAGGAGGCCTCCAAAAACTCCGAGCAGGATTGATTCAACCATGAAAAGGAAAAGGATATCAAAGCCTGTAAATCCCAGGGATTTTAGCACTCCAATTTCCCTTGTCCTTTCAGTTACGCTTACAAGCATAATATTCATGATCCCTATTGAGCCGACCAGCAATGAGATTAGCGCAACGGCCGTCAGGAAAGAGCTTAGGGCTGCTGCCATCATATTCGTCTGTTCCAATACTTCTGCCTGATTGATTATAATATAAGGACGGGAATCTTTATCTTCCAGTTCCCTTTCAGAAATCCCGAAATTTCGGGCAAGGCGCTCGTCGACTTCATCCGAGGTTTCCTGAACTGTTGCAAGATCATCAGCCATTGCAAAAACCCCGCCATAATCTTTTTCTCCAAGAATCTCGTTCATGACGTCGATTGGGATAAGAACGGCTTCGTTATCGTTGTACGCTTGGATAACAGTATTTTCCGGATTCTGAATTATTGCCTTAACTTTAAAGGTCTTTGTAACTTTTTCGTCTTCTCCGACCCTGAAGGTTATGTTTATGGAGTTCCGGGCTGAGATATTTCGGTTGAATTTCTCGTTTGCAACCTTGTGCCCGATAACCGCCACATATCCATCGTTGTCAGTGATAAAGTCCCCTTTCTGAAGTTTTGTGTTTGCAACCTCGTCATAAGATTTTCCGATACCGCTAACTATAATATTTTTGGTTTCAGACATGTACGTGACTTCTGCAGTTTGTGACTTCAAAGGCGAAACTCCCGAGATCCCGGGCGTGCCCTCAACAATCTTCAACTCATTGTCATAAAAAAGCTTGGGCTGCATCCCCTGAATATAAATGAAGTTCGACCCTATATTGGTTACTTCATTCGTAAAATGTTGGTTGAAACTTGCCCCAAGGGACACATTTGCAATTACGGCTGCAACTCCTATAACGATTCCAAGCACTGTAAGGGTCGAACGCAGCTTTGCACTTTTAATGCTTCCAAACGCGAGTTTTCCTGCACTGAAAAAGGGGATCATAAATGGAGCTCCGTTTTACAGATTTTAGAGGGAAAGGTTGGGGGAAGTGTAAAATTATAAACTCAGATGAAATTCATTTTTCCTTAAACTTTCTTTAAATGAATCTCTCAAACATATAAATTCTGCTAAAAAAAGCGTATAGATCGGTAATTTTATAAAAATTGTTGAGAACCTTCTCGAATTCGAGATAAGATTTTTACTGTCAAATAAAAGTATCAGATAAGTATATCCAGATTTTTAAGCTGATGGTAAGAACAATCGCCTCGAAAATCCTTCTAACTATCTGGCAATAACCGAAGTAAGCGATCTTGCCTTCGGGCGGCCCAATAAAGGAAAGCTCGTTGAAAATCTAAGGAAAAAACCAAAATTTATTCCAAAATTTTCACTCGTAGTTGAAGTTGACTGAAAAATAGCTGGGCATATTCTCTTTTTCCCTGTAGTAATCAAATTAGAGGAAGGAATAGAAAAAGAGACGATTTCACTTGCCCCGGTTGCAGTCTTGCCTGAGTTCCAGAGGCAGGGAATAGGAAGCGAACTCATATGAGAAGTGATAAAAGCCTGCAAGCGGCTAGGATACTATTCCATTATAGCGCTGGGGCATCCTGAATAGTATCCGAAATTCGGGTTTAGGCAGGCAAATGCCTAGGGAATCACAGATCCCTTCGGCGCACCTGTTGAAGCGTTTATGACACTGGAATAAAAGGAAGGCACGCTTGAAAGATCAGCAGGGATTGTAGAATACCCAGGCGAGTTTTATGAAGTTTGAAAGAATGAAATAAAGTTTAAAAAGGAAAAAGAAAGTTTAAATTGAGTGAAAAAGGTTAAAGTAGTAAAAACCAAAAATAAAAAGAAAATAAGACGAGAAAATCAGAGAAATGGAATCATGCTTGACTCGGCTCTTCTGAACTCAGGATCAGAAAGAGGGGAAGTCGAGACCAATTTTCCGAGCTCTTTTGCTTTTTCAAGCAGCTTGGGCCTGAATGAAACTTCAAGCTTATCCGTGCCCGCCGCAATAACGGTTTCCAAGACATCAAAGCCGAGATAGTAGAGAAGTCCGGCTGTGTATTCAAAATACGGTTTGAAGGCATCCCTGTCCGAACTGCCCTGGGAAAAAACAAGGATCAGTTTTTTATTATCAAGCCTGCTCGAAAAGTTAGGCCTTAAGAAGGCGGTCAGGCGGTCGATTAAGAGTTTAGTCTGGGCAGTCATCTGCCACATGTAAACAGGAGAGCCGAGTACAACAGTGTCTGCAGCCTGGATCTCTTTGTAAAGTTCCTGCATGTCATCGTCTATTGCACAGCAGCCTGACTCCTGGCATCTGCAGCAGGCGTCACAGCCTTTAATACTTAGAGAGGCTAAATTGTAAATTACTTTTTCTGCACCGTTTTCGGTAGCTCCATCAAGAATTGCGTTTACAAGCTTTGCGGTGTTTCCATTAATATTAGGACTACCCACCAATCCAAGAATTTTAATGCTAGAACCCCCGTTCAAACGTTTAAAAAGTTCAAATTTTAAACAATGTAATAAAAGAATAAATGTTTGACTAACATAAAAAGATTTCTCTTATTCAAAAAAATTTATAAGTTTTTGTGGAAGTTCGGAAAATTTTCCCGCAAAATTCCGTATTCAGGCTCGTATTTTTATTCCCCAGACAACTGCTCCAATTCCCCCGATAATAAGGAAAAATCCGAATATCCAGGGTAGGATCAGGACTCCTGCCAGAGAGTTAGTCAGCAGAAGCAAACCAAGGATTATGGTAAGAGCGCCAAGAATACCCGTACCCCACCCCCCTCCTTTAAGTGCTGAGGTAAGTACCACAGCACCGTTGATAATAGCTAATGCTCCTATGAAGACAATGAGGAGCTTAAGAACTATGTAAGGACTGATGATAGGGTACATTAGTATGACAACTCCTGCAATAATGCTCAGAATGCCTGAAAGCAGCTTCCATTTCCCGTCCTTCGTAAATATCAGCGCTCCTATTACAGCAACAATTCCTTCTGCTAGCCAGAAAATGGCCAGGAGTTGTATTAACAGAATAGTAGTTGCTATAGGCTCGTATAAGAGGAATATACCTATAACAATAGCAATAATCCCTTCCAGAAGTATAGACCACCAGGGTGCTTGCGATACTTCTAACTCCGTTTTGGACCCAGTACCAATTGGTTGCTCCATATATTCCATCTCCTTTATTCATTTGGGCCTTATCACTATGCCTGCTCCAGATACAGGTATAGGCTCAGTTAAAGAGATTTATTCATCCTGAATCACAGGATTTTTCTTCCAGAATATTTTTGTACATATAAAACAAACCAGAGCCAAAGAGAAAATTGCCTTTCCCTACAAAGAAGGAAGTTCTCCTGTTTGGAAAATGCACTGATATAATTTATTGAATGTGTACAAGCTCACCCTCTATTAATTCGTATTTGGGAAGAAACTTTGTTACCGGAGCTGACTGGAGTGCATTGCTTCTTTCATTTAAAGCACCGGTTCAATGCGGCTGCAGCAAATATCCACAATCAATGTCTCTTTGAGATCGGATTTCTTTTATTATAACAATTCAATTTTCCATTTCACATTCGACTAAAGGCAAATATGTGTATATAATTATATAAATTATCGAATATAAAACAACTTATTACTAATTCTCAAAAAAGATCTTTGTCTAGGATAGGACTTATACGGTTGAACTGAGAAATCAATAGCATTAAACCTTCAACTGTCTAAAACACTAAACAAGTCACAATGCCGAAAGTGCTTGATTTTGTACTTCAAGTACGTAAGTCCTAAGATTGAAGAATATGGATAGATATATTTTTGGAAATTAAGTTTCTGCTCAAAGGTTTGCCATAATATAAACTTCTCTTCCGAGCAGCCTTATTCTTTTGAGTCAGGCATACTATGATTTTTGACTTTTTTAATGAGACCATCCCAAAACCAACATAATTGCTACATCAATATCAGTTTCCAGACCTTTTTTGAGATCCGAAACTCGATTGATTAACTACATTTGAGATTTAAGGAGTAGTTTTGAGTTTTGGGATCAACTTAATTATTACTCATTTCGTATTTATTTTTCTTCTAATATTATATTCCTTGAATACTAATCATCAGGTGGTACAATTTGAAATCGAGACTTTCTATTATTTTCTGCACTTTTGATTGATTGCAGTCAATCGCTAGTGGGATCGATGGTAAAGTTTGGTGGTTCCAGAAGAGATAAAAAAGTCTCTAAAAATAATAATTGTATCGCAGAAATTATCAAAATTTTGTTTTATGAATATCATTAAAGGGGTAGGTAAACATGGACAAAGGACATTCAATGGGAACGCACACAATGACGCATGCTGGAGCGATGCCTGCTATTGTGGAACTTATGACTGAAATGTGGGGACTTCTAACTGAAGAACAGAAAAAGAAAGTTATGGTAATGAGAATGGAGATACTAACGCAATGGATGGAAAATGAAATAATTAATGAGGAAAAGATGACCGAGTTAAAGAAAAAAGCTATAGCTGACATTCGAAAGGTACAAGAAATGATGAAATAAAAACATAAATTCAACAGAAGAACAATATCGAAATTTGTCGACGTCCAGGTTTTTACTTGGATTTCAATATAGTTAGAGTGGCAGATTCTTTTCCTTTCCATATCTACTGGAAAATGCAACTCATAAAAGTATCTCTAAATGAATATGGACTTTACACAGTACAAGTTAATAATGTAAGTAACTTGGCTGCTTCACTAATTTGTTGGATTATCATCAATGGTTTCCTGCTTATTGATGCTATAAAAGAATGTGATAAGGAGGTTCGGCTATATGACTAATATAAAAGTAAATGTCAGGTGGATGGATGGTTATTATGAGTCATTTGACTGCACAGAAGTTAGATTTGGTTTAGATCTTCTATGGATGATGTTGAATGACAACAAAAACCGACATATTCCACTTCGAAATGTACGCTGGTTTTCAGTTACACCGATAAGTCGCGAAATAATATGACTTGATGGTTATCATCTTATTTTTTCCAATAAACTTCTACAATATATTCTTTTTTAAAAGTTCATCTCATAATGAATTTTGTAAAATCTCCTCCAATCTTACCTTGATGACTCTCACCCATCTCTGAATCCGCAACTCATCTTGATCGTCATAACCTTATTGCTTATGTATTTGACGAACCTACTTCCTGCTTTTTTTGAAAACTTACACACTGAAAGGTTACTGGAAAAGGTATTCTGGGAGAATACCTTAATGATGAGGTTAGGACTTACACATTGGAGGTGAAAAACCAAGCACAATAGACGCTACGTCTAAATACATATTTTAGGCAGTTGAAGGTTTAGTACTATTGATTTCTCAGTTCAACTGCGTAAGTCCTAGTAACTTTTCAACATGCATTACTGACTTTTATATAGGCTCTTAATTTCTCTTTACTTTTAAGAAGAAAAAAGCTCCAAGCCCCGCAAGAATCACTGAGAGGACGTTAAATCCAGGAATTGGAGACTCCTTCTCTTCTGGCTGTGTTTGAGGCAGTTCTTTATAGGTATCGCAGTTGAAAACCGAGACTCCTAGGAAAGCCGAATCATCTGAATAATAATCTGCGAGGCCGGCAAAAAGCTGCTGTATTGAATACTTATCCTTAAAGCCTTCTTTCACAGAAATTTCTATTATTCCTCTTGAACCAGCGCCTCTTATCTCTCCCATTTCGAGGGCAACGACGTCAACAATACCTGAAACGGTGTTAAGCTCTTCAGTTTCGCCGGGATAAGCCCTGATAACGAAGGAATCAACAAAAGGAGTGATTTCCTTGATTTGCGATGCAGTATAATTAAGCGGAAGGCTTGCTGAGATGGATACGTTTTCTTCGGCCTTTTTATTGGCGGTTTCAAACAGCTTCCTGTAATCGATCGCGCTTTCTTCAGGGCTTTCCCAGGCAGAAGAGTTTACGTATATATCGACCCCATCAAAGGGAGCAAGGGACTTTTCATTATAATCAAGTACTGCGTCCAGAGTATTCTGGCAGAGGTTACCAGCTCCTTTTTTTGTGCAATTTACATCTTCCAGGAGCACGGCATGTACGGAAATTCCATTTTCATGAGCCATTTTCACAAAGCGCTCGTATTGCCATATATCTTCGCTGTTTACACTGAGAAAAATCGTATTTATGCCTGAAGAGTTGAGCTCTTTTGTAAGTGTAGAGAAATCGAAATTGTAAGGGGAAGAAAGCTTGATTCCGGAAATCTCGACATTGTATTTAGGGAATTTAGACTCTGAGGCACTGGTATCATTCTGGCTCAGATTTTCCTGCACCTGCGCCGCTCCTTCGAAAGTAGAGGTCTCAGAATTCAACTTGGACCCAGGCTCGGAAATGTCCTCAGATTTATTTTCAGAGACATTTTCAGAATTATTTACAGATTCACTCTTAGAATTGTTTAGAGAATCACTTTTAGAATTGTTTACAGAAAAGTCTTTAGAGTTATTTACGGAACCATTTTCTAAAGAAATTCTATTTTCTCCCTGAGCTGAGATAACCTTGACCATTGGTTCGGTTCCTACAAATTTTCGAACCAGCGCATAATCAACTGCCATACAGCCTGTGTTTTTTGAGGAATCCTTGTAAGAAGCAGCATATAGATAAATATGCATCGGGAGATTGGTTACGGAATCATTAGAGGCAAAATCCATTTTAGAGTCGCGGATACCATTTTTAAACCAGGATACTTTGGGAGCATTGCTCTCTTCATACCAGGCAATTCCTGAGACATACCATTCTCCTTCAGGAACACTAACATCAGTAAGATCATAGAAAGTGCTCTTTTGCTTCTCGTAAATTGTTTCCAGGCCCACTCGGCTTTCATTAGCAAATTCGGTCTCATGTTTGATTTCATTGCTTCTGCTGTCAATCTGGTCTACAAAACCTTGCTGCAGTGAAGGCCCTCTATCATCCTCACCTGTGGTAACCTTCATTCTTTTGACCACAAACATAGAATTGATGTTAAAATTGTTTTTGCTGTAAACCATAGAGAAATCATGAACATGAGGACTCGGAGCTGAAACGTTACATATTCCATTTTTAACTTCAACCAGGCCTCCTCCTTCATTTTCAACATTCCAACGAAACTCGTTAAGGCTGTTGCCCTCGAAATCATCAAAAAAGTCAAATGTATTCTCTCCACTACTCACAGCTTCAGCTCCGGGGTTTCCATACCTCATGAGGATTTTAGTGGTTTGGTTTGCAGAGAGAGATGGAAGCCTGACCCAGATAAGAGCTTCCTCATTTTCAGGCTTCCAAGTCTCAATCCAATAATTAAGTGTTTTATTCTCGGAAGAGAATCGAATGTCTGAACCGTCACTTTTTGCCTTTGAAAAATTAAAATTCGAAGAGTTTAAACGAACAAGGATAGGATACCCTTGTAGAGTTTTACCGGCGTTCTCAGTGATCAAAATTTCCTGAGAGTAGTTCCATGAGGTCTCTTCTGTGGAAATACCTTGCATTCTGTCCGTGGCAGCCAGGGCACAGCCTGTTAATAAGAATATAAAAAACACAGAGAAAATAATGTATGCAGTAGGTCTTTTTGCTATCATTAGAAGCCTCTCATAAGCCATTTATCAAACCCAATTGATTATTAATATGAAAATCTCGACAGGTGTGGTTATTACCTGAGAACAATAAACCTTTTCATAAATACCCGTCTAAAATAGAAAAGAGAATAATATTAATGATATAATAAAAAATAAAGACAGGAAAAGAGAAACTTCAGAAAGAGGGAATCCGAAACAGTAATAAAGAATCTTTTCAATTACATTTCCGATGACGCTTCTATCCAGCACAGAACTGAGAAAACTTATAAAGGCAAAGCCCTCTTTGCTTGAAAACGCCGTTGATATAGAAACCCAGATCCAGCCTAACGGACTTGAACTTACCCTCAAAGAGATAAAAACAATAGAAGGTTCTGGAGCTGTAGATTTTGACAATTCTGAAAGAAAGCTTCCAGATGGAAAAACTCTTGAATTCGGGAGTGATGGTTGGATTTACTTATCCAAGGGAATCTATAAAGTATTATTTAATGAAATCGTAAATATTCCCATGAACCTGGCTGCGATTGCAAAGCCACGGTCAACCCTTATTCGCTGTGGAGCTACCCTTGAAACCGCGGTATGGGATGCAGGGTACAGGGGTCGCAGCGAGTCAATGCTGGTAGTCTACAACTCGGCAGGCTTCAAGCTGAAGAAAGACGCCCGAATTATGCAGCTTTTATTCTATACCCTGGATGCGAAAGTGGAAGAAGGGTATTCAGGAATCTACCAAAACGAAAATACAGAATAAGGCCTCAAAGACTTTTCTAGGATTTTTTAAAAGCTCTTTGAACTTTACTCAATATTTTTTAAGTTTTATTTTATGTTTTTTAAGCTTTATTTTACAGTTTTTAAGCTTTATTTTATATTTTGAAGTTTTTTCAACCTTTCATTAGTGAAAAAAGAGTTTTAAAAAAGTAAATAGAAGAAAATTTGATATTTGAGTTCTTAGGAAATATACCAATAAAGTATATATTATCTGATTCGTAATATGCAGGCTATGAACATTATAGGTAAATCTGTACGGATGGAGCGTATATTCAATCGAAATACCGGCAATGCTATTATTATTCCTATGGACCACGGAGTTGGTGCAGGTCCGATTGAAGGACTTAAAAACCTTCAGGAAACTGTAAACAAGGTTGCAGAAGGCGGGGCAAATGCCGTACTCGGGCACATGGGGCTTGCAAAATACGGACACCGTGGATACGGGCATGATGTTGGTCTTATAATACATCTTTCAGCTTCAACTTCCCTTGCTCCTGATCCAAACCATAAGGTTCTGGTAACAACCGTAGAAGAGGCTATAAAAGTCGGAGCTGATGCTGTATCGGTTCATGTGAATGTCGGGGCTGAAGATGAGTACGAGATGCTACAGGGACTAGGATACGTGGCAGGAAAGTGCGACGAATGGGGAATACCGCTCCTTGCAATGATGTACCCGCGCGGAAAAAAGGTCCGCTCTGAATATGATGTGGATGTCGTAAAGCATGCGGCCCGAATTGGAGCCGAACTTGGAGCCGATATAATCAAAACAAACTATACCGGAAGCCCTGAAACTTTTAAAGAGGTAGTTGAAGGATGCCCTGTACCCGTAATCATCGCAGGCGGTCCGAAGATGGATTCTGAACAGGAATTGCTGGAAATGATCGAAGGGTCTCTCGAAGCCGGAGGAAAGGGCGTTGCCATAGGAAGAAATGTTTTCCAGGCCCAGGACCCTACAGGCCTTGTCCGAAGAATTGCAAAAGTAGTTCACGAGGGCGTAAGCGCGGAAGAATTATCGAAGTTGGGAAGGTAAGCCTGAAGGTTAAAAAGCCTGATGTAAAAATAAAAGCTAAAGTTTACCCGGAAATAAAAGTGAAATTTAAAATCAGACCGAAAGAAGAAGGTAAGGGGGGTCCAATTTCACTCTTTCCAGTGGAAATGAACGGGTTACAATTTTTTATAGAGATGCCATCTCCAAAATTATAGATAAATACACATAATGAATATAATAAGGGGCGTGAGTAAGACTTAATAGATCTCAAAAAGAAAAAACTCCGGGTTAAAAACTTTAAATTTCATGCCCTGGACTCACTAATATTATTCATTTCTTGTCATTTCCAAAACTTTACTCGATATCTGTATTTTAAGCTGCTAACCTTTTAAAATCTATCTAAGTTGAATTTTCTTTTCAAAATCAAATATGTAAGGTCTCTTTTTAAAGTTTCTTTGTTCGTTCTCAGAATTTGATTTTCTTTTTTGAAGTTACCGTCTTAAAAGTCACAGTTTTATTTCTTTTTATTCTACGCCCCTGAAAGTAATAATTTAACAAATAATTCTCAGGAACATTACAAGAGCAAATTAACCCAAAATCATCCCACGCGCTATACGCAGGATCGAATGATAAATGAAAAAATGTAGAATAAGAAAAAGTATTTTTTACACGGCATAACACTTTTTGAGACATTTTTGCGTTTGCTTGAAAAAGCCTGAATTTAACTCAGGTGTATGTATATACTCCAGGAAAAACCGGCTGTTAACCCATAGATTCCAGTGGAAATAATGGAGTACTGAAATTTCCAAGAACGAAAATAAAAATATGAGAATGAATGCGAGAAAGAAAACAAATATTTGAACACAGTAAGCGAATTGTAAATGAGTTATAAGAGATAGAGTTGGATAGAAAAGTGCTCCAGAACTTTTAAAAATCAAATCAGAAAAGAAAACAGGATCGTTTTCACATAAAAACTAAAACTCATAGGGCAAATTGAAAAAGTATATAGAAATGAAATAAAAAGAAAAAAAATGAAATAATCAATAGTAATAAAAAATTAACCCATGGAAGTTTCCAGTAGAAATAATGGGGTCTCTCTTAGAAGAATTAAAAGCAGGACTTATGTGGCTGAAATGGGAATCAATACATTAAACCTTTTATTGCCTAAAATACAGATTTAGCAAAAACGTCTATTGTACTTGATTTTTTGACTCAAATGCATGAGTCCTATATAAGACGGACTCTTTGAAAAAAAAATCAAACTTTTAAAGGAAAAATAAAAAAGTAGTAGAAATTAAAAATCAACAAAGGGAACAAGGTCACAGCCTGTACATTTCAGGCACATCGTTTTTGCAAGCTCTGGATCGAGCCTGTATTTCTTGAGAATTTCGGCTTCAAGCTTTGCAAGCTTTAAAAGACGCTCAGGAGACGGACGTTCCGTAAAGCAATCTCCGGCCCTCAGAGGATGCGGGTTTACCGGCCGCAGGACAGGAATTACTCCCATTTGTGCAAGGGTCTCGATTCCATTTCTTACAGAATCGTCACTTTCCCCAAGCCCTATTATAAAATTACTGAAAACCCGGTTTTTCCCGAAAACTTCCACAGCTTCCCTGAGTCTATCCAGGATATAATCAAGAGAAAGATCCCCACAAACATTTTTAAAGATATCCCGATCCATAGTTTCAACATTGTACTTGACTTCAGAAGCTCCTGCTTCATAGAATTTTCTGGAACACCCTTCAGTAGGGTACACCGAGACTCCAATGGGGACATTGTACTTTTTGAGAGCAGGAAGCAGTTTGAGCACACGCTCAACCTCTCCTTCTATTGAGGTTTCAACGCCCGAAGTAAGGGAAATAGCTTTCAGATTTCCTGCCCGCAAAACCTCATCAACTATACTCAGGACTTCTTCTTCACTCTTAACATGCCCCTGCAATTTGGGCACAGGACAGTATTTGCAGTCAAACACGCATTTTTCACAAAGGGTTATAAAAGCCTGATCAGGGCAGTGTGCAGGGGCATGCTCAAGTTTTCCCCGCACAAGCTCTTTTCCTTGATAAAAAACCCCAACATTTCCTTCGCCTTCAACTTTCAGAATCGAAAGCGGAGAGTCTTTATTTATGCTGAGCCTTACCCGTTTTTCTCCCGACCTGAAAAAAACGGAACTCGTACCTGCCCCCGGACCTGCAGTCGAACCCCGAGCCCGTGGGATAAGGGAGGAATCTACGGAAACCGAACCTATGGAAATAAGGAAAGCTTTCATTTCCGGCGAAATTAGATTGCTTTGCATGTAAATGCTCCTAAGAGTGACTACAAAATGATTACAAGAAATCAATCACTAAGTGATTTTGAAATAAATCTAGTTCTGCAGCTCCTTTATTTTCTCTCATCTTTACTAAGAAATATATAAATTATTCTGTTGATATAAATTAAGTTGTTTCCAGCCGATTCAAAACCAGAAGAAAATTTTCAGGATCTTACCCTAGCCCTTACCCTAAATTTATCCCCTTAAACCTGAAAAATTCAGGTTCAACAGATAATTTCATTTTTCTTTAGAACTGGTTTTTCACATATAGCCTGGAAAATATTCTATCACATAGATATCAATTATACCTCAATTATACCTCAATTATACCTCAAGTTTAACAGAATAAAATAAGGTGCGAAGCCCCCCACTTATACAGGCATAAGATAGTGTTATAACAATCATATAAGCTTATAACAATGAACTAGAATTATAATGATATGTTAATATCTGGATAATTAAATAACATTCTGTGTTAAAAATATTATATACTGTAAGAGCATAGTAAGAATTGCGTTCTCATCCCTTTAACACCCCATTCATTAATATCTACTCCACAAGTAAGGGATAAAACGGAAAGAGAATCAATTAAAACTCGCAACCCGTGAGTCCAGTACCTCAGTATCTCTTCCCACATATACAAAATCTCTTAAAACCTTTCGGAACTTCCAGGTTCTTTGATGAGAACGCAACCTATTTTTCAATATTAAAATCATATTACTGGTCTTCTTTCGAATCACCTCACATATCCGACCGACCGCTCTTGCCATGAAAAAGAGCCTAACCTAGATCCATCTTTTACTTAAATTTAGTCTGGAATTCTTTCTGATTCAGGTTGCATATTGTAGAGGTACAGCCGCCGGGAGAGAAACTGAAACTTTCTAAATTCGTCCTCATCAGTAATTGAAAAACCGTTTCTCAATTTATAAATTGGCCCTGTTGAACCGCAACTCTTGAGCCGCAACCGTTGCGCTGGTTGATCACGCCATCGCTCGGGGTAGGTTTTTCATTGCAACATTTTCGGTCAAGCCTTTTTTCAAAAGGGTTGTGATCACGCCGATAGGGTTTGGGATAAGGTTCTCAAACTCAAACGTTGCTAGGGATTTTCGATCAAACCTTTTCCCAAAAGGTTTGCATTACGCCGCGACTCTATTGACTAGGGGCTTACTGCCAATTTTATATATATCATAAAATAGATTATACCCCTTGACCACCTAAAAAACAATTTTATTGTCGAAAAAAGGAGAGAGACATGAAAGTTATGATCATAGGAGGTTTTCTCGGAAGCGGGAAAACAACCACTATACTGAGAATCAGCAAGCAGCTCAGTAATGCAGGGAAAAAGACTGCAATTATTGTAAACGAAATAGGGGAAATCGGGCTTGACGGGGATATTCTTACAAGCCCTGGCATTGTAACTGAAGAGCTTACAAGCGGCTGCATCTGCTGTACACTCAGGATAAGCATGCAGTATACCCTTCAGACCCTTGAGGAAGAGTTTGTGCCTGACATTGTTATTATCGAACCGACAGGAATCGCCTTCCCTGGGCAAATAAAAGAAGAAATCGAAACAATGGGACTCTCTGAGCTCTCCTTTGCCCCGATAGTAACCCTTATAGATCCTGGTCGGTTCGGGACCGAGGCAAAAGAGATCCCGAGATTTATAGAGACGCAGATAAAAGACGCTGAAGTTCTCTGCATAAACAAGATCGATGTAACGTCTGTTGAAACTGTCCTGGCTGCTGAGAAGATGCTCCATGTGATGAACCCTGAAGCCCGGATTCTGAAATTTTCCGCAAAACATCAAGATGAGCAATTCGAAAAGCTGCTTTTCCATCTCGCCGTGCCGGGGTTTAAAAAACCTTTCCAGGAAATGAAAAATTCCATTGAGCTTTCTGAAGTTTCGGCTTACTCAGCTCTTTATACCCTTGGATTGTGGGACTTCAGTCCTGAGGAAAGTGTACGTTTCGTAGAAGAAAACCTCCAGACCATTCAGGAGAAGATTAGGGAAATTAATCCTGAATTTGTAGGGCATGTAAAACTTTCCATAAAACTTCCGGAATCTGTGGTTAAGGGCAGTGTAACCTCTTCTAAAGAAATACCTCAGGTAGAGCTTCTCCAGGATCGGGAAAGTGAGAACACAGAACTCAGGCTACTTTCCGCAATTACAAAGATCCCCAAAAACAAACTCATAGGGATTGTTGAGAGTACTCTTGAGGAAAACCTGGAAAAATCAGGGATTTATTTTGAAAAAGAAGTTCACGAGCATGAGACTGATAGTCATGGTGAGAGTCATAGTGAACACGAAATTGAGCAAATATGCAGGATTAATATATACAGGAAAGATGAATGAAAATAGTGTAAAACTCATTTAAAGCTAAAACTTAGACCTAACTTAAAGCTATGGTAGAAACCTGCAATTAACTGAGAGAGTTACAATCACACTTATCCTTTTCGGAACTTATTAAAAAAGGATTGAGTTTAACAAATGAAAAAAGATAAGGAGTTTTGATATGAACGATGAAATTGATGAACTTGATGCTTATTTTGACAACAAAAGCGAGCCTACCGAAGGCGAAGCTGTCAAACTGGAACATATGATGATGGAAAAGATTTCCATAAATCCTGCAAGAAGAAAGCTCCTCCGGATTGTTGGAATCTTTGGAAAGACTGAAAAACAATTAAAAGAAGAATCCGGATTAAATGATTTCTTTTTTAAGTTCCACATGGATTTCCTGCTAAAGGAAGGTTTCCTGAAGATTGAAGAAGGAATGTATCGCCTGACTGATGCCGGAATTGCTATGCACGATTCGGTGTGTTGATAAACTTTTTTTAATTTATCCCTTTCTTTATAATTTTCAATGATATTTTTTAGTTGACTGATGGTTAACTCCATCCTGATTTTAGAAGGCTTCCTTTTGCTAAAAAGCGATAAGTTTTTATGGTTGTCTTGTCAATGGCGTTATGACCAAATTTTTCGATATCCAATGGAAGTTTCAAAAACGACCCATTTAATTTCCAGGTATATATCGAAAAATCAAAAAGGAGTGTGAATAAATATGCCAGCAACAGTTAATGCAGATGAATGTTCCGGATGTGGAACCTGTGTCGATGAATGCCCCAATGATGCAATTACTCTTGATGAAGAGAAGGGACTCGCAGTAGTCGACAACGATGAATGCGTAGAGTGCAGTGCATGCGAAGAGGCATGCCCGAACCAGGCAATTAAAGTAGAAGAGTAAAACGGTAATTAGTTGGAATAATCTGTTTATTCCAATTTTCTTTTTCCTTTTTATGATTTAGTTTTATGCATCAGTTTTATGAATCACTTTTATCAATAACTCTTATCTTTCCGGAGGTAGCTTTTTAAATGGTAGCAATTAAAGCGGGTATTTTAGGCGCTACAGGCGCTGTCGGGCAGAGATTTGTAGAAGCACTTGCAAACCATCCCTGGTTTGAGATTACAGCCCTTGCAGCATCCGAGAGAAGCGCCGGCAAAACATACAAAGAAGCCGCAGGCTGGAGATTAGACACAGCTATGCCGGAAAGCGTTGAAAATCTCAAAGTTGTCCCGGTAGACCCGAAAGCCGTAGATGCGGATGTGGTATTCTCGGCACTTCCTGCAGACCTTGCCCTGAAAGTGGAACCCGAATTTGCAAAAGCCGGGTTTGCAGTGGCAAGCAATGCCTCGTCCTACAGGATGGAAGAGGATATTCCCCTTGTGATTCCTGAAGTAAACCCAGAACATCTCGGGCTTCTCGAAGTCCAGCAGGATGCGAGAGGCTGGGACGGGTATATCATTACAAACCCGAATTGCTCCACAATTGTCATGACCGTTACCTTAAAGCCTCTTATGCAGTTTGGACTCGAAACTATACAGGTAGCCACAATGCAAGCGATCTCAGGGGCAGGTTTTTCCGGAGTTGCCGCAATGGCAATTTATGACAATATAATCCCGTACATAGGAAGCGAAGAAAAGAAGATGGAGACTGAAACTTTAAAACTCCTTGGTGAGTTCAATGGCTCCGAAATCACGCCTGCAGATGTGAAAGTAAGTGCTTCCTGCCACAGAGTCCCTGTAATAGATGGGCATACTGAAGCCATCTGGGCCGGAATGAGGGATAAACCGACACCTGAAGAAGTAAGGGAAGCTTTCCTGAACTTTGACCCAAGGCTGAAAGAACTCCCTTCCGAACCTGCAAAACCTTTGATAGTAAGAGACGAAATCGACAGGCCTCAGCCGCGCCTTGACCGCAATATGGGAAAAGGTATGAGCGTCTCAGTGGGCCGTATAAGAGAAGGAATCCGCTACATCGCAATGGGCCATAACACCATCCGCGGAGCAGCCGGGGCAAGTGTGCTGAATGCGGAACTCCTGCATTCCATGGGTAAACTTTAAATCCTGGCTGGATTCCAAGCAAAATAAAATGAAAAGTGAAAGCTTCAGAGTTTAAGGCTTTTGCTTTCCAGCTTTATTTCCAGTCCAGCTTTATTTCCAGTTTCGTTTACTCATTTTAAAACCTAGTAAATCGTTATTTACTTTTTTACTTACCTCATGCCTTGAGAATTTCAGGAAAAAAGCCTTCTTGCAGCTTCCTCTGCCTTTCTCATAACTTCTTTTACAGGGATACCGCTCGTTTTTGCGATTTTTTTGCAGTCCTCAAACTCGGCAGAGATATTGAGCAGGATTCCCTCAGAGTCTCTTGCAATCTTGACCGCAGCCTCATATACCTGCCCTTCTACCTCAAATTTAACCGGTTCTATCCGTCTGGCAGCCATCAACCTGTGCCGGGTAGGGATCACTCTTACTCCCAAAGACCCTGTCTCGATAATGATTTTCCGAGCGAGTTTTGCAGTGTCTTCTGGTTTTGCAATGACCTTAATAACATGAGCAGGACGTCCTTTTTTCATTGTTGCCGGGAGAATTGCAACATCCCTTGCTCCCATAGCAAGCAATTCTTCGAACAGGTTACCCAGGACTTCTCCGCTCACGTCATCAGCATTCGTTTCGAGAACCTCAATTATATCCGGAATAAGGCAAGAATCAAGTTCGCACAACATTCCCTGAAGCACGTTGGGTCCGGCAAGATCAGAATCCCCGGCTCCATAGCCTATTGAAATTACCCTGCCCTGAGGAAAAGCTTCAAGAGGTCTTGCAAAGTGAGCAAGAATTGCAGCCCCTGTCGGAGTAAGAAGTTCCTTTTGCTCAGTCCCCCCCATGAAATAGAATTTTCCTTTCCTGAGAAGCTCAAGGGTTGCAGGCGCTGGCACAGGCAGAACTCCATGTGCAGATTTTATTGTTCCGCTGCCCACGTTTATAGGGGTGCAGTAAACGGAATCACAGTTAAGGGAATGGATAGCTGCTGAAGAGCCGATTATATCGGCAAGCGCATCACTCTGCCCAACCTCATGGAAATGAAGTTTCTCAAGGTCAGGCTGCCCGTGAACTGAAGCTTCGGCCTCAGCCAGCTTCGAAAAGGTATCAAGTACACTCGCTTCCACACTGGAGGGCAGTTTTGCAGCTTTTACCACATCTATGAGTTCCGGATATGTGCGGACTGGCTCTTTTTCAGGCACGTTTATTCGGACATCCAGGGCCTTTATCCCCTTTTTCATAACTTTTTTTATATCCACGGATACGTTGACAGAAGCCTCTATCAGTTCTTTAACCGTTTTTCGGTCAGCCCCGAGATCGAGAGCGCATCCAAGGATCATATCTCCTGCTGCCCCTGAAAAAGGGTTGAATACAAGTGCTTTCATAAGATTCTTTCCTGCGTTTCGGTTTATTCCTTATCAATTTATTCCTTATTTCTCTGTTATTCTCCTTGATGCTCTGTCCTGTCTTCCTTACCGTGAGTGTAGGCAGCTGCAATCATATTTGCAATCCTGGCTGCGTATGCTCCCGCAACAAACCCTGCATCAATATTTACAACTGCGAGTGTAGAACAGGACTGGAGCATTGCCAGCAGGGCAGCTTTTCCTCCGCCGCCTGCTCCATAGCCTGTCGAAACCGGAAGCCCGATTACAGGTACGTCAACCAATCCTGAGACTATTGTGGGAAGCGTTCCTTCCCTCCCGGCTGCAACCACGATTGCTCCGGGCCTCGTGGCTTTCAATTTATGCAGGGCCGGAATCAACCTGTGAATTCCTGCAACCCCTACATCATAAACCGTAACCGTCTCACAGCCCATTTCTGAGGCTACAACCCTGGCTTCTTCAGCAGCCGGAATATCGGCCGTACCTGCCGAAACGATCCCTACGACACCCCCGGTTCTGGAGGCAGGCGTGCCGTCATGGATAACAACAGTGCGGGCCCTGCTGTTCCACTCAAGTTTATCCTGGCCGAAAGCCTGCTTTAAGGCTTCCAGATGTTCTGGCGAAACTCGCGTAATTAGGGCTCTTTTACTCTCTGCAACCATGACCCTCGCAATTTCTACCACGTCTTCAGGAGCTTTGCAATCGGCAAGAATAGCCTCGATCACTCCTGTTCTGCTTTTCCTATGAGAATCAAGTTTTGCTATATCCATATAGGAGACAAAACCCAGGCCTCGAGCCTGCTGCTCTGCACTCTCAAGATCCATTTTTCCTTCTTTAACAGCCCTAAGTATGTCAGTAAGATCCATGTATTAACCTTCGCCTAGAAGAATTAGATGCTTTAGCAATAAACAGTTTAAATACCAAGTTGTTAGATAACAATTTATTCGTTTGGAGTCTCTTTAGAATTTCGCGCTATACTTATACAAGCTTGATTTTCAGAATTATCTGTTGTTGCTTTGCAATTTGAGGTAAAAATTCAAAATTCTAAAGCTGGATGAGTATAGTTAACTGAACTTGAAGACAAATAGCAAAAAATGGAAATATTGTTTAATCTTTCAATAGATCAGCCTAGACAATATCTTCATTTTGCTTCTTTGGCACTTATATTTGTTTTCACTTTTAAGTTTGCTTCTTGAACAGCTGCTTTGCCATGGCAACTCTCTCCTCCAGATCAGATCCTTCAAGTTCTTCTACAACGGATTCGAGAATTGTTGGGACCTCAAGGTGCTGGGGACATTTCTCAAGGCACCGTCCACATTGTACGCACTGGGATGCAAATCCGGTTTCTCCGCCTAGAACACCACCCAGCCTTGCAGCATACATGAAATTTGCATCGCCTGCATTGTTGGACATGTACAGGTTGTTGTACGTTTCGAAACATAATGGAATATCCACTCCTGCCGGGCAGGGCATACAGTATCTGCAGCCTGTACAGCCTACTTTCATTAGTTCACGGTACTTCTGCTCTACTTTCTTTATTAGCTGCAGTTCGGCTTCAGTCAGAGAATTTGGGTATGCTTTGTCTGTCGCTGTAAGATTCTCTTCAATATGTGTTTCTTCGTTCATCCCGGAGAGGACAACTGTGACTTCTGGATGGTTCCATACCCAGCGAAGAGCCCATTCTGCAGCGGTTCTCTTTGTCGAAGCCTTATCCCATAGCTCTTTTACAGCAGGAGGCACGGGATTCGTGAGGTTCCCCCCACGGAGGGGCTCCATAATGATTACTCCAAGGCCTTTTGAAGCTGCATATTCTAATCCCCTGGTACCTGCCTGGTTATTTTCGTCCAGGAAGTTGTACTGGATCTGACAAAAGTCCCAGTCATATGCATCCACTATTCGATTGAAGTCTTCTCCCGAGCCGTGGAAGGAAAAACCTGCATTAATTATTCGGCCGTCAGCTTTGGCTTTGTCAAGGAAATCAGTTACACCCAGCTTTTCAATATTGTCCCACAGTTCACCAACGAGAGCATGGATGAGATAATAGTCGATGTGGTCTGTTTTGAGTTTCTCCAGCTGAGCATTCAGGAACTTATCCATATCCTCTCTGCTCTCTATAAGCCACGAAGGAAGTTTTGTTGCGAGTTTAACCTTCTCTCGATATCCGTCAGCAAGAGCATGACCTAAAAAAGGTTCGCTCTGTTCCATATGATAGGGCCAGGCCGTATCAACATAATTTACTCCCTGGTCGATCGCATAGCGTACCTGCTTGGTGGCTCTTTCTTCATCTATACTACCGTCTTCTTTTACGGGAAGGCGCATGCATCCGAATCCAAGTATCGAAAGTTCGTCCCCATTCTTTGGCATTTTTCGGTATAACATTTTTCATTCTCCTAAATTTTTGAATTGTTTTACTTGTCCCCTACTTTTTGATTGACTGTTTATTTTTTACGATAAATCATCCGTTAATTTTTGTAACTGATTGACTAATCACTCACGGAATGAGTGAAAAAATTAGTTTTTAGTTAGACCTCTCAAATAATCTTCAAATCTATTTTCGCATGATTCTGCTCTGCTCATCGTCTTATCCTTCGATCAAACCGTTTTTCCCATTTCACATGCCTGTTCCATAGCTTTGCTTCCTTTGATGTCTCCAATATTCCAGGCACCTGTTCCATAAATTACACCTTTTTCGTTTGCTCCTTCAAGGCAGGAAGTAAATCCACGGAATCCTTCAAATGTTCTCTCCATAGCCTGCTTACTATCGTCGGCTGCAGTCGCAATAAAATAAAAATCCTTATCGCTGATTTCTGTGTAACGGGAACAGGTGCGGTCAATTAGAGTCTTCATTTGACCATTCATCGTGTAGAAATACACTGGCGTAGCCATTACAATGACATCTGCCGCAATCATTTTTTCCAGGACTTCAGACATATCATCTTTTTGAGAACAGCCCTTTCCCATGCTATAACAGGCTCCACATCCTGTGCAGTAATTGATTTCCTTGTCTCTCAAAAATATTTTTTCTACAGTGTGTTCGGCTTCTTTTGCTCCAAGAATAAACTGGTCGCACAACAGGTCAGAGTTTCCACCTTTCCTCGGGCTAGCGGACAGTACCAGTACTTTTTTACTCATTGAAATTCTCTCCATATTTTTAGTTATAGTAATTTATCAAAACAACTCTTTCTCATAACCGTCAGTTTGTTCCGAAAATTGTTCGGTTAAATTCTCATTTATCATTATCTTGTTATCGGCAATCCCGGCCCGGCATCAAATTCCGCTGACACATCTTTTAAATACTCTGTTATCTTCAGATGCTGAGGACATGCCTTTTCACATTGTTTACAGTCTATGCAATCGCTAGCCCTACCATGAGTTGAAGTAAGGTTAAGATAGTAAACAAACTGGCTTGAAATATTATCAGTTACAGCACGCTTTGCACTATTATATAATGCAAAGTAATTCGGTATTGCAATATTCTTAGGACATCCTTCTACACAATATCTGCACGTTGTGCAAGGAATCGCAGTATTATCATTTATAATATCAATTACCTGGTTGATGATCCTGTATTCCTCCTCGTTAAGAGGTTTGAAGTCTGCCATATATGAGGTATTATCAAGTACCTGTTCCATGGTACTCATACCACTAAGTACCATCATGACGCCTTCCTGACTGGCAGCAAATCTGATTGCCCAGGAAGCAACGGAAGCTTCCGGATTATATACTTTCATCAGTTCTTCTGCTTTTTCTGGAACTAAGGCAAGATTTCCACCCTTGCAGGGTTCCATTACAAAAATTGACTTGTTATGTTTTCTTGCCACATCATAGCATCTTTTTGACTGAATGCCTGGATTCTCCCAGTCAATGTAATTGATCTGTAATTGAACAAAATCCAATTCCGGATGTGCAGTTAAAATTTCATCCAGCAGTTCTGGAGTGGCATGAAAAGAAATGCCCAGGTTCTTTATTTTGCCTTCTTCCTTTTTCTCCAAAGCAAAACCGAATGTATCGTATTTGCATGCCTGCTGATAAGCACTCACACCAATATTGTGAAGCAGGTAATAATCAAAAAATTCAACACCACAATTTTCCAATTGCTCATTGAAAATCCTATCCTGATCCTCCACTGATTTTAACATTCTGGGTGGAAGTTTCGTCGCAAGAGTAAATTCATCTCGGTTATGCCTTTTTACCAGAGCCTCTCTAATAGCTTCCTCACTCATGAATCCATGGTATGTATACGCTGTATCGAAATAAGTGAACCCTCTTTCCAGAAACATATCTACCAGTTTGTTTAATGTTTCTGTGTCAAACGATGTTTGATCATCTTTGTCCAGAAGTGGTAATCTCATACATCCAAACCCTAATCGTTTTGCCATTTTATCTCCCCTTGCTAAATGATTCATAGATGTCCTGTGGACTCGAACAGTTCATAAGGTCATACTGATTTTATTCAACCAATCTGCAACATCTTTTTTCGCTGCACTTACACGAGAACCATGAACAGCCAGCCCCTTCAAAAGCGTTGCTTTCGGACAAAGTTTTTCTATATCTTTTTCACTGCGGCCTAACCCACTCCCTTCATGCGTACAGAATGGAACAATAGTTTTTCCAGAAAAATCATATTTTTCCAGGAATGTAAACACTGGCATCGGAATCGTTCCCCACCAGTTAGGATAACCCAGTAATACCACATTATAAGAATCCATATTTTCTACATGTCTGGAAAGCTCTGGTCTGGCATTATTATGCAGTTCTTTTTTTGCCACGTTGGTGGTTTCCGTATAATCCTCAGGATAAGACTTTACTGTGTTAATACGGAAAAGATCGCCTCCTGTCATTTCCTGGATCATCTTGGCTACCACTTCTGTGTTACCTATTGGCAGATTCACAATCTTGCCACTAACATAGTTATTCCCCTCACGTGAAAAATAGGCTATCAGATATTTCTTTTCTATTAAATTCGTCATTTCTTGCCACTCACGTTCTCTTTGATTATCCATTGTCGAATATTATATTGAATAATTATCTTCCCCTTAGAAAATACAACTCTTTCATAAATTATTATTTTCATTCTCTTTCAAAGCGAGATATTCTTCATCAGTTACGGGTTCTAACCATTCTGCCGGACCTGCGTTAATATTTGTCTCAACGGAAAGATGCACAAACCAACTGTCAGGTGTTGCTCCATGCCAGTGCTTTACATGTGGAGCGATTTTTACTACATCACCAGGATTAAGCTCCTGTGCAGGCTTTCCTTCCTCCTGATAGTAACCACGTCCACCTGTTACTAACAGAATCTGTCCTCCCGGATGCTTTATGCCAGTTATTCCGACAACCTGGTTCAAATGTTACATTACCGATCGGACAATTAAATTCATTATCTTTCGGCACCAACATGCTAAGCCATGCGTTGCCTGAAAAATACTTACTAAACTGTTCCGGAAGTTTTTCACCTTTCGGGAAAATTACACTCTCACTTAAGTTTGATTTGTCCATATTTTGCTCTCCTTTAAAATTTTTCATGAAGCTTAATTCCTTGAATGTCAAAAATTTTTGTAATTCTCTAATTTTTATTGGTAAGATGCCCTGTAAATAGCAACGCAATCATCAATACTAAGCTCGGTCCTGTCGCAAAGGAATAGTCCGCCCATCGTATCCTTTGCGTTTTTAGCCATTGTTTCAAATTCTTCCGGCTTAATGCCATAATCGGACATTTTGAGGTCTGCAACACCACATTCTTCCTGCAATTTCACCAGCATGGTGATGAAATCCATCGGCTCTTTCGCATCCTTCATTCCCATTGCTTTTGCCATTCTTACAAACCTGTCATCGCATACATGCTTGTCAATAAGATGTGTAAATGCGCTTTGCTGATCATGATCAGACCTGCACCGTGCGGAAGTTCCTGATGATAAGCCGACATTGCATGTTCCAAGGAATGTTGACTTGTGCAACGCCCTACACTCCCAACCACGCCAGAAGGATTACTTCCAAAAGCCACCTTTTCACGTGCATCCAAATTTTTCCCATCTTTAACTGCTTTTACCAGGTTACGCCCCACATTTTCAATAGCTGTAATTGCATACACGTCACTCATAAGATTGACACCGTTAGAAACATACCCTTCTACACTATGAAATAACGCATCGAAGCCTTGATAAGCAGTATATTTCGGCGGCACAGATATCATAAGTTCTGGATCGATAATTGCCAAAACCGGAAACGTGTCGTCGTTACCAAGTCCGATTTTTTCGTGATTTTCTTCATGTGTTACAACGGCCCATGGATCAGTTTCGGAACCAGTTCCTGCTGTTGTTGTGATGGCTATCACCGTTAGAAAAACAGGGAGTGGTTTATGTTCCATTGCCTTCTCTTTTCCCGTTCCACCAAATACATAATCCCAATAATCTCCATCATTAGTAGCCATAACGGAAATTGCCTTTGCCGCATCTATACAGTTTCCGCCACCTAAAGCGACAATAAAATCACAGCTGTTTTCTTTTGCAAAAGTACCGCCTGCCATAACTGTTGATTTCAATGGATTTGCTTCAACTTTGTCAAACACAATAGTTTCTATTCCTGCTAATTTCAAGTGTTCTTCTGCTCTTGCGAGATAACCGTTCGCTCTTGCAGATTTTCCTTTTGAAATAACAATCATAGCTTTTTTTCTATGCAAATTGTTTAATTGACCTGCCCCGAACAAAGTTCTGGTAGGTATATACATATTGAAACTCATATCAAATCCTCAATCATAAGTCCTGTACTTTTTCTTCATTTGATGAATTCAATCTAAGAGCCCATCCCAAAATCACTTTTCAAAGAGGGCAATTTTGATTTTTGAGACGAACTCATTATAACGTGAAGTGGAATATTGACTGATTAGTCAATCGTTAGAATACTTAATTGTATAAAAATATATCTGATTGACTGATCACTCATAAGTAGAGTGAAAAAAAATTATTCTTTAGCCAGACCTCTCCAGATAATCTGAAATCCATCCTCTAAAACCTTATTTTCATCCTGTGATGGATCCGAATCAAGGATAAGGTTCACTACCGTCCTGCTACCCTGATAAAACATTGCAATAATCAGCTCCGCAGAAAAATCTCTAATTTCTCCCGCTACTATTCCTTCATCCACGAGATTATGGAGGAAGACATACTCTTTCATCACTTCTTCACGCGTAAATTTTGTTATATAAGGAGAAGAACAGAACTGTCCGACAAAAAGGAATTCATCCTGATTGTTTACACCCCAGTTGATTAAATTTGACCAGAGTTTTTTCAACTTGTCCTGAAAGGTAATTTCAGTCTCGATCCCTTTTCCCATACTGCGGCTTAACTCTCCTTTTACCTCAAAATACAGGCTGTTGATAAGATCTTCTTTTGTAGGAAAGTAATTGAAAAGGGTGCCTGTGGCTACACCTGCTTCTTTCGAAATTTGGGCAGTGGAAGTACCGTGGAAGCCTCTTTCAGTGAAGAGCTTCAGGGCTGATTTCAGAATGGCTGTTCTTTTGTCTTTGACCTGTTCTTTCATGTATTATCTCTACTATTGACTGATTAGTCATTGATGCTGTAATATTACGTTATTATAAATACTTTATGGCATTTTATTCTTGACTCTTATCCAAGTGTTTCAGTACATAAGGGATTTTGGTAACTTAATTAAAAAGTGTTCAGCGATACATTTAAAAATCCGAATTGTTAATGTGTAGAGATCATCATGCTCATAGTACTCTCATTAGGCGGTTCAATTCTCGCAAAAAATCTTGATCCCGATCGTTTTTCAAAATATGCGGATGTTCTCCGGAAGCTCTCGAAAAAGCATACTCTGCTTGTAGTAGCCGGGGGAGGAGAAGCTGCAAGGAATTACATCGATACTGCAAGGGCAGTTGGAGCCGATGAAGTAACCTGCGACTATATAGGCATTGAAATTACTCGCCTGAACGCACGCCTGCTTGCAGCAGCCCTCGGGCCCGATTCCTATCCGGAAATACCAACTAACTACATGGAAGCCTCAAAAGCGATGAACTCGGGGAAAATCGTCGTTATGGGGGGAGTTACTCCTGGCCAGACCACGGACGCTGTCGCTGCAATTCTTGCGGAGTTCCTGCGGGCAGATCTGCTGGCAATTGCAACATCGATCGACGGAGTTTATTCTTCAGATCCTAACTGTGACCCTTCGGCAGTAAAGTATGACAAAATCTCTCCTGAGAAACTCATAAACATAGTTATGGCAATCGAGATGAAAGCGGGCTCCAAATCTCCTGTTGACCCTGTAGCCGCAAAAATTATCGAACGCTGCAAACTCGACGCTCTTGTTATGGATGCTCGGGATCCTGCCCTGCTCGGAGAAGTTCTCAATGGAGAAGCCGTCAAAAAATCTCCGATATCCTGCGGAACCTGGATTACTACAAAGCTATAAGGCTCATGTCCGTTGCCTACAAGGGAATTCGGGATTCTAAAAGCCATTGGAGCTGAAACAAGGGATATTTTACTCCTCACGCTTGGAGAAGCCTCCTGTATGGGCTTTTTCGGCGGAATACTTGGGATTATTGTAGGCACAGGGGCTGTTTATATTATGAATGCCTGGCTTGCAAATACAAGGATCGTGCTTTTCCTGATAACGCCCAGGCTTCTTATAATTGCCATGATTTTCGCTTTGTTGATAGGGGCTCTCTCAGGGCTTTACCCTGCGTACAGGGCTTCGAAAATGAGCCCGATGGAGGCTTTGAAGCATGCCTGAATTTCGATTTCGTGGGAAGCCGCATATCGTTATATCCGAAAAACCAAAAATAAGAAGTATCCCATCGACAATTGTTTTTTTCAGGTCATTTTTCAGGTAGGCGTACAGCTTTACAAAGCGTTCTTCAAGTTCCGGGGCAAGCCCTATCAAAAGGACATCCCTCTCAAAAGGCGTCAGGGAAAAAAGTTCCGATAAGCCTTGCAATCTCAGATGTATTCTTCTCTTCAGGCTCTCAGCTTTTTTCTTGCTGATCGTTCTCTCCTACACTTCAATTTCTTCAGATTTCAAACCCTGTGATCCATAATTTTCAAAGCTGAAGCATACATCCTGTATAATCGAATTTGCTTCAACTTCCGAAATGAACAGGTTTCCAAAGTTCTATCTATCTTTACAACCTCAGCTCTGGTTTTCTCAAGGAAAAGCCTGATAAACGCTCCTATTCGTATCAGTTCTTCATGGAGATACTCGGAACTGTTTCTATAAAATTCTCTGGCTAGAACAGAAACCACGTTATTTTCTTTCAAGTTCGAATCCAGTTTATGACCCTAGTTATTTGCAAATTCAGCTAAACCATCGCAGTTTATGGAACTCATTTTCAATGCCCTGAAGTGTTTGAAGCAACTTTGATCAACAAAAAGAAAATAATATAATCTTATTTTATAATCTTCCACAAGATTGCAGGTTTTATACAGTTTGGAAGTAATACATATTAATAATTTAATCTTTGTTAAAGACCAACCCCAAAAAATTTAAATTTGCTTCTTTATTTTCGATTATGGGATGAATTAAAAGTTATTTTGTCATCAATTGTCACTCTCTTTATCAAGGGATATAAACTCCCCCACAACAAAATGTGAAAAACAATTTTGAGCCCATCTAAAAAGTGTTGCTATCTTCTGTTTATCTGAAACTTGAAAAGTATAACATACTGAAGGCATACGCGATGCTATAGACCAACTGTGACTTTTAACATTATTAAAATATGATAGGTTATTAGCAGCGTTGATTTTGGGAGCATCAAATAGAAAAGATCAAGATTGTACTAATCATTTGGAATAATTTCATTTAACTGAGTCCATCATGGATTGTCACTGCGCTGAAAGATTGGAAGTTGCCCAATATACTCTATAGGGTCGCAGAACGGATTGGTTTGTTTGTTTTCAATTCCTCAACCCAACCTACGAGACTAGAATGCACTACTTTGGAGGCACCGGGGCACTCTGCATAAATTTCGCCAGCTCCGCACGTAATCTCTCGTTTTCGGCAAGTGCCTGATCGAGAAGCTTGCCTTTTTCCTCCATTTCTTTCTTCTGCCTCTGGACCTCTTTTTGAGTCTCTTCAAGCTGCATACTCAAAAATTCCCTTTCTTCATACAGTTGAGGATATGATGGCTCCCCGCTACCCAAACGGCTCACTTGGAACGCCATGCTCTCGAGAAATTCCTCCTTATCGCCTCGGCTCCATTCCACTCCATTGCGGCCCGGCGTTTTAGCCTCTTCCATCACTGTTGTCGCTAAATCCAACGCGGTTTCCACCTTACGCATACCCCCTTCTCCCAACTCTTTGTCTGCCTTACTCTTCCCTGGAAGCATTAAGGCTGCGCTAGTCCTGATTCGACTTTGCACATCCGTATCTAACAAGAACTGCTTCTTGAACTCCTCAAGTGCTATCTTAGTGTGATCTTGAGTTTGTATGTAATCTAGTATGTAATCTGTGAGCCCTGGCATCCTACCTCTCTCAACGTCATCTTTCCAAGAAGGAATTTTTGTCGACATATAGTCAAAAAATGCATCACCGAAAAATAACATTTTCCTTAGAAATGTTACCGTATCTTCATCGCCCCTCACAACTTGATTGCATTCCTTACAGGCGAATACAAGATTCTTGAGATTTTGGAATATTAGTTCCCAACCTCGCTGGCTCACCTCCCACTTTTTGGCAGTATTTTCTAAGAAAAATAATTTTATATCGATCCCCGACTGCTCGAAATCCTTTTTGAATACCTCTATTAGCTTAGGGTATTTTGCGAGTTCTTCGTTTAGCCTTAACAGCTGCTTTCCGAGTAGTGTTGAAGTTATTATGTGATCCGAATCCAGATTCTCCGATGGAATCCATTTCAAACAATATGCGCAGAAGGTGGTTATCCGCTTACTTTCCACTTTACCTAAAACAATGGGAGTTTCCTTGTATGTTACTAGAGCCCCTCGTCTCTCCATCTCTTTCAGTTCCTCCACTCGGACTTGCCCAGTACTCTGCTTGCTTTCTCCAGTGAAAGAATGGATGATGCCCGATTTAGGCACGTCTTGTAATTCGAAAGGTGGCCGCTTCAATCCTCCTTTAGTTTCTACTTTAGCGCTTTCAGTCGCTGCCTTAGGCAGTCCTCCTTCTACCCCCCTCTTCGACAAAGCTGTCAGCGAAAACGCCATTTTTTCAATTTTGGGTATAAGAATCAGATCCCATTTTTCGTCCTTGCAATCTTCCTTAAAGATCTGTACCCTTCTTCCGTTTTTTATTGACTCCTTGATCAAATTCTTTTCCGGAGTACCGGGAAGGTGATCTACTAATTCGTAGGCATCTCCCTTCTTTATAATATCTTTCTCACCCGTAGAATTATTCCCCGGATCTACTTTCATCACCTCAATCTTTTCCGCTTTCGCTCTGTAGTCAATTCCCTTCTCTTCGAATGCAGCCTGCAGTATCAGCTCTGTGTGTGAGATCTGTCGGTTCTTCCTTGCCATTAGGCTTCTGCAGCCTCCACTCTGCTTTACTACATGAGTCAACTCATGGGCGATCAACTCCTGCCCCTCCCGACTCCCCGGCTCATATGTTCCCTGCCGAAAGAACACATCCTGCCCCATCGTAAACGCCTTCGCTCCCATCTCATCTGCTTCCTGCTCCAAACCAACATCATCATTTATTGCAATATCCTTTAACTGCATAGTTGGCCGTACCCTTTCCTGTGATTGCTGCACCACATGCCAAGCCTCATGCGGCAAATGCCTCTCCTGCCCCTGAGCTACATGAATATTAGTTCCTTGTGTATATGCCAACGCCCCTACCTCAGCAGGTTTTGATGAATTATAATGCACTCTCACATCACTCATATCAATTCCAGACAGGTTCTCCACGCCAGCCTTGAGGTTATCTGGCATTCCGGTATTGTTCTTCTTTGTCTGAAGTGGTTCTTCTTCCTCTGGGATTTCCTGCCGCTGGACAGTTTCAAATTTACCTTGAAGAGGTTCCTCTTCTTCTGGTATCTCCTGCCTCTGCATAATAGGAGCTGCGAAACACGAAGGGCAGATTTCAGGCTTGTTTTCAAACTTGCCTTGAAGAGGTTCTTCTTCCTCAGGTATTCCCTGGCGTTGGACAAGTTCTTGACTTTGAACAGGCGGTGCTTGTTTAGCTTTGGAAGGAATCGCCCCGATTTCTGATAACAGCCTGACAACAGCCCTATTTCCAATAGTACTCTGGAGCTGCATAACATCACCCGGGGTGAGGGATTTTGGATTCATTCTGGCACGCTGGATGATAGCCATTGGATGTGAAATAGGTGCCTGGATTCGGGGAGTTGCTTGCTTTTGAACAGTGGATTTTGATTCTGTGGATCGCTGCGTTTGCTGATGCTCTGGCATGATAAGACATTCCTGTGGGAGGGAACTGTATAATTCTTCAAAAAATTGATAATCTAAATTGTGTCACAACATAAAATACTCTCCGTTTTAATTAAATTTCTTTGAATAGATTATGATTGAGGAATGAGACTGAGCTTTCATATGTGGTTTTTATGGAAAATACCGGTTATTTATACCCAAAACCTACCTTAAAGTGTTCAAAAAGTTAAGAATAAAGAAATGTTCGAGGGTACTCAGGATTACGGAAGGGGTTATTAAAAATTATTAAAGGCGCTAAGGAAGGGTTAAAAACCTCAGGTAAAAATAAATAAAGATTGTCTAAAAATTAAAAATTATCTGTTTTTAAATTTCTCCAAGCTCCCAGCCCAGATGCTCTTTTATAACGGTATAAGCCATTGCAGGGGGTATGATTCCAATATCGGTTACGATCATATCTATGTATTCGGCAGGAGTAAAGTCAAAAGCAGGATTTCTGACCTTCACGTGAGAGAGCTCTGAAATAACCGCAGGGTCCACAACTTCATCTGCAGCTCTTTCTTCGATTTCTATGGGGTTTCCGACAATCGTGCTAGGGCTAAACTTGAAGGTTTCGGCAGCGACCATAAAGCTTTTTCTGGCCTCATGGGCGGCAAGTGCAAGCTGGGAGGTTCCTATCTTATTTACAAGGGCGCCGTTAGCTGCAATAGCATCAGCCCCGACAACGACCTTATCAACTTCTTTCATGTAGTAGCGCACCGCAGAATCCACGATCAGGGTTGTGGGAATCCCGAAATCGTTGAGATGGCGAATTGTCAATAAGCCCTGGCGCCTGGGGCGACTTTCGGTAGCAATTACCGAGATATCCTTTCCGTCTTTAAAGGCTGTGGTGATGATAGAAAGAGCAGCATGGGAGTTACAGTGGGTCATTATAACATCCCCGTCCTGAATTCTTCTTGACCCGATTTTTCCGATTTTTTCAAGGGCCCTGTCTGCTTTCTCGATAAAGAGGTTTGCGTTTTTAATGATTTCCTGCCTTGCTTCTTCCACGTTTGTTGCAGAATACTTTGAAGAGAGTTTTACGGCATTCGGAAGGGAAACGGCGGTCGGGCGGGTACTGACAAGATAATTTGAGACTTCTTTTATTCTGGCACCGAATTCTTCAATTGAAGCTACGTCCAGCCCTGCGGCATAGTCCCTGATAGCTTCAGCAGCGGCTTTTGCAATCCTGCCTGCGCCCCGGATCTCCATAGTCCGGATTTTTTCTGCGGTTTCCTGAACTTTTTGCATAGTATAAGGGATGGCAAGAGTGCAATTTATAACTATCTTCCGGCTGTTCGGGGGTCTATCCGAAAAGATATTTAGATTTCGGTGATTTTGTCCGAGATTTTCTTGTAGTAAGCAAAAAGGTCTTCTCCCCACTGAATAGCCTGCGGGTCAAAGCACAGGACATCTTCTTTATGATCATAAGTGCCGTCCGAAAAAGGTAGGGTAAGGGAAAGGAATCTGTCAGTAACTACATAGGCGATTTCTATTTTTTTGTCATAAACATAAAAACTGGCATTTTCAAATTTAAGAAATTCATTCATTTCTGCTCTGTACTCTTCTTTTATTCTTTTATAAATCGGACGAGTTACAAGAAGAGAAACATCCACCCCATTTTTTGCAAAAGTAAGGAAAAGAGATGGATAAAGTGGGTGAAAAACCGAGGCAATACCACTTATTTTTTTTGATTTCATAAGGTTTTCCACAAATTCCCTGTGAGGTTCAAAGAGTCGCGTCCTATCAGGAGGTTCAGAAAACGTGCAGCTAGCCAGCTCTCCTATTCTTTCCCGCAAAGGGTCGGGTATGGACTCAACTGAGTGGTTTGCCCAGTATTCATATTTGCTTCCGAAGACGTTTAAGACATCTGTCATTTGCTTCATTCTACCAGCTATCGCTATCCCAAGAGGAGCCAGGCTGTAGACGTCGCCTGTCTTTGAAATCAAGGAGTTTTCCCTCAGCTTTTTTAGTTGAGGGAGAATTGCCACCAGACCTACATTCAGGTTTTCTTTAATCTCTGAGATCGATTTGGGCCCATCCTTCAAAAATAAAAGAAGATCTTTCCTTTTTTCGGAAAGGAAAATCAATTCGAGAAGCGGGCTATTCATGTTTTTGTTATATATACAGATATTTGATAAATATCTTCCTCATTTTTCAACTGTACTTCTTCTGAAAGTTTTAATTTTTAAATAGGAATCTGATAGATACTTAAAAAACATTTGGCCGTCCCGAGATTACAAGTTCTTTAAGTGAAATTAAAATTTATAAAAGCGAGGTTTAGCGATATTCAGTAAAACTTTTCTTATTCAATATCGTTTGATAATAAAGCATCTTTTTAACGCATCTTTTGTAAAATCATTTGTTTAAATAAATTTAAAAACTATTTAATGTATTATTAATCGGTTAAGTATGATTAAACTAATTTTATCCCTGCAATCAAGTGGAAATCAATTATTAAATTTTCAACACATAATCAATATATATGATATTATGTAATATATCGAAAAAGATTGTATTGAATGTTAATTTCTGAAATATATATACCATTAATTCGTTTTTGTAATCAGATTTCGTATATGTTTGCATCTGAAAATAGTATTTTATAGGCATTAAATATAATTTATTAGTTAAATAAACAATTGTGGTTCCCTCTTTTGATTTTAAAGCCATTTAATGGGTTTCTGCAAAACTTTAAGTTGTTAAATAAATATAGAATGTTCAGACAGGCTATTCAGTCTGACGATTCTGATTTTGAGGTGGCTAAATAATTTAATGCGACGAAAATTTCAAAGTCGTATAGGTTATATACCTCTATAACATAAAGAGAAAGTCAACGGTTAAGAGTTAAGGGGTTTTTCTCTTAATCGTAGGGGTTGAATCACACAATTGGGAGCCCATCAGAGGTGGCAAACAAGGCTCCCAATTATAATAATTGTTCGTGGAGTATTTTACGTAGAATAGGATTTATCTAAGTCGTTTTCTTCATAATATTCTCAGGAGAAGGTTGATTACTTTAAATTCATACTATATAAAGTGAGCGGAGTCCAGTTTATAAACTTTAATTGGATAACCTCAAACCCGATCTGTATTTGCCTTCAAGGTTTAAGCAAACATAAAATTCTTAAACCAGGCTTCGGCCTTTCTGTCGCTTTAAGAATAAAACCTGATAAACAGTGCAGAATAAATATTTTATTTATAAAATTTCGGAAGCAAGTTTGTTCTTATTACGAGAGAGCTTTTTTGTAATATTAACCAATTAAAAAACATATAAATAGTATCCAAATAATACGGAGTTATTTCATCAAAGTTAATCATTTTTAATATGAAAGTCTAACACGAAAATCAATAGAAATAATAAGAGTTAAAAAACAAGGAGTCAAAAACTTGGATTTCGATACTGCAGTACAGTTTCATGGACATGTCTGCCCCGGACTTTCCATTGGTTACAGGGTAGCAACACTTGCCGCCAAACACTTCAAAGATCGCAGTAAAGATGAAGAACTGATCGCAATTGTAGAAAACCGGTCCTGCGCCGTGGATGCGATTCAGGTAATAAACGGCTGTACCTGTGGGAAAGGGAACCTTATTTTTAAGGATCACGGGAAACACGTTTACACGTACTTCAAAAGGGGGGAGAATAAAGCCCTGAGGATTTCCCTGAAGCCCGATGCTCTCCCTCAGGATGAAAAGCATACTGCACTATTCGCAAAATTGAGGGCAGGCACTGCAAGTCCTGAGGAGGCAAAAGAATTTCGGGTTTTACACGATGCAAAAAGCCAACGAATCCTGGAAATGCCAGAAGAAGAGCTTTTCTGGGTCAAAGAAGTGGAAATCGAGCCGCCTGAAAAAGCCGTAATTTACCCAACCCTAGTCTGCAGTAAATGTGGAGAAGGTTTTATGGAACCCCTGGGCAGGGTTAAAAATGGAAAAATAGTTTGCATTCCGTGTTTTGAGGCAAAAGATGAATGAAATTCCTGAGGTCTCCGAAAGAATTGAAATGATTCCTGTAGGCTACGTTGAAAACGACTACCTTGAACCGGTATACAATGAAGAGGTCTACAATAAAGTCTCAAAGATAGTCCTCAAGAAAGAGTTTATCGATGGGCTTTATAGAATCGAAGATTTTGAGAAACTGTACATCCTGTTTTACTTCAGCAAATCAAAAGGATATAAGCTCATCCACCGCCGCCGTTATGACGGGGAGATTTCCGGAGTTTTTGCCAGCCGGAGTCCTTACCGCCCTAATGGGATAGGGCTTACCATTGTAGAGCTTTTGAAAGTGGAGGATAATGTGCTCCATTTAAAAGGGCTTGATGCAATTAACGGGACACCCGTGCTGGATATTAAGCCCTACATAAAAGAGACTGAAGAAAAGGATGAGGAAACAACGGACTAAAAAAGAAAAAAATTAGTGCCGAAAATCAGTAAGTTTACACTCAAAATAAATAGCCTTTTAGTCAGATGAAAAAGAAAAAAGGGTAAACCCTTTTTAGAATTTAATTTACAGTTTCTTTTTACAGAATCCGAGGTAAATTCCACCTGCAGCTACTACTACAAAAAGGATTCCGAAAATATCAGATCCAGAGAAAGAGATACCGCTGTTTTCTGGTTTTTGCTCGGATTCATTCTGCATCTCATAGCCTTCCACGTAATTAGAATCTGTCGATTTTTGACTTTCAGGAGCATTTTCGGAGTTATCTGTACCATATCCACCATTCGAATCCTGAGATGTCTGGTTGCTAGATGGGCTGGCTTTTGATACAATAGAAGAATTTCCAGCATTGTAGCCGTTATGACTACCTCCACTGCTCTGGATTTCTTCAGCGGTTTTCAGAGTGTCGGTTTTAGTTGCAGCTTCTATTTGCTCAGAGTAACCTGGAACAGAGACCATCCCATTTACAAACTCATTGAGCATGGGATTTCCACAGGTATGATGGCAACATGAAGCTCCATTTTCAGCAACAGACTTTTCATATTCAGTTGCAAGGCTTTCGATAACATCTTCCGAGGGCTTCCAGTAGTCATGTCTGACAGTTTCAAGCATTCTACCTGTCATAGACTGATAAGCATCGGGATTACTCTGCTTGAACCATTCCCTCATAGAGGCATCATTAACATAAGTTTCATACACATCTTGCCAGACAGTATCGTCCACAAGGTCAGGATCACTTACCTCCCAGCCGAAAAGGTTGTTCACAAAATCGGACATCACGCTGCCACCTGAGTATCCGGCACTTTGCATCCCTTCGATCCACTTGTCATTTAAATATCTGGACCTCAAGTCTTTGCTAAGGTATTTCTGCACTCCGATCATCTGAGCCTCATCCGGGTCACTGGTATCCGAAACATACATTTCTGGAGTAGTCCCATCACCCTTTACGTACCTTGTTGCCAGGTTCATACCACCAAAGTACTGGAAAAAGTCATCATTATCAAGGGAATCGTAAAGGTTTGAAGAGGATGAATGTACTGACGCTTCAACGCTTTTCAGGTTGCCTTCAAGAAGTTCTCTGGACTGTATGCCCCAGAAATCCTCGCCGTAAGCATATCCCATTTTGTCCAGGTATACGTTTGCAATAGCTTCATCATCTTCCCATGTCCCGCTTGCACTGACCGCATCTGAGACCCCTAATTCATAGGTCCCATCCGCTGCTGCAAAACAGCGCATTGTAGAGAGCTTTGTTGCAGTCTCGTTGTCGTATCCTGCAGAAACAAGGGAATTGTAGATTGCAAGAGAACTGTTATTAACGTGGTTGGGATAATTTATGCCAGGAAGAGAACTTGCAAGTTTCACAGCGCTATCTACCATCTTTATCTTATCCGGAAAAGCGTCTCTCATTCCTGCAGTTGTGTAGACAATATCAATACGCGGCCTTCCCGACTTTGAAGTATCATAATTCGGTAGCAGTTCATCCTCAGGGATAGCCTCAACTCCGGTCACATACCCATACTCATCCCAGACAGGCTGCACCCCGAGAAGGTAAAGCACTTCGGCTTCCAGAGTCCCGCGGTCCGCAATAAACTCCACCCCGAACCTTGAGAATGAAACTTTTTCAGGATATTCCCCATGTTCGATATAGTAGTCCTCAAGTAACTGGATTGCAAGAGACTTTCCAACTTCCCACGTTGCCTTCGAAGGATAGAGTTTCGAATTTATACTATAATAATTGCGTCCTGTAGGTACAGCGTCCGGATTCATTATGGGATCCAACCCGGAACCTGGTGGGATAAAGCCTCCGCTCAGGGCTGAAAGAATTCTGTCAATTTCCACGTCACATTCAAGAAGCCTGCCCTTATAATCCAGACCCTGTTCTAGATCAAGTGTAACTGTGCTGTTAGTTTTCCCATAAACTGCAATCTGCGCCTTAGAAATGCTCGTATTATTGGTTACTACCTCCCAGACAAGTTTAGTAACTTTTGTATCGTTTAACGGAATTCCGAGAGGATAAACAGATTTAGGGTAGAAAGCACCAGTGATATTATCCTCAAAGCTTCCTCCAAGCATAGATCTTACCATTCCTGTAAGTTCATCTTTTTCAGGATCTGTCATATTTGTTGCAGGAACATGGCTGAGAATATGCATCCCATATGGGATATTTTCATTTCCGACATCTTCTAGATATTCATGAAGGGTATTTTTGACGAAGTTATCAAATTCCTCTTCACTGTAATTTTGAAGAATCGTTACATTATCAATTCCTAGATCTACGCTGAGGTTAAGTGATGCTATCTCGGTAATTATGGCTTGCTGGTATCCTTTTCGGGTCTGATTGGAAATCCCAGGGTCATAGTACTCCTCCACATCAGTTGAAAGATTTAGTAAGTCACCATAAAGCCCGCTACGTTCAAGGGTTGGAGTCAGATGGTCAATAATTAGAGCATTACCCCTGTACTCAGCAGTTATTCCTTCTCCCACGTTGGCAACAATATAGGGATAAATATTCGGAACGTCCTGAAGCAGAAGAGGAGACCAATCGGAAATCCGGTTCATGCCGTAAGTAGAACCTGGAAGCCATTCATGCGTACCGTGAGTTCCCACATGAATAAGCGCATCAGGCTGGAATTCGTGGTTTAGCCAGAGGTAGAAAGCTATGTACTGGTGTGTGGGAGGTACAACACTGCTATGGTAGAGGGTGTCATTATTTTGTCCTGTTCCCCTGGCAGGCTGAGGCATAAGCCAGACATTCCCGAAACGCACTGTAGGAATTACAATGTATTTTCCGGTTTCATTCTCATAGATCATAACACTCTTATTTTGAGGCAGATCTTCGGACCAGGGCTCTCCCCATTCAGCTGTTACATTGGCTCTTAGATTTTCCGGAATTTCAGACTCAAACCACTCTTTGTAAGTCTCCATTGGTATAAGTTGCAGTCCCCACTCAGTCCTGTTTTCGACCATCCCATTAAGAATACCGGGAGCCCAGGAGCCTACATTTATACCTTGAGCCTGAATCATCTCCATGAGTTTACTGTTGTTTTCCGGAATTCCAGAGACCTGATACCCACTTTCGTTCATCGCATTGAGAAGTTCCAGCATACTCTGGGTGGAGTTGAGATAATTTGCTACAATGTTGTCTTTTCCTGAAGGATAGTTGTAATAAATGACAGCTACTTTCTTGTCTTTGTTTTCCTTTAACTTCAGCTCCGCCCAGTTAATTGACCTGTTCGACATCCAGTCAATCTGAGAAGGCAGAGGTTCATAGTTGCTTTCGCCTGTTGCGGAATCATAATTATCAATTCCAATTACAATATACTCGAAAATCCCATCAATGCTCGGGAGCAGGGTCTTGTATACAACCTCTTCACTGGGGATACCCCTATTGTTGTCAGCTATATCAGTAGAATTCGCAGGGTTTGTAACAACCAATCCCGTAAGCACAGGAACGTCAAGGTCTTCAAGCTCCTGTACACCTTTATCAGGATCTTCGTAATTCAAGCGGAAACTCTTGAGAGAAATTACGCACTGGACAAGAGGTTCTCCGTTTTTATCAAAGTAAAACTTGTGGATGTCATTGAAGGTATCAAAACCTGCAATTACGTTGCAGCCCTTTCCTTCCAGATCACGGATAAGAGCGTCTATGACTTCAAGGTTATCACCGGTATAATCAGAATCGTGGAACCATATTCCAATGGTAGGCTTGCTCTTATCGTAAGCATGTCGAGACTCAGTTGCATTGGAGTACCATTCAAGGTAATCAGTAGTGTTTTCAAACGAGTCGCAGCCCGACTCGTTTGTTGAAGAGCGAGCATCCGGATGGTAAAGTCCGGCTTCAGGGAAGTCAATTGGATCCTCGTAAACCCAGTTTTTCGTTAGCTCTGTTTTATCTCCATACGTTTTTGCTAGATAAATTAGGAAGTTTTCTGCATTTTTCTTCAGGACTCCTCTAGAACCCATGTTGTAGAAGAACTTCTCTTCGGTAGAATTATATGGAGTAGTCCCGGCAAAAATCTTATCATAACTTGAAGTGTTGATATATGTCGGATCAATTATAGATGTGATGTCTATGAGAGCAGTCCCGTTTTCATGAGCTCTCTCAAGGTCGTCTCCGATATCCTTGAACTGAGTTGAGAGCATGTAGGTAAATATTACGTCCTGGTTTTCAAAAGTGACATTGCTAAAGTCGGAATACCCCGAAATATACGTTACATTTATACTTGCATTATATAGATTGGACTGCTCTGCTGCAGCAAGGGCGCTTCCGTCATAACAGATAAAAGTAATATTTACCTGATTTTCACCAGCCGATACATTCTGTGCTAGCAGTAGAAGGACTACTGCACATAAGACCAATAACCTGCTTTGTGCCGTACGCATCTTATCCCCAGATATTGCATCATGAACCTTTGGACACCCCGGAAGAAAAATCACCAGAACGCCTGGCCCACAGAATGATTTTATTATCAAAGGTTGTGAATCTTAGAAATGATACAGAAACAGCTATCAGACATCAAAAATGAAATCGGAAGCTCTTGATATAACATGCAGTTAAAATCCGAACTTTCTAAAGACAATGAGTAGCCACTCTGTATGATGGATTCAACATTCGGAGCATTAGGGAATAAAATACATAAAACAAGGTTTTTGGATCATGATTATTAGCTATTTGGATAAAAAGACTGAAGGTAGCGTTTTTAATGAAATATGACCCGAATTATACTCAAATTATAGAAAAAACTATCAATAAGCCGAATTTCTAAAAAGGGATTACTCTGTCAAAAAATATAAAGAATTAGATGCGGTGCTTATTATTCGGCACCGCTTTCCAAATACAAATTTAATTTTTTTCCAAAATCCCGGATAAATCATATCGCTCAGTCCATAACAAATAAAATTCGCCTATTTTATTGAAATCATTCACGTGAAGCGGATACTTTAATTGTACGAAATGGTGGAGACGTACCTGATGAAGTGGATGTGCCTGATGAAGTGGATGTACCGTTACCTTTGCCATCATCAGGTACGTAGATTACCCTGCCATCGGCAAGCCTATATGCTGTCCCCAAAACTTCCCCTGTACCTCCACCTATTTTATCGGTCATGTTTAGGGTTTCTATGGCTTTTCCGTCCTCCTTGATGACAATCTGCATATTCTGAGACTCAGGATTTTTTACAACTGTAGTGTTTTTACCGGCACTCACAATACTGGGCATTTGAGGAGACATAGCAATAACAACCGTGAGAGCCATAACCATAACCAGTGCCACGTCAAATATGTTGATAACTCCGCTCATGGGGTTTTGGTCATCAGAATCATTTAATAAGCCATGCCTCCTATACTTTCTGGATTTTCGCATGATTTTTTCCTCCTTGTCCAGAGATACATTCATCCTAACATCTTTTCCTCAATTGAATCCAGAATAGAATCAATATCCGACATGTCTTCCCAATACCAGCGCCTCCGGATCTGCGTAAACACATAGCCAAATGTGGCCGCAAAAAGCCCGACAACGGTCGCTGCAAAAGCAATTCTCAGGTGTTCTGCAAGGGATTGGATGTCTCCTTCCGTCAGATACAGTAGACAAGGACCTAAAGGGATCAGAGTAGCCATGAGTCCAAGCATAGGCCCAATTGTAGAAATTATCTTTGTAAATTCGAGACGCTTCGCCATCTTAATCTCATATTCTTGTGAGAGCTTCCCGATGGCGGGAATTTGCTTGCCTTCAAGATATTTTGCAGCCTCTCTTGCAAAGGAAGTAACCATGTAATTTTGTTTTATATTTTTAAGAGTCCTGGAAGCTTCCGAAAAATCCGTATTTTGGAGATCATTCTGGATTTTTTTACAGTTCGTCTCCAGGCTGTTCCAGTCTCTATGCCTTTTTGTATACTCGGAAAGGAATTCTCCTAATTGCATCAAGGTAGAAAGCACAAGAATGCCCAGGATTATCAACACCGGGGTCATCAAAGACGAGGAAATGATATTCATCGTTCCAAATAAAAAACTCGTTAAACTCATTGATCAGACCTCTTAATATTTTCCAACAAAAAGCCAGCAAGTGCAATGACCCCACAAATTAGAAGAGGAAATATTGCTGTTTCTTCCCCGCCAGTTGAGGCAATATTCATCTGTTTTGTTTGCATGTATGCCGGTATGAGCATTGCCCCTGACAAATAAAAAATTCCAAGCATCAGCATGGCGCTTCCCAGGGTTTCGGGAGTTATTCCCATCCTGACCTTTCCCATCCTGAAAAGGAAAGAAGAAAACACTACTGATGTAAAAAAAGCAGTTCCCACAAGAAACCCTATTTTTATCCCGGAAAGGTTGAGATTTGCTGAAAGCAGCATACAGGACAAAGCAAGTGCCCCAAGGCAGACCGGACAGGGCATAGATAAAACCAGGAAAGTGTGTCTGGAAACATCCTTTCCTGAATTCCACTTTTTCTGGGTGTAAATTCCGGCTCCAATAAGGAGCAGGGAGAGAAAAACATGAACTTCCATACCCATTTCAGAAAGTTTCTCTAAGGCGTCCAGATTTATGTGATCAGCAACTATTCCGAATAAGAAGGCCAGAAAAAAATAACTGCCTCCAATTATCAAAATTTCTCGTGTATTTATGTTTGAAAATCCACAACCTATTCCAGATTTAATCCCGAAGATAAGGATGCCTATCAAAACACCAATAACAGTTAATGCCGTAGAGTCCATAGTACCTTCTGAGCATCTATAGTAGAATTAGATAAAAACTGGTTTTTGGGTAATATTTGTTACCTTTTGGGGTAATAAGGGCTCATTGAGTGCATTTTTGAGAATACGAGTTTTACTACTCCACGCTTCTTGCCGAAGAAGGAGAAGATAGATAAATAAGTTAAATCCTGGCACGGGAAATATTAAGACAGTAAGATAGTTAAGATAATAAGATAGTGCTCTTTTTAAAACGAGATCAGGTGACGTGGATATCAAATTAAAATTAATATTTAACAAGTATTATGTAAAAATTCACTCTGCTTACAAGATAATGCTTTAGAAAAAAGGGAAAGAAAAATTTGTAATTAAAGTAAATTTGCTAAAATTAAAAATAAAAAAAGCAATGAAAAGATCGAATAGTTTACTTTACTTGTTCTAATAAAAACAATAATTATAAGTATTTGAGATAAAATAGAGCTCATCATGGTAGTAAACGTTATGCGGGATTCTGGACTGAACGGAGGCAGAGAAAACCTTTTCAAGGCGATTTCAAGTGACACACGACTTTCAATTCTTGAACACCTGAGTGAAGGAGATATGCATATATCCGGCCTGGCAAGAGAAATAGGGATTTCCGTGCCTGTGGCTGCTAAACATGTGAAAATATTAGAAAAAGCCGAACTTATAGAAAGAAAAAAGATCGGAAATACTCATATGATAGGAATAAAACTTAACAACGTCTATTCTTTTCTGGACCGCTTTGCAGAAAACAGGAGGCTTGAGGTTGAACAGGGTACGACTCTGCTTGAAGCCCTTAAAAGCGTGGCTGCCGTGGAAGTTAAGAAAATGGGAGACAGAGTTAAGGTTGTTTCTACGGATGGGGAAGAGGGATTTTATATATATGAAGTGGATGGCAAATTCTCGGATAAGACTGTAGACGAATATGAGTTTTACGAAGATGCCGTCGTAGAGTGGAAAAAGCTGGTGCCCGTAACGAAAAAAAGATTGCTGGTAAATATCAGAAGGTAAAAATCTCGAAAAATTCCTGAAAAACGGGCGTGTCACTTCAACTTTGCCAGAACTCCAAGATGGTCTTCATGATAGGGCTTCAGGTCCTTTGCATTAAGAATCTCAAATCCGGGCTCAAAAGCCTGTTCGAGTTTCTTCATCTCTGCCTTAAAAACCTCTTTAGGGTTTGCTGCAGTATCGATGCTCCGCGCTTTGATGGAAAGCAGGAGATATCCATCTTTTTTTAAAAAACGGATCGCGTTCCTTGCAGCGATCTCGGCCTGGTTGGGCTGTGCAACGTCCTGGAAAATAATATCTACAGGCTCAACGAGATGAGAGTAACTGTCCGGTTTTCCCGCATCAGCTAGAATTGGGTGGATATTTTTCCGCCTTGATGCGAGTCCTATAAGATCTCTCATGCTTCTTGGGGCAAATTCAACAGCATAAACCGCACCTTCCGAAATGATATCTGAAACATGACTTACCGTTGTGCCTGAAGCCGCCCCGAGGTAGAGCACCTTAGAATCTTTCTTAAGGGTGATATTGAATTTTTTCAGGACCATGGCTCCTAACTTGCTCCTGCGAGGGTCCCAGGTCCGGTACTCAACCCCTTCAACCGGGATCAGTTTTTCTCCATAAACGTTTTTTCCAGGGTCAAGGTTCTTTGTAGCAAGATGTTTTTTGTCTTTTATAACTTCAAAGATCCCATCTGACAGCTTTTTTACTTCAGGCATTTACTTTCTCCTCCTTTTTTTTGGCTTTGCTCCGCTTTCCTGCCTTTTTTGAGGAGGCCTGGGGTTCAAAGTCCTTATCTGCAGGACTTTCGCTTCAAGTCTTTCCGTAAGAGAGGGATTTTTTTCCCCTGAATAAAAATCAATGCGTGCAGCAAGGGAAAGCTTTGACGCAACTGCTCTTGATACCTTTCCCCTTACCCACCACGGCGCTGTATTTATTAGGGGGTGGCTGTAGATGATTCCGTGCTTAGGAGATGGAGCACGAGCCCTGAGGTGCTTGAAAAGGGCCTTGCTGGCTCCTATAACCTGAATGGTGCTGGAGGGAAACTCAGCAAGTTTTTCGAGGCTTCCTGCCAGACTTATCAACCTTGCCCCAAGCATTGGGCCTGAAACAAGTTTCAGGTTAGGGGCAACCAGTTCCATGCTGTTCTCAATATAAGCCTCGATTTGCCGCCTCCGTTCATAGAGGCTGCACACATTTTCTGCAAAACCTTTAAGGAGTGCTTCATCGGCAGGTTCAAGTTTTGCACCCATCGAGTTTCTGGCTTTCGAATAAAGCGGGTCTTCAGAACTGACATTTTCACGGGAACCATATTTTGCGATAAAAAGTGCAAGGTCTTCTCCGCCTAACCCGCTTTCCGGGAAATAACCTCCATACCATTCAAAAAGCCTTTCCGACAGGGCGTTTGTTGTTTCATTGATATCATCCAGGGCTTCTACAGCCTGAATAATTCGCTGGTCAGGAGTAAGAGCGCCTGAGACCTGAAGTTTTGCAGCTTCCAGAGTAACTTCGTGCAAAAGAGAGTAATATTCAGCAGGGGATTCTGCAAACCCGGATTTGAGAGCCGCAGTTTTGAGGTCAAAGCCTTCAGGAGGGAAATTCGACCTGCTGTCCCTTAAAGAAAGCGAATGCAGGGCAAGCTCCCGGATGTCTTTTGAAAGAAGACTGGATTCCAGAATTTCTCCGGCTCTGTCGGTTTCAAGAATTCCAAACCAGGTATTGATTTTCAATCCGGCCCTCCGTAGATGTCCGCACCCCGATTCCTTGCCTTTGTGAGCAGAACTCTCCCGCCAAGGGACTCATCAAGCATGCGCTGAGTTTCCTGCTGGAGCTTTTTGCCTTCCGCGACATTTCCGACAATGCCATAAACTACCGGTCCGAAAGAACTGACGCCTGAGCCGCTTGCTCCGTTATCATGCATGTAATTCTTGATATCCAGAACAGGCTTCGATTGAAGTTCAACTTCCCTTCTCTTAAAACCTACAGTCTGGAGATGATTAATTGCCTTACCGAAACTCTCCAGGTCTTCCTCGACAAGCGCAGGAAGCATCTGCATGAGGATTACGTGGCAAACTTCCTGAACCTCGGCAAGGGGAATTGGACAAAACTTTTTGAAAAGATCAACTTCTTCAGTATCATGAGCTCCTTGTCCATTGGGAATTACAAGGACAATAGGCCAGTCAGGAAAGTCTCTTCTGAAAAGGACAGGGCCAGGAGGTACACGGCTGGCTGAAGAAGGAGAAAATGCACCTTTATCCTTGAATTTATGTCCCCCATCCAGAATAAAGCCGCCATTTTCAAAAGCAGCAACCCCTATTCCGGATGTGCCACCCCTGCCGACAGCAACTGCAAGTTCCCTAACGCTTTTCCCAAGCCCATAAATCCTGTCTATGGCCACTGCTGTTGACAGTGCAGCCTGGGTCCCAGAACCGAGCCCTACATGATCAGGAAGACTATCTTTAATCTGGAGTTTTATTCCTTTTCCCGCCGGAAGAAGAGCCTGTGCAGCTTTTTGCATTCTGCCTGCGAGAAGAGAATTACCGATGACTTCTATGGTATCAGCTTCAGTTGCGGAAATTTCCAGGCCGGGAGACTCCAGGGTGATTCCTGCTCCTCCATCAACCCTGCCTAGCTCTGCATTGAGGTCTATCAGGGTAAGATGCAGTCTGGATGGAGACGCTACTCTAATCATGTCTATCTGTATCCTCATTACCTATTCATAAAGCTTAGGAATTAGACTTCCGTTAACTTGAAAAATTAAGTTTCGCTAGCTTAAGAATTAAACTTCCGCGATCTCAGGAGAGAAACTTCCTTTTTCCCCAAAGTTTTTCCTTTATAATCGAATAAGTAAAAGATAAAGTTTTCCCGTTAAATATAAATTTGAGCATTGGAAAAATTAGAGAATATATTCTTACACGAATCTCAATCTCCCCGCGGAAATCCATCATTGGATTCATAAATACAGGGTTAATGGAAAAACTGCAATGCCTGCAACGGCTGTAGGCCATTCCAGCAACAGCATGTATACACCCACAAAGTATGCCAGTATCTGCAGGATCAGCAAGCCCAAAAGTCATGTAAGACTCCAGACGCTTAATTTTTATCCCGTTTAGCAAATCGGAAAATAGTCGAAACAGAGGTCTTCTGAGAGATTTGTATGCCTCCAGGCCCCAGTGAAGTTTTTCTCTGGTAGTCATCTCTGATTCTGGAGCTTCTTCAGTTTCGGGCTTCTTTTTTCCTCTTATCTTTGCAATTATGCCTTGTTTTTCTTTCATCTCATTTATTTCTATTCTTTTTTCGTTATCCTCATTTATCATCTTTCTTTTTTCTTTACCCTCATCACTTTCTATTCTATTTTCTTTACTTTCATTCTCTTCTATTCTTTTTTCTTTACTCTTAATCACCTCTATTCTTTTTTCTTCAGCCTCTTTTTCTTCAATCTTCCTTTTTTTCTTCACTTCAGCCTTACCCTGTGTTTCTGTAGTGACTCGTGCCTTTTCAGTTTCCTGCAGAACGATCTCACTTTGATCCTCTTTTATTGTTTTGTCCTTTTTCAATTTCTCCGGTTCTTCGGGAAGGCTTTCGCTTTCCCCGGGTTCCTCGAAGGAAAAGGTATGGGAAAAGAGTAGCCATTTTACAGTGAATACGCCTCTAAGTTCTTTCTTTTCTTCCAGACTTAGAACCTTAAGCTTGAAAGTGAGACCTATTGCTGTAAGAATTATAAATAAAATGAACAGGAAAACCAGCAGAAGAAGAGTAATTACCAGCATATTAACAGGTTAGGAAGAAGAGGATAGTCCTGACTATCCTGAAAACCCAGACTTTTTAATTCCGCTCCCTGGAAAATTCCTTAAACAGGTTTTAGTTCCAGAAATTCGGTGGAAACTTTAGTGGAAACATCCCCCTTCTTCTATCTTGATTTCGGTTTCTTTTACAGTTTCCTTTTCCGGAGTTTCTTTTCCTTTAGCTTCCTGTTCCTGCAATATCTCTTCTTTTTTGCTCTTGCCTCTCATGCCTTTGAGCTTGTCCATTATCTCAGGCACAAGCTCAGGAATTGAGCTAAGGATCGACCCGGCGTCGCTTCGTTCAGAGATTCGGAAGATTCTGGCTTCTTCTTCTGAAAGCATAATGAATGCCACAGGCTCTATCTTCGCACCTGCCCCCCCACCTCCTCCATATCCCGATTCAGTGTCTTTCTTGCCTTCTCCTCCACCTGCTCCAAAACCCATAATAATCCTTGAAATTGGAATAATTGTTTTCCCTGAAGCAGTAATAGGGTCTCCGACTACGGTTTTGGTAGTCGCAATCCTCTCAAGTTCACCTGCGATTTCTTTGATAGTGGCTTCTACACCCAGCTTTTCATCCCCTTTTTGTATATTGTTTCGTATATGACGATGATAAAGGTTTTGTATTTTTTTATTTTTAATCTGATTTTGGATAGATCAAGTTTAGATTTAATCATATTTGAGTAATTCTGCATCTACGAATTTAAATCCATTTCTAATTTCAGGAGAATAACCTATTTTTACTGTTTTTAAGAACTATTATTCATTTACATGGGCAACTCAAAGTTAAGCTTCACTTATTTTGGGAGTAATGAATAGTTGAATAAAAATAAGTCAAGATCCTACAAATAAGATATTCTATTAAGTTAAGTGGCCTGGATTATCCGAATATAGAATTTACATAAGCAATATTTTTTAGATTCAATTTATTCGATTTAGCATCATTTCAGCACATTTATATTATATTATTTGAATTCCCGCTCAACTAAAGGGTTTTACTTTAAGAATTTTACGAAATGTAAGCAAATTCTTTGAATAAGAGAATGCCCTTGCATTCGAGCATTCACATTGGCATTCAGTGTAAACTTCTTACAATTACAATTAATGTTTCACTCAAAACTTCTTTTAGTGGACGGAGGAATTAAAATAAAAACATTAACCACCTTATTAGTAGCTATTTTTATATTAGCATTAATATCAGGCCCTGGAGCTGCGGCTGAGATTATAGTGCAGCCAGGAAGTTCGATTCAACAAGCTGTAAATAATTCAGGTTCAGGTGATATAATAACTGTAAAGCCCGGAACCTATACCGAAAATGTCATAGTAACTAAAGATGATCTTACAATTCGGTCAGAATCTGGGAACCCTGATAATACAATAATAAAAGCTAAAAATTCGGGTGCCAATGTACTCCTACTGCAGGGAGAAAATATAAAGATATCTGGATTTAAGGCTGTAGGAGCAACACGGTCCGGCTATGCAGGAATCTGTCTGTCTTCGTGCAGTAACTGCATAATCGAGAACAACAAGCTTTTGAACAACTGTTATGGAATTTATGTCCTGCGTTCCAAAGTGGACAAACTCTCAAAGAATACGGCTACGAATAATCTACAATATGGAATTGCGCTTGGAACTGCAACAGACAATATCCTTTCAGGAAATACGGCTTTTAGTAACGGTCGTGGGATCCATTTTGGTAACTCTGATGGCAACATATTATCAGGCAATACCATTCGAGACAACGATGTTTATGGGTTTTCTATGTGTCCTAGATGCGACACTAATCAGATTTACAACAATTATTTCAATGACACTGTAACTATCACAAACGGAATCGGAAACGTACTTAACACTAAAAAAACCGCAGGTACTAACATTGTAGGCGGCCCTTATATAGGAGGCAACTTCTGGGGAAAACCTGATGGTACAGGATTTTCCAATACCGCAATAGATAAGAATAGTGACGGAATTTCTGATTCCGCATACAAAAATATAGCAGGCAGCATCTATTCTGACAACCTTCCTCTAGTTATATATAAACCCGAGTCGAAAAAACCGGTTGCTGCTTTTTCTGCATCTCCAACCTCAGGAGCCGCGCCTTTGAATGTGACATTTACTGACAAAAGCACAGGGACACCGACCAAATGGAAATGGAGTTTTGGAGACGGGACATCCTCAACCTTGCAGAATCCAATGCATAAGTATTCCAAAGCAGGGAATTACACCGTGGCACTTACAGTAAGCAATGCGGCAGGCAGTAATACATTAAAAAAAACCGGATATATAAAAGTAGTAACAACTCCGACAAAGCCGGTTGCAAACTTTGAAGGTTCGCCGGTCTCAGGAAAAGCACCATTAACTGTTGCTTTTACCGACAAAAGTACAGGCTCACCAACTAAATGGAAATGGAGTTTTGGAGACGGGACATCCTCAACCTTGCAGAATCCAACGCATAAGTATTCCAAAGTAGGGAATTACACCGTGGCACTTACAGCGACCAATGCGGCAGGCAGTAATATTAAGATGAGATCTAATTATATCACAGTGACAGTAACTTCACAGACTCCGACTGCAGATTTCTGGGGTTCACCGCGTTCAGGAAAAGCCCCATTAAAGGTAACATTTACGGAGACCAGCAAAGGATCGCCAACCTCATGGAAATGGAATTTTGGAGATGGGAAATCTTCAACAGAAAAAAGCCCAAAGCATACATATTCAGCTGCAGGAACTTATACTGTTAAACTTACAGCAACCAATGCGGCAGGCAGCAACACCAAGACTAAATCAGCTTATATAAAAGTAACATAAGTGAAAAATTCATAAAACCAAGTTGCAAAAACCTTTTTGATAAACAATTAAATGCCTGAAGTCCAAAATATGAACGACAGGCAACTCTTCTTTTATTAGATAACAATATCAGATAACAACGCCGTTCCCAAATAGTTTTAAGATATCAAACAGTTGTTCTAAACAGTTTGAATTTTAGTATTTACCTCAAAGGCTTTCAAAGCTTTTCAGCAAGGTTCCCGAAATCCACACGACTTGAAGCCTGAGATTCCGACTCATTTTTTTCAAGATTACTAGACGTGACGCGTGCAAAAAATTCTTCCACAAGGCTTCCCACGTCCCTGGGTGCAATATCAATGAACTCTATCTTTTCTTCAGGCGGAAAATAGTCAAAAACCGAAAATTTACCGAGTTTACGCACCTGGGAACTCTGATAGCGTGAATCAAGGAGGATCCTTACCCCGTAGTCTTCCGGAGAACGCACCACCCTTCCCATTGCCTGTCTGACCTTCCTGATTGTAGGTACCTGAACTGCAAACTCCCAGCCTTCCCCACAGCCGAAAATCGCATCATAAGCAGACTCAACAGCCTTAATTCGGTCGTTTAGGGCCGGATACCCAATTCCCACTACAATCACTGTCCTGCCTCTGGAATCTCTGAAATCAACGCCTTCACTTAGCGTTCCCCAGAGATAGGTTATAAGTAAAGCTTTTCCTCCCTGCTCTCCGATTTTGAAAAATTCCTTTCGGATCTCCTGAGCTGAAACCCCTGTCTCATCAAGGAAAATAGGAATAGAAAGTTCAGGCTCAAGGAGTTTGGTATAGCGGAGCGCTTCAGCATAGCTCTGGAAGTAAATAATCACGTTTCCGGGCGACGCAACAGTAGCTGCAAGCAGGGTTTCTTTCACGTTCTCAAGCGTGTCCGGGCTGTCCCGGTTCTTTGCAAAAAGGGGAGGGATGGAAACCGCAAGAGTAAGCCTTCTTTCCCTGGGAAATGTCGTGCCGTAGGAAATCTCTTCCATTTCCCTTGAGATGCCAAGCGTGGATTTTATCATTTCGAAGGGTCGGAGTGTAGCCGACATGAGCACTGCCGAATAAACGGAATCAAGCAAGGGCTGGGTCACGTTTTTAGGAATGCATGTGAAAAGCTCGATCCTGCCGGCGATCCTGTCGCTTTTGAAATCCCTGCGCACGTTCAGAATTGGATAGTAGTTTTGCCTGTCCGAAAGTACGAGATAAGAAGATAAAAAGTCGGCAACATACCGGATCTGGGAACGTTTAGGAACCGCAAGAAGCCCTTTTTTGTAATTTTCCGCATAAATCTCTTCCATCCTTCCTCCGAAATCGCCAATCTCCCGCAGCCGGGTCAGGACCTTTTCTTCATCCGCAAAACCTTCCTTTATCGCTTCCCGCAAAAAGCGAGCTTTCAGGATGTCAAGGCGCTCATAAGGATCACTTATCTGAATATCCTGCCAGCGCTTTCCAAGCCTGTTCTTTTCCCCAAATTTCAATTTCGCGTCGTATGTATCCCTGAGAGCGGTCAGGAGGCAGGTAAACAGCTTTTTCGCATATAGCCGGGCCGCATAGTCCTGGTCAAGGGGAATGCCGCCTCCTGAACCAGTTTCTTTCCCGAACATAAGGGAATTGTCAGATTCGGGAGTCTCGCCTACTTCCGAAAGGGCTTTTTCGATAGTCAGTTCCGAGAGCATTATTGATGAATGGGAACGGGCAGAAGCCTCAATATTATGCGCCTCGTCAAAAATCAGGATAATATCTTCAGGGTCGCGTTCGAGCCATTTAAGCAGCATCATGAAAATGTCGGCGCTGAGGACGTGATGAAAATTGCAGATTAGAAGTTCGGCGTTTTTGAGTTCTTTTTTAAGCAGTTCATACCCGCACATATCCCGGTCTTCGGCATACTCCAGGATTTCTTCCGGGCTCCTTACATCGGAAAAAAGCCAGTTGGAAAATTCGTTACCTTCAAATTTGAGGACTTCATATAACTCCGGGCAGGAATTATTCCTCAAAGCCCGAGCTTTTTTCTTAGTTTCTTCAAGTTCTTTTTCAAGCTCAGTTCTCAGGTTATAGAGGGCAGGGTCTTTTGTCCGTTTGTATTTCTCATAGGCATCTTTGAGCTCTTTTTCTTTTGAAGATACTTCTCGCTCAAGGTCAAGGAGGTCATATGTATTTTCCCCTTTAAGCCTGCATTCTTCGTAATCGAGATTTTCAGGGCACATTGAAGTCTTGCCCTTGAAAACGATTGTTTTTATGTCGTTGTCACGGGAAATCTCTCTTGCCTCACTTATAAACTGAACCATCTGCTGATGGACATTGGTGACTATAATAACGACCTTGTTGAGTCTTTTCCCCACACTCAATGCAGGAGCAAGTGCACTCAATGTCTTGCCTGTCCCGCATGCCCCCTCAAAGAGTACGATTTTTTCACTCAGGAGAGCCGAATGAATTTTCTCCATGGCTTCTGCCTGGTTAGGGTAGCAACTCTGTTTTGTAAAATACTGCATATATCCGTTCTTCTGCGTCATACGTTTAACCTGGGATCTCCCAATTTCCGATTTTTTAGTGACTTTCTTGTCTGCCGATAATTCAGGAATGACTTTTAAAAATTTTAAATGTTTCTGGAGATATTGTTAAAGGAACATTGTTAGCTTTCTAAACTCATTTGATGTCAGTTTTCTAATTTATTATGTCTTCCGGATAAAAGCAAAATCCAACTAACATAAGATACAGAAGAGGATTTACTTTTACTTGATGAGTGGGTTTTGTTATTTAAAACCTATTTGAGATTACCCGAAAAAAACAATAGTGAGACCAAAACAAGAAAACTGCCAATTACATAATCATTGCTTATATTTCTGCTTTCTATATCATTAATCCATTTATTCGTAGTGTATTTTCGAAGTTGTGGCATATTTCGGCAGTCTCGCTAATTTACTGTAAATTTAAAGTTAATTTTTTGTACAATGAGTAAATTCCGTTTTCCTAATTTAGAATTTTCAAACTACCAACTTTTAAGATATATGATTTTACGGAAAAATAAACATTCTGCCCACAGCCAACCTTATGAGCATATAGAAGAGTTAAGCGAGCGCACGCATAAGTAGGCAGTTTACATTCATATCTTGATCCAGAAGAATATAAATTAAATAGCAAGCTGCTTCATGATAACACGGGAACCAAAAACCATAATTCTATTTTTGGAGCTGAGTCCTTAAAGGTCAGCTCCATTAATAGACTTCATTTAACTGTGATGCTTCTGGAGTAGATTAAGGATTTGCTTGGGACATCCACGATTTTGATAACCAGTTGATCCCCTTGATTAAAGTAAAGCTGTGTATTATTGCCGTACTCTTTAGGGATCAAAATGACTCTATCTCCACTTTTGAAGACTCCAAGCTCCGTGAAATTGAGGTAACGTTGATCATCTCCTTTCTGAAGTATAACCTTTGTTTCATCAGTAGATTTGAAATTAATTGTATCTCCCCCACGGTGCTCGATTACGAACTTGTAGATTGTATCTTGAGAACTAGCTCCTGAGAGAGAATTGCCTCCTGAGAAGGAACTGATTCCTGAGAGGAAATTGGCCCCTGGGAGGGAACTGCCTCCTGAGAGAGAACTGCCTCCTGAGAAGGAACTGATTCCTGAGAGGAAACTGGCCCCTGGGAGGGAACTGCCTCCTGAGAGGGAACTTGTCTCCTGAGACGAAACTGGCTCCTGAGAGGAGACTACATCTTGAGACTTGACTGCAGACTGTGGGGTATCTGCTCCGTTTACTGAAATCAAAACGACAAGGTCCTGAAAATCAGCACCATCGCTTTTCAGGTTTGTATTGCCCAGCTCAAAAAGATATATAGCTTCATTTTCTTTGAGCTTAATACTACCGTTCTTGATATAGCCCTTCACAAAGTCTTCAATTGAGTCCTGACCTTGAAATCCAGGGATATCAGGAACACGGTCTCCGTTCTTGAGAACCTTCAAATTGGGCGAATTAGTCGAAGTGTTAACTGTAAGGATTTTATCTCGTTTATTATATTCCCAGGAGCAAGCCTCGACCGTTACAGGCGTATTTGCATTAAAGGAAATTCGAGACTCCCATAAACTAGGATTTTCTCCATCATTGATATTCCCTTTCGATGGATTCGTGTAATCTCCCCAGGGATCTTCAATATGGTCCCCTACCTTGAGGCGGCAAGTAATCGGAAACGGTACCATTTTTTCTTCACCATGCACCTTAGCTTTTCTAATAAAAGCAGCACCAAGCACAGTTGCATTGACCGTGAAGTTTCCCTTAGGTACAACCGTATTGTTGTTTATAACAGTAAAATTCACGGTAAAATTCACATGGATGCTGTGGTTGGAGGACACATTATTGAAGGTGTATTTGGAGACCGGTCCTACGGATGCCCCATCCACCAGCACGTCAAGAACTTTATAATTTGCATCAGGCGTCATATTGAAGGTTACGTTGCTGCCGCCAAACACATACGTTTTTCCTGAGGGAGAAATACTGCCCCCGGTACCCGAAGAAGCCTCAAGTAAATAGTTATCTGCGGAAGAAGTATTATTCTCAGGTTC
>NZ_DAVG01000114.1:3930-5031 GCF_002505485.1 Methanosarcina sp. UBA5 | reverse complement strand
CTCAGATCCCAAAGAAGTATTACTCCCAGATCCTGAGGAAGTATTACTCCCAGATCCCGAAGAAGCCTCAGGTAAATCGCCGCCTGCCGTCACATCCTGAAAATTGCGGACTTCGATCAAGAGGTTTGCTATAGGTGCACTTTTCGGAATATTGGGGTATATCAATGATGATGCAAGTATGATGGTAATAATGATCAGTAGCACTGTACCATAAACTTCTGAAACTGCCTGGCAGTTCTGGTCAGGTGCCTTAGACTTTTCACCCTCCATGAAAAAACCACCTTGTAAATTAATTTTTAAGAGTTAAACTGGCACTCATTGATATTAATTTAACTGTTTGAGAAAAAAATTAATTTGGATTTTATAATAACCGACTGGTCCAGGTTAATAGAATGAGTTTTAACAATTTATTACAAAAGTCGTTTTAGAAAAAAACCCGCGTAAAGGATCCAATAGATAAAACTGTATAGATACAATAAGATCTGGCAGTGCAACGAAATTACTACATGACTTACGCGGTTGAAATACAAATCAAGTACATTTGGCTTTGTGACTGATTTAGCGTTTTATACAGTTGAAAGTCTAATGCTGTTGATTTTTCAGTTCAACTGCGTAAGTTCTATACTATAAATTTGAAGCCAGATTTTTGTGCATTGTGGAAAAATTAATCTCTGGATATGGAATTTACTACTCAAGAACTTCTTGAGATTGTGATTTTATAAAAAAATTAGCATATTGCCCTTATTTCCTTGTATCATAACCTGCTTCTATCGAGATTTATTTTTAATCAGACAGTTGCTGTTTATCCATTACGCATTCTCTTCCTAGATACTCAATTCCCCATCTGCAGAGAGCGTCCAGGACAGGAAGCACAGTCTTTCCGAATTCAGTCAGTGAGTATTCAACTTTAGGAGGGATTTCAGGATAAACTTCCCTGAGAATAAGCCCGTCTTCTTCGAGTTCTCTGAGCTGTTTCGTAAGCATTTTGGGGGAAATACCCTGCATGCTTTGCTGGAGTCCTGAAAATCGCAGTTTCTCTATCCTCAGTTGCCAGAGAATAATAGGCTTCCATTTGCCTCCAATTACCTCCAGGGTTGCTTC
>NZ_DAVG01000114.1:483-3903 GCF_002505485.1 Methanosarcina sp. UBA5 | reverse complement strand
GATTGCATGTATAGTATATAAGTATAGTTACTGCAAATTAGATATCAATAAATACATTTTCTTAAAGAAAGAAAAATCCGGCATAAATTGAAAAATTGATCCGGTATAAATTCAAAGGAAACGGAATCAGGTTAGACCCATATTTAGGTTAAGCCTAAATTCAGGCTAGATCCAATTTAGGTCAGACCCAGTTTAAAGAATAAGAGGCATGAATAAAATGAAAGTTATAGGTATTGTAGGAAGCCCCCGAAAGAACGGAAACACAAACGCTCTTGTCCAGCAGGTCCTGGAAGGCGCAGCAGAAGCAGGTGCCGAAACTCGAACATTTATTCTCAACGATATGAACTACAAAGGCTGCCAGGGCTGCGACTACTGCAAGAGCCATGACAAATGCAAGCTTGAAGATGATCTTAAGGAAGTATTCGATGAGCTTACATCAGCAGATGGAGTTGTTTTTGGTTCTCCGATTTACTTTGGCCAGTTTACAGGTCAGATGCGTCTCTTCCTTGACCGCTGCTATTCCCTTATAAATGCAGATTTCTCTCCCCGACTCCCTGCCGGGAAAAAAGCCGTGATAGTAGGAACTCAGGGAGCACCTGACCCAGAAGCCTTTAAAAAAGTATATGAGGAGTTTGGAGGACAAATTTCCGGCTTCATGCAGGCAGAAGTAAAGGATATTCTTGTAGGAGTTGGCTATCACGCTCCGGGAGAAGTCAAGAATAATATCGAGCTTATGGAAAAAGCGAAAAACGCAGGTCTTAACCTGTTCAAATGAAGGTAAATAAGTTAAATAAAACTGGAAAATAAAAAAGGGAACTAAAAATCCAATAACTAATAAACAAGTAACTGAAAAATCGGGAAATAAAAAACGGAAAGAAAATAAAATAGGGTGAGAGAAACCAGGAGAGATTTCCTCGCCCAGATCTTTCAGGGAAGAATAGGAGGAGTCTGAATATGAAAACTCTTGAAGCAATCCACACTCGCCGAAGCATTAGAAAATATACTGATAGGCCAGTTCCAAGGGAGCTTGTTACCGAACTGCTCAGGGCTGCAATGTGTGCTCCATCTGCGGTCAACGCCCAGCCCTGGATCTTTATTGTTATCGATGACAGGAAGCTTCTTGATGAAATTCCCACGTTCAGTCCCTATGCAGGCATGTGCAGGGAAGCTCCTCTTGCAATTCTTGTCTGTGGGGATACAACGCTTGAAAAGGCTCCCGGATACTGGGTTCAGGACTGCTCGGCAGCCACCCAGAATCTCCTGCTTGCAGCTCACGATGCCGGGCTTGGGGCAGTCTGGACCGGGATTTATCCGAGGAAGGACAGGATTGAAGGTTTCCGGAAAGCCTTTGGACTACCTGAACACGTAATTCCTCTAGCCATTGTACCAGTAGGTTATCCTGACCAGAAACCAGGCCCTCAGGACAGGTTTGATAAAACAAAAATATACCACAACAGGTACGGCCAGAGAAGAGAATGAGGCTGTAAAGCCAGCATAATAAGAGTTACACTGTACCGCGAGAATAGTAGCAAGATAGAGCAGTTAAAGATTTGAATCTGCGAAAAGGCTCTTAAAGAAGCCAAATTTGTCAGTGAATACCTTTTTGAGAAATAAGTCATGTTTCCGGGTTTGTAGAATGCGGAAAAAGCAAAAAAACTTTTTCAATCTAGATTCTCGACAGGGAGAATCCCAATGGAAATAAAAAAATATGGCAAGTGCGAAAAGTACGGAAATTTGGAAATTCAGAGAATAAATTTTTCTAATAAGCTGGTGATCTATTGACAATACGAGTGGTTGCAAAAAATTGTGTCAAGCCTGAAAAGGTTCAGGAATTTTTGGGTTTGTGCAAAAAACTTGTTGAAGCATCATTAAAAGATGAAGGCTGCATAGATTATGGGCTGTATCAGGAGTTGGAGAATTCAAGAATCCTGACGTTCTTAGAAGAATGGAAAGATGAAAAAAGCCTTGAGCAGCATTTAAATTCCAGTCATTTTAAAGAAATATTTCCATTGCTTTCAGAATACCTTGAAAAAGAAGCTGAGGTTAATGTGTACAGGAAAACACTGTGATTTATCTGGCTATAGTTGATTCAACTTTAGCTTACTCGACTATGGTTTATCAAGGTGTGCTTTGTCTATTTAACTCTTAAAATTTTACTCCCAAACACTTTTTGGAAAAATAGTAATAAATTCTATACAGTAACGAATAAGTAAATCGGATGGGGGAAAGTAGCCATGGCAGAGAAAATCAAGATCAATAACAATGCATTCATCTATCCCATGCCAGTAACTCTTTTGGGGGCTAACGTTGAAGGAAAAGCTAATTTTATGGCCCTGGGATGGATCAGCCGCGTGAATTCAAACCCTCCAATGATTGGAGTGGGAGTCCACAAATCCCGTTATACTGCTCAGGGTATAAAGGAAAATGGAAGTTTCAGCATCAATTTTCCCGGTGCCGAGTTGGTTAGAGAAACCGATTACTGCGGGATTGTTTCTGGAAAAAAGAGTGATAAATCCGGCCTGTTTGAAGTATTCTACGGAGAATTGGGAACAGCACCCATGATCAAAGAATGTACTCTAAACCTTGAGTGCAGGTTGACCGAAACTCTGGAGTTGCCGGTACATTACTTTTTCGTGGGGGAAATTACTGATGCTTATTCCGAAGAGAGTTACCTCACTCAGGGGAAGCCCGATATCAAGAAAATGGAACCTCTGCTTCTTACCATGCCTGACAACAGCTACTGGACTGTAGGCGACTATGCCGGAGCTGCCTGGAAGATAGGGAAAAGCCTGAAAGGGAACGAATGAGAAGAATAGAGAATAGAGAAAAAAGATCATCCACTGGAGGAATAGAGAAATGAAAGTTGTCGCGTTTAACGGAAGTCCGAGAAAGGAAGGAAATACGGCTGCCCTTATAAAGCATGTCCTTGCAGAACTTGAAAAGGAAGGAATAGAAACCGAAATTGTGCAGGTCGGAGGAAAAAGAATTCACGGCTGTACAGCCTGCGGGAAATGCTACGAAAAAATGGATCAGAAATGTATAAATGACAAGGACATCGTCAACGAATGCATTGAGAAGATGCTCGAAGCCGATGGCATAATTCTGGCTTCGCCTACTTATTTTGCAGACCTGACTCCCGAACTTAAGGCTCTGATTGACAGGGCAGGTTTTGTTGCTAAAGCCAATAACGAAATGTTCAGGCATAAAGTCGGAGCGGCAGTCGTCGCAGTAAGAAGAGCAGGATCGATTCATGTTTTTGACTCAATCAACCATTTCTTCACCATTTCCCAGATGATAATCCCGGGATCAAGCTACTGGAATATGGGAATGGGGCTTGCCGAAGGGGATGTTGAAAAAGACGAAGAGGGTATTCAAACCATGCAGGTTCTGGGCCAGAATATGGCATGGCTTTTGAAGAAG
>NZ_DAVG01000114.1:0-371 GCF_002505485.1 Methanosarcina sp. UBA5 | reverse complement strand
AGCATGGATTCTTTTCTGAGCTGGCCTATGAGGCATACGTTTGCTTTTTTTGCGGCTTCAACGCCTGAGTCGAAGGGCATGGATTTGGTGGCGATAAGAGGGATTCCTGCCCGAGCGGCTTTTGTGACCATATAGGCGGGCTGCCGGCCTGTCGAGAGCATGTAATGTTGTGAGAGGTCAAGGCCTTTGAGAAAGGCGGCTCCTACGGCTTTGTCTACAGCATTATGCCGGCCGACATCGACAATCTGTACTGCAAGTTTTCCGCTTTTGTCTATCAGGGCTGCCAGATGGGTTCCTCTGGTAAGTTTGTATGTATCGGATTCGAGGTATCCTGTGCCTGCAAAGATGGCTTGCGGGTCAAAAACAGAGTC
>NZ_DAVG01000136.1:9234-10332 GCF_002505485.1 Methanosarcina sp. UBA5 | reverse complement strand
AACATGTTTTCGGTAGTTACTGCAAGTGCGTTCCTTCCTTTTTTGCCAATGAAACCGATTCAAATACTTTTCCTTAACCTGATTTATGACATTTCATGCATTGCCATTCCGTGGGACAACATGGATGAGGATTATCTTAAAGTACCGCGCAAATGGGATGCCTCTTCCATTGGCAGTTTCATGGTCTGGATCGGCCCCACAAGTTCGGTATTTGATATCATTACCTACATTTTTATGTTTTTCATAATCTGCCCTGCCGTATACGGTGGAGCTTATGGTGCGGCAGGTGTCAACAAAGTATTGTTTGCTAGCCTGTTTAATGCCGGATGGTTTGTAGAAAGCCTATGGTCTCAGACGCTTGTCATTCACATGATACGCACACCGAAAATACCTTTTATTCAAAGCGTGGCATCATTGCCGGTTATGCTGTTAACCTCCGCATCAATTTTAATCGGGACCATTATCCCTTACACACAATTTGGGAAGATATTAGGCATGTCTGCAATGCCTTTTACCTATTTCCCATGGCTGATCGGCACGATTTTATGTTATATGCTTCTCGCTACATTTCTAAAAATAATGTATAAAAGAAGATATGGTGAGTTACTGTAGTCGTTAATAAGGAGAAATTATCATGGTAAGCATAGTAATAGGGACAAATTCTTACACAGCCTTAGGACTATTCGGTGTCTGCAGTATAATGCTCCTTGGGTTGTTTTCAACATATCCTGCTGTTAAGGCTTTTGAAAAAGGCAAAAGTTTTATCAAATGGTATTTATTCAGTTTTTTTCTTTTTCCTTTTGCGTTAGTTTCATCTTATTTTATAGAAAACAAACATTCTTAATTCATTATTACATTTTTTCAAGTCAACTGCACCTTATATTATAGTTTTAGGATCAGCTCCGAAATATAACAAACCAACGTAAGTTGATGAAGACGGTTTTTCGGTCCTGATTTCAGTGATTTTTTTCTGGCCAGCCCCTTTTGTGACCACGCCCAATTTGTGTGTTGACCAGATACCCTCCAGCCCTTTACTCAAGCCTGTAATGTATGAGTGAACTACCCCTCAGCTAAAGACTGAGTGGCTTCCTAGTTCAT
>NZ_DAVG01000136.1:317-9213 GCF_002505485.1 Methanosarcina sp. UBA5 | reverse complement strand
TATGAGTGCAAATTTTTTGATGTTAATTGCAGCATTGATATCTCTATCATGCTTTGTTTTACAGTCTGGACATGTCCATCCCCTATCCTTTAATGTTAGGCCTGAATTATGGTATCCACAAACTGAACAAAGTTTAGAGGAAGGCTCAAACTGTCCTATTCTCAGAATGGTTTTCCCTAGCCATTCCGCCTTATACTCTAATTTTGTCACAAAACAGCTCCATGCAGAATCTCCTATAGCCTGAGCTAAATGATGATTCCTTTGCATACCTTTAACATTCAGAGTTTCCAGAGCTATAGCTTGGTTTTCGCTAACGAGTTTAAAAGAGAGTTTGTTCTGAAAATCATTTCTCTGATTAGTTATCTTTTCATGGAGTATAGCAAGTCTTTGTCTTGCTTTTGCTCTATTTTTAGAACCTTTCTGTTTCCGGCTGACTCTTTTCTGAAGCAATTTAAGTCTTTGAAGAGAATTTTTAAGATATTTCGGATTTTTAATCTTCTCTCCTGTCGAAAGTATAGCAAAATCTTTGATACCCACATCTATTCCTACAATTGTTTCTTCTGAAAACTTCTGCTTAACAGGAAGTTCTTCATTATTTTCTACAAGAATACTAATGAAGTACTTTCCCGTGCAAGTCTTAGAGACTGTAGCCTTTTTCAGTTCTCCAACAAAGTTTCTATGAAGTACTGCTTTAATCTCCCCTATCTTCGGAAGTTTTACTGTACCAGTTTCAAAATTCACAGAATAGTGTTGAGGTACAGGAAAAGCTTGAACAGGATTCTTTTTAGATTTGAATTTAGGAAACCCTTTCTTTTCTCTAAAGAATCGAGTGAAAGCTGAATCTACATGTTTTGTCATGCCCTGTAGTGATTGAGCATTCACGTCTTTCAAAAAAGGTTTTTCTTTTTTCAACTCAGGAAGTCTTTTATCTAGATCAAAATGACTAATTGATTTTTTAGTTTGTTCATACGTTTTAATTTTCTGATCAAGTGCCCAATTATAGACAAATCTACAGCTACCTATATGTTGATCTAATTGATTAGATTGTTCTACTGTAGGATATAGTCTAAAACGGTACGCTTTCATCATACGTACTAGTATATTCTTTACCGTAATAGATAGTTTTGGGTACATATGGAGTATGAACACAAAAACTATAGCAAATTTTTGTTAATGTACCATGTTATTTTTGTTTGCAAGTATCGAAAAAGAATACTAGAACCTATTAACAGCGAACTGAAACAAACAATACATGCTATTAAACATGAGTCAGATTTTGAAATATTAGAAATGGAAACAGACAAAGACCACATACACCTGTTGGTGAAGAGTGAACCAAAAGTCTCAATTCTTGCAATTGTTAGGAAACTGAAGCAAGAGACAACAAATAGACTATGGAAAACTCAGGGCAACTATTTGAAAAGATTCTATTGGGGAGAAAAGACATTATGGAGCGATGGTTATTTTGCCTCAACAATCGGAAATGTGAGGAAAGAAACAGCAGAAGCTTATATAAGAAATCAAGGTTGAAGTTGACGACATTCATCCCCTAGGCTAAAGACCTAGGGGCTTTCTGCCTTAAAGTTTGTAAATGCAAATAACCGATATCTTTTACATCTTGTTAGCGTATGTTATCATGTGTTATTTGAACTCTACAATAAAAACGTTAATTTCCTTTCAGACGGTATCTGGGGTTTGAATGATCTTTTAAAGAATATCAATTCATCAGATATCTTGCTCGCTCTTTTAATAATCAGTCTTACAACGATTGTTTTTATAATTCTTGCTATTTTTTACAAACTATGTTTTCAATGATTTCATAGCTTGCGCTATCCAACTAAAAGCCTATCCGAAAAGTCAGTAATGCATGTTGAAAAGTTACAATAGAACTATAATATCCGAGCATACATCCAGGTTTTGCATATTGCATATCGTAAAAATTATAGCAGGTAACCACCTTTCAGATAGGCTCAATGAATAATTAGATAGCAATAGTAAAGATTAATAAACTTATTAACTCATGCTCCAATAATAACTAGAGGGCTTTTTACTGGAAGGTTGACTCCGCCTGAGGCCTTCTACTTTTTGTTCAAAGGACTTTCTGTCTATTTTGTCCTAATGTTCCCTAACCGATGACCAACGAGCACTCCGCTATGCTCAGGAATTTTCTTGAGGTGCATAATATATCAAAATCAATGATAGACACATAACTATGAGAAGTGAAAAATATTGTTTTTTAATAAATTTCTGTATGAGATTTAAAAGTTTCAACATTATCTTGCTGTCAACCTGCACTTACTGCGGGCCTGCAATTTAGACCCAAGGAACAGGTAAAACATGGTACATTGTAGTCTTGGGGGAAGTATTTTTTACAGTTAGCCCCAAACTTCATAACTGCTTTACCTCCAAGACTTAAAAAGGAACACTGCATGATCATACGAATTTATTATCCCTGTCTACAAGTTGGGGCAACATAAGGCAGCAAACTGCAAAATTGAAACTACATTCTAAGATTTCAAAATGAAAGATAGGCTTATACAATTTACATATTATTATTAATTACAGTAAATAAAAGAGATACCGAACAGAATAAAATAAATTATTAAGCCGCCGGAGGGACTTGAACCCTCGACCTGCTGATTACGAATCAGCCGCTATACCGCTAAGCCACGACGGCAAATGTACAGAAAGAATAAGCAGACTTAATATAGAGATCAAGAATTTAATTATTTCGCTCGGGCGGAGCAATTTGCTTTTGCAACGCCTGAATAATTCTGGCACCTTTTAAATAATTCCATCATCCCTTAAATACTCCTGGTTTCCTTTAAACAATTTTAACTTCCTTTAAACAATCCTTGCCTCTATGCAGATATTATACTGGTGAGGGGCATACGAACGGACTACCCTTTTTTCCAGAACCTCGATTTTCCGTCCTGCTTTTTCCGCAGCTTTCTTTATGAGTTCGATGGAGCTTTCGAAAAGGTCGTCCTCATGAGTAATTCCGTAATAATGGATTATTCCGCCGGGCTTTGTCAGAAGAACAGCAGAGTCCAGAAACTCAAAGGCACTGTGAGGCAGATTCATAATCACATGGTCAGCTGTACCTGCAAACTTTTTTGCTTCTTCCCGGGCGTCGCCTTCGATTGCTTCGATATTTTCCACAGAGTTAAGAATTATATTTTCCCTGAGATAACGCACAGCGTCCGGATTTTTATCGATTGCGCGGACTTTTGAAGGCTTTTTGCTCTTTGCGATCAGGATGCTATAAGGGCCGACGCCTGCAAACATATCGACAACGGTGTCTCCTTCCTTAACCTGGGAAAGAATTCTTGAGCGCTCGGTCGAAAGGCGAGGAGTGAAATAAGCCCGTGCAAGGTCGACTTTGTAGCGGCAGCCGTATTCCCTGTGAATGGTTTCGGTCCTCGGCTCGCCTGCAACGACCTCAAATTCTCTGACCCGAAATTCCCCAATAACAGGCGTGAGAGGCTTGAGCACGGTTTTTATGTTCGACTGGGTCAAAAGGAGGGCATCGGCAATTCTCGAAGCTTTCTCCTTGTCAAGCTTAGGATCTTCCAGCAGGGCGATATCTCCTATTACTTCATAAGCAGGGCTGAAACCAAGCAGGTCTTCTGGAACAGGTTTCTTTTCCAAGGGCTTGAAATCGAACTCAAGAAGCTCAATTTCTTTGGGAAAACTCTCCAGCTCATTAGGGGTGGGCTCTCTGGTCAAGGGAAGATAAAGAAACTCTTCATCTACGCCTATTTTTACGGAGTTATCCAGAATTTCAAGCTCAAGGAGTATTCTTCTTACAGGTTCTCCTTTCTTTTTAGGGACTTTTATGCACTGCCGTTTCATGGAAAATCGCCTTTCGGAAGCCTAAGGTTATCCTTCTATTAATAGGCTATCCCGTGCCCGCATTAAGCTATCCCATGCCCGCGCTCAGGATAACTTAATCGAATGATTGTAATTCAGCATGAAGTACAACCCAAAAATTACCAGAAAGATCCCGCAGGTATAGAGAATATATCTATGCATTTTTTGGGAAAGCAGGTTATTACCACGCCCGAATGAGCCGGATATGGCAGTAAACCAGCCCAGATCTGCAGCCCAGTGCCCGAGCATATAAGCCATTGCAATTAGAATTCCCAGTTCATATTCCTTAAGTACAAGGGCACCGCCCGCAGTCAGCCACCAGATCCAGAAATATGGGTTTGAAACCGAAGTAATTAGGCCTATCAGAGCAGGATTGGAAACCAGCTTCAAGCCTGAAGAACCCTGAGAAATCTGCGAAGACGAAACCGTGGCTCTAGCTTCCTTTAAGGTAAGAAGCCCAAATATCAGAAGTGAAAGCCCTCCTACAAGGAAAATTCCGGAAATTATGCCGCTGTCGACAAGCGAAGCAGCCCCTAAGAGAAGCAGCACATAGAGCACAGCCTCCACGAGCATATGCCCGAATACTACCTTTGGGCCTGCAAGCCAGCCTTTCTTCAGCGAAATCTCTATAGTTGCAAAAAGCATTGGGCCCGGAACGAGTGCACCTGTAAGCCCTACCGAGAAACCTAAAAGAAGAGCTTCTAAAATTTCAATTGTTAGCATTATGGATCAAAAATTTAAAAATTTCTAAAATCCCGTTTTGAAATAAACCTCCACAAGCAGGAAAACCCGGACAAATGACTTGAATAAATAAAACCAGTAAAAAATAGGGCGTTTCTCTAAATAAAAGAGAAAACCTGCTGGCAAAAGAAAAAATAAGGACTAATCACAGGATAATTTCAATATCCAGTTCTTCTGCAAGCTCTTTATACCTGTTTCGGATGGTAACTTCCGTAACCCCGGCTACATCTGCGACTTCCCGCTGAGTTCTCCGCTCACCACAGAGGATGGACGCAATATAAATTGCAGCGGCAGCAACTCCTGTTGGGCCTCTTCCGCTTGTGAGTTCCTTTTCGGAAGCCTGCCTCAAGATCTCAACGCTCTTTGACTGGACTTCTCCTTTAAGGTTAAGGCCTGAACAGAACCTCGGGACATAGTCGATCGGAGACGTGGGCATGAGCTTTAATGCGAGTTCTCTCGAAATAAAGCGGTAAGTTCTTCCGATTTCTTTCCGGCTGACCCTGGACACCTCTTCGATTTCATCAAGAGTTCTTGGGACGCTGCACTGGCGGCAAGCAGCATAAAGCGCGGCTGCGGCGACACCTTCAATGCTTCTTCCACGGATAAGGTTCTTGTCCACAGCTTTTCTGTAGACGACAGCTGCGGTTTCCCGCACAGTTCTAGGAAGACCGAGAGCAGAAGCCATTCTGTCCAGTTCGGACAGTGCAAATGCGAGGTTTCTTTCAGTTGCGTTACTTACACGGATTCTACGCTGCCATTTTCTTAAACGATAGAGCTGAGCACGATTTTTGGAAGAGATTGACTTCCCATAGGAGTCGCGGTTTCTCCAGTCAATCATTGTGGAAAGCCCTTTGTCGTGGATTGTGTATGTCATAGGCGCACCCACACGGGAACGCTTCATACGTTGATCATGATCGAAAGCTCGCCATTCTGGTCCTTCATCCACAAAATCGGCATCAATGACAAGTCCGCAGTCCCCACACACGAGCTCGGCTCGCTCATAGTCGTGAACAAGGTTTCTGCTGCCGCATTCTGGACACACGGCCTTTTCGTTCTCAAAACTTTGCTCCTTTTGCTTTTCTTTGCGAGCTTTGATCATGGCACGTATTTTTTCTCTTTCAAGAGTGTCCGAATAGCGAACTCTTTCGACTTCTACCATATCATATCACCTTACTAAAATGACCATATGTTTATATTTTCGGTATCTTTGGCTGCACCACTGAAATCACAGTAAACATCTAAAAGGCAGGATAAGAAAAATCACGTNNATTCAACATCAGAGCTTTCACCGAATATAGACTCTTTCGTTAACAAGAGCTCGAAATTCTGAATTGGAAGTTTGCTTAAAGCCCTTCACTAAAAAATATGGATGGTCTACAGGTCCGAAAACACTGACGATTGTACCAATTCGATTCAGGGCCTTATCTACAACGACCGAATTCAATTTAGGAAAACTACCTGAGACATTCTCGGGCTTTACCTCATCCCCTCTAATTATCAGGTTTTTAACACCTGTTCTGTGCAGCACTTTACCGAGTCGTTTCATATCAGCCACGAATAATTAATAGCTATTTTCTCCAGCTCAGGGCAAAAATCTCCTGGCTTTGAGCATGTTATTCTGTCAGCCATAAATAAGTGTATATATTATAGACTGAAAAGCATATGTAGTCTACGTTCATTATATATAAAGATATCGCAAGAACTATATTATATGTTAGAGGATCTCAAATTAGCTTTTAAAATCTTTCTAATTTGACACCCACTTCTTTTGAAATATCTTTCGAAATATCTTCCAAAACATTTTTTAAGATATCTTTAAAAATATCTCCCAAATGAAGTCTTGTCTCCAATCTTATTTTGCATTTATGTCAATAACAGTTGATATGCTATGAAACTCAATAAAGAGTAGAGACATGAGAACGGCATATCTGGCATTATTTAAAGCTGTCACTATCGAATAAAGAAAAGTCCTATAGGAATTAGTAAAAAAGAGGATAAATTTTTAAGTCAAAACTCTAATTTAAGATTTTTATATTTATAATTATTTTTTAATATAAAGGAAGCCACGGCCTTAAGTCTCTCGGGTACATAAAAAAGAAATATGCGACTTTCAGAATAAAGTTTCCCTCAAAGTGCCTGCGAGAATTAAAGTAACTCTCTTTCCGATCAGGTAAAAAAAGGTTTCAGAAAAGCAGCGAGCTTATTTAAAGCCTGTGAAACCTTTTTAAAAAGATTCTTTATCCAATTCCGGTATTGCTAACTTATTATTTTTTCTTCACCGAATCCCGCAGGAACTTATGCAAAATCCCACCGTTCATGTAATACTCGACTTCCACAGCTGAATCCAGCCTCAAGGTTACCTGGAACTGAACTTCATCCCCATTTTCGTCCTTTGCCCTTACGGTAAGTTCTCCGTGGGGTTCCATGTATTCAATGCCCAGAATATCATAACTTTCCTTTCCTGTAAGGCCCAGGGTATCGGCATTCTCGCCTGCTTTAAATTGCAATGGAAGAACTCCCATACCTACAAGATTGCTTCTGTGGATGCGCTCGAAAGACTCAGCAATAACTGCTTTTACTCCAAGCAGGAACGTACCTTTGGCTGCCCAGTCCCTGGAACTACCTGTCCCGTACTCCCTTCCTGCAATAACGATCAGAGGAATATTATTTTCCGCATAAAGCATAGCTGCGTCATAAATCGGGATTCCTCCACAGGCTTCCTCGGGGAAGTCTTCTTTCCGGGAATGATATACGGTCCAGCCTCCTTCCCTATCCACGAGCCTGTTCCTAAGCCGGATATTCCCGAAGGTTCCGCGCATCATTATCTCATGATTACCCCTCCTGGACCCATAAGAATTAAAATCTTCAGGGCTCACACCCCAGGAAATCAGGTACCTACCTGCAGGATTATCTGAAGGGATGTCCCCTGCAGGAGAGATATGGTCCGTGGTAATGCTGTCCCCGAAAAGCGCCAGAACTCTTGCATTCTTTATATCCGCAGGCGCTGGTGAAGCAGGCGGGAAATCCATGAAGTATGGAGGTTCCTGAATATAAGTGGACATAGGGTTCCAATCATAGAGGGTACCAACCGGGACTTCCAGCTCTTTCCAGCGTTTTGGGCCCTCAAGAGCGCCTGAATATTCTTTTTTGAACATTGAAGGTTTAATGCTGTTCTTTTCAGCATCCCTGATCTCCCCCTCTGCAGGCCAGATCTCCTTGAGGTAAACAGGGCGTCCGTTGGGATCATAAGCAAGGGGATCGGTTTCGAGATCGATATTTATAGTACCTGCGATTGCATAGGCCACAACAAGAGGTGGAGAAGCAAGGAAATTTGCCCTGACAAGAGGATTAATTCGACCTTCGAAGTTCCGGTTTCCGCTGAGTACGGCTGCAACAGTAAGGTCATTTTCCTTAATTTCTTTTGAGACTTGATCAGGTAAAGGCCCGCTGTTTCCTATACAAGTTGTACAGCCGTACCCAACCTGGTGGAAACCAAGGGCTTCGAGATAAGGTAAAAGATCTGCAGCTTTCAGATATTCCGTAGCTACTCTTGAGCCTGGGGAGAGACTTGTTTTTACAAAAGGCTTGACGTGCAGGCCCTTTTCTACAGCCTTTTTTGCGAGCAACCCAGCTCCTATCAAGACTGAAGGATTTGAGGTATTGGTACAGGAAGTGATTGCTGCAATCACTACAGAACCATGTGTTACCCTGAAGGCCTTCTCAAGAGCCTCCGCTTTTTCCTCTTCTGCACCAGGGGTTTCAGGTTCCTCTACAGGAGCCCCTCCATCTCCTATCCAGCGCTGGTAAGCAGGATCTCGGTAAAGTTCAAGCCCTGACTCTTTCTTTCGGATAAAGGTCTGTTTCATAATTTCGCGGTAGTTTTCAGGTACCTCACTCAAGAAGAGCTGGTCCTGAGGGCGCTTCGGACCTGCAAGACAGGGCTTTACCGTGCTCATATCAAGTTCCAGGGTAGTGCTGAAAATGGGATCAGGCTTGCGAGTTGAATAGAGAAGATCCTGGGCTTCAAGATACCTTTTCACAAGGTCAACCTGCTCTTCGCTCCTGCCAGTTCTTCGCAGATAGTCAAGTGTCTCGGCATCAGGTGGGAAAATTCCAAGGGTCGCCCCATACTCAGGAGCCATATTGGAAATCGTTGCTCTATCCGGAAGACTCAATGAATTTAAACCGGGACCATAAAATTCCACAAATTTGCCGACAACTCCCTGTTTTCTTAGGATCTTTGTAATTGTCAGGACAAGATCAGTGGCAGTGACTCCAGGTG
>NZ_DAVG01000136.1:0-305 GCF_002505485.1 Methanosarcina sp. UBA5 | reverse complement strand
GCTTCTATGCCTCCTACTCCCCAGCCGAGTACTCCAATTCCGTTGATCATTGTAGTATGAGAGTCTGTCCCTACAAGGGTATCAGGAAATGCAGATAACTCCCCGTCCTTCTCCTTGAGATGCACAAGTGGGGTCAGGTATTCAAGGTTCACCTGATGGATAATTCCCCTTCCAGGGGGCACGACTCTGAAATTGTCAAAAGCTTTCTGGGCCCAGCGCAGGACAGAATAGCGTTCTGTATTGCGTTCAAATTCCTTTTTCTCGTTTTCCTCAAGGGCATATGCCGTGCCATAGGAATCCACCTG
>NZ_DAVG01000025.1:4494-5789 GCF_002505485.1 Methanosarcina sp. UBA5 | reverse complement strand
AACACTGTTTCCCCTATATTCGAGACAACTTCCCTGCAGGCCTCAGGGACTTCCTGGTTGCCCTCCAGAATACCACTTTTCCTTCTTACATTTTCTCTGTCTTCTCCTGAGGTTTCAAGAATACGCTTACAGAACTCCTCCTTAAACTCGGATTTATAGTTCTGTCGAATCTTCCAGTTCTCAAGCCAGCTGCAATAAAGGGAATCGAGATCGCATATGCCAACCTTTATAGAGTTTCCGTGATTCTCAAGTCCTACATATGGAAAATAGATATCTCTTATAGTCCCTTTTTCGTCTTCACAGATCAAGATTCTTCCATTTCCGAAAATTAAGGGCCTAATCCCGGATACCCCCTGCTTTTTTAATTTTCATGACCCTACAACTATACAACTCAGACATTTAAGCTTCAACTGAGGTTCCCAAAATATAGTGGCCTTACCTTGTTGAATTATCTTTTTTGAATATAACCTATCACAAAAAATGAATGTATTACCTCAAATAGTTTAGTACAGAATATTTTAATAAGAACCGGGTTTTAGCCTTATATCTTGCTCATTTAGCTTTAAAAATGTCTTGCTCATTTGCAGTTCTTAATCAACGCGGGAAGCTGGCAAACCTCTTTGCAAGCAATAAGGATATTCATACCATTTCTCTGGGTATACTCAGTCATTCAATCAAAGTTGTACTGGCGCACCTCGCGGCAAGTTGCGGGGCATTCGACTGAGATAGACAGAAGTTATCAATAATTTCATGAGAGTGCAAAATGAAAGGAGGTTTGTAAGTAATTCAAACTAGTCAAAGTTTCAGCTAAAGATAATTAGGAGACTATAAAAAAGTACAGTAGCAAAAAGATACTTTCCTCTGGGCTCTTCACTGGCTGTAATCAACAAATTTAGTCTCTGTTAAACTACCATAATATGGATCGGCGGAATATTTACTTTTTAAGAAAAGGTATCATTTCTTTAAGGGAGTGACTTATTTATATCTTTTTGAGTTACAGGGACTTTGAATTATGGATTTAAATCAAAGGTGTATATTGTGTATTTTTGATAATAAATATATATTCAATGTTCTTCTCTCAAAATTACACCTATAAAGTCCAATTTTTAAAAAAGTGGCCCTAGTTAACCTTTAAAATAAAATCCAAGATAAACTAAAGTTTTGTATTTTTACTTAAAATTTTTTACAATTGTGGCTCTTGAGCTTGTTTTTCTATTATATTAAGTTTGGTTTTTAAAAAAGGGATTAATAAAGCTCAAAATTTAAATTCAATGATAATTAATTTCTTTAACGAT
>NZ_DAVG01000025.1:2675-4478 GCF_002505485.1 Methanosarcina sp. UBA5 | reverse complement strand
ATCATTTTTTGAGTACTCTGAAAAATAGCTTTATATATAAGTCAGTCGATTTTGGGACTGTCAAACGGCGGATAGCTAGTAGACAATCAAAACAAAATGGGACTTAAGCAACTGAGCTAAAATTAAGCGGCATAAATCTTCAAGCTGCATGAACATTAATGTTCAGGATAAATTTGCTCTTGCTTTATTTTGCACATCAAGTGCACCAGTCCTGAGGAGAACTCGATATGAAAAAAATTTTCTTGCCTATGGTTTTATTAGTTCTGGTTATACTACTAATGCCCACAGCTTTAGCAGCAGGCAATGTAACAATTAATGATTTTTCCTCTAACGTTACAAATGGGAATGTTACTTTACTTACTAGGTTTACGGGTAATGTCACCGGGAATGTTACTAACTGGCAATGGATATTTAAAAACGTAGAAACAGAAGCTACAACTTACAGCAGTGCAAAAATGACAACCCATCATAATATTAAAAAGCCTGGCGTTTATAATGTTACGCTGGCAGTATGGGGACCTGAAGGAAATGACACACTTACGAAAGTAGCTTATGTAACTGCCAACAGGGACAATTCAAGCCTGCCAGTTGCTGATTTCTCTGCATCTACTACCTCTGGAAGTGCCCCCCTGAATGTATCATTTACTGATAACAGTACAGGTGCAACTTCCTGGTTCTGGAAGTTTGGAGACGGAAGTATTTCAAAAGAGAAGAATCCAACGCATAACTACTCTACTGCAGGGAATTATAATGTTATCCTGGTAGTAAACAACGGAAAAGGCTGGAGTTCAAAAACTCAGCAAATAATTGCTCAGGGAGAAGGATCTGAAGGTAGTAATCTTCCTATAGCTGATTTTAATGCAGACAATACGAGTGGCTCTGTGCAGTTTACTGATCTGTCGCAAAATGCAGATGAATGGAACTGGGACTTTGGAGACGGAGCGACTTCAACCGATGAGAATCCAACACATGCTTATTCCTCGGCAGGAAACTATACAGTAAAACTCACGGCAAGCAACGAAGCTGGAGATGTCTCAAAAGTTAGTACAATAAACTTAAGGGACGAAAATATTGCTAACGACAACAGCGACAGCAGCAGCGGCAGCCGCCACTACCGCAGCAGTATAAGTGGCGGTATCGGTAGCAGTAACAATAACGTCAGTACTTCTAATGAAGTAATACATGTGAATGGAACAGAGTCTGAATCTACTGGTATTGAACAAAATAATAGTACAGTAACAAACGTTAGCGATAACGTAAGTGTTTCTCCTGAACTTCAAAGTAATGTAACAGAAACTGTGAATGATACACAATCCGAACCTGAAACTCAGGGTCTGGATAACGGAAGTACAGCAGCAAACGCTGATACACAGACGTCTGAGCAGACACAAAGCTCAAACACTTCTGACTCAAATACTTCTGGGAATGGAAACACAAAGTCGCCTGGCTTCGAAATGATTTACGGAGTAGTTGGACTTCTTGGAGTGTCCCTCTATAGAAGAAGATAAAACATAGTCAACTGTAGCAAGTACGGAAATGATTATAGTTATATCGAGTAAAGGATTACGAAAATTCGAGCAAAGAATTAACACAAGTTAGAGCAAAGGAAAAACAAATTAGAGCAAGGAAGAATACAAAACAAAGAAAACCTATTAATCCCTACTTAAAGCCTTATATTCTGTTCTTTCCATAAATTAAGTCTAAATATTTATGGTAGAGAATAGAATCAAATCTGGCAAAAAAGGCATATTCTCCTTATTTTGTCAGATTTGTGAGTTATTTTTTTCTAATTTTCAGGAATTT
>NZ_DAVG01000025.1:0-2633 GCF_002505485.1 Methanosarcina sp. UBA5 | reverse complement strand
TTCATATAGTTACAAAACGTATAATATACTATGAAACGAGGAAACCGATACCGAATATACCCTACTAATGAACAGAAGGTACTTTTGGAAAAACACTTTGGCTGCACTCGATTCATATACAACAAACTTCTTGAAATTAAATCTATACTGTATAAAAGATGTAAAATAAGTGTTTCTGAGTTTGATCTTAATAAACACCTCCTAGTTCTAAAAGAAGTATATCCTTGGTTAAAAGAAGTTAATTCAGGAGCATTACAACAAGCAAGCCGAAACCTAAATTCTGCTTTCAATCATTTTTTCAAAGATGGATTTGGTTATCCTCAGAAGAAAAGGAAAAAGGATCATCATTTCTCTTTCCAGCTTCCACAACATTATGAGTTAGATTCATCTAGAATTTTGTTACCAAAACTCGGCTGGATAAAAGTTAAGATGCATAGAGATATCAAGGGAGAAATGAAAACATTAACAGTTTCCAGAACTCCAACCGGAAAATATTACATAAGTATTTTAACAGATGATGGAGAAAAAAGTCCTGAACCTGAACCGTTTTCTCATGCTACCTTAATTGGTATAGATGTAGGACTTACGACCTTTGCTACTCTTTCTACAGGAGAAAAAATTGATAATCCTAAGTTCCTGAATAACTCTTTGGAACGATTGAAATGTTTGCAAAGAAGAGTTTCAAAGAAAGTTATTGGATCTAAGAACCGAAGAAAGGCAGTTCATAAGCTTGCTAAGTTACATGAGAAAATAGCTAATCAAAGACATGATTTTCAACATAAAGTTTCTAATAGGCTAGTTAGCGAGAACCAAGCAATAGCTGTAGAAACTTTAAACATTAAAGGAATGATGAAAAACCATTATAGAGCACAAAGTACAGGAGATTCAGGATGGTATTCTTTTGTTTTGAAACTTCAGTATAAAGCTGAATGGTTAGGAAAGACTGTAATTAAAATTAGTCAATGGTTACCATCCTCGAAAACCTGTAGCGTTTGTGGTTATAAACATCTCAATCTAACAGAAGATATTAGAGAATGGATTTGTCCTGTTTGTGGAAATATCCATGATCGAGATATTAATGCCGCTATTAATATCAAAAATTTTGCCGTAGGAACTACGGTTTAAGCTTGTGGACTAGGAATAAAACGGTAACCGCCTAGTATGAAGCAAGAAGCTTCGCCCTCAAGAACTTGAGCCTTTAGGCGAAAGTGATAGGGCGAGGTAGTTCACTGTGCTATCATAGTAAATGCCTTATAAAAACAAATATTAAAAAAATCACTCACATAAGAGAATGCGTGTTTACAATGTCTTACGTAAAAAAAACATGCCCCATTTGTGGAAAAGAATTCTTAGTTCTTAAAAAGGCTGAGGAAAAAGCAACTTATTGTACTCTGGCGTGCCTGATAAAAGCTCAGAATAAAGTTGAATCCAGAGGCATGGCTTTCCGAGCCTTGGTTAAGCATTTGTAAGGTGAAAATATTAAAAATATGGAGAACATCCTTAAAAAGGAAGACGTTTTCCCATCTTTTTATTTTTACGGTCTCTTTTATTTTCCAGCGAGTTTTTTTGCAATCTGGGTTACGTATCTCCCCTGATAGCGGGCCATTGCAAGTTCATTTTCAGAAGGCTGGCGATTTTCGTCCGATCCTGCAATCGTTGAAGCTCCATATGGGCTACCTCCTGTAATTTCATCCATCCTTCTTTGGCGTTTTTCTGAATACGGAAGCCCTACAATAATCATTCCGAGATGAAGAAGGGTAACATGCGTTGTGAGAATTGTAGATTCCTGGCCCCCATGCTGTGTTCCACTTGAAGTAAAGACGCTTCCTACCTTTCCAACAAGAGCATCTCTACTCCAGAGTCCTCCAAGGCCGTCAAAAACGGTACGCATCTGGGCAGTCATATTTCCGTAACGTGTAGGTGTCCCGAAAATAAGGGCATCTGCTCCTGCAAATACATCTTCATACATGCTTCTGGTCAGGACAGGAATATGGGCAAAAAGATCTTTTGTTTCGATTGCCCCCATTTTTTCCAAAACCTCGTAAGGCAGGGTTTCAGGCACCTGATAAATCTCTACTTCAGCTCCTTCTACTTCTTTTGCTCCTTCAGCTATGGCTTCTGCCATTTTGTAAATATGACCATGAATACTGTGGAATATCACGTTTACCTTAACCATTTGAATCCCCCGTGAACTACCCGCCACTGAAGTGGCAGGCTTCTTGAATCATCCCACTTCCTAATGGAAATCAGTCATACAAGCCCTACCTTGCGTTCCGCAAGTGAAGAAAAATCAAAGTGGAAAATAGATGATTGTGATATGCTTGAGATNNAGGAGTTGTCATAACCTGTTTGCCCACAACTTCGCTTGGTTCTCGCTACAGTATTGGGGTGACATTATGCGTATATAATATTGGCGGGATGGCACAACTAAGTTTGCAGATAATGAAAATGAATACAGTTAACGGCTGTATCCCACCTTTGAAAAGGCGGGAATTAGCCTTAGAGGTCTTAAAACCAATTGAAATGTAAGTAAAGCGGTTCCAACTATACACAAAATGGATCAATAATCCCCGGAAAAATCCGGATCCCTTCGTGAACTACCCCTCGCTGTTCGTCCGGTAAACCGGACTTCT
>NZ_DAVG01000111.1 GCF_002505485.1 Methanosarcina sp. UBA5 | reverse complement strand
TCCCTATTTATCATCCTTTGATTGCGTTAGACAAAACTGAAATCATGGATATTGCCCGCAAGATTGGGACCTATGATATCTCCAATCGACCCGCGGGCAGCTGTGCTGCTGTCCCTGAGAGGCCCGAAATAGGAGCAAAATATGACCTTATCGTACTTGAAGAACAAAAAATGGATACCGAGACTATGGTTTTCAATGCTATGAAAGCAGCAAAAGTCCTTAAACTCTGAAAAAGGCGATGATTCTTTATATTAATTTAATAATTTTTAACTTTTAAATCTTTTAACTTGACCTTTTATAACTTTTAACTTAAACCCTAAAAATTCTTTTATTTTTTCTTTTTTGACTGGCTTTTATGAAGAGCAGCCTCTATATTCTTACAGAGATCTTCTTCTTTGAAAGGTTTCGAAATATATCCCTCCGGATCTGTTAGCTTTGCTCGTTCAAGAGTCTCAAAATCCGTACAGGCGTTATAGTGTCTTGATTTGGGGTCTCCCTGCCTGTGTAGTAATAGTATGTTCCTGAAAAGCTAGTGTAAATACTTACGTTCTAATTGCAATATTTTGATTTAATCCTCTTTTTATTGTTTTTTTCGTTATTCTTCTCTCTTCTAATTGCTTTTTTCAGAATCTGGCCTGAACTTTCCATCTTTCAAAAGCAAGATATTAATGCGAACTTCTTTTTACCTTAAAACTCATCTGAATAAAAAATCAAATTTAACAACAGGAAACTAATATTCCCTTGAATTTCTGAAAGTGGAAAAAATTGATTCCTGGAAGTAAGAATAAAGGTCTAAAGTAAAAACAAAGATTCAAAAGTAAAAACAAGACTTAACAAAGATTCAAAAGCAAAAACAAGACTTGGAAACAAAAACAGGGGCTCGGTACTGCCGTTAGAAGAGAAAGATAATTTTTTTGGGGAAAAAGGAAGCAAAACATGAAAGAACTCCAGAACTGGTTTAAAGCGAAAACTCTAATCCTTACTCACGGAGATTCGGATGGGATATGCTCAGGTGCAATTGCAAAAACCGCTTATCCGGATGCATATGTGTATTTTACAAATCCGGTAAACCTTCTTGAAAAATTAAGGCTTATAGAGGATGTGAAAACCCTTATTATTTGCGATATTGCAATCGATGAAAGGAACTGCTCTGAACTTCACGCAGCACTCAGCGGACTTGCGGAAAAATGCAACCTTTACTATATTGACCACCACCCTCTCCCGAAAAGCTGTGAAAAAGAAAGCTGGTTCTACCATGATATCGAAGCCTGTTCTTCAGAGCTGACCTACAGGCTCTTTGGGGAACGTCTGGACAGGGATATGCGGAGGATAGCAATCTACGGAGCGATTGGAGATTTCTGCGACAGTACTCCTTATTTAAAGAGCTGGGTTAAAGATTGGGATAAAAGGAGCCTTTATTTCCAGGCCGGAACCCTGACCCAGGCTATTCTATATAAAGGAAGGGAGTACGAATTCAAAAGGGGCCTTCTTGAACCCCTCTCAAAGGATGTCATCCCTTCAAATATTCCAGAGCTGCTTGAACTTGCCAGGGAAGCTGCAATTAACGAGGAGAGATTAAGGCTTTTTGTTAAATATAATGTCGAAGTCCTGAGAAATAGCGCGTATATTGTAAATACAAATAACTCCATTTCAAAGGTAGCGATATACGCAGCCTTTTACGGCAGGCGGGAAGTAGGGATTGCAGCTGAATACCGCGAGAAAAAAGGAGCTTATGACCTGAGCATCCGGTCCCGGGGAGAGATGGATGTAAACCATATTCTCCGCTCAGTTGCCCCAATATTCGGGGGAAGCGGCGGTGGACATCCTCTTGCGGCAGGCGCTCGAATCCCAGAAAATTCACTTAACGCATTCCTCAGGGCTTTTGATAAGAAACTGGGGGAAGCACATGAGTAGAAAAACCAGATCGCTGCTTGACCAAAACTGTTGCATCGGTGTAAAACTGCATATCATTTTCGCTCAAGCCTTTTTTGAAAAGTCTTGGAGGTAAAAAACAATGGAAACCAGTAAGACTGCAGCCGAAAGTGGAGTAAGCTTTGAGATCATTTTCGTAGGCCGCTCTAATGTGGGAAAATCCTCCTTGCTAAAAGAACTATTCGGGGCAAAAGTAAAGGTTGGCAAACGTCCCGGAGTTACCCTGCGCCCTGCATACGCTCAGGTCTCGGACCTGCTTATCACGGATATGCCTGGCTTCGGCTTCATGAGCGGAGTAAAAGACCGAAAGCAGGATATTGTAAAAGACAAAACCGTGCACTATATCGAAGATAATGCCAAAAAGATCAAGCTCGGAGTGCTTGTAATAGACGGCCCGGCTTTTCCGCAGATTGTAGATCGTTGGGGCTCAAGGAACCAGATTCCTATAGACGTTGAGATGTTCGATTTCCTGAGGGAAGTCGGGATTGATACAATTATTGCCGCAAACAAGATGGATAAAGTAAAAGAGAACGAGTACGATTCCCTTCTTGATGAGATTACAGCCCGTCTTGGGCTTGAGCCTCCCTGGCAGAACTGGAAACACATCATAGCGCCTGTTAGCGCTAAAAAAGGAGACCTGAAAGCTTTAAAAAGTCTGCTTCGGGACAGGCTGCACGAAATGAAAAGGGATGACCTATTCAAGTATGTTTGATTTTTGAAAAATCTCATCACTGGGCATAGCTACATTGTAAATTTGCGTCTGAGTGGATCTTATAATACTCAAAAAGCCTTTCTCCCCACTCAATAGCCTTTGAATCAGAGCTAAACAAACCTGTGGTTATATCATATTCAATGCCGCTTTTTTTGTACAGGCTTAAGGCCAGGCATTTATCCGTAACAATTAGACCTATTTTAAGATCTTCATTCTTGTACCTTAACTGAAAATTTTTATAACTTTTCAGTGCTTCCAGTTTTTCTGCATAAGGCGACTGTTTTAATTCTTCTGCAACATTAATAGGAATTATAAGCTCAACAGGACTTCCTTCTTTCACTTTTTCCGAGATAGAATCAGCGTATCCTTCAGTTATCACGGATGATATGCCGTATATATGCTCTGCCTCTTTAATCATTTTTAGCTGATTAGTGTAGACATTAAGGATTTTTGTTCTTCTGTCATGGAGAATTTTAGAATTGTAAAGACATCCAATTTCTTTTAGCAATGAAGTGGGAATTCCCTCCATGTAATGCGTAGACCAGAAATATTTGAATTTATTAATTGTCCCAAATGTTGCAAAAGAATCAGCTACTCCTGAAGCCACAATTTTTCCTACAGGAGTTAGGCAATACTCACGTTCTTTCGTTTCTATTAGAGAATCTTCTTCCAGTTTTCTTAGCTTTGGAATTATTGCCTGGGATGTACTTCCAGTAATTTCACGCAGTTGGGAAAGTTTTCTGCTGCTCTCGTTCAATGATAGAAGTATCTCGGTTAGAAGTCTTGACCTGTATATGGCCTGGAGATTATCTTCCATTTCATAATAAATTTCAAAGCTATTCATTTCCGTCGCCGCATCTACAAATTTTGTCTTCTTTCTTATTGAATTCCTCTAATACAATATATGTTTTTATTTCCTGTTGGGTCACTTATCTCATATTTATTTTGCTAATTTTCTTGCTTAGTGAAGAGACGAACAGTAAGATTTTTGTTAAAATATAGGTCAAAATTACTCTGTCAGTTTAAACCCTGAAACTTCATAATTTTCGATGAAAAAAAGTATCGTATTAATGAATGTTAATCAGATCGATTAAAATTCGTCGACGTAATAAATGTATAGAACAAGATTAAAACTGCTTTTGAATGTGGAGTTCAAACAAACCCTCCAGAGCAGATTTGAACTCCACATTCCTAGAGGCAAGGAAATGATAGCTTTAAGAAATACTTAAGGTTTGCCGGATCCTGACTCCTAGAAAAAATAACTAGGAGTAAGACGAATGACAATAGGAATAAGATTTAGAACATATGCTTTGCTTACTTTAGCATTGCTGGCGAGTTTCTTAATTATTGACAACTATGGCCTTGAAAAATTATCCATTTCAATTGGATAAATATTTAGGTCATTCTATGAAAACTCCTTGTTGATTGAAAACTCTGTTACCAATTAGTAGACTAATAATTACATATTACAAAGGAATATATAACATGAAGAAAATATTTCTTTTTTTAATACTACTTTTCATGTTGGTGATAATTTCACGCGCTGAAGCAGCTACAATCATAGTAGATGACGATATTGAGGAAGCCAATTATCAAAATATCCAGGATGCCGTTGACAACGCTACTAGTGACGATACAATTCTTGTATATCCTGGAAACTATACGGAAAATGTGTATGTTGATAAAGAGTTAAAAATTGTTTCTCTCTCTGGAAATCCGGATGATACTGTTATTCGTGCTGCTAACTCTGAAGATGACGTATTCAATGTCGTAGCAGATAATGTAACTATTAAAGGCTTTGGTATAAGTGGTGCTAGAACAGATCAGTATGGAGATGATAAAGCCGGAATTTATTTTGAGGGAGTCAATAACAGTGTCATAAAGAAAAATAATGTTTTTTCAAATGGTTATGGCATTTTTTTGTTAGACTCGTACAACAATACACTTACTGAAAATAATGCATATATGAGTGGAATTGGTGGGATTTTCTTATGGAATTCAAGTAACAATAAGCTGAATAATAATCTCATAAATGCGACCAATCACGAAGGCATATATATATACACATCTAGTAATAATAATGAAATAAGTAATAATACTGTCACTTATGCCGGATTTGGGATTGATTTGGTTTATTGTGAAAACAATAAAATCGTAAATAATACCATATCAAACACTGTTTCAGGAATTTTTCTTAGCAAATCAAGTCGTAATTTTCTGATTAGCAACGTTGCAAATTTAAATAGCTGGAGTGGTATAGATCTTGAGTACAGTACAGAAAACACACTATACAACAACACTGCAAATTTTAACAACAATAACGGAATATTTTTGATAGAATCAAGAGATAACAGATTAGACTATAATAATGTCTCAAATAATGCGGAGTATGGTATAAATATCAATAACTCCAGCAGGAACAATGTATTAACCGGCAACATTGCAAATTCAAATGGTAAAAAAAATATTCATGTTGTTGATCCAGAGAATAATACAATAAACGGTCTAGCTCAAGAAGTGCCATTTCAAGGCTCTGTACTGACAATTATTACAATTATAACCATAACCTTAATTCTTGGCAAAAGTATTTATAATCAACATTTTAAATAATATTGTATTTTGTATGTAAATGTATGGTTTTCCCACAGATTTTCCCAAAGCTCCTCAAGTTCTTTTTTATTTCGAGTTCTTCCTTTTATTCTGTAATATCTTTGAATAATTTATTGACGGATGGCTTCTCTTATCGTTTTCTAGCAATATCTGTTGGGTTCCTCATCTAGAGTAGCTGAAGAGAATAAATATTTGTAATCAATTTATTTTTTGATAGAGCCTATCCCAAAACCATGAACCTGGAATAATCACTCTAATTTCTAACATGAAAATAGTATAGATTTCGGAATAAAATTGGTTTTGGGATTAGCTCATAAATACCTCTGCCTTTTTGACATATTTTTATAATTTTATTCAGTAAAAGAAACATCTTTGGAATCCTATTAAGGTACTGTGTATGTTGAGATTATTTTTACTATTTTTATTATTTAGTCTAAATAAAAACTATTTAGATTATCTACCTTATGTAAAATTGAATCCTTGATGTCAATTCAAACTCTGAAACTTCATTATTCTAGTGAAAAAGAGAATCGGTTTAATGAATGTTAATCAGACTGGTGAAAATTCGCCAACGCAATAAATTTATAAAATAAGTTTAAAAGTATTTTTTAAATTTGAAGTTCAAAAATCATTCAGATTAGATTTGAACTCCACATTCCCAAGAGGTATAGGTGGAAATTTTTCATGATGAAAAAATCAATTTATAAAATATTGTTTTTAATTGTTATTATTATTTTTCTGATTATTGTAGTGCCCCTGGTACTATTTACATCATCACCAAATGTTGATTCAAAAATGTCAATTGATAATGAAACACTTGTTAAAGAACAACAGATAGCTGGTTTATTTATTGAATTTGAAAATGGAACCACTGAGCAGGAAGTTAAAACGATTCTTGAAAATTCCAATATACCTGTAAACTATAGTATAGATTACAATACTGACCTTAGCTCAGGAAGGAACTATGCAAAAGTAGAAAAAGACAAAAAAACTGCTGTAGTAGATGAATTTAATAAAGGAGAAAAAATTCCTGAACTTGGATTTCCTCCTGATATCAAAAAAGGAGATTATTACATAATTGTATCCGAACAAGGTTTTGAAAACGAAAATTTTCTTAATGTGATGAAAAGAAATAATCTTCAGGTGAAAATGACAACTATATGTTATGTTTCTTTTGGAAATGAACCAAAAAATTGGATTCCAGAGAGTGACGCAATCATGATAAGAAATGAACTTGAAGCAAATGAAAAAGTATTTATTGTAAATTTTGACGGTGTTGCATATTAAGATAAGTAATGATTTGACTTCTAGAAAAGCTAAAGCGCTGGACTAAGGATAACCTCTTTCTGCGGACTTGTAGTACAGATTATAGATGGAACTAAACCTGAGGAATAAATTCTTTCTTTTAATTTTTTCGATTATGGAGTTATGTTTGAGTTTTTATGGGGGTATAAATATTAGAAAGTATCGAAAGACATTCATCTTTTTAGGAATTCTAATACTGATTTTGCTGAATTATTTCGTCGTTTTCCCATATTTGTTAGTTGGCTCTCCTGACCCTTTATTTTATATATCTAATAATGATCTCCAGAATCATGAGGTAACAGTTGAAGTATTTGATTCGTATAATGAATCTATATTCAAAGGAACTTATGAACTAGCTCCTGACGAGCACATCGCTCAGCCGAAATCATTATGGCTATTGCTGAGATGGTCAATGCCATGGTCTAAAGGAAAATATACATATTTTGCAGAGGGGGAGTATGAATTTAAAGTTATTTTAGATGGCGAAATTACGGACACCTGCAGAACACTTCCACATGCCTGGAGTTCTGTAGTGATAGATATAGATAAAACAAATAATTCCGACTCTTCAATGCGTATAAGAGTAACAACAGTTTAATTTTCATGATAAAGATGCTTGGAGAGTACTGTATGAAATCAATGACAACAGCTTTAATGATTATTTCTTTTGGAGTTCTTGCACTATTTCTGGTTTTCTTTTTAGTGATTTATCAGCCTGGTGCAGGTATGTATGTTCGCGCAGATAAACTTCAGAGCCCACCAGAGAAATATGTGGAGTTCAGTTTAGAAAGTCTCGAGAAATATCCCTATGTTCAAGAAGCAGTAAAAAACCCAGGAACAGAAATTAAGCTCCCTTTCGATAATGACGACGGAAATATGACAGAGTTTGCTAATATTATGTATGATAATGGAACTAATTATATAAAAATTAGTAATGAGTATTATGATATGCATTATGAATCCGCTGACTAATCAGGTCGTTGAGGATTACTGAAAACCGTAAGCCTGAGAGTTTCTCTTCTTTTTTCCAAACAAGGAAATCATACTATTTTTAGATTTGATCAATGACTCACCCTGACGACACAGACACTGCAGATGGTTTTGATTGACCACATGATAGCATTGTTCAGTATGAAGTTTCCCATAATTTTCCCCATAATTTTGATGCAGAAGATCAAAACTCGGTACTTCATCCTGAATGTATAATGAATTATGCCTGTGCTCAACAGGGTACGAATATAAGGTGTACTTCCTGTCGTAACACTGTAGATTGAGGAAAAGATGGAAAACAAGCAGTGACAAATAAGTTCCTTGCCTCTAACTAAAAAGAAAATACTTACCAAGCAAGGAGGACAAGAGTTTTAAACCATTCTAAAAAAAGAATATTTAAAATTTAATGTGATTGCCGCAAAAAGAAAACGGCAGTCACCACCTTTTAAAGCCTTTTCAACTGCTGGCTGTATACCTTTCCAATTCTCTGGATTGTATCGGCTTCTTCGGGGTCTTTATCGTCCCGGATGCGGATAAAGCGTGGAAAACGTAACGCGAAGCCCGAATCATAGTTGGGGCTCTTCTGGATTTCTTCAAAGGCAATTTCCAGGACTATCTTCGGCCGGATTGCAAATACACCGCCTGCTTCTCCGCCTTCCATGAGCCCGGAAAGCATCTCTGTGAGCTCCTTTAGCTGGTCATCGGTCAGGCCCGTACCCACCTTGCCGACCTGAAGATAACGCAAGGTTTCTGGGTCATAACAGGCAACTGTGTAAGAACCTATGAGATTTGCACGCCTGCCAAAGCCCCATTCGGCTCCAACCACTACAAGGTCAAGGGTTTCCATAAGAGGCTTTTTCTTAAGCCAGTTTTTGCCGCGCTTGCCAGGGGAATAAAACGAATTCGGATTTTTAACCATGACACCTTCATGCCCGGCTTCTAAGGCTTCCCTATAGATCTTCTCTATAAGCTCGAGGTCTCCGGTTATTACCTGTTTGTCCACACAGATGGATTTTGAATCCTCGATTGAACTTTCCACGCAGGACTCAAGCGCTTTTCGCCGCTCAATCAGGGGCAGATCGATCAGAGTTTTGCCGTTTAAGTACATGATGTCAAACAGGTTGAGCTGAATAGGAATGCCAAGTGCTTTTTCCTCCACGTCGTACTTGCGCCGGAAACGCTTAAGGATCTCCTGGAATGCCCTGGGCTTACCATTCTCGTCCACTGCGACGGCTTCTCCGTCAAGGATTGCAGATTCGGCCTTTACGTGTTTGCGGATTATCTCTACAAGGTCAGGGAGGGAATTTGTAACATTTTCAAGCTTTCGTGAAAAAAGCGTAACCGAATCTCCAGCCTTATGGACTTGGACTCTTGCTCCATCGAATTTCCATTCGATCGCAGCCTCCTTCATTTCCTTTATGTCAGCAACTACGTCAGGGCTGATCTGTGAAAGCATCATCTTGATCGGGCGGTTGATTTCAATTCCCAGGTGTCCCAGGGCTTCCATCCCGCCTTCCTTGGCAGTTGCAGCAACTATCCCTAGGTCGTTCGTAACCATAAAAGCGTGCTCAACTACATCAGCAGGCACGGAAAAAGCCTTTGCAGTTGCATCCCTTACAACACCTTCTCCGACGCCTATGCGGAGTTCCTCAAGCGCAAGCCTGGAAATATACTTTGCTTCCCTTGGGGTCGAGGAATTGAAGAGAAACTGAAGGTTCTTTATTTTAATGTCCTGTGAGCCTTTCCCTGAGGCTTCGGAGGCGATTTTAAAACGATTATAAACTTCGGTTATTGAGAGCTCGGGCTGCTCTTCGAGAAAAGAAGAAAAAGTGACCTGATTTTTCCTTTTTTCCTTGAGGATAAGAAGGGCTGTATCTCCGATATCTCCGGTAGTTCGGATAAGAGATTCTATGCTTTTTACCGACATTCCAGAGGCTCTGGAAAGGGAAACATACAGCAGGCTTGTGCCAATTCCCAATTGCTCTCCACTCCAGGCAGGAAAAACCTCACTCATAATAAAATGAGTTGCAATGGGCAGCTCTTCGACATCAACCTTTTTAAGAAGGTCAGCAACCCGGTTTGTAGTATCAATAGTACTCGAGATTTTTTCAATCGCCTGGCAGGTTTCTGCAAATTCCCTGAAACTTGTCATGATCAACGCGGCTTTTTAATTTTATTTTTTTCGAATTCGGGCAAAACTTAAATTCTTAACCTGAATTCTTAACCTGAATTCCTAATCTGAATTCTTAACCTATCAATTCTCGTAAATTGCGATCAGATCGCTGAGAATCGCACTTGCGGTTTCAATCGGGCCTGCACCCTTACCCGTAACCGTAATTTCTCCTGCAAGTTCGGTATCTACCGACGCCACATTCAGGGTCCCTCCGACTGCAAGAGGATGGTTGATAGGTACAAGTCTGGGGGATACATGAATTCTTTCCCTGCTGACCTCTCCTATCAGCTTGATCACATGCCCTCTTTCATAAGCCATCTCAAGGGCTTCAGGGGTAACTTTCGTGATTCCCGTAACTTCAACGTCGTTATAAGTAGCATCAAGTCCGAAAATTGCATTGGCAAGAATAACGAGTTTGCAGGCTGTATCAATTCCTTCCACATCATATGTAGGGTCGGTTTCAGCAATACCAAGTTGCATGGATTCGGCTAGAATGTCATTGTAGCTTGCCCTTTCCTCTAGCATTCTTGTCAGGATATAATTACAGGTCCCATTCAGAATTCCTTTGATACTTTTAACCTTATTGCCTGCAAGCACCTCGTTTGTCAGGTTGATAATAGGCATAGACCCGCCGACTGTCGCTTCGAACCTGAAATGAGAGCCTGCTGACTTTGCGGCTTCCATGAGTTCCCTGTACTTAAGGGTAAGAGGCCCTTTATTGGAGGTAATAACATCTTTTCCAGTCTGGAAGGCCGCAAACATGTTCTGCAGACCTGCTCCGCCAGTTTGTATATTCGTTGGGGTAGTCTCGATTACAAGTTCATGAGCTACGGATTGGATAACCTCAACTCCAGAGATACTCTCAAGGGCTACCGTTCCACCTGTCATCTTTCTAGAAAGGCAGTCAGCAAGGTCCACACCCTCAGGATTGACAGTTGCGCCCTTTGAGTCCACAACAGCAACCACTTTTACTTCCAGCCCGATACTTTCCAGATACTCTTTTTTCTTAAGTAGTACTTCAGCCACACCCTGTCCGATTGCACCGAACCCGATAATGGAACAGCACACTGTTTTCATGTTTTCAAATCTCCTAAAACTATTTTTCAGGCCTGAATCTCAATTGGAAGAACCATAAGCAGGTCTTTTTTTGCCGAGACCTCTTTGAGAATGGCGAGTGCCCTGTGCAAATCCTCTTTACCAACAGCATCGATTCTTATGAGGGCTGAAGAAAGCATATTGATACCGGGCATGGAAAGGGAAAGATCCACAACCTCAGCAAATCCTGTTCTGTCAATCTCATCAATAGTATCCTGGATCCCGGTATGTACCACATGCCCTATGAGCACCACATTTATGCTTTCCCTGAAACGGTGTTCACCGACTCTTACAACTCTAATTCCGTTTTCTTCAAGCTTCGCCTTTATTGTTTCAATGCTTTCAGGTTTGGTTTCAAGTACAAGCTTTACAGGTACTGTTTTTCTAGGGGTTCTCTTCTGATGGTGATGTACTACTGTTATCAGGTTAGCCTTACATTCCGAAAGGGGCTGGAGGGCTAAAAGCATCTGCCCGGGTACATCTTTTAATTCAATGTCCATGGAAACTCGCATGTTGTCCCTCGTACATTTTTTAATAATCCCTTATGCAATTTAAATAATAATTTTACCAATCTACAATGTTCATTCACGCATTATTAAACAACTTACTGTCAGGGTTGAAGTGGTATATCAGGATATCCGGTTTCAATCCAGCCATATATCCTCTTGAAACTGAATTTCATAACCCGAGTTTCAAATCCATTCCTGCAGAGCAGGGCCCTATTACTCGTATGCGATTAGCACATTTATATCGGTAAGCAATTCTGGGAATAAGAGATCAAAAAGGGTGCTCAAATATACCACGTACTCTATTGTTAACCTTTTCTGCTGCTTAGTCAGTGAATTAAGTTATATAGTTTACTGTTTATTGCCCTTCAAAAAAGACTTTAGGGTAAATATCCGCTTACTCCTTCTTGCCTTCATGTTTTTTCTGCTTGGATATGTGTACGTCCGGAATACGGATTATGTTTCCCCTTCCTCTTTTGAATTTCTCAATTAGCCCGCGCTCCTCAAGATCCGAGAGCATAAGACTGACTTTGGATTCCGAATAGGGGGATTTTTTTCGCAGTTCTCTCTGGGTAATTCGGTTTCCACTAGCTCGGATCATCTCCAGAATTTCCCTGAGATCCTCAGGAAGATTGAGCTTTGAATGTTCCTTTATTTCGGAACTCGATTTATTCGGTTTCTTCTCATATAAAGGAGGATTCGAGATATTCTGAACCTCTTCTGTAGGCCTGTTCTGCTGTAAAGATTTGCCAGTACTGGATGTTCCTTCAGACCTTTCAGCAAATTGCTCAGAATTCAGTTCCGAAATTTCAATAACGTTTTCTGATGAATCGGTTTCGACCTCTTCAGAAAATATTGCATTTTTTATGGAGTTTTCAGACTCCAGCAGGTATGGCTTTTGGTAACCCTCAGGAAAAGGAGGCTTTGTCAATCTTTCATGCTTCTTTCCTAACAGGTAGACTGCCAGCAGCAGGACTAGCAGCAGGACTATGAAAACCAGGAAAGCAGGAGCTAAAACGGCATATTGAGAGTTTGCCTGGGATACAGGCTCTGTTTCTTCATAATCCAGATTAGGGGCTTCAAAGTTACCCTGGTCCAGAAGCTCTTCATGAGAAGGTGGGAAGAGAAGAAGATCACATCTATACTGTCCTTCACCTGAGATCACAACTTTTTCCTGTGCTGTATAAACGACCCTGTTTCCTTCAAGATAGTTGGCATTTATTTTATAGGTTCCGGGGGTTAGATTGAACGAATACTCAGAATCCGTTGCAATAATATTCTGTTCCGGGGTAGAATTAATCTCTACAACTGAGTTATTAAGAGGCTTAAAGGTATCCCACTCGTAGACTGTCCCGTGAATTGTGGCCGCGATTGCATTTCCCTGTAAGACCATAATGAGAAAGAAAACAAGTGAGAAACTGCATAGCTTTCTAAAATTCACGAAATGTTAAATGGGTTTTTAGCATAAATCTTTTACTTTTCTTGATAGAGTACTTTTCTTGATAGAAAAGGCAAAAATAAAATCATATTAAAGCTTTGTCAAGGAGTCAAGCATTGCATCAAGCTTGAAAGCTTATATCTGCCTGTTAATGAGATCAATTCCGAAAAGAATAATTATATTTACCTAATCCATATAACATTGCAATAACTTACAAAGGGAGGCAGTCAGATGAAAAAATCAAGAATTATTCAAGATCTGGCTTGTTTTACAATCATATTAACCTTGCTCAGTTTACTACCAGGAAGCTCCCTCGCTACCAGAGACTCTTCTGAACATGGAAATGGCAATCAGAACCAGTATATGCGTGAAGATACCCTCGGTTCGTACAATGAAACTGACAACGTGAGTGATGCCAGCAGTTCTAAATCCGATGTGAAAGAAGAGCAGAAGAATTTCAGCACAAAAAACCAAAATAAAGTATCCGAATACAAAGAGGAAAGAAAACAATTCGAGGAAGAACTCCAGTTTCATAAGCAAGAGTACAATGAAGCAAAAGGAGATTTTCTCAAAATAAGGAACCGTATTCGGGCAAAAGAACTTGACCCTAACTCCGAAGAAGCTCTAAATGCCACAAAGTTCTACCTTAAATCAAGTATTGATTATATGATAGCTCACCTTTCAAATGTAGAGAGCAATATGGCATCCTCAAACGGGAATAGAACCGGCGAAAAAGTTATTGCCATAGATGAAGAGATAAAATTGCTTGAAGTTGAGAAGGCAAACGTTGCTAATGCGTCAAGCCAGAAAGAACTTTTGGTCGTGGTTAGGTCCGTACGTGGAATATGGAATAATGCCGAGAAAATCAGCCTTTCAGGCGCAGGGCAGATTGTAAGCGAGAAAATTGGAGAATTTCTTGAAAAATCCGAAAACCTCTCTGAAAGACTTGAAGTAAAAGTCAAGGATCTGAAAGAGGCCGGCGTTGATACAGCTGAACTTGAGATCAAACTTGCCAGTTACACTTCTTATATTAAATCCGCACAGGAGAAGAAATTAATGGCAGATTCCCTATACAGTGGTGAGAATGTAACCCGGGAAGATATGCAAACTGCGAATAATTACCTTCGTCAGTCCCTCAATGATATTAATAAAGCTAACAAGTTGCTAAGAGAAATTTTCGGCGAGCTCAAAAATTACGAAACAGAAATGGGTAACGGAACTGAGGCTAAAAACTAATAGAATCTAGTGCTTCGATTCCAAAGTCAATTCCTTATTTTCTGGAAAAGTCCGTGATCTTCGGATCTACTCAAAAATCGATTTTTATGAATCTACTTCAGAATCTCAGTACTAGGTAAAAAGCAGCCTGAAAACTACAATCAATACTGAAAGAAGCCATCCCAAAACCAACTTTATTCTCAAATAAATGAGAATTCCATAATTATTTTCATGATCCGGAACTCAATTGATTAATCCAAATTCAAAATTCCGGAAAGTAATTTTGAGTTTTGGGAATAGCTCTAAATATAGCAGACGTAGTCAATATTTAAATACAATAGTGTTTGTATCTAAATGTAACGCTGTTAATTTTAAATTTAACATCACTAATGTTAAAGGCAACATCGTTAATATTAAGTTTAGTGTAATTAATAACCAAAAATAACGCTTTTAATTCTAAATGTAACCCCCAATAATTAAGGGATTGTAAATGTTATCCCTGTAAAAGAATTAAGGTTTCTAATAAAGAGTCTAGCTCAGGGGATGAGACTGGAAAATATATTGAAATAAAAATTACAGAATTCAGGAGGTAGAAAATGGTTAAATTCGTTCACCTGCTTGTACTGTCAGCTTTAATTATCTGGCTTGCAGTATCCGGTTGTGTCGGGAATAGTACATCTGAAATAGAGAAGTCAGGAGTAAACTCAAACGCCGTCGGGGCAGGGAATGGGGCACCAGCTACAGATATGAATATGGAACTTACACAGGCAGAATTCCAGGAGGTTGATACTGATATGGCAGATCTTGAAGACTTGCTTAAAGAGGCAAGTCCTGAAGAAGAGATAGAAATTGAAGAGTTAAAATGAAAGGAAAGAAGTGAAAAGCTACTAAAAAACCGTTTTCACTTAAAAAACATTTTTTCTTTGTTTTTGATTCTTTGAATTTCTTCTTCCAGCGTTTCTATTCTGGACTCAAGTTCATGCATATCTTTTTTTGTAAAGGCGTCGGTTTTTGAAATTGATTCCTGGATTTTCTCAGAGATTTTCTTTTCAAGATCAAGTTTCTGTTTTTTTCGTTCTTCAAGCATATCCTGAATAGCTTTTTTGCCTTCTTCCTTACTGATGTCTCCTTTATCAACAAGCTCCTTTACAAGTTCATTTATCTTATCTTCGGTTATTGCCCAAAGGCCGGCTCCTATAAGCCCGATTTTTCTGACGGATTCCCTCATGTATAAACACTCGCTTTTAAATTATCAATCTGGAAAAAGCTTCTATGAAATAATTTTACATGAAAATAGCAATTGATATGATCTCCAGGGATGTATTAAAAGTTCCCTACCTTAGAAAATATAATATAACCTGGTCTTGTTTGAGATGTCTTGTTTGAGATGTCTTGTTTGAGATGTCTTGTGCGATCTACTTTATATGACAGTTTTCAGTCTCGATCCGCACTATATGACAGTTTTCTATTCTTACATTATTTGTCTGTGTTTTATATAAATGTTTTCTGAGCATATATTATCGGGCTTCTGACCTTATGTAGTCTGTATTTGAAATCTCTTCAAATACAGATTTTCAGAAGAATAGGATTCTCAATAAGGAAATTAAATAGACCGAGGTTCCTTCCCAATTAATTTGCACTTGTCTCCGGTCAAAACCCAGAAGAAAAGGAGCAACTAAACGCCACTTTGTTTGTATTAGTTTGAACTTGAATCCAGTCAAAATCCCGAAAACAGGCGCGATCAAACGCTACTACATTTACATGTTTAACGTTAACAAATTACTTAACCGAATGAAAATATATAAATATATTAATTAATAATGTTCTTTGGGGGTAATTCTATGGCAGACACTTTAAAAGTCTCACCATCTATATGTGCATATCCTGACGACAAATACGAAAATCTTGAAGTTGAGGTAATTCTACCTGGAGTGGACAAGAAAGATATTTCTTTTAAGATTACCGAAGACGGTTTTTACGTAAAAGCCACCAAGGAAGGGGTTGAATATGCGGACAGTTACGCAGTCTGTTGCCCGGTAGTTCCGGAAAAGGCTGTGGCTAGGTACTCAAACGGTATACTTAAAGTCACAGTACCTTATCAGCAGCCTTTTGAAAATGCAGTGGAAGTCAAAATCGAGTAAGGTAACCTGGACTCACGCAGTTGAACCGTAAAACCAGTAACATTAAACTTCAAGAGCATAAACCTTAACTGGTTTAAATAAGGATCTTCTTGAGAGACCTTCTCGTACTTGATTTTTTCCTCAACTGCGTAAGTCCTAGTACAAAAACTCAGTCTCACTAAAAGAGGTTTTCAAATGAAGAAGATGACAGAACAACACCTTATCAACGCATTCGGAGGAGAAAGTCAGGCACATATGAGATATCTACATTTTGGAAATCAGGCCGAAAAAGAAAAATATAATAATGTAGCCCGCTTATTTCATGCAATTGCTCATGCGGAATATATACATGCAGGAGACCATTACCGGGAGTTAAGACATCTTGATGGAGGATTTGTCGCAAACAGCATGGCAGCTTTTGGCCCTGGAAATTCCGTGAAGAATCTTAAACTGGCCATTGCTGGCGAGACGTTTGAAATTGAGGAAATGTATCCTGTATACATTGAAGTAGCAAAATTCCAGGGAGAAAAAGGCGCACAAAGAAGTTTTGAATGGTCATATGCCAGTGAGAAACTGCATAAACAGCTTTTCGAGAGAGCATTAGAGAGGGTAAATTCAGGAAAAGACATTGATCTTGGTCCTATCCAGGTTTGCGAGGTATGCGGATATACCCTTGAAGGAGAAGCACCCGACAGGTGTCCCGTATGCAATGCATTAAAAGACAAATTTACTGCATTTAAATAAGTTACTGATAAGCGTTTATCCTGTATTGGTTAATTCCGGTGAGGGTATTGGTCAATTTTAATCAGGCAAGTTTCTTTAACGCAGGATAAGTATAACTTCTTAAGAGCTAGCTGTTTGTACCAGTGTATGACTTCTTAAGAGATCGCTTCCTGTACCAGTTTTCTTACTGGAAGTGCGTACGTTCCGGAATAAGTTCTGTTTTCATCTTCCATACTGGGAATCATCGATTCTGGAACCTAAAACCGCACTCCCAAAAATAATTAATTTGGGATTCCATTATTCGTCTCCCTGTTTTCAACCCAATCTGCAACTCTGGGCCAGAGCGACAGTGAGATTATCATGGAAATCACGAAAACAAAAATCGAACCTGCAGCCATGTCTACATGGGTGTAGGCCGTTTCTCCTCTTGAGATATTGGTTAAAAGAGCTCCGGAAAGGAAAAGGATATCAAGCACTATCGAAGTGGCAAGACTTAGAAGAAGTACTACTTTTGGCCTGTTATCTGTGGAACCGAATTTTACCATATAACTCTCCTATTTTAACTCTCCTGTTTAGTTATTCTATTAAATTTTTCTTTTTTAAATCTTAAAACTGAAGCAGTCTGCGCCGTTTGCTCAAAGCTTGCTTCTTTTCATTAGCAGGGAATTGGTAGTCACTGAGACCGAACTGAGTGCCATAAAAGCGGCAGCAAGTTCAGGTGTAATCAGGATCCTGTGAACAAAGGGATAAAGAATGCCGGCTGCAATTGGGATTCCTATCGTGTTATATCCAAAAGCCCATATGAGATTCTCCTTGATTTTGCGGATAGTAAGCCGACTTAGCTTAAGGGCTGCAACAACATCTCTTAAGTCATTTTTAATGAGGACAATTTTTGCAGATTCCATTGCCACGTCAGTACCCGCTCCCATTGCAATTCCCACATCCGACTGAATCAACGCAGGAGCGTCATTAATGCCATCTCCCACCATCCCAACAAGCTTACCTTCGTCCTGAAGTTTCTTAACTTCATTTGCTTTATCTTCAGGCAACACTTCGGCAAGTACTCTAGAAATACCTACTTCTTTTGCTATTGCACCGGCAGTAACAGCGTTATCTCCAGTTATCATAACTATTTCAATGCCCATTTTCTTTAGGGTTTCAATTGCCTCTTTAGAGTTTTCTTTAAGAGTATCGGCAACTGCAACAATACCTATGATTTCATCCCCGTAAGCCACAAGCATTGCAGTTTTCCCATTTTCCTCAAATTCGCTCATTTTAGTTTCCAGTTCCTTGAAAGAAATTCTGTTTTCTTCCATTAGTTTGCGGGTGCCTAGTAAAACTCTTTTTTCTTCAAGCTGAGCTTCTATTCCTTTTCCAGGAATGGAACGGAAATTTACTGCCTTTCCAAAGCTGATTTTCCTGTCCTCAGCCCCTTTTACAATAGCTTCTCCAAGAGGATGTTCAGACCCTCTTTCAGCTGTCGCTGCAATAAAGAGTAACTCTTTTTCCTCATGACCTGAAACTGCAAACGCATCTGTAAGCTTTGGAGCGCCCTCCGTAAGAGTTCCTGTTTTGTCAAAAACTATGGTATCAAGTTTATGCGCCATTTCAAGGGCTTCTCCTCCTTTTATAAGGATTCCGTTTTCTGCGCCTCTACCAGTGCCAACCATAATAGCTGCAGGAGTTGCAAGCCCAACTGCACATGGACAGGAGATTACGAGGATAGTAATAGATATGAGCAGTGAAAAGAGGAAAGGACTAATTCCTCCATAAAGGGCGGATTCCCCTACTCCATAGAGCCAGAAACCTATGAAAAACCAGAAAAAGAAAGACAAAAGGGCAAGAATATGAACAGACACTATGAAGTTACCAGCAAAAACGTCTGCAACCCTCTGTATTGGAGCTTTGGTGGTTTGTGCAGTCTCCACAAGCCTGATTATCTGAGCAAGGGCAGTATCACCTCCAACCTTTGTAGCCCTGAACCTGAAAGATCCCGTTTTGTTCAGGGTAGATCCGATGACTGTATCACCTGGGCTTTTCTCCACAGGAATGCTCTCTCCAGTGAGCATAGACTCGTCTACTGCCGAACTGCCTTCCACAACAACTCCGTCAACAGGAATCTTTTCTCCGGGCCGAACAACAACAGTATCACCAACTGTTACTTCTTCTACAGGAACCTCTTTTTCTACGCCGTTTACAATGATTCTTGATGTTTTTGCCTTGAGCCCCATTAGTTTTCGGATGGCTTCGGAAGTCCGGCCTCGTGCTCTAACCTCAAGGTATCTCCCAAGGACAATGAAAAGTATGAGCAAAGCTACAGTGTCGTAGTATAGAGTATCATATCCCGGTCCCATATCAAAAAATGTAGATGCAACGCTGATCAAATAAGCTGCTCCAGTTCCTCCGGCAATTAGTAAATCCATATCAGTTACGCCGTGTCTGAAACCTTTGAAAGTCCCGACAAAAAATTGTCTTCCTGGAAAAAGAAGGATAAGAGTAGACAATATAAAAAGTACGACCGGATCTGTGAGGAAATGAGGAGTAAATGTCATGAGGAAAGGAAACGCCATACTCATATTCCCGAGAGCTACAGGAATCCCCAGTACAAAAGCAATTATCAGGTTATTCCTCTGCCTCCTTATTTCAGCGTCTCTGGATATTTGTTCTCTGTCCTCATACTCAACAGCTTCAGTTTTAACAGATGCCCCATAGCCTATTCCCTGAACTGTATAAACTATTTCTCTGACAGAAATCCGGGCTGAATCAAATTCTACAACTGCTTTTTCAAGCGGGAAATTTACTGAAGCTGAAATCACACCTTCTGTTTTATTAAGAACTTTTTCAATATTTGCAGCACAGGAGGCACAACTCATTCCTTCAAGATTGAGTGTAATCTTATCCTTTTCGACCTTGTATCCGATAGATTCAATGGCGTCTTCAATGTCTTTTGGGGAAATAAGCGAGGGATCAAAACCAACTTTAGCCCTTCCAAGTTCAAGGTTAACGACTACTGAGTGCACACCTGCTTTTTTCTTCAGTACTCTCTCAATATTTGAGGCGCAGGCCGAACAGGTCATGCCGGAAACTCCAAGCGTGATTTCTTTTCTTCCTGTTTTCGGGCCTGAGATTCTTGGTTCCTTTTCTGGCAGTTCGCACGTTTCAGTCAGGGGACAGGTTTGAGGAGCCCCTTCAGGTTCCTTTGATCCCTCTAAAATCGGCTCCGCAGTTTTTGAAGTTGCCCCTTCGATCTCTGTTATGTCGGGAATTTCTGTCCCAGCCTCTTCCTGAGCTTCTTTTTCGCTTTCTGTTGAGTATCCTGCCTTCCGAATAGCTAACTTTATATCATCCAGGCTTACTTTTTCAGAATCAAAGCTAACCGTCGTACTTTCTGATTCAAGGTTTACATCAACGGATTCTACCCCCTCAAGAGACGAAATTGTATCCGCTACTCTTTTTTGGCAGTGACCACAGGTCATGTCATAAACTTTTATAGTAACTTCCATCGGATCTGCCGCCTTATTCAGATTTTTCAGGACCTCTCGGCGTTTAAAATATTCTTCCTAGCTCTTCTACAGTTTTATATTCAGTTTTAGCAGGGTCATCTATATGACATATGCATCAGTTATCCGGCTGTTATAGGCTACATTTACGGTTCTTTCAGGAACATTGATATTAGGAATATTGATATTTACTCTGGAAACCCCGTTTATCTATCTGTAAAAGCTTGTACTTTTAGTATAATAATCTTTGAAACCATTAAGAGATATTACTAACGCGAGACTGCATTTAAACGGGTTCATATCCGGCTTCCCTGACCGCATCTTTGACCTTTTCGAGATTTGCCTTCCCTTCTTCATAATCAACAGTTACCTGTTTGGTCTGAAGGTTTACGTCCGCCTTCTGTACACCTTCCACAGCTTCGACTGCTTTTTTAACCCTCATCTGACAGTGCATACAGGACATGCCTTCAACTTTGATAGTTTCTTGAGTCATATATTCTCTCTCCAACTATAAGCATAAAACTTTTTTAATATAAAATCAAGCTATTGAACCTCGAATTTCCAAGTTTTAAAATCATATATCTGATTCTACGAATTTCTCACGCTGAATCATTATGGTTTCAAAACTAGCTCCTTGGGTTCCGGGGCTTAAACTAAGCATATAATTAGCTATCAATAGAAATCAATGTACCGGAGAACGTTGTTTTCTCAGTTAAACTGTGCAGTACTAACTGAGAAAACAATAATGACTGAGAAAACAATAATGACTGAGAAAACAATAATGACTGAGAAAACAATAATAATATTAGATTCTCAGCAGTTTAAAACACGAGCTTTTTGAATTCGTGTTTTTTCTAATTCATTATAATCTTCCGCTGTTTACTTACACTCTTGCCTCTTCTCTTTTTTATACATCAAGGCTAGCGGATCTTTACCACTCTCAAACATAGCTCCATAAGGCTCGAACTTACCAATATCGTTAACAGTACAGAAATGCATCCCCTTATCTGATCCTATCATCATTAATGGTTTAGCTTTTTCCAAATCCCAGGAACCGCTTTCTTTGTTATATATACTATCTTCCACCTCAAGATACACTACTTTACCAAGAATCAATGCGTAAGGAAAGCCATTGTATACTTCTTCAAGGGTATGATCTAGTTTACATTCCATCCATGCATAGCATTCTTCAATTCCTGGTGTCCTGATCTTTTTTGAGGGCTTTTCCTTTAGACCAGGTAATTCGAATTCATCAACATCGGGGGGACATGTAAGGCCGTTTGTATCATTTTATCCACCATACCTGTTAAAAGAGCTCCAAAAAGAAGGCCTGATCCAAAGAGAAGCATTTCCCGAGATACCTCAGAGGGTTGAATACTTTTTGACAGACGATGGAAAAGAGCTTTGTGAAGCAGTAATTCCTTTAATACAATGGTCAGAAAAACGGGGTAATCCGCATCATGAACTTTGTTATTCCACCTGCAAAAACACGATTTTTCCCTCAAAATGACTGTATGTATGAAAGAGAAAATATAACTGCTTGATTATATGGATGGTGTCTTTCAGAAACCATATTCTTCTTAAATTTAAAATCCCTTCAAAATTCAATTTGTTTAAAAGTTCCTTTAAGACTCCATCTGTTTAAGAACCCTTTCAAAACTTAATTCGTTTAAAAATTTCTTTAAAGTCCGTTTAGAACTTAAGCAGTTTTCACTTCATCAAGAGAAAAAATAGCATCCGCTATTCTTTTATGGCAATAAACGCAGGTCATGCCGTAGATTCTAATAGTAACTTCCATCGGATCTGCGGCTATCCAGATTTTTCAGGACTGCTCGGCGTTTAAAACATTCTTCCGGGCTCTTCTACGGTTTTATAGCCAGCTTTAAGCAAGGTCATCTGTATGACATACGCATCAGTTATCCGGCTGTCATAGGCCACATTTACGGTTCTTTCAGGAATATTGATGTTTACTCTGGAAACCCCGTTGATAGAGGTAACGAGTCTTGTAACCATATCCCTGCAGTACCTACATACCAGATCGTCTACTATAAATGTTGTCTCCCCTATATGTTCACCCCCGTAGCACAATTGTATTTCTCAAACAGGCACATCACCCATATGTAAAAACTTGTACCTTTTACTATATATTCTTTGAAACCAGTACCAGATATTGTTTGCGTGAGATTATTATATTAAACGGGCTCATACCCGCTTTCCCTAACTGCAGCCTTGACCTTTTCGAGATTTGCCTTCCCTTCTTCATAATCAACAGTTACCTGTTTGGTCTGAAGGTTTACGTCCACCCTCTGTACACCTTCTACAGCTTCAACTGCCTTTTTAACTCTCAACTGGCAGTGCATACAGGACATGCCTTCAACTTTGATAGTTTCTTGAGTCATGTTTTCGATCTCCGTATAGCTTTACATAATAATTTAACATATAATTAACATAATAATTTTCTGAAATCCTGTAGGATTGAATAGATTGAATAAGAATATGTCCGGTTTGCCACAAATTCTTTACGTAATTCAGGTTAATGAGACTGAGTTTCTCATTACACTAGATATTGGTAGAATGGAATAAATTAAGAAATTTTTGAATTCCCTTAAGACATTTTTTGAAAAGGTTGTGACCACGATACTAATAGGGGGTTTTCGCTCAGGGGGTTTTCGCTCAAGCCTTTTTTTAAAAGGCTTGCGATTTCACCACGTTCTGGGGTTCACCCTTAGTAAACATCTCCACGTTCTCAACAGTCATGTAAGTACACTCATCTAAAGATTCTTCAGACAGGAAGGCAATATGCGGGGTCAGCACCACATTATTCATCTCTAACAGAGGACTATCCATAGGTAGCGGCTCCTTTTCAAAGACATCAAGCCCTGCTCCAGCGATTTTTTCTTCCTTTAGAGCTTTTATCAGAGCAGCTTCATCGACCACTTTTCCCCTTGCGGTATTGATCAGTATGGCGGTAGGCTTCATTTTTGCCAGTTCTCGCGCGCCTATCATATGCTCAGTTTCGGGCGTCAGTGGCACGTGTAGTGTAACTATATCACTCTCCGAGAGCAGAGTGTCCAGGTCCACGAACTTTATCCCCAGAGCTTTTGTCCTCTCGGGGCTTGGGTGAGCCGTAACAGAGAGTATGTTCATATTGAATCCATGTGCAATTTGTATCACTCGCTTACCTATTTCGCCTGTCCCGAGCACGCCTAAGGTCTTGCTCATGAGCTGGTTTCCCACATAGTACTTCCAACCGAATAATCCCTTTCGCAGATTCATATCCGCGAGATGGATTTTTCGTAGAAGGTTGAGAGATAAGGCAAAAACAAACTCCGCTACCGAGTCAAAGGCATAACTGGGAACGTTTGATACGATTACTCCGTACTCGGTGGCTGCCTCCAGATCCACATTGTCGAAGCCGGTCTGCCACAGGGAAATCATCTTTAGCCTGGGAGCAGAGCTTATGGCCCTGGCGTTAACGCCGTATCTTCCCACTATTACAACGTCTGCATCCTTTATTCTCTCAACGAACTCGTCATGAGATGCAGGCACATTGTCGTATATTTTCAGTTCACCCAACGTCTCGAGCCGCTTTACATACTCTTCCGTAAGGAATATTGGATCTGCTACTACTATCTTCATACGCCCCCCGAAACTCCAAATTCTACCTGGAATTCTATTAAAATTCCCTATATTGTAAGCTGAAAACTAGTATAATTATCTATATTGTTTACCTCAAGAATTTTCTACGGCTTGAAAAAATATTCTAATTTTCATAATAAAATGAAAACTGTTACTCACATATACACTAAGTCAGGGCAATCTTCAAGCAAGAATTATCATATAGCGTATTATATTTCTTAATATATAATAATGTTTATTACAACGGGAGCGCAGAGGGTCACGAATACCCCGTTCTTTAGATTGGGGATGAAGTGAACCCTCGCCTCTTCGTATATCTATTTGAATATCTAAACTATAGCTTCCTTTTATATAGACAGTAAATCGGATAGGAAGCCGAGGTAAAAATATCAATCACTTACCAGATAACTGTATCGAAAAACAAAGGTTACTTTCAAAAAATCGTATTACAGGGTAACGTGAAGGAGTATTTACTTCAATACGACATAATTATGCTTATTTGAGTAATTAGACCGTTATGACGGCATATGTTTGAGACTCTTCTTTTAATATTAACAAATTTTTTATTTTTAAGTATATTTGATTTTATAAAGTTTATATTAGACATAAATTTATAATATATTAAATTTTTATAAATGCTAGAGTTAAAAAAACAAAATATAAATACTAGTATTAAAACTTGATTTTTGGAGCCAAAGCTCCCGTATTAAAAATAAGAGATGGGAAATATTGAATGAAACAAAGACTCTGTGTAAAATAAGTTTTGTCTCAATAGCTCTAATCTTGCTTTTGGTATCTACGGCATTAGCAGCTACTGACAATAATACTGGAAACGTCACCATAAATACTGGAAACGTCACTATAAAAGACAATTACGCTCCGTCTACAGCGCTGGCAACTGCAGAGAAAATCGCCTCGCTTCAGACTACTGAAACTAAGATAAGTACCAGTGAATCAGCATACAATTCGGCTATCTATGGTAATAAGATAATATGGTATGATGGACGCAGTGGAAACTACAATATTTATATGTACGATCTTTCTACTAAAAAGGAAACTCAGATAAGTGCCAGTGGAGACGCAGGGAAACCTGCTATATACGGCAATAAAATAGTATGGTCAGAGTATCGCGACGAAAACTGGAATATCTACATGTATGATCTTTCCACTAAAAAGGAAACTCAGATTACAACCAGCAGCGGGTACGCATCCGATCCTGCCATTTACGGTAACAAGATAGTATGGCAGGATGGACGCAATGCAAGCCTTGATATTTATATGTATGATCTTTCCACAAAAAAGGAAACTCAAATAACCAGCAGTCCAGATGATCAGAGATATCCTGCTATCTATGGTAACAAGATAGTATGGGAGGATGATGGTGGACAGGATGACGGTTGGGTAAATCATGGTATCTATATGTATGATATTTCCACCAAGAAGAAAATGAAAATTAGCTCGAAAGGATCAGTATACCATCCTGCCATTTACGGTAACAGGATAGTATGGGAGGATCAACGCAGTGGAAACGCTGATATTTACATGTATGATCTATCCACTAAAAAGGAAACTCAGATAACCAGCAGTCCAGATGATCAGAGATATCCTGCTATCTATGGTAACAGGATAGTATGGGAGGATGATGGTGGAGATGACGACGGTGGGGTAAATCATGGTATCTATATGTATGATATTTCCACTAATCAAAAAATGAAAATCAGCGCCAATGGATCAGCTTACTATCCTGCTATTTACGGTAACAACATAGTATGGCAATATGGTTCTGGTCCTTATGAATACGGCGACATTTATATGGCTACTGTTGAAGTACCACAGCCAAAACTGCCTGTTGCTGCATTCTCAGCTTCCCCAAGGTCTGGAAAAGTCCCACTAAAGGTTCAGTTTACCGACAAGAGTGCCAATAGTCCAACTTCATGGAAGTGGAGTTTCGGAGATCGAACTTATTCAACAGCCAAGAACCCTGTACATAAATACAGTAAAGCAGGAAAATATACTGTTAGCTTAACAGTAAAGAATGCTAAGGGAAGTAATACCAAAACTATGTCTAATTATATAACAGTAAAAAAGTAAGTAAAAACTAAATTAGAAAGGTAAAAAGACTAAACATAAAGAGGAGTGGGGATCTTTTTATTTTATGCCTTGTGTGATAAGATGACAACAGAAGAAGAATAAGTTGAGATAATAAAGCAGGCTTTTTTTGAATATGCGAAAGAGAACGAGCTTTCAGCTTTTGATACTTCTAACTATTTTGCAAGACAAATCTTGCCTGAGACATCATTCTTTCTGAAAAGAAAAGTAATAGATGACCTGATAGAATATGGGAATATGGTAGCAGATAGTGGGAAATGGATTATTAGAAACATGGATTCTATAGCTTTTGGGTAGGCTTAATGCAACTTTCTAATATCTACAAATTCTATTTATTATTATGAAATCTTCCCAAATTCTTGTCATCGTTTTTTGCTTATTTTTAGTACTTGTTGCAGCCGGCTGTACTGAGTATAAAACAAATTCTTCAGAAAATACACACGCAACAGAACAACCTACTCCAACTGCTCAAGCATCAACAGAAAAAACAACAACTCAAAATGCCAGTATTCCATCAGGTCAAAATCTAACTGTCCATTTCCTAGATGTTGGACAGGGAGATTCGATTCTGATTAAATACGGAAATAAATCCATGTTAATTGATGCAGGAGAAAGCGACAAGGGAGAAGTAGTGTCAGATTACTTGCATAACCAAGGAATTTCCACGCTGGATTATGTAGTCGCAACACATCCTCATTCTGATCATATTGGTGGCATGAATGATGTTCTCAATAACTTCAAGGTTGATCATTTTATTGATAGCGGATATCCTTACACTTCCAAAACATATGAGAACATGCTGACCACTATTGATAAGAAGAATATTCCCTTTGAAACCCCTAAAAGAGGAGACAAGATTAATTTCGCATCAGGTATTGATGTTGAAGTTCTAAATCCCGGTACTTCTTATTACTCTGATGATCTTAACCAGAACTCCATAATTCTCAAAGTAACAGATGGAAAGGTATCATTTCTACTCATGGGTGATGCTGGTTTAGAAGCAGAGAATGATATAATGAAAGCAGGTTACAATGTTGATGCTGACATTTTGAAGGTGGGACACCATGGCAGCAGTACAGCAAGTGGAGCCTCCTTTATCTCGGCTGTGAGCCCCGACATAA
>NZ_DAVG01000024.1 GCF_002505485.1 Methanosarcina sp. UBA5 | reverse complement strand
AGCAGTAATGCTGAAGATAATATCGCTGCTTGACATTTGTCTTCCGGTTTTGTTTTCAGCGACGAAAACTGCAGTGTTTGCAGCATCCTGGAAGACCACGCCCATCAGTGGGGTTGTCTGGACAAGCACACGGCCTTTTCCGGGTCTGATCTCAACTGAGATGTTGAGTAGGGCTCCCTCCTCAGAAACATTTTCCCGGATAAAAGGACCTGACCTTTCAAGTTTGACTTTCTGGAAAACTGCAGGTCCCTGAAGGGTAGCAAAGCCTTCAACTCCTGCAGGACACATTTGAGAGCCATTTTCAAGCTCAAAGACTCTTTTGCGATAGGACTCTAACTGAGAAGCATAAGACTGAAGCGATTCATTATTCTGATTTATCTGCGTCTTAAGGTTTTCATTTTCCGTTTCAAGGGAATTTATGTGAGTCTGCATTTCCTGGATCTGTCCTTCCTCAAAGGAAGGCTGTTCTTCAAACAGGACAAAGTAAGCGTTTGCAGCAAGCGAAATAACCAGTAAAAAAACAAGAAACTTGGACTTCATACCACCTACCACTTTTAATTTGCTTCAGATTATACGTACCCTTCATTCTGGAAACCATGCCGGAAACCGCAAAAGACATTTATAACCTATAACCACAGGATTTAACTTAAAGACCCAATAGGTGAATATGTTCGTTACAGATAAATGAATATATTGATCACCGAGAAGTAAATACACAGATTCAGGATCTCAATAACCTTTTTTTCATTAGTAGTGACTTTATCCAGAAACTGCTCTCCCTATAGGCAATATTGGCGTATTTCACAGAAAAAGAGAATGCAGCCCTAAGTAAAATACTGCCCTAAGTAAAAATAGATAAACGTAAATAAAATAATATAAATAAATAATTATTGACGTTTTAAGGATTCGAGTTAAAGTTTAGACTTTTAACGCCTTATTAACTTTCTTCGGCTTCTTTTACATTGGGCCCTTCTTTTGTATCCTGCACAATATATCCCAGAGATTTTATTTTTTCTCTGATAGCATCTGAAATTGCCCAGTCCTTCTTTTTTCGGGCAGCTTCACGCTCTTCAACCAGTCTCATCACTTCTATGGGGATTTCCTTTTTTACGGATTCGGCAAAAAGGCCCAGATTATTCGAAAACTGCCTGTAAAGGGAATAGAGCTTCTCAAGGACCTGTCGATTTTTATCGGATTCAAGGTACCTGTTAGCTGTACGGGAAAGCTCTTTAAAAACCGTTAAGGCTTTCGGAGTATTGAAATCGTCCTCAAGAGCTTCTCTAAACTGTGTTTCAAGTTCAGGAAGGGCTTTAAGAACTTCTTCATCCTCTGGATAAGCTGTATCCTCTGCGCTTTCCAGGCTAAATTCAAGGTTCTCGAGCGTTTCTTTAAGACGCAAATAATTATTCTTTGCGTTTTCTGCAAAGGCATCGGAATAGTCCAGTTTTTTACGGTAGTGTACTGAGAGAAACATAAAGCGCACAACTTCTCCACCGTACCTCCCGACGATCTCGGGCAGGGTAAAGACGTTTCCTTTGGACTTGCTCATCTTCTCCCCTTCAACTATGAGGTGTTCCCCGTGAATCCAGTTGCATGCAAACGGTTTTCCTGTTGCCCCTTCCGATTGGGCAATCTCGTTTTCGTGGTGAGGGAAAATAAGATCCACTCCTCCTAAATGCATATCCAGAGTGGGCCCAAAGAAATTCATAGCCATTACCGAGCATTCGATGTGCCAGCCCGGACGGATTTTTCCCCATGGGCTCTCATAATAAATTCCTCTTTCAATTTCTTCAGGGGTTGAAGCTTTGAGGAGAGCGAAATCGCGGGGGTTATCTTTATCATATTCATCCACGTCCACCGACGCGCCAATTATAATGTTATCAAAATCAAGCTTTGAAAGCTTGCCATAATCCGGAAATGCTGAAATTCTGTAATAGACCGACCCGCTTTTTTCATAAGCCAGCCCTTTATCTATTAGCTTTTGTGTAAGTTCAATCATGCCGCCAACATTTTCCGTAGCTCTCGGATAAGCTGAAGCTCTTTTTATATTTAGCTTATCAAGGCCTTTAAAAAACTCTGCCGTGTACTTATCTGTAAAATCCTTAAGTGACATTCCGGCTGCTTTCGAATCTCTGATAGTTTTGTCATCAATATCAGTAATGTTCATTACAAGTTTTACTTTATATCCAAGGTACTCAAGACTTCTCACAATATTATCTGCCATCAGGAAAGTTCGATAGTTGCCTATATGTGGCATACTGTAAACTGTAGGCCCGCAGGCGTAAATCGAGACTTCGCCTTTCTTTAAGGGTTTGAAAACCTCTTTCTTTCTTGTAAGGGTATTGTAAACCTGGAGCATTCGGAACGCCTCTGGAAACTTAAGTACCTGAAATAGTTGTCAAAATACTTGTTAAAAATGAGACTAAATCTCTTAAATCCATTCAAATTCGATTTCAGAGTTATTCGAATTCATTTATTGTTACCTAATTGTTCAGAGATGCTTTATTACTTTCGCCGCAAGCCTTTTAATAAACTGCTTGACCGAAAACCTTTTCAAAAAAGGTTTTATCGAAAACCCGAGCAGCGGCGTGATCAACCGGCGCAACGGTTGCGGCACAACGGTTGCGGATCAATAGTTTCAGGATAAATTTTCCTCAAATATAGGTACTCCAGCTCTATGCAGAATCTTTCCCAGCCGGAAGAGAGGAAGACCCACGACATTAAAAAAATCTCCCTCGATTTTTTCCACAAGGGCTGCCCCTTTTCCCTGAACAGCAAAGGCCCCTGCCTTATCAAGAGGTTCTCCTGTCCTGACATAGGCTGAAATCCGCTCGTTGCTTATCTCATCCATCCAGATTGTTGTAGATTCCAGTTCGCTAATTTCCGTCCCGCTGTCAAGGTCAAGGACTGTAAGCCCGGTTACAACCAGAAATCGCTGTCCACTTAAGAGTTTCAACATTTTCTCTGCCTCTTCGGGAGATTTGGGCTTTCCCATGAGTTCTCTGTTAAAAAGCACCGAGGTATCTGCAGAAATTACAAGCCCGGAATCGAAATGTTTAGCCACGTCTCTGGCTTTTTCGGCGGAGTGCCTTAAGAGAAGTTCTTCAGGATGCAGACCAGGGTAAGGAGATTCCACATAGGAACTGGCATGGACCAGGAAGTTATCTCCTATCAACTGTTTAAGCAATGCTTTTCGCCTTGGAGATGCAGACGCGAGAATGATCTTATGCATGGGAAAAATCAGGATGCATGGGATATATTTGTATTGCATATACGGGAAACATGGAACTTAATAAGTACTTTAGTTAAGAAAATTGATAGGCAAATTAATAAAGCTAAATTATGAGGAAGTAATGCTTATCCGTGAGTACTTTCAAAGAATTGTCTGATGTTGCAAAGATCTTCAGGTTTTCCCAGAAGGATGCAGGCATCTTTTTCATGAAGGGTGAAATTGCCTTCTGGAGTGTAAATCAGATCCGAACCCCTGCTAACTGAAAGTACTGTCACTCCGTGCTTTTTCCTGAAATTCAGGTCTGCAAGGGTTTTTCCATCGAAACTTGAACCACCCTCCACTTTAAGAATCTGAATATCAACTCCCGGAAGCCCATCTTTTATACTGAATTCGCTATCAGCACATGTATTCCCGGACAATTTTCGCAGCATCCGGTAGCCATTAGCCCGCACATCATTTACGAGTTTTTCAATATCTTCTCTCGGAACCAGATATTTTTCAAGCAGGCGGACAAAAATTTCTACTGAGGTTTCGTATTCCTCGGGAATGATTTCGTCCGCGCCCAAAGCATTGAGACGTTTCATCTCCTGCAAATTCCGTACTTTTGCAATGATGGAGATGTTCAAATTCAATTTTTTTGCAATTTCTACTATCTTTTCTGTGGCGGCTGAATCCGAGATCCCGACGGTAAGAACCCTTGCATTCTTAACGCCTGCATGTTCTAGTACAGCCTCAAACGTTGCATCTCCATAGTGGATGTTCTCCCCTTTCTGTTTTTCCTGTTTAACAATTTCAGGGTTTGCTTCTACAATGATGTAAGGAATGCCTGCGGCTTTTGCAGCCTTTGAAACTGTTCTTCCAGAAAAACCAAAACCTACGACGATTAAGTGATCTTTCATTTCAGGCTCGATTTGTTCTTCTTCTTTAATAGGTTCCGAATATAAGCCGTGTACGATTTTCATACCATAGTTCGTGTTTAAAATTTTTGCAACAAGGAAATCGGCAGGCTTGTAGGAAGCGTTAATCAAAAAGGGCGTAACTCCCATGGTAATGATAGAAACTGCAAGAAAAGCCTGGTAAATATCTTCTGTCAGGAGAGAATATTCCACCCCCAATCTGGATAGAACAAAAGAGAATTCTCCTACTTGAGACAGCGCAAGCCCTGTCAATATAGTTGTACGAAGTGGGTAGCCGAGAATGAAAGTTGTAGCTACTCCTGCGATTGATTTTACAATAATTAAGGCAATCGAAGCAAGAATAAGGGTAGGGAGGTGATCAAGCAAATACCCAACGTTCAAGAGCATCCCTACAGACACAAAAAAGAAGCTCATGAACATGTCTCTCAGAGGCACAATGTTGCCCATTGCTTGCTGGCTGTACTGGGAACCTGATATGACAATCCCAGCTAAAAACGCGCCGAGAGCAAGAGACAGTCCGATACTAGAGGTAAAGAGAGCGGTAGAAAGGCAAATGAAGACAACACTTACAAGGAATAATTCTTTATTGCCTGTCCTGCCCACATGGTAGAATATCCAGGGAATCAGGAATTTGGCACTCAGGATAAAAACTAGAATGATTAGTGAACCTTTGAGAAAAACGGTCGAAAGTGAACCTTCAAAATTTAGAGAATCTCCAGCCAATAACGGGGTAATAAGAATTAGGGGAACGATAGCAAGATCCTGAAATATCAAAATTGCAAGTGAGGTTTTCCCATGTTGTGTATAAACTTCATTTCTGTCCTGTAAGACTTTGAGTACTATTGCAGTACTGCTCAGCGAGATCAAGAAACCAAGAAAAACAGAGGTAGCGGAGTTGAAACCTAGAGATGAACAAACAATGAGGGTAAGAAATGTAGTTAAGAGAATCTGGAGAGTTCCACCCATAAATAAAGCTTTTTTCATCTTCCAAAGCTCTTTTAAGGATAGATCAACCCCAATTGTAAAGAGCAAAAAGATTACACCGAGATCAGCATTCAGTTCATTATGTCCTCCATTGAGAATCGCAAGCCCGTAAGGACCGATCAGCATCCCGGTTACAAGAAAACCAAGTACAGGAGGGACTTGAAATCTGTAGAAAATAGTGAGAATTAAAATAGCAAAGCCTAGAAGTACGTCAACGTTTGCCAGTAAAGAGGACACCATTTATTTTGCTCCTCCATAAGTTGAAATGAGTTTATCTGAGCCTTTTGAAGTCTTAAAAAGCCTGAGATAAACCCGAGAATTAAATATTAAAATCATACTCGTCAGATCCAAAATTTTATAACTGTTCAATAACAATATTTATTAAAAGATATAATATTTTCGGTGGGGATCCGAATTCGCATTAATTCAGGATATGTTCTTTATAGTAAGCGAAAATTAAGAAAAGTAAATGAAAAATTAAACTGAAAAGCCAATAAAACATTGATAAAAAAATTAATGATTTTGATCGAATAATATTCAACAAAATGTTTAACAAAAATATTTTGGCCAGAGTATTCAATCAGGAACGTTGAATATCTCAATAAAAAGTGTTTAGTAAAATATTGATCACTTCATTTGGCGTTTACCGTGCCTGCGCTTACCATACTTTAGGGATTAGCCTGTCTGTTCTTTTTATGTAATCTCTATAACCTTTGACTTCCCTGACCAGAACCTCTTCTTCGAACTTCAATCTGTATAAAAACAGGATAATTAGTACCACCGATATACCCAGGGAGAGGTAAGCGTTCAGAATTAACGGAATTCCAACAGCCTGTAATATGTTTCCTGCATAAGCCGGATGCCTTATGAGTCTATAGGGACCAGTTTCAATTAACTGATGATTATTTTTGATCTCAATATGGGGTGAGAAATATTTACCTAGCGTCCATATACTCCAGGCTCTGAGCCCTGTACCGATTAATACGAGTGATATTCCTGTGACTGTAACTGCAAAATTCTGTTTCATATAAAGCATGCATTCGAGATATGGGGGCAGCCTGTATTCAAATTTCGGGCAAAAATCGAATTCAAGGTGCGAGTAAAAAAGAAAGTCAATAACAGGAACGATCAGAAGGAGCCACCAGAAAAATAAAAGCAAACTTCTGGTCCATCTTTTTGATTGCTTTCCTTCAGGACCTGAACCCCTATATGCAGCTTTTTCTGCCAGCAAGTAGAGGAACAGGACTCCTGCATAAATATAAACAGGCAGATGATTTACAGAACCCCAGTTTTCAACCAGAAGCTTCCCTACTTTGGCAGTGAATAAAAGTAGAACTATGCTTATAACCCGGTCTATCCATTCTTCCTTTTTCCTTCCTTCTTTCAATTTCTCAGATTTTACCATTTACTTTTTTAATTAAAGTAATTGTTTTTCTATTTTTCTAGGCATAAAACTAAACCTGTAGGTAGGGAAAAGCAGGAAGCAAGTAAAAGCAAGCTTTAAACTAAAAAATGCAAAAGGGTTTTAAAAGCCTGTAAAAAAGTTGTAAGAAACTATGTACAATTGAAAGGTCAGGTCGCTTTACCGTGCTTACAGAAGTGATTGTTCGGTTTTGCGGCTTTTAGATCATATTCATTCCAGACCTCGCATGACTCGCAAATGCATTGTCTATCAAAATTAAGATCCTGACAGGTAGCCGTACCTTCAGAGCAATATATCCCTGGAACATTCTCGGGATCAGGGGCCTCACCTGCAGGCGCATTCTCCATAGCTTCTTTTGAACTCCTGATTTTATCCTGTACGCACCGACTATCAGCCTGGACCGGACATTGCGGGCATCTACACCTGTTAATATTTTCCTCTACATAAGGAACCACAAATTCCGTACCTCTTTCAAAAGTTACATTTCTGTCTCTAGGTGTTATAGAGCTCTTCTCTTCGGTTGGTGCATCTCTTCCCATATTCAATTACCCCCAAACTTAATACTCTAATTGGTTTTCCTATTTCAGGTTTCGGCTTTAGAGCATAAAAGCGTTTTCAGTCATAGAAAGAATATATGCTAGTGAATGGGCGAACAAACAACTATAGCCTTGAAAGGCTGTCTGCAGCTTGAATTAAGCCATTTTGAGAATTAAGAGAAAAATTCGATATAAATTAAATCAGTAACAGGAAAATATGTAATACTAATCCAGGTACTAAGTAGAAATGAGTGCTCTGAATCTCATGATTTTTTTCCTTGATCAAGGTATACTTAAAAGTCAGAAATGAGGAAAGTTTCCGAAAAATTCAACCTTTTTTCAGATTGTAAGATTTAGGAAAATATGAAATGAGACTCATTCATAAACTCACTTCAACGACTGCCATCCAGTACGATGAAAGGAATTACACAGTTTAACTAAAGAATCAGTTGCATGAGACTTCAAACTGTCTAATTTATACTATATGTAGTAGAGATACTTGCCCACGCCTTTTTTGCTACTTAATCGCATAATTCCTATTAACAACACTCCCCCATAGAAACTTTAGATTTGAATACTTGAGGGCTTTATAATTTCTGCAGTCTGATGCAAGGCTTTACGAATGGGTCATCATTTGTTTTATACTGATGTCATATCAGTCTAGTTAATTTCACCAGCCATCAAACCAGTTGCCGTCTTCTCCGAAGAAGTCGTTATCTCCATAGAAACAGTCATCTCCGAAGAAGCAATCATTTCCGAAGAAGCTACCTCCGAAGAAGGATTCGAAGTCAAAGTTGTCGCAGTCACATTTATCTTTGTGGCATTTGCATTTATCTTTGTGGCAGTCGCATTTATCTTTGTGGCAGTCACATTTGTCTTTCCAGTGGCCTGCACTGGCTGACCCCACTGTCAGCGATGCTACAAAAAAGACCAGCACTAAAACACTCATTGTCTTCTTAAGTATTCCCATTTGTACACACTCCTCTAATTTGCTACGACTAAGCTGTTGGTGTTTCAACCATTTTTGTCGGTAGATGCAGCACTCAAATATTACTTTATCACTTAGCTATTGACGTTGTTTCTGGAAGATATTTACTGGCAGATTTAACTTTCATATTATGTGCTGAAAAAATGTACCGATTAAAATAATCTCAAGTTACCCCAACAAATAGTACGTACCAGAAGAAGATTATACTCAAAGAATATAATATATATAGAAATATAAATTAGAAACCATTGTTTATTAAAAGAATATATCTTATAATATGCTATTTATGGCTTGCTTTATATAATTTTATTTTGAATAATTTATTCTTGTGAGCGGCAATACTTTTTGTAACAGACTTATTTCAAGACCCAATTTATGCTTAATTCAAAGAACATTCATGCTTGCTCCGCTATTAGAAATTTCTAGTTAATTCAAGGAATTAAATTAAAAAAAGAATTTTGAGTTATGTAATAACCTGCAAATTTTATTGGCGTTTGCCAGAGAAATGATAGAAAAGATAATCGTCCGGCTTTTTACTTGTTCATTCTAGCTGATGGAATTGCAATATACAGGAAGAAATACAAAAACCGGAGAAAGGTTCACTACCTTAGTTATCTTGCTTTTTTACTTGTTTCAATACATGACCTTATAATATGTGCAAACTTTATGTAAAATATAATTAAGATTTTCGCACTTGCAATGACCGCTATCCACGATAACTGCATTTATAGATAAAAAGGTTGAGGGGTCAGGACAGAAAAGTAAAAGTATGTAGTCTTTGCAAGCTTAAGCCGGCTACTTAAAGTTCAGGCAGGAATTAGGAAAACAGGCATGATAAAAAAACTAGAAAAAATAAAGGAGTAAAGAAGTGTAAATGTTATATATTTGCAGCCTCTACTCCGGAGTCTAATTTTCTAATCAAACTGATAAGTTATGCATTTCTTCATTCATGTTTCATTATACAAATTACACGAACATTTTACGGATCAATAGTTTCTCCATACTACCCATTTTTCAGGTCATATTTTCGGTGTTCTGGATCGTAGTTGTGTTTCCAGTAATGTTGCATGTAATGGTCTTAGTCATTATTTGAGTTTTATCGTCCATATTTCTGATTATAACCATCTTTCCGGTTATGTTATTTACATTTCCGGGCATTCTGGTTATGTTTTTTCCATCCATTCTATTCATGTCCGTATCTTCGATTATAATCGCACTTCCATCTATTAAACTCAGATAATCCATTTCTTCGGTCATTTCGGCCATAGTATCCATTTTTTCGGCCTTTCCGGTCATCTTATCCATATCCTTGAGTATGATCATGTTTCCGGTCATGTTACACATTGATCCAGTCATAGCCATTCTTCCGGATATGTTCTCCATTCTTCCGGACATGTTCTCCATTTTTCCAGATATGTTCTCCATTTTTCCGGACATGTTACACATCTTTGCGACCATTTCATCCATACGACCTATGTTTCTGGCTATAATCATTTTTTTAGTTAAATCACATGTTATAGTTCCAGTCACATTTCCAGTCATGAGCACAGTCATATTTTCCATTCTTCCGGACATGTTCTCCGTGCCAGCTGCTGCTCCGGTCATCTTTTCCATATTTCTGGTCATATCACATGTCATAGTTCCAGTCATGTTTCCAATCATGACTATAGTCATGTTCTTCATTTTCCCGGTCATTTCAGCGGGTATATTATCCATTCTTCCATCTATCCCGCCTATTTTACTCATTTTTCCGAACATAACCACTTTTCCGGGCATATTATCCATTTTGCCGATTATAAGAGCTTTTTCGGTCATATTGCCCATATCTTTGACTATAATTACCTTTCCAACCATATTACATGGCATGGGTCTGGCCATGTTACCCATTCTTCCGGCCATGACTCCAGTTTGGTTTGCTGCCATGGTTCCAGTTTGGCCTTCAGTCATATTCTGAGTTTGTTGGCCTTCAGTCATATTCTGAGTTTGGGTTTGGGCCATGCTCTGAGTTTGATTTTCAGTTATGTTTCCAATCCGGGTTTCGCCCATGGCTCCGGTCATGTTCTCCATTCCAACCACAACCGCATTTCCGGTCATGTTACAGGTAATGGTTTTAGCTATATTTCCTGCCAGGATTGCACTCACGTCCTCCATATTTCCGAACATGTCCGTTTCAGTCTGCGCTTGCACAGACACAACAGACAACGTCATGAATAACGCTAACATAGAAACTATTAATTTCATTTTCATTCTTTACCCCCCGTATACGAGCTCGACCAGTTGGTCTATCATATATATCTAATTAAATAATAATGTATTTAATATAAATCCGCTAAATAATATATGACAAGCTTATAAATACTTAATCTCTATTAACTATGCAGACTAGTCTGGTTTTAAGGAACAGAAGACGTTTTAAAAGTAGTTGTCTGTCTCATATTTATAGAGCTTTATAGAGCTCATCCCAAAACTTAGAAGTACCTCTCCGAAATTTATGTTCTGAATAATTATCGAGTTTCCGATCATGAAAATAGTTATGAAACCGTTCGAGTTGAGAATCAAAGTAGTTTTGGATAGCTTATCATAGGCAATAGCGGATATTGAGAGAATACAAAAACGATGACGAAAAATCGTATTTCGTATTTAATTCTTGCCTCAAACTGTCTGTAATCCCATTTTTTGCTTCCAAGTAAATCTTGCTTGATACTTCTTTTGAATTATCTACTGCATTTTTGCATATTTTGATTATTTAAGGTTCATTCCTCACCAGATAAACGGCACGAGCCGGTGTCTTACCTTCCTTGTATATTCCTTATATCCTAGAAGCTCCTCGTAGAGCATCCTGTCTTCAAAGTATGTACGGAAAACAAAAGCAATAGCAAGTAAAAGTGCAGGAATCAGCCCGTAAAAAGAGCCAATTATAAACGGAGTGCAACCGTAAAACAGAATCATGCCGGCATAGCCAGGATGCCGAATGAAGGCATAAGGCCCTGTGATAACAACCCTATGATCTTTCTCCTTTTGGATTCGGACTGTAGTTTCAAAAAACTTGTTTTCGACCATTGCCCACGTTACAAAAACCCAGCCTATGACGAAAAAGATTATGCCAACCGCCAGAACCTCCCTCCCGGTGCTCGAAATATGTAATCTACCCACATCGAGCCCACAAACAATAAGCATTAAGAAAATAAACATAATATAGAGCACTGTAAACAGCTTATCCCACCACTTCATTTCTCCCCACTTCATTTCACTTCGTGCTCCTATTACCTCAGGATTGAATTTGATGAAAACAACCATATTGAAGAGCAATGAGAGAAAATAAAGAACAAAGAAAAACCATGCTCTGGGCAGGTCGATCCGACCAGCAGAAAGAAAAAAATCACCATAAATGAGAATAGGCCTCCAAGAACCTGTGCGGCCCTCCTGGTAACCGCCTTCCAGAATACTGCATTCTTTTCTACCATATTCTACCTAAGAAATGATTATTTTTAGCTATCATAGAGATTTGGATAGTTAAATTCGGGGCTAGGCAGGAATTTAACCTCTGAAAACCTCTGAAAAATGGAAGGTCCCGGAGTAAGTTTACATTCAGGAGAATAACTTTAATTAAAAATAAGAAGAATAGAGCATGACTTTACTGACAATAACCGGAGTTATTACATGGAAAATGTTAAAGAATTTTTTAAGAACGACAATTTCGCTGCAATTTCAGGAATCAAACTTCTAGAAGCCTCTCCAGGATATGCAAAAGCCATCATGAATATAGAGGAAAAGCACCTCAATGCCCTGAAAACCGTTCAGGGAGGTGCAATATTTACCCTTGCAGATCTTACTTTTGCTGCAGCGTCAAATGCATACGGCAATGTTGCTGTTGCTATCAATGCAAATATTTCTTTTGTAAAAGCCGCAACAGGCAAAGCTCTCACAGCCGAGGCAAAAGAAACCTCAATAAACCCTAAAATTTCAACATATACTGTAAATATAACTGATGATAAAGGAGATCTTGTAGCAATATTCCAGGGTATGGGCTACAGAAAAAAGATTTCACTTGATGAGCTTTCTTGCATTTAATTACGGAAGGGCGTATCTTAACAAATCAGCAGGGATACCAGTAACATGATTTCAAAGTAGATGCATACTCAGGAAATAATTATAGTTTTGAGAACTCAAATACACTTAAGGATAGCGTAATAACCTGAGAAAAGTTAGAAAATTCTAGTCTAGACCTGGGCATGTAGCCCGTAACTCTATTTTTTGTTATGCTTCTTTGGCGAAACCACGATCTTTTTAAAACTAGCCCACATCCGTCCTTAGAACGACAATCCTTTTCCCTATTTTTAGACGTAAAAGGAAAGGGATTCTTGTTAAAAATCCAGCGATTTTTTTAATTTTTACATTCGACACTTGGTTTTAAAAACTGAATTAAATAATTTATACAAAATAACAATTTTTTTTGATTAAATCAATACATTTACATATGTGAATTGGCATGGTCGTTGGGCGTAAATATACATTTAATTAAAAAAAGTTCCACTAGAACTTTCTGAAAATAACGGAGGCATTAGAATGAGTAAATTAACCACTTTATTAGCAGTTGTTCTTACTTTAACAATAATATCAGGTATCGGAGCTGCGGCTGAGATTTCAGTCCAGCCAGGAAATTCAATTCAAAGCGCTGTGAACAATTCAACCTCAGGCGATATAATTACCGTAAGCCCCGGGACCTATACCGAAAATATCAAAATAACTAAGGATAATCTCACAATCAGGTCCGAATCCGGAAACCCTGATGATACAATAATTCAAGCCGGAAATCCAAATGCTAACGTGCTCCTACTGAAAGCAGATAATATAACAGTTAGTGGGCTTAAGATTATTGGAGCTACAGACCCCATCCATTCAGGAATCTTTCTGTCTTCATGCAGGAACTGTACTATTGATCACAACAAATTTTTGAATAACGGTCTTGGAATCTATGCCTTGTATTCCAGAGGAAACATAGTCTCAAACAATATAGTTACGAATAATGAAGAGTATGGGATTGCTATTCAAAGTTCTGAAGAGAATATCCTCTCAGGAAATACGGCTTCTGACAATAGCAGAGGAATCCATTTTGGCAACTCTGACGGCAACACATTCTCAGGTAACACTGTTCAAAATAATAGTGTTTACGGTTTTTATATCTGCCCTAGAAGCGATAGTAACCTTATTTACAACAACTATTTCAACAACACTAACATGACCATTAAAAACGGAAAAGGAAATTCCTATAACAATACGAAAACTGCAGGTACTAACATTGTAGGCGGACCGTATATAGGAGGTAATTTCTGGGGAAAACCTGATGGCACTGGATTTTCCCAAACCGCAGTAGATAAAGATGGAGATGGCATTGCTGACTCCGCATACAAAAATATAACACACAGCACCTATTCGGATTATCTACCTCTTGTAGAGCATAAATAAACACAGTACATCGATTCATAATGTCTTCTCAATAAAATACGGATAAACACATTGAACACAGACCGTCTCAAATCGTGTTTGTCCGTTTCCACTTTTGATTTTTATGGAATAATTTATTGACCAATATTTTTCAAAGCCTAATTTATTTTGATTGCTGGGATTGAGGCACTAAAAAAGACCTGATTAGAAAACATCCAGGTAGAAATTAGGCTAGAGAGAAGAATTTCCAAAAAATTTTCTACAAAAGCCTTTTTTAAAACGTTATGAACAGACATTATGATAAAGTTCATCCCAAAACCAATTTTATCTCTAATTCATAAAGTTTCAGAACCATCTTCTGGATCAGGAAATCGATTGATTATTATTGAATCTGGGTTCTGGGAAGTGACATTGAGTTTTGGTATCAGCTCATAGAGATAAAAACAGAATCTAAGTTTAAAGTCGAATTTTGATTTTAAAAGAGACTAATTTGAATTATTTTCCAATGCGACTGCCGGGATTCGAACCCGGGTTCTAAGCTTGGGAAGCTCAGGTCATAGCCACTAAACCACAGTCGCATAAAGATGTACGGAAGTGATGTGTATTCTTCTCATGCATCTTTTAGATATTAAAGGTTTCGGTAATGAATAAGGAACGGCAGGGATAGCTGTTTTAACTGAAAAAAATAAAAAATTCTATTTTTGAAATTTTAGGGCGCAAAGCGATAAAGCCCTGAGAATGGAATGATAGTATGGAGAAAAATTTCAAAGCGCTTTTTCGGGAATAGGGTAATGGCTCGATTCATAGAGCTTGCGGAGCTTTTTGAAGAACTGGAAAAAATAACATCCCATAAGGAAATCGTCAGAGAATTGCTAATTTTTTTTAGGGGCTGGAAGGAAAAGAAGTAAAGTATAATACCTTTTCTTCGGGAGCATTGAACCTGCCTTTGAGAACATAACATTGGAAGTAGGGATAAGCTTGCATTAAAAGCTATTGCCGGAGCATATGGAATTTTCAATGAGGAGATTAAGAAAAGATATTCAAAAACAGGAGATCTTGGGGATGTGACGTTTGAGTTAGACAGGAGAGAAGGAAAGTCATTAACAATGAAAGAAAGGAGAAAGAAATAAAATAAGAAATGGGAAATAAATACAAGAAGCAGGGGGAAACAATTGAGAAACCGAGAGATTGCAGAGTTATTTTATGAGGCTGCCGATATTCTTGAATACCAGCAGGTTGAGTGGAAACCACGGGCTTATCGAAAAGCCGCTCAGATGATAGAAAACCTTGGGGAAGACATCGAAAAAATTTATGCTAGAGAAGGAAAAGTTGGGCTGACCAAAATTCCAGGCATAGGGGAGTCAATTGCCGACCACATTGCCGAGTATCTGGAAACAGGCAAAGTGGAAAAATTTGAAAAGCTTAAAGAAAAAACCCCTTCAGGTACTGCAGAACTGATGGAAATCCGAGGGCTTGGAGCAAAGAAAATCAAAAAGCTTGCTGATGCCCTTGGAGTGAGGACGCTCTCAGATCTTAAAAACGCGATCATTGCCCACAGGCTAAAGAGGCTCGAAGGGTTTGGAGAAAAAAGTGAAAAAAATCTGGCAAAGGCGATTGAACAATATGAGAAAAGCCATGCCCGGCTAGCTCTCGGAAAAGCGCTTCCACTCGCAGACGAGGTCATAGCCGCTTTAAAAGCCCAGTGTGAAAGCAGAACCTCTAAAGTCGACCTCTCAAAAGTAATTTACACAGGCTCGCTTCGCAGGTTGAAAGAAACAATTGGGGATATCGACATCCTTGCAGAAGCCGAGAAAGAAGAGGCTTTGAAGGTAGTGGATTGTTTTGTCTCCCTTCCGGACGTCGAGCAGGTGATCTTAAAAGGTAGCACAAAAAGCAGCGTAATTCTGAGAGAAGGGACATCTATTGACTTGAGAGTAGTCCCACCTGAAAGTTACGGAGCAGCTCTTCAGTATTTTACGGGTTCAAAGGAGCACAATATAGAACTTAGAAATGTTGCCATCAAAAACGGTTACAAGCTTTCAGAATACGGGCTGTACTTAAAGGAATCCGGGAAACAGATTGCAGGCAGCAGTGAAAAAGAGATTTACGGAATACTTGACCTTGCATATATCCCACCCGAACTTCGGGAAAACAGGGGGGAAATTAAAGCCGCTACAAAAAATGCCCTGCCCAAACTGGTAGAAGCAGGTGATCTCAGGGGAGATCTCCATATGCATACACAGTACAGTGAAGGAAAAGACACCCTTAAAACCATGATTCAAAAAGCAGAGGCTCTTGGTTACGAGTATATCGCAGTAACCGATCACTCCCGTTCCCAGAAAGTTGCAAATGGCCTGGAAATCGAAAAATTAAAAGCTCAATAGGAAGAAATTGATAAACTCTCTAAACAATTCCAGATAAAAATTCTCAAAGGATCTGAGGTTGAGGTCCTGAAAGATGGAAGCCTTGACTATCCGGATGAGATTCTCAAAGAACTTGATGTAGTGGTAGGAGCCGTACATTCCGGTTTTGCATTCCGTGAAAGGAAAATGACCGAAAGAATTGTCACAGCTCTGGAGAACAAATATCTCGATATCCTTGCACATCCTTCAGGAAGACTGCTTGGGAAGAGAGAAGCTTATGCCGTTAACTTTGAAAAGGTTTTTGAAGCTGCCGCTGCAAATGGAAAAGTAATTGAGATCAACAGCCAGCCTTCAAGACTTGACCTTAATGACGAACTGATCCTGCGCGCAAAGACCTTTGGCCTAAAGTTCTGTATATCTACAGACAGCCATGCAGTTTCCGACCTAACCTTCATGCGGTACGGCCTCGGGCAGGCACGGCGGGGCTGGCTTGAAAAAGAAGACGTTGTGAACACCTATCCTTACTCCAGACTTAAAGAAGTTTTCAAGAAATCCAGCCAGTGACCAGATTATACCGCAACCGTTTAACCTATTTTGAAAAGGCTTGCAGGAAATCCTTTTTTGGAAAGGGTTGCGATCGTTACCTAAAAAATACAAATAAATAAGCCCTGAGCGAATTGAAAATCAGTATTTTTGTCTCTAAATTAGCCTTTTTGGCTTAGCTAAATATCTTCATTATAATTCGGCCCTCTTGAGCGGAGCGAAAAGGGCTCCGTCCTCCCAAGACGGGACTCAGGTGCCGAAATGGGACTCGGAGCAGAAAGACTAATAAAGGAGTAAAAATTCAAATTGATACAAAACCCCATTAAACAAAAATCATAAAAGGTAATAATATGGTTTCAAAGGACCTTCCTTTCACGAAAGAGGAAATTTTGAAAATAATAAAAAAGTATCCCACCCCGTTTCATATCTACGATGAGAAAGCCATTCTAGAAAATGCGGAGAAAATGAAAGCAGCCTTCAGAGAAGTTCCAGGCTTTAAAGAATTTTTTGCGGTAAAAGCCCTCCCAAATCCCTTCATTCTTAAAATCCTTAAAAACGAAGGCTTCGGTGCGGATTGTAGCTCTTTGCCGGAGTTAATTCTTGCTGAAAAAGCGGGAATTACTGGAGAAAATATAATGTTTAGCTCAAACGATACCCCTTCTGAAGAGTTCCTGAAGGCAAAAGAGCTTGGAGCATATATAAACCTTGATGACATAAGCCATATTGAGTACCTTGAAAAGTATGCCGGACTTCCGGGAATTGTCTGCTTCAGGTATAATCCTGGCCCCCTTAAAGGAGGAAATGCTATCATAGGAAAGCCGGAAGAGGCAAAGTACGGCTTTACGAGAGACCAGCTTTTTGAAGGCTACCGTATACTCAGGGACAAGGGAATAAAACGTTTCGGAATGCATACAATGGTGGCCTCGAATGAATTAAATCCTGATTACTTTGTGGAAACCGCAAGAATCCTCTTCGAACTTATAGTTGAAATCTCAAAGGAACTCAACATAAGGTTCGAGTTTGTGAACCTCGGCGGAGGCATAGGCATCCCCTACAGGCCTGAAGAGGAACCTGTCTCCTTCGAAGCTGTGGCAAAAGGTACCAAAGAGGCTTACGAAGCCACAATCACGGCTAACGGGCTTTATCCGCTCAAAGTCTTCCTGGAATGCGGCCGTGCAATCACAGGCCCCTATGGCTACCTGATTACTCAAGTTCGGCATCTCAAACACACCTACAAAGACTATGTTGGGATGGACTCCTGTATGGCTAACCTGATGCGGCCGGGTATTTATGGAGCTTATCACCATATAACCGTGCTTGGAAAGGAAAATGAGGCTCCTGTCCACAAGTATGACGTAACTGGCTCCCTCTGCGAGAATAATGACAAGTTCGCAATCGACAGGCTACTTCCTAAAATTGAAATCGGAGATATCCTTGCAATCCACGATACTGGGGCTCACGGACACTCCATGGGTTTCAATTATAACGGAAAACTCCGTTCTGCCGAACTTCTTCTCAGAAAGGACGGAAGCGTTGTGCAGATTAGGAGAGCCGAAACTATTGAGGATTACTTTGCAACTCTGGATTTTGAAGCCCTCAAAGATTTCAAGTAAGAAAATTCTTCAGCAAAAACTGCAAAGATATCAAAAAGAAAATTTACTAAAAAACTAAAGATAGGTGAATAGCAGAGAATTTCATTGCGAGATCTTACTGCTACACCTAAACTACTTTTCTTTTACACGAAATGTATTCAGGACTTATGCGCTTGAAGTCCGAAATCAAGCTTACTCAAGAGAGTGAAAATATAAGACAGAAACATCACACATCAGAGAAGTCATCTTCATACTGTCTGCACTCCTGCGCACCTATCATTCCACAATTTAAAAGACTCAGTGATTCAAATATGCCTTCACCTACACTTATTCCTTTTAGAGCGCATTTTTTCATCAAACGGTCGTAAAGGACTTCATTTTCGTTTTTAATAAAGTCGCACATTTCCGAAATGAATTCATCTGTTATAAGTGGTTCTTCTTTGCTTACCCAATTATCAATTGATTCGATCAAATATTGACGCATAGACTTGCTTTTTCCAATATCCATAAGATTCATAAAAGCACATTCATCTATGCTTAGAACCCACTTACCAAGTTTATACTTAAAAATATCTCCACTATCGTCTTCCAAACATACCCCTCCACAATAATTAAATTCTCATAATAATTAGAGGATTCATGCTATTTAACTCATTATAGGGCATAAACTGCCTAGGTATTTAATTACACACAATGGCATGCTGTGATTAAAATTCATGTTTTGTACAGTTAAAGGTTTATATCATGTTTTTCAGTTCAACTTCGTAGGTCCTAGATTATAAAGACGAAAAAATAGCCTTCGTTCCTTAACTTTTCTAGTGGACTTCCGATCAAAGAAGGTATTCTTTCCCGTAACAACTGGACCAGCAGAGACTATATTACGGGTTTTGCTTTCCGCAAAATTATTTAGATACTGAGGACAATATATTAATGATAGAATATGACTCCAGAAGAAGCTGCGAAAAGAAAACAAGAATGGGTTTCAAAGATGAAGCGCGAAGGCAAAATGAAAGAGGATATGACCGAAGACCACAAAGCCTGCCTTAATGCCCTTCAGAACCCTGTCCGGAGAAACATCCTTAAAGCTTTGGTAGAACATAAAAAGTCGCTGGAAGAAATTAAAACCGAACTCAAGCTCACGGATTCCCAGGCGAGTTACAACCTCAATATGCTGGAAAGTACCCTCTGTATTGAAAAAGAGGAAAGTGAAGGAGTTATATATTATGTCCTGACTCCGAGAGGAGAAGGTTATATGGAAAATGTGGAGTTGAAAAAGTAAAGGTACTTTATTTATATTATTAAGATGCGATATGTAAGAAACATGTTATTTTTATTGCCGTTTCTGTAAACCTGTATATAAAGAAGGGCTAATGAAAAAAACGATATATTCAGGCGTGTTTTACTGAGAATTTTCGATCTCTTGGATGATCGCTTTTACATCGATATTATTATCGTTTGAAAAGTTAATACGCATAATACCAGGATAATATAAATCCATGCTATTAATATTTGTCCATATCAAACGATCAATGATTTCATCTGTTAAGAATTCTATATTTTCCCCTAGAGCAATTGATGTTTTGTATCTTACTTCCCCATCATCCAGATCAAACTCAAAGTTTCCAATCGGCATGTCATAATTCACACGGGTACAAAACTCAGCAACAGCCACCCGCTTATCTTCATAGATAGTTGAATCTAAATAAGAATAGACACGTATAATAAAATTATCTTCATAAATAGAAATATAAGTTGGATATACAGCATTTTTACACCGTACTCTTGCATTCAAGAAGTACTCGCCTTGCTGGAAACTCCACTGATTATCGGATAAATACTTTATAACTCTCTGCATAATCGGGTCTGTTATTTCAGGTGCATTATCACCTTTGAAGAGGTTTACAATTTTCTGCGTAATTGGCCTGCCAACTTCTTGCATAAATGAACAATGTACTTTTTAGATATTTAGATTTTTGTATAGTACCCACAAAAAAATGTATAGCCAAGATGATAACAGTTTTAAACATTTTGGATAGGCTCTTAGATTCAGTATTTAAGATTCCGCAAATATATTCGCAGATAAATTTCGCAAATAAGTTCAGTAAACAAGTTTAGGAAAAAGTTTAGTAAATTAATTTCGAAGACATATCCTTTTGATTCCGAAATCTTTTAATTTATCTACTTAAAAGAGAAGGGGAGATTTAGAACTAGTGTCATGACACTGGTTCTAAATCTCCCGGACTTTAAATATCGACCAGCTTAAAGAGTCTTAAATATCTTCATATTTTTTCAGGATATCCTCAAAGGAATTTGCGACAGTTTCAAGCTTTTCTCTCCCAAGCCCGAAAGTACTGAGTTTGAAATATTTAGTGAGCCCGGATTTTATGCCGTGAATATTGCGTGCTTTGAGCTCCTTGTAGAGGAAGTATCTTCCGTTCTTGACCTTCTCGGAAATCTCATAAAAACGAGGAGCTTCGAAGAACATAAGGTCATGAGAATGGGGTTTTTGCCCGCGCTGGATAAAGCCCATTTCCTCAAGCCTTGCCGAGAACCAGCGGGCGTTTTCAACCTCCGGATCCCAGTTCTGAACACGCTTTACTACATCCGGGAAAGATGCAATAAGGGTCATAACCGTAGCGCCCCTTGCGGTGCATCCCAGAAGCTCAACTTCTTTTACCTTGCTGTGCTTGGATTTCCTGAATACGGTAGGAGCGTACTCTTCACTTACTCCGAGTACTCCAACAGGTCCTGATGCAGCCATCGATTTATGCCCGCTGCCTACAATAAAGTCGGCACCGATTTCTTTTGCGGATACCGGCATTCTTCCGACGGCATATGCGCCATTCAGAAGAAGAGGGACATCGTATTCATGGCAGATCGAGGCTATCTTTCCTGCATCTGGCAAGTTTCCATAGCTTCCGTCCGGATAAGTTACAAGTGCAAGAGCAGGTGGTTTTCCACTTTCCTTTGTGACTTCTTCGATTGCCGTAGCATACCCTTCAGGGTCAAGGTAATAATCTGGACTGCCTGAATGCGGTACGGTTTTGATATTCAAACCAGCTCTTTCGGCTGCAACATATGAAGAGTAATGGGCAAGTCCATCGAGCACAATCCAGTCACCCGGCTTTCCAATAGAGTGCATGACAGCAAACTTGGACTCCCGTGCCCCATTCGTAACCCTTGCCTCATCACAGCCAAGAAACTCGGGAAGAGCCTTATGTACAAAATCATAAATTGGAGGCTTTTTTATCTGATCCAGAACCCCTCCGCAGAAATCACATACAGAGTACCCGTCTCCCCACTCTATAAGAGCCTGTTTTGCAGCCTCGGTCAAACGCCCGCCTGTCTGAAGAGGGTCGATATTTATACTGCCAAGGGTTTCTCTCTTTATAAAACCGAACTTCTGAAGGGATGAGTCGTCAAGCTTCATTTTCTTTCATACCTCAATTTATCTTTCATATCTCAATATTAGTTACAGGTTAGCTTATGATTTTTAGTTACAGGTTAGTTTATGATTTTTAAGTTGCAGATGCAGGACATAATTTTGAACTAAAAAGAATCGAAGTTACTCAATCCAGTTTAATGCTTTTACCCTACTTTCGCGTTTAAGATTTCTTGTTTACTCTGGATACGCATAGATTCATAAAAAAGTATTCCAAAAATCTTTGAGATTTGAAGATAGCAACGGCTCCTTAATAAATATCAAGAGCCCCCTGCTGGAAAGATACCGGATTTGCCGGAAAAAGAAAGCAAAACGCCTTTAAAAAGACGTTATGCGACCATTTTTCAGATATTCAGGCGTTTACTGCCTTGCTAAAGACATCAGTAAATTCGTCGCACTGAGCAATTATTTTTGAGGCAGCGTCCTTTAAGACCTCAATAGGGTTCGTACCATCGGTTTTGATGTAAAGGATAGGGTCACTGATACTTACGTATTTCATATCATAGAAAGCGATCTCAACCCTTTCGTCTCTAATCAGAAGATCCTTGAGCATATTTAGAAGGGTATGTGTCTCGCCTTTGAGCTTGACTTCAAGCTCATTGTCTGTTTTGGAAAGAATGTTCAGCTCCATTGGTGACCACCTGTAAATAGTGAGTAATATAATTTATCGATAATTCACTGTGCAGAAACCCATACCTGTAGGAGAAAGAAATTACTTTACCCCTTTCCCGTACTCGGTAGAGATTTTGCGAGTTTCGGTCATATTGCAGACAGGGCATTTAAGCTTTTTCCCTTCGAGCACAAGTTCTCCTTTGCAATTCGAGCAGTAGGCTTTTACAACTCCAAGGGAATCTTCGGCTGTTGTCAGGCGTATTCTCTCAGTGTCAAGAACCCTGGCCCTGATTACATCAAAGGGTCTGAACTCGTCTGAAAGTCTCTTAACGTAAGAGTCTCGCACATTTGACACGTGGACATCTCCCGAACGCACATTGACAATTTCCCTGTCTTCTTTGCCTTCAATTCCTGCAACTTCCACTATTGCCCCAGATTCACGCACGTCAGTTATCTTTCCATAGACAATATCCCCTACTTTAAGAATATTCGGAGTGAGCGTGCGTGGCCTGACCGAGACTACTCTTGCTTTCCTGTCAATAATTACGTTTCCAGTAGCTGTAGAGTAAATATCTCCGGCAGACACGGTTGTTCCTTCCCCGGACCTGAACTCCTCAGTCGTTCCAACAAGTTCTCCAGGAAGAACAAAACCTCCTTTTTCAAGATCTTCTTCCGGTGTCTTAGCTTCGTAGGGAGTTCTGGATTCAGGCATACCCACTCTTCCCCTGGAACCTTTTTTCGGGTAAGAGAACCTTCTTTTCTTGCCCTGGTCTCCCTTTAACTTGTCTTTGGACTGGTCTCTGGACTGACCTTTAAACTGATCTCTGGGATGCCCCCTGAAGTGATCTCTTGATTGGCTCTTATATTGATCTCTGGACTGCTCCCTAGATTGACTTTTAACATGCTCCCTGGGATGGGTCTTAAACTGATCTCTCGATTGGCCTTTGAATTGGTCCCTGCTTTCGGAAGCGATTTGAGTTACGTTTTCGGCAACCGGCTTTCCTTCGCTCGGGCCAGTCAATTTCTTTCTCGTAGTTTTACTTTTTCGAATTCTAATCATGATCCCTCATTTGGACTATCGTTAGTAGTCGATATAAATCGTAATCACAGTAACTATCAATAATATGGAATGCTGGTAGCCATTCAACTGGATACTGGCACATTCAATTGACAGATAATCAACCTCAATAGAGGAGAGATTATAACGCTCGTATTTATCTGCCACTTTTGCCCCTATTGACGCACCGTATATTTTGGTAATACACAGGCATACTTATTATAAGCAGTGTTATAGTTCGCCTTTTGAGGTAAAGCCCTATCACTATAAAATCTGATAAATCTGATGCCTTAAACGGTACTTGCATCGGGATTATCCGGAAACCTTAATCCTGTAGATCTCGACTTCAATAACCTCTCGTTCTTTTTTATGGAAATCGAAGGTTCGTTTTATAGGGAACTTCGCAACGTAGGAGTGTGTAATGACTGCAGGCTTAATGAACTTTTGGATAAAAGCAAGGCTTCCGCGGTTGTGAATTGAATATATTACTTCACTTGTTCTTAATGCTAACGAAAGAAAAGGTCGGTCTCTGCCTTTTACTCTTGCCCCAAAAGGAGGGTTCATAACCGTGGTTTTTACGTGTCCTGTAATATCGGCAATGTCCGATAATACGAACTCGACTTCTACTCCAAGTTTTCGGGCATTTTCTTTTGCGATCTCAAGTGCTTTTGAATCCGTATCATACCCCATAACCTTTCTGGCTCCCAGAAGCTTCGCCCCAATTGCAAGGATTCCTGTGCCGCAGCCCAGGTCCTGTACCGAGTCATCAAGATCTCCCTGCATATAAGCAAAGTGAAGAATTTCCGCAGCTAGAAGAGGTGGAGTCTGGTACTGCTCCAGCTCAAGTTCAGGATTGGAAAAATTTTCCAATTCTTCAAGAAGCATCTCAAGTTTTCTCTGTTTCATTTCATCGACTTAAATTTTCTATTTATATATTTTTATTCTTTATATTATATATTTTAACTTATTATACAGACATTAACTTATTACTTGGACTTTAGCTTGTTATCCAGACTTTTATTATCCAGACTTTCCCAACAATAATAAATTATACAGGCTCCTCGGTAATTTCATCGAGCACCAGTTTTTCCCAGTCCCTTTCTCCAAGCACGATCTCAAATTCCTGGGGTGTAAGCATCGGGGAGGGAAAACGCCCAACCTCATCGATTGCAAGCCTCGGGCAGGCAGTATTAACGAAAGCATCTACTTTGAACTGAAGAAGCTGATCCGGAGTGACAAGATCAATCAGAATAAGATGCGCCTCTTTTCCGTGCTTTCTCGCAAGCGCTTTCAAAGAGAAAGCCAACCCCATTCTTTCCTGTCCGTTTTTGCTTGAGACTATTATCCCGAAAACCTCCGCATCCAGGGACTTTGCAATCACCGCGCTCCGCTGGCGAAGAATTCTTGAAGGATCTACTTCGCGAATCTCCCCGGAAAAAGGATCAGCTGCAAGAACCCGCTTTTTTGTGGAAAGAGACACACCTAAAGGATGGAAATCTCCGCTTCCGATATACAGGTATTCGTCACATACCTCGTTCCTTGCTACCGAAAAATTGCAGCCGAGTACTTGGCCCGGATATGCAAGCCTGGAGTCACCATGCCCTATTACACAGGTCTTTCCATTTGCCTCCAAGACAACGCAGGCCTCAGGGAGCTTATGGACGTGCTGGACAGTAGTAATCAGCCCTATAACCTGTCCCTTAAGTTCAGGGATAGCCTTTTCAACGACCGGCCGGATATCAACTGCAGAACGCGTTTCTATGAAATAGACCTTTTCGGAAAGTTTTGTATCCTCCAGTTCGGCATGCCCAAAGTGGAAAAGAATATCAACCTGCTCGAGCAAGGTTTTATCCAGGTCGCACGCACCAAAGCAGGGGTCTCCGGAGATGATAATCTCAGCCCCGGTAGCTTCTTCAACTTTTTTTGCGAGCTCTGGACCTTTCCTTTTAAGTCCCTCAGGAAATTGGAAACCTATGGATTTTGCGCCCAGTTTATTTATCACACTGATAATATATTCAGGCCTTAAGTCAAACGCGTCACTCGTTCCCAAAGACATTCTTGATCTCCACGCCTTTCTCGCTCACGTCGATTGTAACGAGAATTTTGGGCTCAACTCCATGCTCTTTTAATTGTAAACAGCCAGTCCCACGGCCGATAACGGAAATTACATCCAGAATTTCTACACCCATAGTTTTCAGGGCTTTTACGAGTGCTATCAGCGTTCCGCCAGTACTGATCACATCGTCCACGATAATAACTCTGTCCCCTTTCTTGAGCCCGTTTATGTAGAGAGCTCCTTTCGAATACCCTGTACTCTGAGACAGTTCTACTTCTCCGTCAAGGAAATAAGGACGCTTTCGAACAATGGTCAGAGGAATTCCCGTTTTCAGAGAGAGAGCATTTGCTACAGGAATGCCCATGGCCTCGATGGTAAGAATAGTGTCAACTTTTTTAATATCAGTAATCTGGAGAATATATTCGGCGATCTCTTCAACCATATGGGGATCTATGGATGGTACACCATCAGAGATTGGATGGATAAAGTAATTGTATTCTCCTCGTTTGATCACAGGAGAATTAATGAGTGAGGTTTTCAGTTTTTCAAGCATGGTACTAACTCTTTGTTGGCTGTTGCGATATTTCCTGTAAGTAAGGAATTATATTATTAATAAGGAGTCCTGTTCTGATAATAAAGACTCATGTGTTATAAATAAGGAATTCCGTTTAGGTAATAAAGAATTCTATAACCCTATCCTGTAATCCAGATGCATGTAACAGTTACAAGGCCGAAGATCTGAATATTCCAGAAAAAGAGTAGACAAATTTCAGGAAAATGTCGGAAAAACAAAAGAATAGAAAAGGAAGAGAAAAAGGAAAGTATGAGAATTACTGAAATCCTCAAAATACAAATAATTGAACTTTTTGTGTGGGTTTAGATCAATTAGTCGAGTTGCCTGTTCCATGAGCTCCATTTTTTGAGGGATCAGTATTCTCTGTCGGATCAAGCAGCCCGAGAACCACATAAGGATTGTTATCTGCCTGCTTCATTTCGTTCAGGGTGGCTTCATCAATATCCATCACTGAAATTACCGAGACAAGTCCCTCTGTATTCCAGTTTTCCCTGTCCATAAGCCAGAGATCAGCTAAATATTTCGAGACCCATCCTGGATCATCGTCTTTTGCGCCACATTTCGCATTGACAACATCAAAGTCAAACCCGAGTACTACTGCCTTCATAGTTCCGGCGTTTTTATCCGTGACCACGAAAATACCTGCAGGAGAACCTCCAAGAGCTTCTTTTTCGTCATCTGTCAATGAAGATACCCGGATCCCTCCTGTGCCCGGAGTCACATCCCAGCGCTTTACGAAAACATCGTCTTTGCACCAGTTAGGGCAGGAGAAAACCGTATAACCCACGCCTTCTTTAAGCGGGTAATTTTCTTCCATCCAGTTTGCAAGCACGTAACCACTGGAAACCCCTGGGCAGAAATGATTGTGCAGTTCCAGGCATTGCATAAGTTCATAATCGAGCTTCCCAGTAGCCCAGCCGTTCGAAGTCGTAAGAATAGCAAACTCGCGCCCGTCAAATACCGTTTTATTTACCTTTTCACTCCACATAGCTCTTGATTTCGGGGTTTTCGAAAGTGTACCAAAGTTTATGTTTTCTGTTACCTTGTAGCTAATTTTACTTTCGTTTTCATAGGAAACCTCGATATAAGTACAATTTCCGCTGCATTTATCGAAGAATGCAAACCAGAGGGGGCTGTTCCTTGAGTTCTGAACAGTAAGGAGATTTTTTGTGTACAGAAGGTCCCTATCATAAAATTCTGAGTAGAAATCGTCCAGGAAAACATAAGATCCTGCAGGAGAGCCTATATCTGTAATAATAAGTGTGTGTTCTGGCCCGACAACTCCAAGATCTGCTTCGGCTGCAGCAAAGACCTGACCCATCAAACTCGAGTTATAACTTTCATCTGCCATCCCTGGAACAGACCCCAGAGAAAAAACGAGGGCTGCCAAGAAAATGAGATATATGAATTTAGCTGGTATTCTCTTTATATTCATCACACCTTCTCCTATCATGCTTTTTTCTCCATATTAATTAAACCGATATCTTCGTATTCTGGCCATAAAAATAATACTCGCCAGAAAATGTTATTTAATAAATAAAATAAAATCTTAGTATAGTATTTTTTAGTGTTAATAATAAGAATAAAAGTATCACATATAACTTTCGAATTCCATTAACGCTGAAAATAGATTAAGAAATATATAAAAAAGGAAATATGAAGCAAGAAATAAGCAGGATAGAGCAGTATAAAGAAATTTAAAAAAAAGAGTAAAGAGAATAAAAACAAGAAAATAGTAAAAAGAAAAATTAGTAAAAATTAATAGTGTTTAGTAAGATTATTTAGTAAAAATAAAAAATAGTGAAAAACTAATGAATGTGTTAAAATAGGAAAAATTAAGGACAGACAATAGTATCAAACAACCCTACTACTAACTCTGCCAGCTCCTTGCTTTTTTCAGTTGAAGTCATCAAGGTGTCGGCACGGGTAGCACGGCATCCAAGCCTTTCAAACGCGAATTCGTCTGCCTGATCCCGTTCATCGAAAACAAAGACGTCCAGGAAATCCTGGTAATATTCCGCAACTCCCATTGAAGAGACCTCAAGCCCGCAGGCCTGCATGAGTTTCCCGGCAGGTCCGCTTACAGGAGCATTGCCAATTATTGGGCTGACTGCCACAACTTTTTTCTTTTGAAGCAGATCTTTCATGCCTGGAAGGGAAATAATAGGTCCTATACTCGTGATCGGATTACTTGGCCCTATCAGGACGTTGTCGTCATTTTCCAAGGCTTCGAGTACCTTTGGAGAGATTGAAGCTTCGGAAACTCCGGTTATATCAACACCCAGAACTTCGGGTTCTCCACGTTTCCCGATCCAGAAATCCTGAAAATGGATAGTTGCTTCAGGAGTTTCTATATAAGTGGAAACAGGATCATCAGACATGGGCAAAATCGTTGCATCAATTCCAAAAATGGACGCAAGTTCTAAAGTCGCGTCTGTAAGGGAGATTCCACTCCGGATAAAATTCGAGCGAATTATATGGGTTGCTCTGTCACAGTCCCCAAGTTTCATGCTTTCGGTGATGCCCAGTTTCTGCATACGCTCATAAGTCAGAAAGGTGTCTTCTTTTATGCCCCACCATCTTTTTCGGTCGATCTGGTCTGAGAATAGATAGAGTACTGTATCCAGGTCAGGACAAATCAGATTTCCCGAAACCCATAGGTCTTCGGCAGTGTTTACAACAACGGTCAGTTCCTCCGCGGGGAGGATTTCCTTGAGTCCATCAAGGAGCTTTGGAGTTCCGGTGCCGCCTGAAAATATAATCATGATAATACCTTATTCGGCTTTCTTTTAAACTTTCGGGTAGTAGGCATTCTGCAAAATGTACAGTATCAGAGTAGTAGTAACAGCAATATATAATGAAATCTGTTTAAAGAATAATGAAGGTTGTCCTTGATTCTGTACATGGCTACATCGAGCTGGATGATTTAGCTCAGGACCTTCTTTCTACTCCCCAGATGCAACGCCTCAGGAGGGTAAAGCAGCTCGGATTTTCGAACCTTGTCTACCCAGGAGCAAATCATTCGCGTTTTGAACACTCTCTTGGAACAATGCATCTTGCCTCCACGCTAAGCAGGAGTCTCGACTCGATTGAAGAGGACAGGAAAACCGAAATAAAAGCTGCTGCTCTTCTGCACGATGTAGGTCATGGACCTTTTTCTCATGTTACCGAAAACGTTATTGACAAATACACGCGGTGCAGGCATGACGATGTAAAGGAAATCCTGGGAAAAGGAGAAATCATAGAAGTCCTGAGCAAATATGGACTTTCTCCCGGAAATCTCGTAAAACATATAAAAGGAGAAACTTCTCTGGGGCAGATCCTCAGCAGCGAGATTGATGTGGACCGAATGGACTATCTTGTTCGGGACGCTCATTATACAGGTGTGGCCTTTGGGGTCGTGGATTATAATCGCCTTATAAAGAAGATGAATTTTTATGAGGATAGGCTCGTTGTAGATTATGGTGGATTAAAAGCTGCCGAATCTCTTCTGGTTTCACGTTTCTGGATGAACACATCGGTTTACTATCATCATGTAACCAGGATCTCGGAAGCTATGTGTTCCAGAGCAGTGGAGTATATGATTGAAAATAACGAGCTCGATCCGTTTAGGCTCAGGTATATGGACGATATAGATCTTGTTGCATCCATGCGAAAAGCAGCCGGATATGCAGGAGAACTTTCACGCTTGCTGGATGCACGTAAACTCTATAAACGGGCCTTATATGTAGGCCTTGCAGACGTAGGAAAAGCTGTACTCAGGCACCGCGACCGAATCCGAAGGGTAGAAAAAGAAATTGCGGAGCAAGCTGGGGTTGACCCAGAATATGTACTTGTGGACATTCCTAAGACGCCTGAAATGTTGGAAATGCAGGCCATGATAAAAACTGACCACAAAATGATCCCTCTTAACGAGGCTTCCCATTTCGTATCCATTTTGCAGGAAGCCCATATGGATAACTGGAGAATGGGAGTATATAGCCCGAAAGAGCACTGTGAAGTCGTTGGAAAGGCCGCTAGAGACTATTTTGACGTTAAAAAACCCATAAAACAGTTTAAACTGAGTGATCTCTGAAGTTGAATTGAATAACAAAAATTAGAAATAAGAAAATTTTAAAAAGGAAATTAAAAATTCAAAAAAGGGAATCAAAAAAAGAAAAATAAGACGGAAGTTTAAAAAAACTTAAAGGGAAAAACAGGATTTTTTTGGATTTTCAAGGCCGAGGTAGGAACTTGTTTCAGATAAAACGGAAAGTGGGGAAAGTTGAAATTGTACTTGATGCGAAAAAGGTAGGAGAGGATTACCTGTTGACTCTTACAGGCGGAGAGGAACATGTGGGAGCTGTTGCCGTAGGGCTTTTTGATGAGAAAAGCCAGAGAGCAAGTTCGTCAGTGATAACAATGCTCGGACACCGTGAGGAATATCTTGCCCTGGATGGGGCAAGGCAGGTGAGCAGGGCCACAAGGAAGACCTCGGTACTTGTTGTTGGAATACACCAGGATAATATCAGCCCTGAAGAAATAAGGGATATAGTCTCAGCCGCAGGGGAAATGGTTGAAAGCTTCATTGCCTTTTACGAAAAAGGAGACGAACTGAAAGGGCAAGATAAAGATTTGAAATAATGCATAGAGAATAATAATAGCGGCCTAGAGAGAATAATAGGGGTAACGGCATAAAGACTAATAATGGAAATAACCGCATAGAGATGAGTAATGAAGTACCAGCAGGAACATTAACGGCAGGATAAAATGGAGATAACGGTAGGAATCAGCGGAGCCTCAGGGGTCCAGTATGGAATTCGCCTTCTTGAAGTACTGGCGGAAAAAGGAATTAAAACCCACCTGGTTTTGACAGATGCCGCAAGCCAGATAATAAAGATTGAGACTGATTATACTCCCGAATCAGTGGAGAAGCTTGCAACCTGGAGCTATGCCCAGAAAGATTTTTCAGCACCAATAGCCAGTGGCTCTTACAGAACAGAAGGAATGGTTATCGCTCCTTGCAGCATGAAAACCCTTGCAGCCGTGGCAAATGGGGTATCCGATACCCTTCTTACAAGAGCCGCAGATGTCTGCCTTAAAGAGGAGAGAAAACTTATCCTGATGACCCGGGAAACTCCACTTAACCTGATACACATCGAAAACATGCTTAAGGCTAAAAGAGCAGGGGCAAGCATCCTTCCAGCCTGCCCGGGTTTTTATTCGCGGCCCAGAAACCTTGAAGATCTGATAGATACGATGGTGGGAAGGGCACTGGACCTGCTAGGAATAGAAAACGAAATCTATCACCGCTGGAAGTAAAGAGAACAACTTCAGGGAAAAATCTGAAATTCTGGAAATCTCAGGCAGAAAGAATTTTAATTTTTTAAAAAGATTTTTTTAAAGAATGCATGACATGCACATGTTCTAACGAAAGCTATATAAAGGATAATCTCATTTGAGAGGACGTACCCCTTGGGATAGTAGGGTAGCTTGGTCCATCCTCGAGCGTTTGGGACGCTTGGACCGCGGTTCAAATCCGCGCTATCCCATTTACATATTTTTTCTGATGCTCCTTTTTTAGAACTTTCATTTTTGAAATTTATGTTTTTCCGATTTCCTTCTCTCCCGTACTACTTTTACGTAATGGATATGAGTAATTGATCAAATTCCGTAAAAGAGGAAATCTACTTTTTGGGCAAATTTAAGTATAATTGTTCTCCTTACAATTTTCGGGAACTTAATTTACAATTTGGTTTTTTAATTTATTTGCGCGGAGTTGAAATTCTAAAGGCATTCTTTTTATTTTTTGTGTCTAAAGACACTGCAGTTTCTACACGGGTTCACTTTATTCACGCCAGATCCCTATTAAAGTTATATCAATTAGAAAATTTTTATAAAAAGATATAATAAAATGGAAAGGTTTAAAGATTAGTGGGGAATCCTACCTATTTATTTTATTTGCCTTAAAATAAAAATAGAGAAACACAGTTTAACAGGCGTTCTCAAAACTGTATTTAATTTTATAATTGGAATAAAAGGCAGTGCCGAGAATTTGATTTAAATTAAATGTCAAATGTTAAAGAAAAATGGTCTTTTCTTGGAAGAGCAAAATGATCTGACTCTCAGAGTTCTATCAAAAATAAGAATACTTATTAAAAGGAGGGTATATAAGTGAAAATTAATCCAAAATTAGTTTATCTGTCAATCGTTTTTACTTTCCTAATAGTTATGGCATCAAATGTAGCAGCAGCTGGCACCTTAGAAGCTGGAAAGTTAACAAAGGTGGCATCCAATGTTGCATCTGATTCAAATCCCGTCTGGTCTCCAAATGGGAAAGAAATCCTTTTCGCAAAGGGTGCAGGGAATTATGGGGCAAATTTATACAAAGTATTTTCAGATGGTTCAGGAGAAAAGAAATTAGCATCCGATACATACGGCGGCTATACATGGTCTCCAGATGGGAGCAAGATTTCGTACTATCAATTTACAGATGAAGTTGGATCGTATGACCTATCGCTGATGAACGCAGATGGAACTAAAAAAACTCAGTTATTAAATCCAGTCAGTAATTTGTTTTTCTATATATACAGTTGGTTCCCTTCAAGTTCAAAAATAGCCTATGTCAGTGGCGTTGATAATATCGGTTCGCTTTATGAAATTAATTCAGACGGCTCAAACAACCATGAAATTGGTGTTAATGTTAATGGCGCAATTGCCGTGTCACCTGATGCGTCAAAGATATTATGTACGAACTGGGACTGGGAGTATCCACAGGAAATATACGTCCAAAGTTTGAATCAAAATAGTGGTTATTATCTAACCAATGGGAGCATATTCCCACAAACCCAATCCTGGCAACCAGAAGTATGGTCCCCGAATGGTAAAAAAATCGTGTACTATTCCGATGAAAATGGAAACTCAGACATTTATACCATAAAAACCGATGGAACCGGAAAAACTCAACTCACATCAGATTCGGCAAATGATGAAAATCCCATTTTTTCACCCGATGGTAAAAAAATTGTATATCTGTCTGACAAAAGTGGAAATGAAGATATATGGGTCATGGATACAGATGGGAAAAACAAAGTGCAGTTAACAACAGATTCAGCAACGGATTCATACCCAGAGTGGAGTCCTGATGGCAAAAAAATTGCTTTTTACTCTGAGAGGGGAGGAGATCTTGGTATATACACTCTTACTTTAGAAGACGGAAACAAACCCATTGCTGATTTCTCTGCATCCCCAACGTCAGGAAATGCGCCATTGAAAGTCAAGTTCATGGATAAAAGCTCAAAATCCCCGACTAACTGGAAATGGAACTTTGGAGATGGAAAAACTTCAACAGTTAAGAATCCTGTATATACATATAACAAAGCAGGAAAATATACCGTCAGCTTAACAGTAAAGAATGCGGCTGGAACAAGTACGAAAACAATAAAGAATTACATAACTGTAAATGCCGCCCCCACAAAACCTGTTGCTGCGTTTTCAGCGTCTCCAAGATCAGGAAAAACCCCATTGAAGGTGCAGTTTACTGACAAAAGTACAGGCTCGCCTACTTCATGGAAATGGAGTTTCGGAGATGGAACATATTCAACATCTAAGAGTCCAGCGCACACATACAGCAAAGCAGGAAAATATACTGTAAGCTTAACGGTAAAGAATACAAAAGGAAGCAACACTAAAACTATGGCCGGATATATTACAGTTTCCAAAAAATGAATACTTTCTATTGAGAAAACGATAGAAGGTCAAGGCTAAAGGGTGTGGGGAAATTATTTTTAAGATATGACAAAACAGCCACGTTGCCCTTATTTTGCCAGATTTGAAAGTTATCTTTATTGCGGTTTTCAATAACTGACTTTAAGGGCCCATTTTTTATATATTTCTTTTTTGAAGACTCCAGCAAAAAGAAGGAAATTTACAAGAAGTTGGTGTAATATTACTTTTTAAAACAAAAATCAGCTTCATATCTCTATGACAAACTAAGATTATAATTATTCCTTATATCTAAACATATAAGACATAATTATAGAAACATACATTATAACGAGTATAATACAGATTAAATAATTTAGCTATGAATATAAATATATTACAGAAAAATATATATATTAAATTACACATAAGATATTTTGAGAATGTATATTTTGTAGCGTTATATCTGGTGCTACATAAATGGCACATATGGGCAAAAGGGGGATGAATAATTCATACTCAGGTAAAGAAACTGGCCGCTCTGAAATGGTTACCAACATAAGGTACATACAGAGTTTTCAACATCTAGCTTAGAGGAAATGCTGTTTCTAAGTAACATTTTTGATATTTATTGCAATTGAAGATATATGAAAAATCTTGTTGTTCAGTGGACTTTAGCCTGGCAAACAACCTGGAAATACAGCAGGTTCTCTTGGTTATTTTTATGAACCTAAGATAAGGGAAGTAGGTAATCCTTCGCTGGCAGGACAGAATTCTCCGGCTGGGGTTTATGAAAATAAGAAGATCTGTACTTGTGAAAGTGAGGGAATATCGTGAAAATTGATCCAAGAGTAGTATATCTGTCAATAATTCTTAATATCCTAGTGATTATGACATCAAACGTAGCAGTAGCTGATGACCTGGAAGCTGAGAAATTAACAAAGGTGGCATCCAATGTTGCGTCTAATTCAAATCCGGTTTGGTCTCCAGACGGGAAAGAAATTCTTTTCTCACGGGGAAATGGGCTGTATAAGGTGTTTTCTGATGGCACAGGGGAAAAGAGGCTCACCTCTATAAATGGATATAATAATGGAGATAATTTTACATCCAGCTACGCATGGTCTCCCGATGGAAGCAAAATTTCATACATTGAAAATCGATACGATGACGATGCTGGACCCACTAGTGATTTATGGATAATGAATGCAAATGGGACAGGAAAAAACCAGTTGCTTGATACTATTTGGTACAGATATTATTATATATACACCTGGTTTCCTACAGGTTCAAAAATACTCTACGCTGAGGTTTATGAAGAGATCGGGGGCTCTTATTGGGAAATGGACTCAGACGGGTCCGATAAACACAATCTCGGAAATGTGGGCATTGCTAACGGCATCGCCCTGTCGCCCGATGCATCAAAAATAGTAATCTGTGCGCACGGACCGGCTGACATTGACTATTATATTGACATTGGAAAGATAGGTAAAGATTTAACCAGTTTTCGGCCTGGATTAATTGTCCATCAAACTCAATCCAAGCAGTCACAGATATGGTCTCCGGATGGTTCAAAAATAGTATACTATGCCGGGAAAAATGAATCATATTATGAAGATGAAAACTCGGAAATATATACTATAAAAGCTGACGGCACCGGTAAAACTCAACTTACCTCAGATTCGGCAAGTGATAATTCTCCTATGTTTTCACCTGATGGAAGTAGAATCGTATTTGTATCGGATAAGACTGGCAGTAAAGATATATGGGTTATGAATGCCAACGGAAAAAATAAAGTGCAGTTAACATCTGATTCAGCATCGGATTCATTTCCAGTGTGGAGTCCAGATGGCAAAAAGATTGCTTTCTGGTCTGATAGAGGAGGAAAAAATAGTATATATGTTCTGACGTTAGAAAATGAAAAAACACCTGTTGCTGCTTTCTCTGCATCCCCAACTTCAGGAATTATGCCGCTGAAAGTCAGTTTTACGGACAAAAGCACAGGAGCACCCACATCATGGAAATGGAGTTTTGGAGACGGAACATATTCAACCCAGAAGAATCCTGCACACACATACAGTAAAGCAGGAAATTATACTGTCAGTTTAAAAGTAACAAACGCTGCCGGGACAAACACGAAAACAATAAAGAACTATATAACTGTAAAAACAGCTCCACAAAAACCAATTGCTGCCTTTTCGGCAGCTCCCACCTCAGGAAAATCCCCACTGAAGGTACAGTTTACTGACAAAAGTACAGGCTCACCAACTTTATGGAAATGGAGTTTTGGAGATGGAACATATTCAACCCAGAAGAATCCTGCACACACATATAGCAAGGCAGGAAAATACACTGTCAGCTTAACAGTAAAGAATACAAGAGGAAGCAACACCAAAACAATTTCTGGATATATCATAGTCTCGAAAAGCAAGTAAAGAACTTAGCTTGGAAAGAACGGCTATTAAACTTTGAGTGATTAGACTTTAATGGATAATAAAGTTCAAATAATAAAAGTATGAATGGTTGGAGTATAACAGCTAAAGTAGAAGTCTTGGGAAGAAAGTTATACAAAATGAGAAAGTATTTCATATTCACTCAATTAAGAGTAAATATCTTCCTTATTACATTTCTTTTTACTAACAGGTAAAAATTCGTTTTTTCGATTTATCTAGCCAAATAGTTCCAAATAAAACCCAACTCCAAATCAAAATCGTGGACTTGACAAGGTAGAGGTATTTTTTAGACGGAAATTTGTACTGGCTCGACAGTCCGATATTTAACTTAAAAAACGGCTTTGTTGGTATTTTTGGGCCGCTATTCCAGAATTTGACTTTTCTGATCTTTTATATTGAAAGGTACTTTTTGTAAAATTTAATACAACTAAATATATATAAATCGTCTTTTTTTGAGCATATCTAGATATTAAATTAAATATTAGTCATTTCAAACTCAGAAGTATTTTATATTTGGACACCTATCTCTATAGGGGTTCTATATTCTGTAATAAAGTTGAGCTCCTGCGCATTAGAAATAAAAACATAGTCACTAAAAATTAGTTATTGTAATATTCTTGGACGCAGGGTCTGAAAACACAAATGATTTTGTTACAGAAAGTCATTCCCCTGACTGATAAAGAATAATTTTGAAAAGGAGTGTGAATAGGTGGAAAAAGAAATCCGGAAGCCTTCAAAAAAAGCGGTTTCTGAACTATTATGTGTTATCTGCACATCATTGTTATTTTTATCTTTGTTTTCATTCACCGCTCTGGCTGAAGATACAAACTTGGCTCCCAGTATAAACTCAAATGATAAGATTTCAGCGAGTTTGTCTTCTAAACTTGGAGACGCTTCAGAGACTGAACTAGTTCCAGTAATTGTAATGTTACCAAATCAGAAGCTCGGATTTAAAACTGCTGCTGAGAAATCTAAAGTCGAGGACAGTCAAAAAGATATTGTAAAGTATCTAGAGAATGAGAAATCAAAAAACAATGTAAAGGATATAAAACGCCTACACATTGTTAATGCTGTAGCAGCCAAGGTAACCCCTGCAGTTATAGCTTCTCTTGCCAACAGAAATGACGTTTCGAGTGTTGAGCTTGATCAAGTTGTCAAGATAG
>NZ_DAVG01000115.1 GCF_002505485.1 Methanosarcina sp. UBA5 | reverse complement strand
CATAGTAGTTTACGCTGCATAGAGGGGCGCTTTAGGAGTGACTGAAAGGAACGGGCCATACTCTCCCATTCTGCAGGGCACTCTCTAAAGATAATCCGTAAGTACGACTTCTGCTTCTTCTTCCGTTTCAGCGAATTCTCCAACCCTTTGTAATGTTAGACTGTGTGCCTATTCTACAAATGTGTTGTAAGCTATTGATTCTTACCTAATAAGGAAAGTAATTAAGCAATTCCGGACAGTTCTTTTATCCTGGCCTGGCAGGTATCAATCAATAATTATAAGCTTACAATAAACACAAAAACGCGCCCTTAAATATTCAAGTCTGCACAGAAAGCCTTACTGTCTAAAGATAACCTATGAAGTGCAGGCAGGATTTCCAGAAAACGCATAGCGTACTACAAACGCGCCCGCTATTGGTTTAGTAGTTGCCTATGTGTTTCTTAATATTATTTTCTGCTACCGTATACACTGCCATTCAGAAACCTGCGTATTCCTATAGTTTCCGAAATGATCGGGCAAACAGAAGCATAGCAAAGGGCAGTAACCATAAATTCAATAAGTTGCAGCTGCTCAACTTCCTTAATAATTTATTGTGCTCCTGGGTACACCCACACTTTTATATACGGGTACACCCATAGTATATATTGCGACATATCACTACGAAGGAGCATACAACAAATGGCATTCAAAAATATAAACACAGCGACTAATCAAATCTTAGGGAGAGTAGCAGGTACACAGCATCATTCCTGGGGCATCAGGAACCCTGCAAGAAGCGAAGGACGATCTATTTATTCTCGCCCTATGGAGTTCGAAGAATGGTTCAATAGGGGCCTAAAGGTGTATGAATCAAGGGGCTGGAAGTTTAAGTTCCTGGATCTCATCACAGTACAAGTGACTCTACCCGATGGAAGAAAAGGGAAAAGGTCTATTGAAGATTTCCATGACGAATGGCAGCAGGATTATTGCACACAATTTCCATCCTGTGCCTAATCTTTTTAAAGATGTGATTTTATGAAATGTCCTAAATGTGAGCAAGAGACTTTGTACAGTGCATATATCAGAATAGAATATCCGTCTGAAGGTGGAAAGAGAAAACGAACTAATAAGGCATTCGGGTACATGTGCATAAACCCTGAGTGTGATTACTGTATCAAATCCAAACCGGATGACAGCGGCCCTGAAAAATGAAGGGCCTGATATTTGAATCCTTATTTCCTACGGTTAAAAGCTGTTCTGCACTTCGCGGAACATGTTTCTTTTTTTGAGTTTGAAGTCTCAAAGGTTTCTCCGCAGTTTTTGCAGATCTTTTCTATTATGCCCTTGCGTTCTCGCGCCTCTCCTGGCGTGCTGGCTGGCTTCTCTGTGGGCACATGGGCATTTACCTTAATCTCTTCTGTGCTGGCCTCTAATCGCCTGTACTCAAATCTTGGGATGCCCTGGGATGTAATGGGATATCTTCAGGGAAAGAGACTGCTGCACTGTGTGCGGAGGTGCGAGAGCATGTTGTACATACACACTGATACACTGCTGCATATCTTATGTAGTGGCCTTATGCTAATGATATATCATATATACATGTGGTACATCTCGTTTATAGTAGTGTATATGCATGTATAGGAATAGTAATAGTAATAGAAATAGTACATATAACTATTATTATATAATACTCTTTATATTAATATAATAATATCTATTGTTATCGTTTGTTATTATAAAACTATTATTATATAATACATTATATTATTATAGTGCTGTCATATATAAATAAGTATTATTATTATACATTAAGTATTATTATATATATTGTATATTAACTATTAATAGTTATTAGTTGACTATTAATATACATTATATATTATTATATATTGTTGTATTATATATACATCTGTTTATATATGTATATCATGTATGTTGTTCTCGATTACATTGATGTAAACAATAGTGTTCTTTAATATTATTTATTTAACATTAAATAAATATCAGGAGACGTAAATACACCACTGATAAAAATAATTTCTCTTTTGAATAAATGATGAGTGTACAGGTCAAAAGATTCGATCAAATTCAAACCAAGACCGGAGCAAGATATTAATACTGTATATTGAATGGTGGTAAAATTTTACATAAGAGAAAAAGGAAGTTTAGGAAGTTTCATAAAGTCCAATGAACTTGGTATTAATAAGCTTTATTATTGCGCCTTCTGTTATTATCCTTCTCTTCTCCGGACATTCCCGTGCCCACATATAAACCGTGTACTTCTTCCGGCTCCCTATAAGAAACTGGAAACAATTGAGTTTATATATTCTAAGGTTTATTACACTGACTGATGGCTAAAATTTTATCACAATTACGAAAAGCAATAAAAAAGGCATGTAAAAAGCCTAAAAGAGCGAAGCTAAAACCCCCTAGAACGTAAAAGGTAGATATTATATATTCTGATAGTTATTAAGTGTTAAAAAAGAATTTTTGAGGATACTCAGAATTGAGTTCCGAGTACCCACTCCTCAGAATTTTTAACCACCACACTTTTTGCATGCTTCATAACCTGCCTTTTCAGCCTCTGTTCGACTGCTAAATGTAATAAGATTTTCCGATTTAATTTTTTTAACATAACTGCATCCTGCTGAATGATATTTATTAGATTCTGAGCTTGCATATATTAATTTGCTGTCGGTATTAATTATGCTTGATGTCGTTGTAGATTTCGTTTTTGAGTTTTCATAATTAGCTTCACTGTTCGTGTTAGTTGTATCTGATGTCGTTGCAGTCTTTGAATCCGATATTGTAACGACTATATCTGTTTTTCCTGTTGATGAATAGTAATTTCCTGTGCCCAGTCCAGTTCCATCCTTTAACATTGCAACAGCATTTACACTAGGATCATTTGTTATTCCTGATTCTTTTGCAATCGATCGAGAGAATATTAGTATATCAGCTAGGTCACTTTCAAGTTTATCTTTGCTGGGAGTAAAATCAAGATAATAAGTGACCGAGACCAGTCCAGTTGAAGACGAGTCTTTAGGTGAAATATACATAACTTCAATTTCATTCGAGCCAGAATATTCTTTAACTATTCCACTTAATTCATTTTTCTTAGCTTCAGAAAGCTGCATTGTTGATCCTGATATCTGAGTCTCTCCGGATACTGAGTTTTCTTCCAATCCAGAAGTTTCTTCAGTTTCCTCAGCTTCTTGTTTTTTAAGGGCTTCTTGATATTCCTTTTCGATTGAATCTTTCTCTTCGTTTTTTCCTATTAAATCTTCAGGCTCTGGAGTTACTTCAGGTTCCGGACTATCTGCTATCTTTTTTGGAGTGTCGGCTTTAACCTCCGGAGTTTCAGATGCAACTGACTCTTCCGTGCTGTTGTTCACTATCAGAGTCTCAGATGCAATTGGATCAGAAATGGTATTTTCTGTAGGCTCGACAGGATCTGCTGTGACACCCATTGCAATTAGCAAGCAAAAAACAGCAATAACTCTTAGAGGAGTAGACAATGACATTTGTATTTTACTCTCTATAGGATCTGCAATTGCAGGAGTTAATATAACGCCTATCAGAAACGAAAATACTGCGGGAAGAATATCTCCAGAAAAAAGGGAAGATACTCCTACTAGTAAAAAAAGGACACCAATAACATATCGAACAATACCTTTTAATATACCAGTCTTTTTTTGTTTATATTCCACCATGCTACCACATATGGAAGATCTTTTCACGCTCCTATAAACCTTGTTATTTATTTTTGCTCATTTGATAATAAAAATGGTTCCGTTGCAAAAAATCTGGCTATTTTACAAAACCAGTGAAAAACATCACAAAACACACTAAACTATCACCAAAACTTCCACCACGGTTTATTCTCGGTTGTCTCAGGCAATAGCTTCATGTTCAACTTACTGTTTTCTTGTATTAAGCTTTGAATATGAACAGCTTGCTTTTGTGTGGCTTCATTAAGCTGTGTTATCTGTTCATCCTTTTTTTCCAGTTGTGTACTCATTGAGTCTACCTGCTTGCTTAGGTCTTGAATTCTATTTGCCTTTTCCTCCAAGAGTAATTTAAGTCCTTCAACCTGGGCCGCGAGTCTTGGGATCTCTTGGGATAAATTGGGATTTTCTTGGGATATGTTGAGAATATTCTTAAAAGCTGCAGTTATGGCAGCCGTTTGATTTTGATAATTCAGCGCTTCTATTTTATCCCATAAATCTTCTGGTATCCAGCATTGAATTTTCTTATAACCCTCATGATCATTAGTAACCATAAATCCCAATATATCCCAATTGATATAAATCAATATCTTGGGATAGTTTGGGATCTACTGGGATATTCACATAATAGGAAAAGATAGAGTAATTGAATTATAGGCTGTATGATTTACTAGGGCTTACAGAGAGGCCTTGTATTAAGTTAATAGAAGTATTCCGGTGGATTTTTTTGACTTTAACATAGGCATGACCTTATACAGCCTTAGAATAAGACAGTTCTATAGGTATTGATTATACATATTTAGGAAGTTAAAAGGGATGACAAGAGCCTTTAAACTTTTTTGCTCTTCAAATATTCTGACATTCCTGAATCATTATCAAAATATTAAGTGCTTATGCGATAAAAATTCGGAATATTTATTATCTCCTGTTTTAAAATAAATGAATATTACAAATAATAGAGGAGCTTTCACCATGGAAAAAAATGAGAATATCGGAGCCTGGGCAAAATTTAACTTGCGAGGTATTGAGAGAGTTTTGGAAGGAGAAGAAATAATTGACGCTATTAGTGGTCTCGTAGATAGAACTATGGCAGGAGTAAAACAAAAGGAAGAAACGGGTGCTTTAGTATTAGCTCCTACACGTGTTATTTTATACCATAACAAAATGTTCTTAAAAGGACATTCTTCTATAGACTTCCCTTTAACTAGAATTAGTAGTGTTGAATTAAATTCGGGTATGATACAGGCAGATGTCAAAATTCAATCAGGTAGTGATTTACTAATAATAAAAAAAGCAACAAAAAAAGACGCGGAGAGGTTCACAAAGAATTTGAAGTCGAAGATTTCTAATGTAAATAATCCGAATATAAATATTCAGAATTCTCCGACATCACAAACTCATCTTGCACCTCAAACTTCTAACGTTGATATAGCAGATCAAATCAAAAAACTTGCTGACTTGAAAGCTCAGGGCTTTTTAACAGAAGAAGAATTTACTGCACAGAAAAAAAAGCTTCTAGGGTTATGATTAGACAGTTAAAACAAATACAAGAGCCTTTAACAGCTCTCGTATAGATAAATAAGTTTAGCATTGACAATCTCAATAACTGATCTTTCAGGAATCATAGTCCTGTCCTCTGGCCGTTCGGATACCTGGGAATACATGAAAAAATGATGGTGCTTAACAAACCCTTTATCCTTCAAATACTTCAAAGTCTGCTGGCTCATCTTCCTGGTCATGTCCCTGGAAATGGCTCTGTAATCATCCTCAATGATAGGTATAAGCAGCCTGGGTTCAGGACTCACCTTGAAATGTTCCTCAGTCTGAACTCCGGTAGATCCATTGAGATATTGCGGATTACATGTCGGCTTCTTGGGCCGTCCAGCAGGCATATCAGGGCCTTCCCTCAAGCTCTGCAAGAGCCTTCATGCTCTCTTCCAGTGGTATTGATTCATCCATGACTTTCTGTATAACCTTCTGCTTCTCAGCAACCTGCTCAAGCCTCTGCCTGGCAAACTGCAAAGCTCTCCTTTTTTCCTCCTCCTTCATTTCGGCACGCTTCACCTCTGCTTCCTCAAACCGTTTCTGGGCCTTCTGTCTCTCGATCACAGACTTAACATTAAAAGCACAATCAACAGACGATAAGTAAAAATTGAACCCTGGCTCAGTGATGTAAATCAGCTTCATCTGATGCACAATGAGATTCTTAGTTTCAGAGTCCAGCTCGAAATCCCCAATAAAGACCAGTGCGGAACCAATCGGATAACGTCTATTCATCAGGTACTCGTTCAAGTCCTCTCTTGTTATGAAAAAGGCATCATCCGAAGTGACAGCAGGCATGTCTATAAACTCAAGCATACAGAAAGAATATCTGCCTGATCCATCCGGATCTTCACCGCAAGACCTGGCAATGATCACATCAAAGGTTCTGTTCGTATCGTTCCATATCCTTGAAGTGCACTTGCTACAGACGGCAGGGGCCGAATTCCCACGACTTCGCCACTGATGCCCGCAGCGTCCACAAATACAATCATGTGTTATTTCGTCATACATATTATCTTTTTCCTGCGATTTTTCAGCAATGTTTGCTATATAATAATTCATAAATGGTCATACTATAAGAGGCAAATCACTGAAACTGGAATCTCAGTTACGGCAAAAACATTGTAAAAAATTTGCACAGAAACTGTAGACAAACCCGCAAGATACCGAACATAATAAAAGGCATCGGCTGCCTTGAAACGTTAACGGAAATCTATATATATCTGATCCCTTTTATTGTTAATCAGTAATAAAAAGACTAAGGCAAATCCCAAAAGTCAAAACTGAAGCGTCAAAAACTTCTCTTCTGTCTTCTGTGGTGCTGTACCTTATCTTTTTTTATTTCAACAGCATGAGGAGAAGGTTTTAAAAAACGATATTGATTGCCTCTCCTCTTATCACCAATCACGCTTAACAGCCTTTGAGGAGGGACTTTTCGCTGTTCTTTCAGTCCTTCCCTCTTTCTTGCCAATTATAACAACCCTTTTATATTTCAACTCTTATTCTATTAATTGCATCCTTGAAACATATGCGAAACTCTACTGAAACAGCTTTCCCTCTTTGCCTATCGTGATGGAGTGACTGCGGGGGAAAGCGTTATCAGCCTAACGTTTACCCATCTCTTCCAGAGGGGTTGAAGGGGGCTTGTTCTGCGTGTTTTTCCTCTCCTTTAACCCCTCAGCAATCATAGCAGGATTCTATTTTTATAGTTCAACCTTCTAGTGTTTTTAACAAACAAAACCTCATGAGGTATATCGAAATGACATTAGAAGAAGCAATTGCAAATGTTGAAAACAGTATTAAAGAATTGAAAGACTTCCTTGTACAGGAAGGGATTTTAGTCGCAAACCCTGATGATGAAAATGGTGCATTAGTCCAGAACCAAAATCCTGAAGCTATTGCAGCATTCAACGCGAGAAGGTTCCTGGATATTCGGCTTTAAGTGAGGCGGGGCCTATGGCAAAGGACAAACAGCTTTACGATTCTGTAGCTCCCATTGATGAGCAAATCCTCAATATTGAGCAAGCTGCAAAGGCTTTAGAAGAATCGGTTAATGATTCAATGATTGCTCTCAATGCTTCTATTGCTGCACTCAGGAAGAGTTTAACAAGCAGGGAGCTGGTGGTCACCCCAAGGCAGTTTGCAAACCAGCAAGAGCAAGAAACGTATAAAGAGATAAGGCTCTAAACAGGAGCTTCTGTTTTTAAGAAAAGTGTTTATTGAGTAACTTAAATCAAATGCAAAAAGGTTTTAAAGCCCTGGGAATCATTTTCCCAATAAGCTTTAAGGATGTATCTCTTTTCTATTAGCGTTCAATCCTGGGCCTCTCTGTAGGTCTCAGTAGACATTAACCCTGGCTTTTATTCTATCCTAGCATTACCTCTGAGTGTGCAACATCCACAACTAAACGCCACTCCTGCGGGGATTGATAAAAGGATAACTGGGATTCCAGTTAAGCAAAAAAGAGGAAGATAGCAGGAACCGGAGTTCCTTGCTGAACTGTTTACTCTGGAAGCTTCAGGCTGCTTTTAGGTGCAAGTTTTGCTAGTATTTCAGCCCTGATTTTGTCAGCATCTTTCTTATCTGACTTGGTTTCGTAGTTCATATTGACGTTCTGAGAAGTCATGTTAACCTGGGAAGTCTTTCCATAGTCGCTGCTGAATCTCCTCTCAAGCATGAAGAATGCTGCCTTTGGATCATGTTTCATAGAGGCTTTAACACTCTGCAAACATTCAGAAAGTAATTCACATTCACTAATTTTTACAGAATTATAGAAGTTCAGATATGGCTGCGCTTGATCCTGTTTTGCTTTCCTGAACCACAAGTATAATGTGTCCTCTGAGATGCCCAATCCGGCTGCAAGTTGGGAGTACGTGAACCCTTCCCTGATTAGTTCCACTGCCTTTGCTGTAAGTTCTGGAGTACATTTTGTCCGTTTTTTACTCATGTTAACTTTATTTATTGACATTTACTATAAAAAGGTAATGTGGAGTCCGATGCTGTTTTTGGTGTGAATCTTCCGTGTAATAAAGCGCAAATGGGGGAAAAGATTTCGAAACCCTCGTTCCCTCTAATGCGTTTTAAAACCTTTAGGAAGTGGGGCAGCAGGGAATTTGATTAATCCAATGGCTACTGTGTAAGATTCTTTCAAATTTGTAGGATGAGCAACGCCCTAGCGGGCTACTGGTACGCCATTCCTGCGGGGGCTAAACAGTAAATAGGGTTCTGGCGTAGGAGGTGCGCGAGGAGCGAAGCGGGCCATAGACATACAGATTTGATCTAACCTTATGAAACGCTATCTATAGATAACTTGATTATTTATACTCAAATCGGCCTTTTTAAATTCCTTCAATTCCTTCACTTTTTTATCAAATCGAGGCTTATGGAGAAAAAAAAACGATGTTTTTTGTAAGAAGTTAACTGTGTAAAAAAAGATGTAATTTTTTTTTCTGTATGGCTGTGAGTATTCCAAAAAAACGCAGGAATTGAAGGAATAAAAACTTATAAAGCTTGTCTATTATTAGACAGAGAAAGAGAAAAGAGTAAGAAGAGAAGGAAGATTCAGTTAATAGAATCTACCTTGTACTTCTGTCCTGCTTCGTTCATCTTGAAAGCGAAAGGACAAACGAATACAGTGCCTTGATATCTTCCTGATTTAGTGAATGCTAAACCGTCCCACTTCTTAGTATTAACATCATACCACGCTACACCTGAAGTAAAGGACTTAACCGTTTTAAGCCTCTTGGTTTCTGGTATGCTGTTATCGTTACACCAAAGGATAAAGGACTTAAAAAGGGCATCTCTATCAATGTATTGCACGCTCTCAGGAGTGCTAAAGGTGCAGGCTTCAAGGTATTGAAATACAGGGTCTGAGTTCGAAAACCATTTCTCTCTAACCTCTCCGGAATCGCTTGTTACAAGAAGCTTGTTATCTTGATGTACCTTTATTACTGTTTCAATAATTTTAAGAAGAAATCCTTCCTGCACTTCCTGCGTGAATTCTCTATCATAGAACTGTGTATCAGTCTCAAAACGGTTACTAAATTCTACGAATTCCCAACGCTCCCAAAAGGCAGCATCCTTTTTAATCTGCTCTGACAGCATAGGCGCATTATTGCAGGTGTAAAGCTGTACATTTGTAAGAATGGCGGGGTAAGGTTGCTTTCCTTTCCTTTCTATTTCATGTTCGAAGCTTCCTGTTAAGTTCTTGAACTTCCCGCAATCGCTCATAGGCAACTCGCCTAAGTCGTCATAGACATTAAAGAGCCTGCCTTCAAAGCTTGCAAGCTTAAACCTGTTGTTCGTTAGTTCCTGCAAAGATACATGACTAAACTGATCATGTCCTATAGTCCTGAATAAGAGTTCAAGGAAAGAGCTTTTACCCGCGTTTGTGTGACCTTGCAGAAGGTGCGCTTTCTTAAATGGTGCGTGTCCTAGTGCTTGGAGTATGGCCTGTGCAGGTATCTGATAAAGTGGGGCTGCATCTCCGTCATACTGCTTTAAAAGCTTCTCTATTCTTTCAGTGCTGGCCTCTGGGTTATAGGCTGTATCAATCTTATAGTTGAATTTGTACTCAGGAGAGAAGTCTAAACGCTTTACAGTTCCCTCTACCCAATCAATCTTTACTATTCCGTTTTGTACTGGTATGAGATTTGAGTACTTATTGAAAGGGTATTCTGTGATATCTTCAGAGAACTCTATACAGTGCAGGACTTGAACAGAAAGATCTGTTTCCCTTCCGGTATAGTTTATCTCTCTGAGTAGTGCGCTAAGTTCTGTTTTGATCTTGCTTTCTCCCTCTTTGTAAATCCCATCATCATAAACATAGAACTTTGATTTATAGACAAAAGCGTTAAGCTTCTCCTTTAGATAGTCGGCTATGTTCTGTATTATGGGCCTTACTTCAAACCTCTCTAAGTTCTTAAGCCATACCTTCTCGTATAGTTCCGTTAATTCTCCTTGCTCTTCCTGGTCTTCCTGGGCGGCCTGTCTTATAACTTCCCTCTTCTGTCGTGCTTTGCGTTCTTTGAGAGCTTCCTTAATAACTCCCTTTGCTTGTGGGATAGTTAAAACAAAGGCTTTCCTTACGTCCTCTTCTACAAAAATCTTCCACTCTTCTGTATCCATGTCCTCTAAATCTTCATAAATGAACTTCCGGAAAGCTCTTAATCTGTCTAGGGGTTTGGTGGGAATATGTGTTACTCTTAACTTACATTCCCATATATCAAGAGGTTCAATAATGTCGCTCAGATCGCCTATAGTAGATGCTTGCAATTCTATGTTGTTTATTGAATTCATGTTTTTTACCTTCTTTAAACTGTGGCGGAAAAGCATGATACTGCAAGCTATTTGCATGATACTGCAAGCGAAAACCTTTAAATATGATAGAATAGTACTATAGTATGGTGTTATATAGTACTGATAGCTTTTTGCTTGAGTGTCGAGGCTGCGAAACTTGCAGGTTTCCCGCCTAACATTCCTTTTGTTTAAGTTTTTAAACAGTCAATGGTCTTCTGCATCCTTCAATGATGCTCAAGACTTCTTCAAGTTTTTTATAATCTGTGCAGAAATCACCATCAAAAGAACCTGCATATCTATTTTGAAGGTTTGTTCTTGTGATAAGTTCCGTTCTTTCTTGGTCGGATAGGCGGGCCTTACCACTGAGTTCTGATATCCTGCGCCAATTCAGATTTATTAATCTTTCTTCTCTGTTTTGCATTTGTTAACCTCTATGTTGTGTTTTCTTTCCTTGTTCCAATAAGGACTATGACACCATCTACAGGTCTTTGGTAGTGGTCGATCTGGGTATCTCTGTTCCCATTCCTTATTGCATCTGTTGCAGTGTAACACTTTTACAGTTTTTGTTCTGAATTCTTCGGACTGCATATAAAGTACTATTGCGTCATGCCATATAAACTTAATGGATTTAATAGTGGCATCCGTTGCGGATTCTTAACCGTTAAGATATCTTAACCGTTGACAATTCTCAACCGTTGAGAAATCTCAACCAGTTTAAAAAGTTATACAGTTACCTTGAGTTCCGGTAGAGACTGAAAAGACTATACTACTATATTGAATTAAATGATATCATATAATATAATATAATATAATTAGAAAAACGATATATAGAGACTAAAAATTGAGCACTTCTTAAAATCAGGGGGTTAACAGAAAATAGCAGTGAAGTTGACAATAAAAAGAAAAAAAATTATAAAGTAAGTTTGGATTTAACAAAATCCCTTATCTCGTCAATGTCTGGAATTCCTTCTTCCATTTTCAGGAAGCTTTCAAGTTCTTTATAAGTAATGGAACCTTCAGGCACTAGACCGAGAGCACTTTCCAGTAAATACTTTTTGTTGGGAACATCCTTTCTTACATCTCTTTTAATCAGGTGAAGGCGCTTTACCATTACGTCTATAGTGCTTTCCAGGTTCGCTCTTGCTTCCTTTTCTGCTTCCTGTCTCATTTCAAGCTCTTTGATTTCATTAAGTAAGGCTTGCTTTCTCTCCAGAGCTTCCTGGATCGTGAGTTCTTCTTTATCTACCAGGGCCTGTATTTCTTCCAGCTTCAAGCCTACAGGGGTTTTAGTTTTCGTCAGGATTCGCGATCCAAGCCGGTACGCTTCAGAGTGTGTGTGTCCTGTGGCCTCTAAAAGTAGCATTTGTTCAGGAGTATCTCTTACTAAAGTAGCTTCCATGAAAACCTTATTAGGGTTCCTGGGTCTCCCTCTCTTCCTTTTGTCGGTCATAGTTAGACCATCGAGCAAGACAGGGCGGTTAAAAATCCAGCATGGAAAGTTCTATTAAGTAGAATAGCATAGTTTCTCATGTCAATATTCTCCTTTAAAGGGGGATTCTCTGGGGCTCAGGCGTGGCGGCCTTAGCCTCAATCAATCTTATTTTCTCATGATCTTCTGTTCTTTGTGTGGGTTTTGCGCTGTCGTGGTTCTAAATATTTTCTGCTCCCACAATTAGGACAAACCTTTGGCAAAACCTCTGTTCTGGGCTGCCAAACATGGCTACAATGAGTACATCTTATGAGCCTCACTTCTTTTGTTATGAAATGTTTTGCCTCAGTTGACATAAAACCTTATACACCTTATAGATATATAAGCTTATCCAAATTTATATTAGTGTTAAAAAGATACTAAAATATTTAAATTTTTAATAAAGTCTTACCTACTGGAAATCTGCCTGAAATATAACTACTTTTAAGGGTTACTGTTGTTGATTTTAATATCCATAAAAAAGCACCTGGGCCAATAGTTAACTGCTTTTCTATATGCTTTTAAGTTCTTTATATTCCTTTAAATCTAATTCTAAGCACAGATAGAACTTAGACACACACAAAGCAGGGCAAAAATACACAATCTCGCTATGTGCAATAAAGCGTTTATAGCGTGTGGTTTTTCGCATATATTTTAAAGATCTATGCAGAACAAGCAGGTATATAAAATTAAGGAAGTAGTAAACAGTACAAAGAGGTTAAGGAAAACAGAAAGGAAAGCAACTTCACCGATTTTATTTATACAGTTAAAAACAGTTAGGAGCCTCGGCCCTGTGCTCTATAGTAACACAGAGCCATTTAGATGAGATACCAATACATCCATTAAGTTCTATGTTTAAAGTCCTTATGCTGAATCGTGGCTTACTGAGAAGCTCATCACTGAGATAATATCATAATCCTGGTATACTTGCCTGGTAGAAAAGAAAAGCTCTTAGAAATGCTTAGGATTAGAAGGGCTTAAGCTTCCTGTCAAGTGTCCGGAGTTGTCCCTGGGAATCCTGGCAGGTTGAACTTCACATTTACACTATATAAAGGCTTTTACTTTTTGATACCTATCATTTCGTACTGTGAGCTTTCAGTCCTTAATCCTGGATATGTGCAGGGAAGGAACCCGAACATATAGATTTTACAAGCAGGCTTTCCGGTAGGCTGCATAGTAGTTTACGCTGC
>NZ_DAVG01000122.1 GCF_002505485.1 Methanosarcina sp. UBA5 | reverse complement strand
CTGCAGCAGGAGGTCCGGGAGGTCCAGGTAGAAGTGGCGGTTTTGGTTCATATGTGTTTTTCATCGTGGTAATAGCGCTTGCAGGTGGAGCATTTGTTTACCGCAAGAAAATACAGAAAAAAATGAATGCAAGAAAATAGAAACAGTCCGGATACAAAAAGCCTGAATATCAGAGCTGAAAAAGCACATCAATGGCAACCCTTTTGAAAAAAGGGTTGATCGAAAACCCAGCAAGAAAACATGAAGGCGTGATAAACCGGCGCAACGGTTTCCGCAAACCTATAAAGGTTTGAGCAAAAAGGAACGGAGGATGTAGGATGAGAAATTCAACCTACCTAAAAATGGGTCTAAATATGCTTGTGCACAGTAAACTGCGAAGCTGGCTGACCATTATCGGGATAGTTATAGGAGTAGGATCTGTAATTGGCATTATCTCTCTGGGAGATGCCATGCAGGCAAACGTACAGAGTAAGCTATCAGATTTGGATCTGACAACGATAACAATAAGCCCCGGGTATACCAAGGCATCATCCAATATGCATATGCATGGTCCTGCTGGCATGGGGGGTGGTGCATCAACAGATGCAGAATTAACAAAAGATGATATTAACGCGCTTCGAGGCCTGGATAGTATACAACATATTGAAGGAGAAATTTCAGGCAGAGAAGCGATTAAATATGCAGGACAAAACGCAACCCTTCCAATTACAGGTGTTGATCCTCAAGTCTGGAAATACATGACTACACTGAAAACGCAATCAGGAAGATTACTGGAACCAGCTGATAAGAATGTTGCAGTCATAGGAAGCGATGTTGCCAATGAAATTTATGATCAGAAGATCGGGGTTAACCAGGTAATAACTGTAAACGGCAAAGCAGTTCGCGTTGTTGGAATCCTGAAAGAAGAAGGCATGGGGGGTGACTCAAGAATCTACATGCCAATCGATGGGGCAGTGAACCTTGTTACAGATGCAAAAAAAGATGTTTATGATAGCATATCTGTAAAAGCCAAGAGTGAAGATCAGGTAGATGAATTAACGACGGAAATCGAAAAAAAACTTATGATCTCAAGACACATTAATAAGGAAGATGATAGGGATTTTTCCGTAACAGCGTCAAAATCGTTGGCTGATTCGGTTACTGAAATGATGAGTTCGATGACTCTCTTCCTTGGCGCCATTGCAGCTGTGTCCCTGCTTGTAGGGGCTGTCGGTATTGCCAACACTATGTTTACCTCGGTTCTCGAAAAGACAAAGGAAATAGGAACTATGAAAGCCATTGGGGCAAAAAATAGGGATATTCTTATGATTTTCCTGTTCAATTCAGCAATGGTAGGTCTTGTTGGTGGTATCCTTGGAGTTATTCTGGGAGCCTTTGTTTCATCTGGCCTCCAAGCAACGATGGGAGCCGGTATGACATCAGGAAATGGATTAAGCATTCCTCTGATGTTTGAGGGACTTAGCCTTGCAGTTTTGATAGGGGTGATCTCTGGGGTTGTCCCTGCGTATAGGGCTTCGAAGCTGAAACCAGTAGATGCATTAAGGTACGAATAAAAGGAAAAGAAGGGAATCAACCCTTTCTTAATTTTCTGCTTTATTGGAGTCTGAGGCTTTCTCTTCTGTGAATTCGATTAGCCTTACAAATCCGCCGCAACCTTCAGAATCCAGTTCTATTTCTACAAAATAGGTATAATCCGAGATTTCAGACAGCCCGCCTGCTCCGCTGCTGCTTACGATCAGCGAATAGATCTTTGCGTTATACTTCTTTTTTGTTTCTTCCCAACGGGATAGGACCAGTTCGTCAGAAACTTCGGATTTGCCATCAGTTATAAAGAGCAGGTCTGCCCCCTGAAAATCCTTTTCTTTCAAAGACTTAAGGCCTGAGGCAAGGGAAGTATTGAAGTCCGTTCCTCCGCCGAAGGTATAGAGCAGGAAATTCAAAAATTTTTTGGACATTCTTTTCCTGCCGCTGAGCTCGATTTCCAGGTGCTGATTTGTCGAGGCAAAAAGGATAACTTTCATGTCCCTCTGCTGGGAAAGCATCCGTTTTGCCATAGCCAGCACTGCAGACTTCGCCAGAGTCTGGGGAGCTCCGTGCATGGACCCGGAAGTATCCACAAGTACAATCATCGGGCCCTTGGGTTTTATGCTAGGAGGGCCGGTATAGTGCTTACCAAGTAGCTGGTAGCTCAGGAGCTTTCCTTCAAGCATGTCCGCATAGAACTTCTTTTTCAGGGAGGGGTTCAGGAGTTTTGCGGCTTCCATGGGTAGCAAGTTATTGATGGAGTCGGAAAAGCGCACGGTCTGGATCCGATTTTTTCCTAAAGGCGAGAGGCATATGCGGTTCGAGGGGGGATCAAACTCCCTCCTGCCTATGAAATCCACGATTTTTCTCAGGTCAGGGCTTTTTTCAAAAAAGGCCGAATAGTTTTTAAGCATTTTAAGCTGTACATAGAAAGGCTCTTTTTTAAGTTCTTTTACGGAATAGCTCCAGTTTCGCTGGGGAAATAGCAGGGCAAGCATATCGAAAAGCTCAAGGTTTTCTTCCATCTCCGAAACGAATTCGTTTATTCTGTGGTATAGTCCATACATTACTCTTTCCAGAAATTCCTGGTAGCCGTCAGTCTGCATGAAAGCCAGGACAGCATCGGCCAAGACAAGTTCTCCGGAATTTTTCATTGTTTGGAAATTCCTGCCTGAAAACTCCGCAGATTCCGCATTTTCCCACATGAGGAGGGTTTCTTTCAGGATTTCTTCAAATTGCCTGAGAATCTCATACATTCCGGTATCAAGTTCCTTAAGGTATTCTGCACCTGAAACACTGGCTGATTCTGAAAAGCGTTCCAGGATCTCATAAATCAGAGGCAGGAGAATTTTCAAGCTTGAAATTCCGGCTCCCCTGCTTTTCTTTGCGATTTTTCGGATTTTAGGCCATGGTTTTGAATTTCTCAGAGTAAGAAGGATCGGATAAAATGCTCCAAAAGTCTCTATAAACCTTTCAGGGTCCTTGATCTCATAAGGCTGCCCAAAGAGGACCTCAAGAGTGAGAATTTCGGCTATTTTTTCTCGCATTGGGCGGGGGATAGTTCGAGGAAAGGCTATTACGCTCCTTAAATCTCGTTCCAGGACAGCAACAGTTTGATTCTGGAGCAGAAGTAAATTCCGCAAGTCCTTATTTCCTGAGGCTTTATTCTCTGAAAAGGAGTAAGTTACAGATGAGGCTGCACCCGGATTATTCGTGAAATCCTCATAGCCTTCCATATAAAAACCTCATCTGTATCACTGAATCTAGTCATGAATTTATATTATTTACAATATTCTTATTTAGATGTAAAAGTAATAATAAACTTTTATTTTTGGGATTAGAAAGGATATATCTTTGAGAATTTTGATAACTTAATCGATTAACATGTTTCCTACAATACCAGCAATAGCTGTAGCTTGTACAGGAACTCCTAAACACTGAGTTAAAAGTGCAACTCTGGCTCCTATAGTCACGCCTTTAATTGTTGCAACAAAAAATACTTTATATCTCCTTGATTATAGTCCTTTACTCAACAGATTACACTTTTTATGTGCTGATGGAGCATTTCCATCCATTTCTTTGCAAATGACAATGTGTTTTCCGCTCTTCTAAATTCATTTTTGAGAATATTTCTTAAGTGTTATTTTGATTGAATAAATGTGGCAGATACTTTTTCTTTTAATTGTTTTCCAAATAAACTCTACAGGATTTAGGTCTGGTGAATAAGGTGGTAGAAACACCAGTATTATCCCTAACTTCTTGGCTTTGGTTACTGTTTTTGTTGCATGATGTGTTTTTGAATTATCAAGTATAAGTATTACGATTTTTCCTATATTCTCTTTGGCTATTTTTTTAGGAATTTAGAACATAAGGTTTAGAATGATATGTATTAAAGCTATGGAGAATAATTCCTATTTGCTTTTGTGAATATTCTATACCATATTTTTCTCTTATTAATCCGAAAACTTCTCTAGTAGTCCAATAATCCTTCTTTTTCAGTAAATTCCTTAGTTCTATAATTTGTTCATCACTAAGCTTAGATTTTCTTTTCCCACAAAAATTTGGAATAAAGGCTGCATAGCCGCCTTTATTCCAATCTTCCTGCCAATATATCCTGTTTTCTTAGTGACTCCAAGTTTAGTAGCAACTTCTTCAACAGAGTCTTCCAAATATCTGAATTTGACAAAATAAAGCTTTTCAAGGACTCTATAATTTTTTTTCGTGTGTAATCAAGGAGTTAAGCTCATCAAGAGTTACCTTTTGATCAATGAAAATTTGTTCTTTCCCCACCGTAAAAGGATATAACTTAATGGGTGTAATGGTTTACGTTAAGAACTATGATATTATATTCGCTGGATAATACACAGTAGTGTACAACTTGGAACCATTTTCACCGACGTACAAAATGAACCTAATTTGAAAATGAGTGGAAAAAGGAGGCTAGATCCACTCATAGAGATTATGCTCACAGAGGCAGTACTCTCAGAGGCAATAATCAAAGAGGCCCTGCGTATGTACTCATAACGTCTTCCACTAGAGTAAGCCCTCCACTGAACCCTGCGTAATTGTGTTCAAGTATCACGCGGTTATATGAAGGGAATGAAACCGTTAGATGTAGGGCATTAAACTCCGGACCGGATATAGGAGTTTCAAGAGAACTTGCAAGCAGGAACAAGAAATTCCTGTCTTTTAAATTTTCCCGAATCCGGTATGCGTCTACTTCATATATTATTTCAGGCCAGGCAGGGGTTTCAAGGCCGGTTGTCAGTTCCTCATTTATCAGTTTACGAGCTTCTTCAGGCGGATTATCCGTTATCTGAACAATATCAGGTAGATAACCCATCTCGTTTGCAAGGTATTTTGTAATGCTTACAGCCGAATTACTGTCTGCAACAACCGCAAAATAAGGATGCGGTCTGGTGATTAGGAGTATATCGCCGACAAACTCTGCAAATCTGTAAGCGCGTCTTTCCTCTTTGGCAATCAGATCTTCAATAACATCGGCTGAAACATCTAACCTTTCTCCTATAACTCTCAGGAATTCTGAGGTTTGCTTTGGCCCTATCGGTACTCCTGGAAAGGAGATATAAGGAGTATCGAACTTTTCTTCGAGTTTCTCTGCTGTTTTATGCCCTATCCAGCTTGAGAGAACAATATTATATTCAGCAGCCGGAATTTTTTTCAGATTCTCAAGAGCGTCAAATTCTCCTACAATCAGATTTGCCTTCAAGCCTATTCTTTCAAGCAGGGTTTTTATCTCCCTTGCTTCGCCCTTCCAGAATATGTGCTGGGAAGGCACTATCCCGAACACGTTTACCAATCCTTTTTCTTTCGGAGCCTTTTCAAGGAGCTGGTCGATCACAGCGTCGAAAAAGTACTCGTAGCCGTCGTATGAGGTTCCTGCAAATCCTGAGGTATTCACGTGTATGATTGGAACCTCAGGATTCTTTTCTTTATATCTTCTGATAACTGCTCCCACATCATCTCCTATAAGTGAAGGGACACAGCCAGAGATGACTGCAAATACTTCTCCATTTATAAGTTCTACCGTTGATTCAATAAGCGCTTCAAGTTTTTTCTCGCCGCCGAAAATCACATGCTCCTCAACTAAAGAGGAACAGGGTGTGCTTGTTCCACCGTACGGACCTCCGGCATTCTGGCCACCACCGTAAAATTGACCAAAAAGCTGCCCTATTCCACACCCTGCCCCGGAATGGAGTATGGGAACAACTCCAAATATACCTACTGCTGTTGAATAAGCTCCCGCGAGTGCGCAAGAGTAACGTGGTGCTTCAATAGCACCTGATATAACATTATTTGTCTCTAAAGGTTCACTTATTCCCATAATTACACCTATTTACTCCTCTGCTTTAAGATAATACAGTGAATTTGGCTGTTTGTACCACCAGTCTTTATACGTACTCAGCGTCTTTTCTTTCATAGTCCGCTGATAAGAATGGCTTTTTAGTGACTGCAAAAGGAAGTTTCCAAATGCTATCGCTCCCGTATAGCCGCTCTGGGTACTCCAGGGGTGTGCATCGGACCTCAAGGCATGCACCCTTGTTACACCCTTGTCGCGCTTGAATGCACCTCCCTGGAACGGGCAGGTCATTGCGATATCGGGATTTCTATGGTTTGTTATATGTGTCTGTTCTGCAGCCTGGAAGGTATTTACCAGAATGTCAAAGTCTCCCATCTGGGCGAGCAATTTTTCAAGATCCTTGAGGATGAGGTTGTCAAAATCCTGGCACATTGCAGCTGAGGACTTAAGTCCAATTTCGTCAAAGTACGGGACCTGAGCCAGAAGTCTTCCCTGCCCAAGTGCACCCAGCACTTCTACTTTCTCTCCATTGCCTTTGAAATTTTCAAATTCCTGCCTGATTGCCTTGAGTTTCGGAATCCATTTTTCGTGTTCTTCTTTGATCAGGGCTTCTATTTCCCTTTCTTTTCCAGTGTGCCTCCCGATTTCCCTCAGCCACTCATCGGTATTGGCAACTCCCATTGGTGAGGGATAGAGGAAATAAGGAACTCCATATTCCTGCTTAAGCCCACGTGCGAGATAGTCAGTGTAAGTTGGGCACAAAGGTGCAGTAACTGCAGCTTCGGAAAGCTGTTCAAACTGATCTACAGATGCAAATTCAGGGACAAAGTTAACTCTCAGACCTACTTTTCCCAGCAGACGTTTTATTTCCAGCCTGTCCTGCCAGGTATAGGAGAGCATACTTGCCACATTTACCAGATCTTCCTGTTTTTTTTCCGGCTTTTTGACAAGGTATTTTAGGACTGCATGCCAGAAGGCATCATAACCTGTCTGGACAAGCTTTGATCGTGAGCCTTCACAGTGAATAGGGACTATTGTTGCTTTTATTTCGGGTTGGACCTGTGAGACAACCCCTTCTATGTCCTCTCCGATTATTCCTGAAGTACAGGACGTAAGTATAAAGATCGCTTTAGGATTGTACCGTCTCTCGGCTTCCTTTATTGCTTCCCTGAGCTTTTCACCGGCACCGTAGACCACATCTCTTTCGCCAAGATTTGTTGTCATCCAGTGGAGATCGTAATTTGCAGGACGGCCAAGTTCAACAGGCACGTGTCTGTAGAGTTCACGGTAGCCGAGTGCTGCAGACGAGCAGCCAACAGGTGCGTGATATATAGCCACAGCGTCACGGATTGTTCCGATCCTTACTGAAAGATAGAAGTTCAGAACACAACCACTTGACTGCTGAAAATTCCTTTCTCTCTGCCTCAGGCAGCCTGAACGGGCTTCTTTTGCAAGGTCACTTGCTTTTCCATACCAGACATTTATACCGTTCGCCCTCTGTTCTCGGTTGGGACATGTAGCCCGTGATAGGTCGATTCTTTCCTCGATCAGTTCATTTTCAGTAAGTTCTGTTCTTGACATTAATATTACTCCGTAAGAGACCTGTTTTTCTTAGTGAATTTGTCTCCAGTATGTTTTGCTCCTGGCATCATCTCCTCCATTCGCATTAATGGATATATAAATCGGGAAATCAGCAAAAATGTAAGCTAGTTTCTCATTATCCGAATTTTTGCGGCAAAAAAGAAAGTTTAGGAATAATTTAGTATTTTGAATCAGATGCAGATGCATAAGATTCATCTGAATAATATCCGACTTAGTACCTTAGATTATAACAGGACTTGTTCCGGTTCTGGATTAACTTGTTAATCTACACCTGAGCCAGAGGGGAATTTCTCAGTTTTCTCTCACTACGCCACAAGGGCTAGAGGCCTGCTTGCTGTTTAAGAAAATAATAACTGAAAACCAGTATCGCAGGTAACAAGATGAGATTATGAAGAAAAACGTCTCGATTCGAAGGTTAGAGGAGTTGTTTTACTTAACTCCAGAAACCGATTTTTAATTCACAGCTGATATAGAACGCCTCCGCCAGCTAGCCTGGCGGCCCTTCGAAAAAAAGAAGAATATTGTAAAGATTATAAAGTACAGATGATTAAATGGACACTATATATACTAAGATAATTAATCACAAGAAGTTCGTTTCATTTGATCAATATATGTTACCTGATAACATTCAGGTTGAAGATATATGTCAATGTCTTGAATTTCTTTCTCCTCGGGTACTTATACTACATGGTTCTTCAGTTTCAAAAAAAAGATATTCTCCTTTTGGAGAGAGTGACTTAGATATTATATGTGTCACTGAAAAATGTGGATTTTGGAATATGAATCATCTATATGAAAAGTTTCGTGAGAATACTAAATGTATGCCAATTAAAATCGATTTATCAATATTAACCTGTAGTAGGTTTCTTTCAGTTTTAGAAGAAAATAATTCAGCGTTGGGAGACTCGCTAAAAAATGGTTTTACACTTTTGTGGAGAGATTAACATGGATTGCCAAAAGTTAGTTGACTATTGGATTAAACAACATAATGAAAAATATTCAGAATATATTTTTAAGGAACAGGAACCTAGATACGATTTAAAAAACTTTTTTTTAAACTCATATTATCTATTTAGAAGATTTGGGGAAGGTTGGGAAACATACATAGATGGTTATAATGACCTGTTTAGAAGAGACCCTTCAAGTGATTACTATAAGTATAGGGATCCTTTTGAAGAAGATCAAGAGAGAAGAAACTCTTTAGAATGGACTAGTCTATTTGAGATCATAGCTAACGTTGGTTTTCCATATAATCAGTCTGCGAAAGATAATCTATTAAAATATTCAACAAATTATTTAAAACATGCAACAGTCAGCCCAAATTCTCAATGGGTAGATTTTATGCTTTCATCAGCAGTAGCAAATTTACCAGAGTGTTTCGTTTTTTTGAAAGATTGGATTCCCCAGCAAATACCAAAATATGTAGAATCTCAATGCAGTCCTCACCAATATATGGCGTATTTAAATGCATTAAAAAATTGTGACAACCATAGTTCTCTGAAAGAGAAAATTACTATTGAATTAATGAAATGGATAAAATCTCCATCAGGTACTCCAGACCGTCAGATAATTGTTTGGGCTAGATTAATTACAAGATTAGACTGGCTACCGGAGTTCATTAAACCTGACGTTAAAGAAGAAATTCAGAACAATTTTTTAAATACTTTAAATTCAATTTATAGTGTGCTATGGCATTATTCTCCAATGATTTTAGAAGCGTACTATGTCTGTAGTAACCAAGATATACAAAATGATATACTGCGTAATGCAGGTAATGAGTTAACTCCCTCCTTTTTCTTTAAATTGCATGATATATTCCCATTTATTAGCTCATCTAATGAGGCTTTAGAAGTAGCAGGTGAAGTTGTAAAAGTAAAAGAAAAATGTGGACATCCTTCAAAAGAAAATTGTAAATTATGTATGGAGACTAAAAAAGATGACTGTTGGATTAGGATAATCTCAAAACTAACTTCTACAGAACCAAGGTTGCATTCAGGATATGAAATCGCGGATGCAGTTATTTACGAATATCAGCGTGGAACCTATATTGTGATGAAGGCTGATCGTATTACAAAGCAAATAGGCGAAGGTGATGTTTTATTCCGCCAATGTGTTTTGCTTTTTTCTAAACCCTACGCTTTAGTTTTATACTTGAATCCATATGAGACAGCTCCATTTGTGATTGAAAATATCAGAACAGCAGCTGAAAGCAGTGCTCAAAACCCAAAATTCGGAGTAATTAATGGTAAATATGTAAGACAATTATACGCTGAATATAAACGACGGGAAGAAGGGGGAAAGTTTACTGAAGAAAAACCTAGTTTATTCGATTTCTGATCTTTCCTGAACCAATGATATGAGACATTTCTTGATTTATGTCACATCCTCCTTGAGTAGATATAAATAAATCTGCCTTCAGAGTGCGTTTACTCTCGTACATGTCCAGACAGGTATTAGGGAAACACTCCAATATAAACTTCTTCGTGACGGGAGTGAACCAGTGCTGGATAAGTTAGAAGGTGACAGATTTAGCCGATTTGTCGGTATCAAGTCTGCTCCAGTGAACTTCCCAAGTTGAAAAAATCCAATCCGTTATTCAAAAAGCAACATATTAAGTGAAAAATATATGAAATTTTTGCCGCAAAATTAAGAAAAACAGAATTTCGATGTCAATTATTGCTGAAGTGTAAGCTTATAAATTGTATTTGCTTGTTTTCCCGTATGGTGATGAAATGGCAAAAGCAAGAAACATCGCAATATATGGAAAAGGCGGTATCGGTAAATCAACTACCTCATCAAATCTTTCAGCGGCTCTTTCGGACCTGGGCCTTACAGTAATGCAGATTGGCTGTGATCCTAAGAGTGACTCCACAAATAATCTGAGGGGAGGCAAATCGATTCCTTCAGTTCTTGATGCTATGAGAAGCGGGAAAAGAATTGAGATCAGCGACATCGTCTATGAAGGCTTCAATGGAATTCTCTGTGTGGAAGCAGGAGGCCCGGAGCCTGGAGTCGGATGCGCTGGCAGAGGTATTATTACTGCAATCGAACTCTTAAGGCAAAAACACGTCTTTGAGGAGTTTAACCCTGATGTTGTAATCTATGACGTGCTTGGAGACGTCGTCTGTGGAGGATTCTCTATTCCTATCCGTGAAGGGGTTGCAGAACAGGTCTACACTGTTGCATCCTCTGATTTCATGGCAATCTATGCAGCAAATAATCTCTTCAAAGGAATAAGAAAATATGCAAACAATGGCGGTGCGCTGTTCAGTGGCATAATTGCAAATTCAATGAACCAGCCGATTCAAAAAGAGATAATAAATGATTTTGCACGTCAGACAAAAACAACAATCGCAGGGTATGTACCTCGTTCACTTGATGTTACAAGGAGTGAACTCAGAGGACAGACTGTAGTTGAACATGCACCTGATTCTGAGCAGGCTGAGATATATAGAGAACTTGCAAGAGGCATTTTGAATAATAATAAGAAATATGTCCCTGCGCCTCTTGAGTCTGAAGAACTCAAAACATGGGCTGAAAGCTGGTCAGATATACTCCTCAGGGAGCGTGAACAGGAACATGGGCATGAAGGAAAAGTGAAAAGCAGTAGCATTGAAGAAGGAACGCCAATAAGTTCGGAAGCATGAGATACTTAAAATTCGGCTCTGTAGAAATCTCTTCAAATCGACAGAAACGGATCAGATCCAATTATTGAGATCCAACTCACGTCTTGAGTTACGGGTATTTGAGGTTTCTCCAACCAGAAGATTTCTACAAAGTCTAAAATTTGTATCTCAAACTCTTTACATAAATTTCTAACTAATTATAAATCCCAAGCTCCTGTTGTAAATTGCTCGTATAGCAGGAGTTTTCGAACTTACAGTTTTTAACTCTATGAACTTACTCTTCGTCGGGGCATTGGGACATTCTGTACCTTTTTCTATTCGTTTTTTGCTAACAACGATTGCTTTTTTTAAATAATTCCGCCGGAAATTCTAGTCATTTATTCGTTATATGGACAAAACACTTTTATATCTTAAGAATTAATTGTATTCACAATTGTGAACAATAGAAATTACAAATTCACAATTGTGATGTTTATGAAGATACAAAATTGAAAATCATACATTGCGGTAGAAATAATGGGATTAAGTGAGCGAAATCTAAAGCAAAACAAAAGTTACCGAGTTATGATCGATTCGGAGGGAATAGGCCACATTAGAATAATCAGACGTATTAACATGAAAACTCTAATTGAAGTTTTCAAGGAGCTTTACCTTGAGCTTAAAAAAGATCCTGTAAAAAAACCGCATATAAAGACATACATTTCCCATTCAATCTACGAAGAGATGTCAGATAATATGAAACACTTCCATGACTTTGCAGTCTCATGTATGGATGGAACATTTGAATTGATTGTTATTAGCTAATTACTGTCTTAGCTAATTTTTCGTTTCCAGGCTTTTTCCTTATTAAAAAGGAAAGTAGGCTCGATTTTTCGAGTATTCTACATCTGAGATACTGGATGGCACAATTGTATAATAATTACTTCTTAAAAGGGCTAATTTTGGAATATTAGATACTAAAATATCCGTTTTGTACACACAAACGGAATTTGGGCCAAAAGGTTTAAAAACAAAGAACTCTTCTATGACAATGGTGATTCACTATGAGGGATCGTTTTTGTTGAAAATGAATCTATAAACAACAATGTGAATGAAATTAGCTACGAAAAACTTGAGAAACTGCCCCCGTCGGCAAAGCTGGTATTTAAAACCCTTGAAGCCAAAGGGCAGATGACACAGAAAGACATAATTCGTGAAACGATACTTCCTTCACGCACAGTAAGATATGCAATAAACAGGCTAAAAGAAGAACAGATTCTGATGGAACGCTTTTACTTCCTCGATTCACGTCAGAGCCTTTATGAAATAAAAAAACCTGTAAATCAGGTTCTTGCAGTATGAATTAAAAAATGCTCTTCTGTATAAGGATCAAACTTTATTGTATATCCAAATCCTTAATCTTTGAGGCACATAAGCCTCTAATTTTTTAAGATCATCTTTAATGTTTTTACTCTTTTTGCTGTTTAAATACAATGAATCCCGAATATACTTTAATCTGATTTCCGCAGATGTACGTTTATTTTCACAATTATTCCTGCTACTGTTTTCTGAATTTTTATAAAAACTACTCTGCTGCTTTTTGACTAATCCCTATGCAAATGCAAAATACTGTTCAGGATAGAACTCCATTATACCAGACAGCTTAAAAGTTTCACAACTTCCGGGCGCTCGATATTTAAACATTAAAAACAAAAAAGCGCTTCGGAACTTATCTCATAAGGAGCTTATTTCATAAAGCGCTCACTGCGTATCCTGTACATGATATATATTCATGCCTGCCCTTTGTTCTAAAGAATTCATTTCTCCTATACAATGGTGATCTTTTGTCTACAAAAATTAGCCGTGAAAGTTTTATCCGGTCTATCGCAGACCTTTTAAGAAAAGCGGAAATCGAGCTTCCTGATGATGTAATGAACGCGCTCAGGAAAGCTGAAACCACAGAAGAAAATCAGGTTGCAAAATCCCAGCTTCAGGCAATCCTGAAGAACCTTGAAATTGCAAAAAAGCATGGAGTTCCCATGTGCCAGGACACGGGAATTATGATCTTTTTTGTGGAAATCGGGAGCGAATTTCAGCCAGGTTTTGACCTTGAGGCTGCAATCAGGGAAGCAGTGGTCCTTGCAACGGCTGAAATACCTCTCCGGCCGAACGCAGTCGATCCCCTGACCCGAAAGAACAGCGGAAACAATACAGGGGTCGGAATTCCGGATATTCACTGGAAACTCATTCCCGGAAACCAATTAAAGATCACAGCTGCTCCTAAAGGCGCAGGTTCGGAAAATATGAGTGCGTTGCGTATGTTTAACCCTACAGAAACCGGAAGTATCAAAAATTTCGTGCTCGAAACCATAGTGAACGCCGGAGGAATGCCCTGTCCTCCTCTGACCATAGGAGTCGGTATTGGGGGTTCTTTTGATGCGGCAGCCAGGCTTGCAAAAGAAGCCCTGCTTGAGCCACTTGACGCCCCGATGGAGGGATTGGAAAGAGAAATCTTTGAGGCTGTAAACTCCCTAGGGATAGGCTGTATGGGGCTTGGCGGTAGCACAACTGCTCTTTCAGTGCACATGAAAACTGCTCACTGCCACACAGCATCCCTTCCGGTTGCAGTGAATATCCAGTGCTGGGCGAACCGACATGCCTCGGTTGTGTTTGGGAGGGATGAATAATGGAATATCACCTGCAAACTCCGCTGAAGAAAGAAGATATAGAGAAACTCAATGCGGGAGATATTGTCTATATCTCAGGAGAAATCCTGACAGCCCGGGACGAAGCTCATGCCAGAATTCTCGAGATGGGAGAAAAGAAAGAGGAGCTTCCTTTTTCCCTGGAAGGTGCTGTAATTTATCACTGCGGCCCCCTGATGCAACAAACCGAAAACGGCTGGAAAGTGATATCAGCGGGCCCAACAACCAGCGGCAGGATGTCAAAAATGACGCCTTCTCTTCTGAAAGCTCACGGAGTTCGGGCAATCATCGGAAAAGGAGGAATGAAAGGCGTAACTGATGCCTTAAAGAGCAGATGCGTCTATCTGGCTTATACAGGCGGATGTGCAGCCCTTGCCGCAGAATTAATCAAAGAAGTAAAAACCGTCCACTGGCTTGACCTTGGAATGCCTGAAGCTGTCTGGGTGCTCAGGGTGGAGGAGTTCGGGCCTCTTATTGTAGGAATTGACACAAAAGAAAAGGATATTTTTGCAGAGGTAAGAGAGAAAGCTCAAAAACAGCTTGAAAAACATGAATAAACTTTTAAAAGTTCTAAAAAGCAGGGATAAAGTTCTAAAAAGCTTGAAAAACAGGGACAAATTCCTGAACGGCTTGAAAAACAGGGATAAACCTGGTACTTATTCATTAGCTGGCAGCAGAGATTGAGAGTGGCAGGAATGTCTTATCCGCATCTTTACCTCATTCTTGAATGGGCTAACGGATTCGTAGATTCAGGAAAAAGGTTTAGCAAAGCTAAGTTAGAAATATCTCTAAGACAGCTTAATTGAAATCATTTTCAAGCTGCCTTAAAGCCTTTACAAGAGACTCCACTTTTCGGACAATAATTTTCCCAAACAGGGAAAGCTCATACATTTTATCATGCTGAATCACGAGCCCTTTTTCCTTTAGCTTTTTAAGCTGGGGCAGGATCGCGACCGAATTTGTATCAAGCTCATTATTGATCTCTTCAATGGTCTGGGGCTTTTCTTTGAGGAGGAGAAGCAGGTCTGTTCTTTTTTCGGAAGACAAAAGGATTGTGATCAGGTTAGATCTCATCATGCCTAGTTTATAAAAGATAAATATATATTTTTCGTCCTTAAATTAAAATCCTGTAATAAATTAGTTCAAAGATTTTGCTGGCAGAAAAGTCCTGTTTTTCAAATTGAATTGCCATAAGAATGAAAACAGTTTTTACTCTCAATATACAGATGGAAAAGAAAAATATTTTTTATCCTGATGTTTTTAACCATGATAAAGTTTAGAAATAATTCTTCCAGCCGTAAATAATCTTTTAAAATTTCTCAAACTGCAGGCATTTCACCGCTCAGTTTGCGAGGGAACCAGAATTTCGGGCGGCAGAAAGATCGAAGCAATTATACCGAATATTGCAAAAATAACCAGCCCCCAGAGGGAAGCTTTTATCCCATGAATGCGAGCGATCTCGTTGATTCTCAGGACCTCCTGTGAAAGGTCAGGAGGAGCATCTTCCAGGATAGCTGTTAGTTCTTCATTGCTCAAAAAACGGGCGTTTTCCTCTACCGCCAATATCACGGAGGGCTTGAGATCCTCTAGAATAACAGTACTGTCATCGATAAGGGTAGTGGCTCCTCCAACCAGACCCACAACGACGATGGAACCCATCAGGGCAGTCCCAATAGCCATACCCAGGTTCTGGGAAGTGCTCATAAGGGCAGCTGTCTCGCTTGTCCTTTCAGGAACTACCTGAGAGAGGGCGAGATTCATTATCTGGGATACTATAACTCCCACGCCTATACCTATTAAGGCAAAACCGGTCAGCAGGGCAAGCCCTCGAACCTCCACATTAATGGTTTCAATAACCAGTAAAAGCCCTGTGATAAGTACTAGTAGCCCAACCTGGATGATACGCTTTGGGGCTATGCGGGCAGATAACCTGGATGCTGTAAGTGAAGCAATTAAAAGTGGTATGGAAAGGGGGAGGTAGAGAAAGCCTGTTTGCATAGCGTTGAGACCCAGGGCAATCTGGAGGAAAAGAGCCATGCTGAACAGGAAACCTCCGATAAGAACAGTTTGAATCATCTGGACAAAAATGCCTGAAGTAATCCCGCGGTCCCTGAGTACATCGAGCCTTACGAGTGGCATCTTCCCCAGAGTAATGACGTGAAATTCCCAGAAGGCAAAGCACAGCAAGATAATGCCTCCTGCTGCAATAAATACCGGGGTAGGAGAAAGCCCGAACGGAGAAATTTCAATCCCTCCTATTAAGAAGGGCTGACGGGCCTTCCACCAGCCATAAGTCCCTGCCAGCAATATCCCAAAAACAATAAGCCCCATTCCCAGCGCAGAAATTATCGAGCCGACTATATCCAGCCTGGGTTTTTCTTCAGTCTCAAGGGGTGCATCCAGAATATACCTGCTTAACAACAGGAGAATGAGTACGATCACTACCTCCCCGCCAAAGGCAAGCCTCCAGGTGTACTCCGTTGTCAGCCAACCTCCTATAATGGGCCCGAGGGCAATCGCGCTTGCAACGATTCCCCCTAATATGCCATAAGCAAGAGCACGGTCCTTTCCGCTGTAGTTTGAAGTCACGAGCGTCTGGATAGCAGGCATGACAAGGGTAGCTCCTAGCCCTTCAAAGATTGACCAGCCTATAAACAGCACAACCATTGTCGGGCTGATTGCAGTCAGGAAAGAACCAGTGCCGTAGATGATCAGTCCTGTCCTGAATGCCTTTTTTCGGCCAATAATGTCTCCAAGCTTTCCCCCGGTAATCATAAACGATGCCATTACAAGAGAATAGAGTGTAATGGCAGCCTGGACAGTGGTAACGTTAGTGTCAAAATCTTCGATAAGCGTAGAAATAGAGACATTCATTATTGTCGTATCAATAACAAGCACAAACATTGCAAGCACGAGTGCAGCAAGTACAGTCTTTCTTTCTATGTTAACGCCTCCTATAAGTTGATATAAGGCACAACAAAGGCGCAATATCTGCAGGAAAAAGCTCACCTCATTCTATTTACATCCAGGAGACCTAGGAATTAAAGCAAGAGCAGGATGGCATGAACTTTTTTGATTGCCTTAAGAATCGTAACCTATACCACCTGCGTCTTTACTCCTTAATCTGTCCCAAATGCCCCTCTCACTCCAGGCAGCATGATATAGATGATAATGAGGGTATTCACGAGGACTGAAAAATTCACATCATACCATGAACCTCCAGTAACCAGTACCACAAAATCAATGCACAGATTGAATATCGTAATAACAGCCAGAAACATCCAGGCTTGCTGTTCCACCTGCCAGAGCATCTGAGCCAGCCACACCCATATGTAGACGAGCAGGCCGTACAGTAGTGCATACCAGATACTGAAAATACGGCCCTCAATTACCCCTAAAAAAGGCAAAAAGCCAAGAAATCGAAGCATTACAATAGCGTTTAAAAACGCCAGAACAACAGCTACAAAGGCCAGTATAGTGACACCAATAGGTCTTTCCATAATCGAATCTCTCCTCCCTGTCCTGTAATAGCCTGCTTCAGGTCCTCATTCTTAAGCCCCAGATAAGTGACCCGATTCCCCCGATAATAAGGAAAAAGCCGAACATCCATGGCAAAAACAAGACTCCTACCAGAGAATTGGTTAAAAGAAGAAGACCCAAAATTATAGTAAGGATACCGATAATTCCTATTCCCCATCCTCCTCCTTTAAGGGCCAGGGCAATTTTTACGATCCCATTAATAATAGCCCATACCCCTATGAAAATAACGAATAATGTAAGGACTACGAAAGGACTGTAGATTGGGTACATCAGTATGACAACTCCTGCAATAATGCTCAGGATGCCCGAAAGCAACTTCCATACCCTATTGCCCGAGAATATCAGTGCTCCTATGACAGAAAGGATTCCTTCTGCTAGCCAGAAAATACCAAGAATCTGTATAAGAAAGACAGTGGTTGCTGCAGGCCTGTATAAGAGGAATAAGCCTACAAGGATGGCAATGATCCCTTCCAGAAGGACAACCCACCAGGGCACCTGCAGTATTTCGTATTCGATAGTGCTATTATAGTTAGTTGACTGTTCCGTAACATCAACTGGTTGTTCCATAAAATTTATCTCCCCGACTATTTTGTACTTAAACCATACTTTCTGTGGCCAGAATATAGACATAAACACAGATAAGGAGCTATCCCTTATCTGAATACAGGATTTCATGTTTCTAAATGGCCTATATATTATACTTAGAGGGATAGCCAGAGTCAAAGAGAGTATAGCCTTCGCTCCCTGCACATTTGACCACATACAAAGTAGTGGTATATATAATAATATATAATCTATTTAATATAAATCCATGTATTATTAATTTTTAAAAAACTTTTTAGTTAAAAATCAAAGCTGCGCTGGCGCACCCCGCTGCAAGTAAAGGGGTATGTTCGCGCCACCGCTCCAAATTCTGTCAAAGGAAATAATAGCCCAAAACAATTTAGTTTGAGCAGAAGTTAACAACCAAAAAATGGAGTTGGTAAATTATATTATCATCAACGATTACCGGGGAAGTTTTCCATCCCCGCAGTAAGCTAGCAGGGTATTCGACTGAAATAAATGTTCGATAACGATATATAAAAAAGAAAATAAAAGAGAAAACAGGTAAACAATAGCCCCCTTTTAATTTCTTCATTTCGAGAAGGCTTGTAATTCCTTTCTTTCTGTATCTTTTAAGTTCTTTGAGTATTTCTGGATAAATTTTAGGTTCTGCTGCACTTGCTTCATTAATAAGAAACGCTGAAAGGAAGAGAAGGAGAGAAGGAAAAATAAAGGAAAGAAAAAAGAATAGGAAGAAAAGAAAAAGGAAAGATAGAGCTCAAAGATAAAGTCTTATTTACTCTGTGCTCTTAAAAACGGCTTTTTCCTGACAAAAGTCCTTTTGCCAAAGGCTGTTTTCTCCCGAAAAACTAATTTTTTCAGGGAAACCGAATCATCGAGGCTTATTACAATTGCCGCAGCAAGGATGAAAATACAGCCAGTAATCATCCCGTTGTGAATCGGGTTCCCGAGTACCGTGTAGTCGAAGAATATACAGGAAACCGGCTCAAGTAGGGTAAGGATGCTGCCCGTAATAGCACTCACGCCTGTTACACCCCTTATATAAAACACTGCCCCTATACCTGTAATCAGTACCCCGAAAAGTATAAGAACTGGAAGGTTTGCAGTAAGCACATCCCGTGGAACGGAAATCGCAAAGGGTGAAAGGAAGAACAAGCTGATTGTACTCTGCCAGAAGAGCTGGGTAAGCCCGTTATATTCATCTCTGAGATAGCGAACCGAGATTATTACGCCGCTGCTGAAAAGACCTCCTGTAAGCCCGAATAGCACTCCTTTTAGATAATTACTGCCAAACTCAAGCTGTTCGAAGCCTCCTTCCGGCCTTGTTACATAGAAGACTCCTATTAGGCCAAGGAAAAGAGCAAGAATAGTTTTTCCCGTGTTCTTTTCTCCCAGCAGCAGAGGGGCAAGAATAGTCAGATAAATCGGATCCGTATAGAGCAGCAGAACGGCTGAAGAAGCTCCAAGATAACGAATTGCCGAATAATAGGAAAACATCTGTGAAACATACAGAATTCCCAGGAGAAGCAGATACTTTTTCTTTCTTTTTAGAGCAAGTTGGTTTAAATTTCCGGTAATTGCAAGATAAAACAAAAGGGCTGTGAGTCCGAAGAACAGTCTGTAGAAAATAATTGAGCCTATGGACATGTCTTCCAGCTGTTGCATGTAGATTCCGACGGTACCGTAAATGATGCAGGCGACTAGCAGTTCAAGGTGATGTTTAAAAGTGTCAGTCATAGATTATTTAGAGGGACCGAGTGTATATATATTTTTAGTAAGATAACACTTTTTAATATTTATTATGCAGTTTGGGGCACAGATTTCTTTAGAGACTCCAGTTCAGTTTTCAGGTTTTTGAAGGCTGAGTACCACATGCTGCCTGCTTCCGGTCCTGTAGATAGTAAGCCCCTTGAGTCCCTGTTTCCAGGCATAAATCAAAGCCTGCTTTATATCCTCTTTTCCTGCGGAATAAGGCATATTGATAGTTTTCGAAATTCCTGCATGACAGTGTCGTTGAAACGCGGCCTGCATATCAATATGAGCATTCCAGTCAATGTCAAGCGCAGATCTGAAAAGCTGCTTTTCCTCTTCGCTTACAAGTTCCGGATTTTCCACAGTCTGCATGGTACCGTATTTATAGACATGCTCAAGAAGCCGGTTATAGTCAGCTTCTGGCAGTTTGGATTTGAAATGCGCCCTAAAAAACGGATGAACAAGCATAAATTCCCTGCCTACGGTCTGGGCCCGCCTGTAGACCCAGCTGAAAACAGGTTCGATTCCTGCCGAGCAACCGGCAAGAATGCTTATCGTGCCTGTCGGAGCTACTGCAGTTAATGCAGCATTCCTCATTGGAAGTTCCCATGTGGAATCCTCATATTCGGGAAAACTTTCTTTTTCCGCAGCGAGTTTCCTTGATTCCCTGATCGAAGCCCAGGTAACCTGTTCCATAAGTTTTTCCGCAAGCTCGAGGGCTTCCCGTGAATCGTACGGCAGCCCGAGCTTTAAAAACATATCGTGAAGCCCCATTACCCCAAGCCCTACTTTCCGGGTCCTCTTAGTTGCAGCCTCGATATCCGGAACAGGATATGTATTCTTATCAATTTCGTTATCTAGAAAACGGATAGCTTTTCCGGCTACTTCCCTAAGAAAGTCCCAGTTTACTTTTCCGTCGATAACGAAAAGGGAAAGATTTATGCTGCCCAAATTGCAGGCTTCAAAAGGCAGAAGCGGTTCTTCCCCACAGGGATTTGTGGCCGAGATATCTCCAAGTGCGGGCGTGAAGTTATCCCTGTTTATTCGGTCATAAAAAAGAATGCCCGGTTCGCCGTTTCTCCAGATTCCTTCTACAATCTCGGAAAATATATGCTCGACTGTCACGCTTGTTTGCCTGTTCCAGACTTCGCCAGCCTTATCTGTTTCAACAAGTTCCATGAAAGCGTCAGACACCATAACCGAGAGATTGAAATTACTCAACTCTCCTTCGACATGCTTTGCCCTGATGAAAGAAAGAATATCGTTGTGGGAAATATCAAGGATGCCCATATTGGCACCACGGCGCCTTCCAAATCGTTTTACGATCTCAGTTGCCTCATTGAAAAGTTTCATGACAGCTACAGGGCTACTCGTCGCGTCCTCGCTACAGGAGCTGGGAGAACCTTCAGAGCGTATTTTTGAGAAATCAAAACCTGTGCCTCCTCCGGTTTTCTGGATCAGAGCTGCAGTTTTAATCGAATCGAAGATTTCCTCTACCCTGTCCTCCACAGGAATTACAAAACAGGCTGCGAGCTGTCCGAGCTCAGTGCCCGCATTCATGAGCGTTGGCGAGCTCGGAAGAAAAATCTTTCTGACCATGAGGTCTTTGAAATCGAGATACTCTTCCTCAGTTACTGCAATTGCCTTAGCAACTCTCTCGCAGACATCCTCCCAATCCTTTTCCCCTTCACGCAGATACCTGGCTTTAAGGGTTTCACTTGCCAGAAAATCCAATCCCTCTTCTATTTCCCACACAAAAATCTCTTCTCCTGTGAACATTCAGCAGGCTTCATCAGTCTCCGATAAAAGAAATTATATTCTAATTAGGCGGGCTTTTTTATCATTGTATCCGAAAATATGATCAGAAATAGTGAGCAGAAATTGTGATCAGAAATAGTGGCCATAAATGACGGTTAGAAATGATGTCAGAAAGAGTGTATAGAGAAAATAATTAGATGTGAAAATTAAAAATAATAGATAAATATAAAAATCGAAAGTAGAAATATGGGAAATAAAAAATAGAAAGCATAAAAGATAGAAAGCTGGAAAGCTAGGAAAAATAAAAGGTAGGAATCGACCTGAAATATCAGAAATTTCAGACTAGTTCAGCCTTTATAATTTTTACTTCGGTTTTCGGGCGGTCTTGGCGGTCAGTTTTTACTTTTCCGATAGAATCCACTACATCCATGCCCTCTACTACCTTTCCGAACACAGGGTGCATCCTGTCAAGATGATTATTGTTCACAAGGTTGATAAAGAACTGGCTGCCGCCTGTGTTCGGGCCTGCATTTGCCATAGATATAGTCCCCCTATCGTTCCGGTTATGGCTTGTGAATTCATCTGGAATCTCATAACCTGGCCCGCCCATACCTGTACCTGTCGGGTCTCCCCCCTGGATCATGAATTTGTCAATCACCCTGTGAAAAATAACTCCGTCATAGAAGCCTTTCTCCACAAGTTTTGCGAAATTTCCCGACGTAATCGGCATGTCCTCAAAGAGTTCAATTGTTATATCACCCATAGTGGTACGGAGAACCACTTTCTTTCCTTTCCATACAGCCATTGATTTTCCTCTGCCAGTCATCCAGTTTTATTTTTATTTTAGCCTTTCTTTTTGTCGGCTTTTCGTGGACTCTATGCTCACCTTACATGTAAATGCTTCGCTGCCCGAGTTCCGTCACCCGAGTCCCGTC
>NZ_DAVG01000130.1 GCF_002505485.1 Methanosarcina sp. UBA5 | reverse complement strand
ATCAAGAATCTAAATTACTCTGGTCTTAATGAAGCTAAATATATTAATCAATTATTTGAATAGTTCCATAATATTGGTACATTTTCTCAAATATTTTAACTTTTATTTATTATCCATAGGTTTACATGCTATTCTGAGATTTTTTGCAACGGAACCATATTTTCAACCCTGCGTTTCCTATCATTAATTGGGACGGAATTATTATGAAGGATTGTTCGGGTCTCGTAAGTTTTTGACACAACAGTAAAAAAGTATAAAATTTTCTGGCAGTTGCATTCTATTAAAAAGTCCTTTTGAATAGTTATTTTGTCTGCTTGGGGTACAGGGTCATATATACATAACAATTCTTGACTCGTCTGTGACTCATCCTAATGTAAAAAACTGTGGATTTTACGTATCTTTTTATAAATGTACAATAAGTTATATAAGCGATCTGGACTATAAATAACAACTACGGACATATAATAGAAAAAAACTTGATAGGGGGAATATTTATAGCAACATGTGAATTTTGTGGCGACCGCATACCGTCATTACATTTCAAGTGCCACAGATGTGGTGAAACGCTTTGTGCTGATCACCGACTTCCTGAGATGCATGAATGTCTAAATATACCTTTATATTGGCACAGTAGAGGAAAGTATTCAAAACCGGCAAGTCAGCTGGAAGATATAGAAGTGATTTGTCACAGACCTCCGTATAGTGAGGAAAAAGAACAAATTCCATGTTTTCTGACTACGCGAGATAGCAATAAAACATAGAGAGGAGGGGTAGATCAGATCTTCTACCCCGATATTAGTGTATACCTTAAAGTAGCATACGATAGAGAAGACACATTACTGGTTAGAATAAATATGAAAACATGGGTAACATCTGATCTTCATCTGGGACATTACAACATAATGAAATACTGTAATCGCCCTTTTGATTCATTAAACAGTATGAATCAAGCGTTAATTTGGAACTGGAACAGATCCATATCTAAATACGATACAGTATATTTCCTGGGCGATCTTGCATTTACCAAACATATAAAACTTGTAGATTGGTTGAAAATGTTAAATGGTCAGATTATATTCATTCAAGGAAACCATGACCCTTCGCGCCAAATTCAATTTGATAAACCTGGAGTTATTAAATATAAAGGCAGGAGCTTTTACATAGTTCATGACCCAAAAGATGTGCCAGCAAGGTGGAGTGAATGGGTAATCCATGGGCATCAACATAATAATAATTTGGTTAAATACCCATTCATAAACTTTGAGAATAAGACCGTAAATGCATCAGTTGATGTAACTCAATATAGACCTGTTGATATGGACTATATTGTTGGAAGAATATATAGAAATTATTAAAAAGTAGGGCAAAATGCCTTAAGAATCTCTTTTTTAATCCATTATCTTTGTGCTTTAAGTGTGTAAGTTCTAACCTTGGCTAGTATCAGGATTCCATCTACGACGAAGTGGATCATCGCGGTTAACAATCGAGTGATTTTGCCTAAAGGTGAACATATCGTCAAATTATTAGAATTATAAATAGCTGTATTTTTTTGAAAGCCACGTCTTAATATATATTTATATTTAATTATAGTTATTTAGACCATATACAAAATTATATATTCACAATTGTGTATTTATGTGAACTGATGAAACGAACAACAACTTTCTTTGTACTAGCCTTATTGGTTTTGACAGTATGTACTGCCACCGCAGGCGCTTCAGCTAGTCCTGCGTGCAATTTAAAAATTGTCAAGTTTACAGTAAACAATCCAACCGGAACCGCACCAGCTAAAATTGGGCTTACAACTTACACGTCAGGCACTGTCAAAATTGTTCAATATCAGATATTGGATAAAAGTGGAAAGGTAGTCGCTTCCTGCAGATCTTACTGTACACACTGCACGAAAAAACACATCTGTAATTGCTCGCTTACTGTAAAAAAGCCGGGGACCTATGATGCAAAAGTGACTGTATACGGTGCTGGAAATTGTCACGTACAGCAGACTAAAAAGTCAGCCATTACGATAAAAGCTGCAAAAAAGTAACTGTAAAGTAATAAATGGATAACTCCCTTTCTATTTTTATTTAATGCCTTTCTTGCTCTTACATCTCTGATCTCTTTTACTTTTATCTTTCTTTTCATCTTTTGTGACACGTACTACGATTCGTGCAGTTCAGGGCGGGAGTTCCAGGGATAGTGCCTGAAGCGTGACACACGAACAATAACAAGAAAAAATATTTTTAGCCAATTACTTTCAAAAATTTATTTATGTGTCAAAGCCTATACATATGAGTAATGATAAGCAGTAGGAGAGATAATTATCAATAAGCGTGCTTATTTAGAAACTGTAACAACTCAGTCACTCAAAAGAATGATTTACGCTTTTGGACTTGACAATAGGCTTCCATACTACTCTGAACGTGATGACTTTGTAAACATACTTGCAAAAGAAAGAGGACGGCATTCATCCCACTAGGTTAAAGCCCTGGGGGATTCTTGCCTAAAGCTGTTAACAACTCCCGAATGTTTGTTGAGAGCTGTTTTTCATCAGTTCTTCTGCAACACTATTGTTTTCGCTCCGAGCATATTGCATGTAAGCTGAAAAAGTAAGTATTTTCCTGTATTCGTTCTTAGTTCCCTTTCCCCCACATTGCTAATGAGCAGCAATGTTGATGTAGTTTTCCAGTATTACATTCTTTATGGGGGTTAATTTGGGGAACAAAATAATATATCTGTCACTTGTTTTGATTTTTCTCATAAGCTTTACATCAATAGCAAAAGCTGGCAAAGAGACTATGGTCGTACAGTCGAGTCTAACATTTAATCCATCAATCTATGGCGACACTGTTACATGGGCTGAGACTGTTACTGACTCAGCGGGCATGTATAACCTGACTACTGGAAACATAACCGGGTTAGGACATGCGGGAGATTGCCCATCTGTTCAGGGAGATAAAGTTACATGGTGGGATGAAGAAAACGTAATTGTGTATAACATTTCCACTGGCAAAGAGATTAAAATCGTTAACGCAAGCACACCAGCGATCTATGGTGATAACCTTGTGTATGTAAGGTCAAAATCTGTTGACGGCCAGCCTGCAGATTATCAAAATGATCAGTATAACAGTTTGTACTTATACAATCTTAGCACAAATGAAGAAACTCAGCTAACTCGGTATGAGCATGCAACCTGCAGTGCTTCTATTTATAGGAATAAAATTGTATGGAGCTGGTCAAATCAGGTAAATTCAGGTGAATGGAGTACAAACATTTCCATATACGACATACCCACAAAAAGAGTAAGTGACATTCGCAGAACTGGTACAGCAAGTGGTGGTAAAATTTACGGAAACATTGTTGTGTGGGTAGAGTACCAGAATGGATCAATGGATGTCTATATGCGAGATATTGCTAAGCATAAAACACGTCAAGTCACTTTTGACGGCAATTCAAAGAATCCAGATGTATATGGTGATAGAATAGTATTGGAAAAAATATACAGAGAAGGAGAAAAATGGTTGAGTGACATTTATATGTACAATATCTCAACCAATGGGACAACTCGTATTACAAACAGCACTTATGCAAGAGAGCCTGCAATTTACGATGATAAGATTGTATATATGGACTCACGCAATACTCCAAAATATCCGGAAGAAGGTGATATCTATTTGTATAATATTTCAGCTTGAAACTTAAGGCTAAAGACTCTTCTCTTTTTAGGACGGAGTATAAAACTAGTGCATCGATTCCTAATTAATTCCCCTTTTTTAGATTATAATTCTGCCAGGCATTTCGTCCCTTTCTTTAACTTTATATTTCCATTTAAAAATGACTGGCTTTTCGTTAATCTGGTTTATATATTGACTAATTCTCTCCTTTAATTCCTTTAATGATTCAACTCTTATTCCTCTCAATAAGCTTCTCGTCATTTTACTGAAAAAATAAAGAAGGTAAATTACGAAATACAGATGGCTGAGGCAGATTGTAAAAAAGTACTACAGTGTGTAAGAAAAAATTATTTGAATTACAAGGAGAAAAGAAAGCTACAGAGCACATGAAGAAGCCTCAAAACTGTAAAAACACATAAAACACAGGATCTTATCTAAATAGTCAAAATCACGCGAGGGAAGCAGTTTAAAGCAAAATAAGTAAACTGTCTTATATTTAAAAATTCCCTCTCTAGGCAAAAATACTGATTCTAGGCATTCTAGGCAAAGTTCTACTCAAAACTCTTATAAAGAAAGTTGAGTGAAAGTTGATCTAGAGTGCCTAGAGTACCTAGAGACAAAAATGCAATTTTAAAAGATACAAAAGCACACAGGCACATAAGCAAAGCATTCGGGGGACTAAGGCATAGCTAAAGATAAAACACGAAGGGAAAAATAGAGATGCAATTAACAATAAACCGTAAAAGCAGAATAGATTAGTGTAGATAGATAGTATAGTTATTGTATTGTTATTTTTTATGGTTAGTCTTCCTCTACTGGTTACGGGTGGTTACGGGTAAGTTACGGGTTTGGTTACGGGTGCTTTTGAAACAAAAACGTTACTTACTGCCATATTGTTTGTCTAGGTTACGGGTGTTACGGGTAAAATTGTGCTCATCCATAGAAATTTTTCTTTTTTCACACGCTTATTAAACTTTATAGAAGTGTGTGTGAAATAACGTGAAAATATTTGAGAGATTTTTTCAAAACACCCGTAACACCCGTAACCTTAAAGTGAAAGTATTCTACAGATAACGTTTCTTCTTATTGTTAACCCGTAACCAAACCCGTAACCAAGTTATTTAGAAGTGAACTGTTTTCCACATTTTTCATTAGCACTTGTGGTCTAGAATAGAGAATTGTTCGGTTACGGGTAAAAAATAACCTTTTTGTGACACACTTGTTTAATTGTGAGGTTGCTTTAAGAAAGATAGGCTTGAGAAAAGCATGTTGAGAAAGAACAGAGAGAAAAAGAGTGGCTTGCTCAAAAGCTGTAGCCCACGAGAGGAAAAGAAAGATAGTTAGAAGGTAGAAAAGCGGTTCCTCGTAGTGAGGAACTTGAAAAGATAAATTAAAGAAAACCTGCTTATGCGTTGCAGGCTTTTTTAGTAGTATCGTTTGTACCTTCTGCAGAAGGTTTCTGTACTTGCCTTGCTCTCTCATCGGTTTCTTTGTTCAGTACTACACCTCCTCTTTCTGCTATTTTTGAAATTAGCACTTTTGCTGTGTCTAGTGTTATGGTGAAGTCTGGCTCTATAACACTTTTTACAAGCTCCTCAAGGTCTACAGGTCCCTTCTGTTCTCTGCATACTTTGAGCACCTTCTCTCGTACTTTACGTACGTTTTCAAGATTAACCTCATTTTCCTTCTTACCTAGCGCTTTTAAAATATCATCTATATCTTCTTTTTCTTTTTTGCCTGGATGCTTATCGTTCTTTTCTAATTCCTCTTCCATATCTCCATTGATCTCCTGCATTTTCGTAAAAGGAAGTGCATATACGCGCGTAGAGGTTGCTGCTGCTTTGTTATCCTGTTTCACTTTAAGGGATACTGTTGCACTTTTATACTTACTTCCTTTGTTACCTTCCCATTGATAGTAAATCAAGTCATGCTCTTTCCAGTCCTTCAGTACTCCTTCTACAGCATACTCTTCTTCTTTTAACAGTTTCCTCAAAACTTTCGGGTCAAAACAGACACATAAGCCCTTTGAGTACTCAGAACCATCTTCATTCTTTTGTATTACTTGTTTAATCCATCCATACTTTTCGTGGTTAATCTCGTTTTTCTTGTTTTCTTCTAGGTCTTCCTCATTTTCTTCCAGGTTTTCCTCATCGTCTTCATTAACGAAGTAAACCATGTTTCGGGCATACATAGCTATAGCTGCCTTGTACGCCTTCAGATAAGTAGGCTCAAATCTTGATGACGCAATAACATTTTGATAGTACAATTTTGAGCACAAGTCAGTGCTGTCCATACTTTTTATTCCAATTTCTCTAAAAATTGTTTCAACTATATCTCCTGCAGTGGCTATAGCAGCGTAAAAACGCTTTGCTCTTGCACTGGTGACATAATCCCCTGTCTTGTCTTCACTGTTAGGTAGCTTCTTAAGGTTTTCATTGAATCTCATTTTAAGTTCTTGATGCTGTTCGAAAACTTTCTCTATGAATAAAGGACCAAATAACCCATAATTTTCAGTGTAAGTCTCTGTAATTTCTGATACTACATCTTGAGGTAAAAGTTCCTCTACACCCCACGAAAGGGGTACAACTCTTACAAGCTCCCCTGTGTGTGCATTGTCAGGCAGTATTGGATTTTCGCATGTCATAATTGCGACAGTTGTTGAATTTTTTCCTCTTTCTAATCCGTGGTCCTTGTTTGATTTTGACCTGCCTGTTTCGTTAGCAATCATGTAAACAAGGTCTCTTATTTCTGGTGATATTTTTGCTTCGTCAATATATGTAGCTAAATTGTTGTTGAATTCAACATGTGCAAGCACGCCGCACTTTGTTGAGTCTGCTGTTAGTTGTAGTTCTACAGGACTTCCCCAAGCTGAAGCAGCGACTCTGGAGGTCTCCGTTTTCATTCTACCTGAGTGTAGTCTTTGTTCTACCACAAAGGAAGGAATACCAAGTAGTGTCAGAATTACAGGCGTACAAGCCAGGTACATTTTCATATGCATTACAGGGAATTCCCACAGTTTTTCTGTGCCTTTAACCCAAGCGTCTAAGGTTCCCTTTTTAGTGTAAAAGTCAGCAAGAGGGTTTCCTACCTGTAAAATTTCCTTCTCTCCCTCTGCAGTGTACCCGACATTACCACAGACAAAAAGCTCATTGTCTAGTTTCCAACCATTCCTTGAGGCTGCTGTCTCCCTTGGCAGTATAGCCTTTTCTGCATTAATCACAGCTTCAAAGAAGGCTGATATGTTCCCTGCATTACTTTCCGTAAAGAACATGCCTTCTTTTTGCAGACCTAGAACACCTGATTTCTGCATAAGCTCATGATTTGCTCTCCAGATTACTCTTTCGTTGCCAAAGTTGTCTTTAAATCTAAGTTTATAGAGTATATTATTATCATCTACATTTTTTCCTAGTGCCTCGACATTACACTTAGTGGTTGTGATTAGTTCGTCTATGGTGGCGTAGCTACCGTCTTTTAAAAGAATCTCTTTCTCTTTAAAAATACCTTCATCCTTTATAGAAAATGCACCGTAGCACTGGCTACTCATGCTTTTCGTAAGCCTTGCAGCCTCCCTTGTGCTCTGTGCTACACCTTTATCAAATGCTTTTTTCTGTTCTTTGTAGTAGCTTAATATTACATTTATTTTCTTCGTGTTGAAAGATTCTTTTATAGTTTCAACTATGAACTCTTCAGCAAAATTTGTGTTTTCATTTAACATATTTTCTTTTAAAAATTCTTTAGCTAGCTCTATAGTTATAGGCTTTTTACTGATTGCATCTTCCCATAATTTTTTATAGTAACTTTGGCCACGAGCTTGATTTTTTTCTTCCTGGTTTTTTCGTGCTTTAAGGATTTCAGCCTGTTCTACAGTGCTTCTAATAATTCCTTCGATTTTGTTTAGAGGTTCGACTAGTTTAGCATTCTCATCAAGCATGAATTTTTCAATGTCACACGGCTCAATGTTCTTGACAGCATACTCTGCAACATTATAGAGAGTTTTAAATTCTGGCATCTAATACACCTCCTTTTTCAGCATAGCCACAGCAATCTGATATTGCAATGAAGTTAATTTTCCATCTTTAATCTCTTTACAAATTCCCTTAGACCTTGCAAAGTATTTAAGAGCCGAAAGGGGTATTGGGTCATTATTAGGTATCATGCCCTTTTCTTTAGCATACTTCCATACCCTGAAAACAGTCTCTCCATCTGTCGCATCTGCACCGTAGTGCCTGCCTCCATGCTGTAGCCCTGCATTTTCACAGGTCATCACGCCTGCTAAAATGCACAAGTAGCTGAATGCATTGTGAGAAACTTCATGCCTCCAACAATGTAATAAGCCCTGTGAAACACTGCAATTTTTATAAGTGCCTGAATCATGAATCTCAAAAGGCATTGGGACCCTTTTTCCTTTTGTGTCTGAAAGTCCTGAAACGTCCTCGATACTTAAATCCCAGAGAGCGCTGCTTCTGTAACTCTTTTTTGTGCTTGTTTTAGGCACTATTTTCCTGATAGCTGCTTCAGTATCTACAATTTTTCTTGCCATGTCAGAATTTTTATATGCTTGGGGGAACTCAGCATAAGTTATTTCACTTACAGGCAGCTCTTTAAACACTGTATAGTGTCCTGCATTCACTTTCTCTTCTTCAGGCATCTTGGCAAAATCTTTCTCACCACAAGGCACATATGACCCAGGAGCAACTACATACTGCCAGCACGCCCTAACTTCACCTGCAGTGTCAGCCGCTATATTCCTTTTAGCCGTTTCATCCTTAGCGAAGAAGTAATTATGCCTGCCAATTCTCTTTCTTGAAATAGTTTGTAGTGTAGGTTTAATGTCTGGTACTTGCTCCATGTCATCAATATCTATAATGACTAGAGGATCGTCAGCTTTTGCCGCAATTCCAATGTTACAGCCTCTTTGCATCAGGTAGAGAGCCTCTTTCAAAGTTTTTCTGTTAGCTTTCCAGCTTACCCTCTCCCACGGGTCTTTTCCTTCTCGCTGGAGGGGGAAATAGTAAGGCATGTATCCCTTCCGGTCCTTTGTGAGTAGTTGGTGAAACCGTAGAAGCTCCGAAGGATTTGTTTTAAATTCTTCCATTTTTAAGCCCTCCTTCCAAAAGCCGAAGTCAACGCCTTAATTCTAGAGTAACTTTTTACTTTACCTGTTGCGGTGACCCGTGTAAAATGTAAAGTTTTCTTTACACTGCTATCAAAAATCGTTACACGTGACTGCGGTATACCTACGCGATCTTTATATACCTGAACAGCATAATAATCTATAGCAAACATTGTTAAGAACTTCCTGAATCTCTTATAGATTTAGGTACACAGCCCTACAGGACCTTTTCACAGGCGGGAACCTTTGAAGAAGGGGTCCTTGTAGTGGTCTATGATCTTCTTTACACTTCTCCGGTTTCAATAGTTTTTTGAAAATTTACTACTTCTCCTAGAGCTTTTCCGAAAAAAGTCCCACGAGGTACTTCTGGTTTTCTCATCGCTTCGAGGGCATAGTAAGTCTCAAGATCTAGAAAAACCTCTACGCCTATTTTTCCATTACGAATATGCATTTCTTCACCGTCTGTTTAATTTTACAGTTTGTTGATATATGTTCAAACTTGTTATATTATATACTGTCCTATACATATATAAGTCTTCCTAAAAGTTTATAAAAACTCTAAATTTTAGAATTTTTGTTTATATACACTTTGCCCCAAGTCTTCCCTAAAACTTACTAGTAAAAAATCAAAGCAGTTAATAATACTAAAGAGACCTGAAATAACTATCCGAGGCAGTTTACATCTCCCGCTGTTTGTTTCAGCAAAATTGCTAGTGCTGCTCTTATTGGGTCAGATGACTTCTCCCATGCTGCGACAATTTCCGCATTTTTGCCAAGGAACTGAGCAGCATAACTCCTGTCAAATTTTTCAGTCATGCTGTCCCTCCTGATCAAATCTGCCGTCAGGATTGTTATTAAAATGTTGTTCAATCACTGCACGCACCCACGCACTAGTACTTGCAATTCCACGTGCTTTTGTAATCCTTTTCATCATCTCTTCGGATACATGTGTCTGAATTTTGATATTTGTCTTCATTATATGCCTCCTTTGAATCAAAAGAGCCCTTCGTGTGTAAGGAAGGTATCATTGATCTGTAAAACAGAATGGAGAGGCATATTTTGCCCCGTTTAACGGAGTTCCGTTGTAGATTCAAACACAAAAAAGTAAGCAGTTTCACCTGTTTTTGATTAGAACAGAAGCATAAGTTAAGCCTGAGTTTTGAAGCTCAGGTTTCACTTTTTGCTAACTCATAAATTATCGACACTTTCGCCTGCTCCAAGGGGCTGCCCCACTGTAGCAGGTATCTCAGTGTAGCTTCATGGCTCTGTATGAATTCAGAGAATTTCAATGGAGACTCATCTGTTTTTATTTTTCGGGTGTATGGTTCTTGGACAGCCATAGTCCGCAGAGCGGTTTGGTCTTCACCATTCCCATACAACTAAAGTTTCACAAAATATATAAAATGTTTTAACTTATTTAATTTTTCTTCTGAAGTCTTGCAACACTTTCAGTTAATTCCTTCAGGACATCAGGATTTGCTGCAATAGCTTGCATGACAGCCATATCAAGGTCTTGTTTGCCTCTTTCTATTTCCGCCGCCGTCGCATCTTTTAAAGGCAGCCCACATTTTCCACAATATCCTTGTGTCTCTGGGTTGAGTTCTTTGCACCTTGGACATCTTCCTACCTTTAAACCATCTGTATAAGTACCCTCTATCTCGATACCATTGAGCTTTAAAAGAGCCATTTCAGTATCTACATCATGCACATAAACTGCAGCCATTCTAGAGTCCGGTCTCCACCCCATAACTCTTTTTAATTGCTGGTCAGTCAGGTGCTCAGCCAGATCACTTGCTCTTGCATGTCTCCATGCATGGGGATTTACGGCTTTTTCTACACCACAGCGTTTAGCTATACGTTTTAATTGCTTGTCTAGTCCTTGGTTGGCGAGACGCTCGATAAAATTTATTTGTTCGCCACTAGGTGCAGTTATTATCTTAGAGTGGAGTGAAGTACACAGGAAAGCTTCCTTATCAGGTTTACCTTTTGTGTCCCTGCACGGGTGGTTTGTAATCCAATCTCGTAAAAACGAGGCAGCGAAGACAAGCCGTACGATCCTAGTGCCAGTTTTGCCTTTAAGTGTAATTCGGGCACCGTTAGCATCAAAAATTACATCTTTGATTCTACAGGATAGCAGCTCTCCTCGCCTGGCACCGCTCTCATACAGAGTTGCAATGACAGCTTTGTCGCGGTAATTGTTAGCCGTGTTTATCATCTTTTCTACTTCTTCCTTGGTAAGCAGGTTCTCCCGTTTCTTGTTTTCACTGTTGGTAGGTGGTCTTCTCTCCTTGAATAGCTCAGCAAGTTCTTTGTTTTGTGTATTAAAGAATTTTTTATATACACCCTTATATGAATGCATAGACGTTGCTGCATAACCACAGGCTTTTAAATAATCTAAAAAATCTAATATGTCCAACTCTGTTAAATCATTTAAAGGTTTAGAGCACCAACGTGAAAAAACAATGAAGGCACTATAATAAGATTTTAGTGTTTCATCACTTAAGCCTGTATTACCCTCTTTTCTAATAAAAAGTCTAAAAGCAGTTAGATTTTCAGCAGGCTTTTCAGAAGTATCGAAAATCTTAATTAATCTGTGGGCATAATTATCAATTGGTTCTATTCTCCCCATACACTTACTTTATGTAATTTTTACATAAAAATCCATCCTAAACAGCTGTTAGTAACAGCAACATTTTCTGAGCTTTACCGGAAGCAAAGGACCCTTTCACGGGATACAGGTACTATACCGTTTCCCAGCTGGAACAGGGAATGAAAATTAAAACTCTATGCTTCCTTGGATTTTCCCTGGAAGAAATCTCCCTGTTTCTGGATGCGGAAAGCAAAGGAGACTTCGAGTATATAGGAGCAGGCTTCAGGAAAAAACTTAAACAAACCCGGCTGGAAATAGGACAGCTGCAAAGGATCGAAGAGATCTTGCAGGGCGCCTGCAAACACAATGGAAAAGTTATGGAGTTATTCAAAATGTCTGTTACAGAACCCGTTATAAAGGAAATACCCGAGATGCGAGTAATAAGCAAGCGTGAAAAAGGAGCTTTTGTGGCAACTATTGGAAAACTTATAGGCGAAATCTGCACAAGCGTCGACAGTCCTGAAAATCAGCGAAACCGTGTAAAAGTTACAGGTCCGGTCATATTCCTCTGCCATGACGAAGAGTACAAAGAAACCGGCGCTGATATCGAGATCGCCCTGCCGGTATCGGGCAGGATCTCAGTCGAAGACCCGAAAATGGAAGTAAAAACCCTGCCTGCTATAAGAGCCGTCTCGGTGGTCTACCGAGGGCCGTATCCTGGAGTCGAAGCCGGTTATAACCAGATTTTCTCGTATGCTAGGGAGAATAACCTGGAAACTCTGAGCCCGAGCAGAGAATTGTATTTCAATGATCCTGCAGAAGTTCCTGAAGAAGAGCTTATGACTGAAATTCAGGTCCCGGTAAGGGATAAGTAATTCGTTAAAATAGTCTGTTACTACTAAGATAGTCTGTTACTACTAAGATAGTCTGTTACTACTCCGGAATTCCGGAGCAATTACTCTTTTTTCTCCAGAAAGATGACTGTGTTATATACGGGAGGCTCAGGCCGGATTCTCTTATATTCCCTGTAACCTTCAGGTAAATTAAGCAGAGAGTCCCGATTTAGCAGTTTCATTAAGCCTTTTTCGTAGATTCTGTAAGAAATCCTGCAGCCCGGAGGTATTACTTTTAGTAAATAATCGAGAATTTCTTTTTTAGGTTCAGCCTGGGCAGCTATCATGAGAGCCTTTACCCCGGTGCCATGATCTAGAAAATCAATTGGGTTGATAGATAGATGATTCCCGGTAATTATAGTGATATTTTCCGAAAGCCCCAGCTTCTCAAGCGTTTTTATTGAAAGCCATGTCCTTTCAGGATTCTGCTCTATCCCTTTGCCCTTTACCGCATAATATTTGAAGAAAATGATAAGTGTCAGGGGAAGGGGCCCGCTTCCGAGGAAAGAAATCCTGTCTCCGGCTTTTAGCTCGAAACCTTCGTATTCTGTCCGAACCAGCTTGAGATAATTTTTGTAAAAGGGAAATTTCTCAAGGACATCCCAGGACGATTGGCTCGCAAGAATTTCCTTTGCATATCCGGTTTCCAGCCTTACTGTATATAAATTTCTGAATCGATTAATGTGAGCGAAAATTGGTTCCAGCTCCTGATTGTTCAGGAGAATAGAAATTACATCACTTCCCAAATCCAGAGTAATTAAAGCATCCAGCCTCAGGAACAATTTTTCGGGCTTGTCCGAAGAGCAGGAGAGAATCTCTTCATCAGAGAGTTCCCTTATGTCCTTATACAAATCGAGTATTTCTTTGAGAATAGTTTCTGAAAGCTCTATACTCTTACCAATTGCACCAACCATACCAATCCCCGAAGAATATTATGGTGCACCTGAATATATTCCTGTTGAAAAACCAAAAACACTTGCCAAAAGATATACGATTTTTAGATTCAAAGGAGTCACTGGCCTGGGTAAATAAAGTGTAACAATTTTACGGCTCTCCGCTATTCTGTATTGAAAAAATTCCTTCAAAGATGCTTTCCCCTTCGCCTGCAAGCGTGCGAATAAACCACTGCCAAAAGAGCTTCGCTGCTATCCCTGAGAATCCAGAAAGATTCCTGCCAGAAGCCCTAAAAGGTAGCCTGGCAGGGTATACCTGATCAATTCTGAAAACCCTTCCCCGTCTTCAGGTGATTCTGCTTCAGAGACTTCTCCATCTTTGGCGTTCATTTTGCCCCTCGGATACTCTATTCTATCCCTTGGAAATTCATACCACTCCGATATAATTATTTACAGTTATCTGATAGGACGTACTCACTTCATATACAAAATCAAGCACAATAAACGTTATAGCTAAATATGAGCTTTAGACGGTTAAAGGTTTAGCGCTATCGATTTCTCGTTTCAACCGCGTAAGTCATATGAGTTTAAAATAGGAACACAGGAAAAACATATAAGCGGCTTGCCAGATAATGTATTGGAGAGCACATGAAAATATTAGAGTGTAACACTATTGATATTGCCCCTACGATCTCGAAACTGCTGAAAATCCCTATGGTTCCGCCTACTGGCAGGTCAATTCCGGAAGTAGAGAGCTATGCAAAGGAAAGAAGCTGCAAAAGAGCAGTAATTATTGTGATTGACAGTCTGGGGTATTCTCTTTATAACTATTTTTCTCCGATAATGAAGAATTTGAGCAAAATCGCCGAAAAAGGACTTCTCTTCAGCTGCAGATCCCCAGCAACCATAACATCTCCTGCGATTGCGTCGATTTTCACAGGATACCTGCCTGAAGAGCATAATATCTACTCAACCGCGGACATTTATACAGAAAGGACAAAAGACTCGGAAAACCCGAGACTGAAAAGCATTATGGAATGGGCTTGCAGGGCAGGCATGAAAGCGTCCGCGGTCATAGAGTCCGAAGGTGCGGAAAGTTTCAGGGGAAGGATAAAAGAATATTATGGAGTTCCGGATTCCGAGGATATCCTGGATTATGACCTTCAGATAACAAATTATGCGTTACTTGCACTCAAAGAAAAACCCGATATTCTGGCGGTTCACCTCAGAACCCTTGACCGTTTTTCCCACAGGGCAGAAAACTGGAAAGAATTGAAAAAGGCTGCAAAAGTCGTGGATGAAAACCTGGGCAAGATCTACCGGAATGCGGAAAAAGGAACGATTTTCTTTATCTGCGGAGATCACGCAATTCACGGGGGGAAAAAGTGGTTAAAGGGTGTGGAGGAGGAAGATATCAAAAATCACAGGCAAAACCTTGTGGCTCTTATAGTAGCCTGTAATCAAGAAGCCTGAATTTTTTCCCTGTAAAATTTAGCAGATCAGAACTTTTGCTCGACTTCAAGAACTTTAGTGAAACACCGGATTGTCCGGCTGGTGTTCTTATGCAGGATCCCGATGCCTCCTGCTTCTTCCCATTCGCGGATGTTTTCGGAGTTATCATCAATAAGAACTCTTGAAACTCCTGATTGTAAGGCTTTTTCCGGGCGGTAACAGAGAATTGCAGCCTCTGCGTAAGAGGGCCCGAGTTCTTTTCTGAGCCATTTGATTTTTCCCTCTCTAGCATTGATTAAGGCTTTTTTCCTCTCAGGCCCGGGGAGCGCAGAAAGGATCGTCGGACAAAGGCCCGAGCTTCTAAGGAACCCATGTAATTCCCGTCCTCCGGGCATCCAGGACATATCTGACCAGAACTCGATTCCTGCAGATGTAATCTTTTTCCAGAAGAGTTCTCTGTCGTTGCTGTACCAGAACATCATATTGTCACCAAGCTTTTCACAGGCGGTGGTGAAATCCGTAAGGACTCCATCCATATCGAGGAAGAGTTTTATTTCTTCCACGGGCCCGGAAGAAAAAGAGATCTCAGGAGAACGGCTTGAGAGAGGACTCTGAAAGCTTATCGGTCTGTTCTGGATAGAATTGCGCTGATTGAAAGAAATAGGCATAATAGACTTCCCTTTATTGCTCTGGTAGCAAATGACTTCCCATTAATCATTAAGACATCATAATAAAAAAAAGTACTCATAGTAAAAAAATTGATATAATGGGTGAAAGTAAGAAGAGGAGAAAAGGATAATAATGAAAGGAAAGAGAGTAAAATGGGGAAAGAAATAGGAGAAAGAATTGATAAAATAAGAGGGAGGAGAAAGAGTTGATAAATAAGAGGGGAAAGGAAGGAAAATGGGGAAAATAAAAGGAAAAAGATAAAAACAAGGAAAATAGGGAAATAAAAGGAAAAAGATAAAAACAAGGAAAATGGGGAAATAAAAGGAAAAATATAGAAAAAACAAGGGAAAGTAAAAGGAAAAAATAGGAAAATGAGGGAAGTAAGGGAATAAAAAGGAAAAAGGATGGAAAACGAAAAAAGTAAAAGGAAAAAGATAGGAAGAAATAAGAAAGTTAAAAAGAAAAGATAAAAAGTTAAAGAGAAAGGAATTGGATTAAGATCGGTCTTCCTGAATAAATACCACGGTCTTTGCAACAATGTCGTGAAAGGCCTGCTTTTTTGAAGTAAAAAAAATCGGCAGAAACCCTGTAAAAAAGGGAATTACAGCTAGAATTTTCAGAATAAAGCGCTTTGTTGCCTGCATAAAGGAAATTCTGTTTCCGTTGAGATCAGTAACAATAATGTTCACAGCCTGTTTGCCCACTGTTGACTTTAGGGTCGAACTTTCCTGAAAGACAAAATAAGCCCATATCATGAGAAAGAACAGAATATAGAAAAGAGTTTCATCTAGGGGTTTTGTGATTAGCTCTAAAAACATAAAAAAGAAAATAATTACGAAAGTATCGATTATTGAGGCTATAAGCCTCCTGGAAATGCCAGAGTATGGTTGCATACTGATCTCCCAAATTTAATTTATACAGACGTCGTACTGAATAATAAAGTTAACTCTTTAAATAAATTATATAATTGAAAAAAACATTAAAAGCATGGAATGTGGGATCAAAACTGACTCGATGAATATGCATTGAGAAGTAAAACCGACAATAAAAGAGAAGGTTAAGAAGATAGGACTTACGTATCTGAACTGAAAAATCAATAGCATTAAACCTTTAACGGTCTAAAATGTAAATTTAAACAACAGTGCTTATTGAACTTGATTTTATACCTCAAGTGCGTAAGTCCTAGAAGACAGTTACTTCTCACCTGGAAGATTATTACCTTTTTATCTGTTACTTTGTTCACTTTCGTTACTTTGCAGTTATTGTTTTTTCTTTGAAATAGGGCTTTCGATCTTATCCACCAATTTCTTTACATCGGTCTTGATATCTGAAGCAAGTTTTTTTGCGTTATCGCCTGTCGTATCAACCAGTTTTTCAACCCTGGTAGTGATGCTCTTTACCTCATCCTTTACATCAATTGATTTTATTTCCTCCGAGATTGATTTTATTTCAGTATTTATATTCTTTGCAAGTTTAAAGGCTTCGTCCCCAGTTTTCTTTGCAAGTGTGTCAATGTCGTTGCCAAGCTTTCCAACTTTATCCTGTATTCTGCTCTTTTTTCCAGCTTCAGTCCCTTTACTTTCGTTTTCCATTGTTTGTGCCATATAAACCCCTTTTTATTTTTGATGAAGATAATGGATTTCTCTCAGAAAGAGAGCCTTTTTTGTAAACATTTACTTATTATGGTTTTTCAAAATTATAAAAGTATCTTTAGAAGTTAAATACGAATTGCTTAATCAATTGCATAACGAATTAATTTAGGAACCACTTTATAAATTAATTTACAAATTACTTTATTAATTACTTAACTACTATATAACGCACAGTAAAACCCTCCACTGCCAAAACAAAATTTTAAAAAATAGATTCTGTTACGCTACAAGCTTATAAAGTATAAATTAAAATAGTATGCTTGTAAAAAGTAAAGCAACTTAACTGATTAAAAGAGTTTATGTAAAACTCCGGCAGGAAAGATATAAGAGCCAATAGCCAAATCAGATACCGTATTCATGAAAAACCAGCTCTCTGCGATAGAGTAAGCCATTGAAGGCTATAGAGGAGATATGCAGACCTTAGTTATATGCATAGACAGAGATAACGATCTGGGCGAAAAAGCAAAACTCGAAACCCCAATAGTGGGACGGGAGGCAAATGTTCAGGCTGCCGTCGCACTTGGGATCGCAGACCCGGAGGATTCTGATACCAATACGATTTTTGGCGGAATCAAAATTCTTGATGAATTGCGGTCAAAAGGAGTCGATGCTGAGATAGTTTCTTTTGCAGGAGACAAAAACGTTGGAGTGATCTCAGACCAGAAAATTGCCGAGCAGCTCGAAACGTTCCTCAATATGAATGATGTGCAGAGGGCAATATTCGTCTCAGATGGGGCAGAGGACGAAACGCTTGTGCCTATTGTTCAATCTCGTATGAAAATTGACTCCGTGAAAAGAATCGTAATAATGCAGAGTCAAAATCTGGAAAGCACTTACTATATCCTGAAACATGTCTTCAGCGACCCGAAAATCTCCCAGACTTTCTTTGTACCTTTAGGGCTTGCTTTTCTCATTTATGCAATATTCTTACTTGCCCGCTATCCCGAAGGTGCAGTTGTGGGAATTCTTGCAGCCGTAGGGCTTTACATGTTGTACAGGGGTTTTGGGCTGGACGACCTTGTTGCTCTTGAAAAAGAAAAGCTCTGGGACGCTTTTCTTGAACAGAGGATGGTTTTTATCAGCTATACGGCTTCCTTGCTTACAATCCTTGTAGCAACTGCGTACGGAGCTACGGAAGTATGGAAGCTTTATTCGGCAGAAGGAGTATGGTATCAAGGAACCCTTACGCTTGTTTCAGTATTTATTAATGCTTCAGTCTGGTGGTATACAGGAGCCCTGCTGCTTGCTGATCTTGGGAAAATCTTCGATTTAAGGATGGAAAATAAGCCCGTTTATAGAAATGTCGCGATTTCTTTGTTTGTGATCGCAACAGGGCTGCTTTTTTGGGGCGCAAGTACATACATTTTAGCGAAAGCCTCCCTTTCGGAAGGCATTACTAATGATGCAGCCCTTGCCCTCCAGTACTTTGTGTATTCGGTCGCAGTTGCTATTCTTATTGCTCTTGCAGGCATAAAATATAGCGTGTCAAACCAGGCTCCCGAAAAAGAAGAGAAAGGAAGAGATAGAAGAAAGAAAAAACTTGCCTGACCGCAGGCGGCCTGCGAGAGGATTTAAGGTTCAATAAAGCCAGATGAAATTGAAATTGGGGTAACAATAAAAACCACCAGGAAGATAAAAATGGGAAAAGTAGCTGAAAACGTTGAAGTTGCGGTGCTCGGTGGCGTCGGTTTTAATTCATACCAAGAATTTAAAAGTCAGTCAGTACATACTCCATATGGAGAAGTTACTGCTTATTTTACTACTATAAGAGGGAAAAGAGTTGCAGTAATCCCCAGACATGCAGGAGAAAACCATATTCCTCCTCACAGGATTAATTACAGGGCCAATGTCTGGGCCGCATATTCCATCGGGGCAAAACGTGTAATATCTACGAATTCCGTTGGATCAATGCGAGGGCATCCGGTGGGCAGCTTTGTAGTCCTTGACGATTTCATAGATTTCACTCGGAACCGGCCTTCTACCTTTTATGATGACAGGACCGTACATGTTGATGTCTCTGAGCCCTACTGCACGGAGCTCAGGACAGCCCTTAAAGGTGCTCTGGAAAAACGAGGACTTCCCTATACAGAAGGAATTTATGCCTGTACGGAAGGCCCACGTTTTGAGACAAGGGCTGAAATCCGCATGATGAGCCAGTTTGCAGATGTTGTTGGCATGACCGGTGTGCCTGAAGTGAGCCTTGCAAAAGAACTCAGCCTCTGTTACGCTTCTCTTGCCATTATCACAAATCAGGCATGTGGAATGACTACACAGAAACTGACCGCTGATGAAGTTACTGAGGTCGTGGGAAAAGCTCAGGATGCAATCTTTGAGATTATTTCGGGCACGATAGAAAATATTCCGGAAACTCGAAACTGCAGGTGCAAATTTGCAAAGGAAGGAGCTTGTTTATAAAACAGTACTTTAGGAAGCAATATATAAGCAGCTTCTATGTAAAGAGTTTTTACTCTAGTATTTTCGATAGGTAGTTTCTCTAGTTACTTCCCCCAAACAATCTTAAAATAATTCCTTGATATCTTCCTCCAACAAATATTTTAAAAAAATTTTTCAACTGGTACATTTAATACTGTTGATATTCGAGGAAACCCTTTAAAAGTTTAAATATATAATAATTATGTAATAAAATATTTATATAATAGTTACCTATAAAGTGAGGTTGCAAATAAGATGGAAAGGTAGAAGTCCGGAAGGTGTGCTAAGGAAGAATAAATAGTACTCCCCGAACAATGCTGAAAGTGTAACTAATATTTGAATAGACTTTCACCTGTAAACGCAAATTGCGCTGCTAAAAGTTAATAAGACAACAGAATGTTGATTTTTCAAACTTCGAAGTTTAAGCTTTGGAGGAAAATATACAGGCTTTTAAAGAAGCTTACTCATACCACTCATATATATCAGGATAAATAATCATGCTCTGGGTCCTAGGCTACGCTGAAAAATCGAAGATAAGAGTTATGACTATAAAGGACCGTATGAAACAGCCGATTTATATGGCCGAGCTCCTAATAAAGGATAGTTATAAAGGGCCACGCCCCCATAAAATAAGGCTACTCACCGGCAAGAAAAAAGAAGAATTTATACCTCCCCAGCAGTTTATAGAACTCCTGCGCAGTGCAAACCGGATAATGCTCGCAGAGGGAGGGGATACTGCAAATGAGGCTGCTTTTCTGGAAATGCTCAAAGGTTTTCAACTTGATGCAGACAAAGTAAAAATTTGTAAACACTGCTGGATAAATAAACGTTTCAACTTTGTAAATAGTAAATCCATTAAATATAACAACGAACTCATCTGCCTGGAATGTGCAAAAGAAGAACTTTTGCGTGCAGTCCGTTCGGCTGGCGTGCAGTATGGGGAAAAATCCATAGATTTCTTGGAGCAGGTGCTCTCAAAAACCCGAGACCTGGACAGGACTATCCGGATGCTGAGTCCTGAGAGGCTGGATCCTGAGTTCACACGTTACGATACTATAAGGACAAAACCCGCCAGTGTTACAATCAGGGTAAAGAGCCTGCCCCTTCAAAAGAAGTTTAAGGAAATGCTGCTTGAAAAATCCGAGACCCTGCTGCCTGTTCAAGCATTATCGATAGAAGCCGGGCTTCTGGAAAGAAAAAATCAGTTTGTAGTCTCGGCAACAGCAACCGGAAAGACCCTTATAGGGGAGATGGCAGGAATCCAGAACCTCTTTAACAAAAAAGGAAAAATGCTCTACCTCGTTCCCCTGGTTGCACTTGCAAACCAGAAGTATGACCAGTTCAACGAGCGCTATTCAAAACTCGGGCTTACCACCTCCATAAAAATCGGGGCAATTCTCATAAAAACCTCTCAGCGCGTGAAGATGCAGACAAGCCCGGGTGCGGATATCATTGTAGGGACTTACGAGGGCATAGACCACATGCTTCGGTCGGGAAATGCCGATTTTCTGGGCAAAATCGGGACTGTGGTTGTGGATGAAGTTCATACCCTCGAAGACCAAGAAAGAGGGCACAGGCTTGATGGATTGATAGGAAGGCTGAGGTATGTGGCACCTGAAGCTCAATTCATTTATCTCTCCGCAACCGTTGCAAATCCCGAAGGCTATGCAAAGAAACTTGGAGCCAGGCTTGTCCGTTACGAACACAGACCGGTTCCAATAGACAGGCACCTCCTTTTCTGCCAGGAAAACGAAAAGGCAAAGCTGATTTCCCAGCTTGCGAAAGAAGAATATTCAATGTTTTCTTCCAAAAAGCACAGGGGACAGACAATTGTTTTTACAAATTCCCGCCGAAACTGCCACAAACTTGCAGGAGCCCTTTCGATTCAGGCGGCGCCCTATCATGCCGGACTTTCCCAGTACGAGAGAAAGAAAGTTGAAACTCGCTTTGCAAAAGGAGAGATTCCGGTAGTTGTGACCACGGCTGCTCTTGCAGCGGGTGTGGATTTTCCGGCTTCCCAGGTGATCTTTGAGTCCCTGGCAATGGGAATAGACTGGATTTCAGTCCAGGACTTTCTGCAGATGAGTGGAAGAGCAGGGAGACCTGATTACCACGACAGAGGAGTTGTTGTGCTTATGCCCGTGCCTGGGAAATCCTATTCAGGTTCCCAGTCCGACACCGAAGAAGAGGTTGCAATTAAACTGCTCCAGGGAGAAATGCTCTCAGCAGGCGTACATTATGGAGAAGCCGAGCAACTTGAGGAAGTGCTTGCATCGGTTGCAGTCACCTCTTCGGTGCAGGACCTCAGAATGATCCATAACTGGATGTTTGGAAGCTACGACTTGGATAAATTGATTCTGCGCCTTCAGAGCTATCGTTTTGTGGAAAGAAAGGGAAAACGAATAACGCTTACGCGTTTTGGAAAAATTATTGCAGCTCATTTCCTTCCGGTATCGAAAGCTTTTCTAATTCGGGATGCAGTGCTTGGAGAAAACGAATCCCTGAAGATCGCAACGAACCTGGAGTTTTTCGATGCAGCATATTTCAAGTACGCAAACCAGATAGGAAGCTCACTGCATGTGAATATGCCTTCAAGGATTTTTCAGGGAGCTACTCTTGATATAATTTTTGACGGGGAGTCTCTTTCCCAGCTTGATGCAAAAATCCAGGAGCTCCTGTTGAACTTTGCTTCGGACTTTTTAACCTGTAAATGCAAAGATTCACCTTACTGCGGCTGTGCAGAACAGAAGTTTTCGGAAAAAATAATCAAGCTGCGTACAGAAGGGCTTGAGCCTAGACAGATTGTAAAGAAACTTGAAGATAAGTACGGGATCTCGGCTTACCAGGGCGACGTTTTCGGGTACCTGGACAACGCAGTCAGAAACCTTGACGCCGTGGAACTAATAGCAAAGGTGCACTCGAAAAAGGGAGTTGCAGAAGAAGCAAAAAAGCTTAAAAAGAAAGTCCAGGGTTAAAAGATCAAAAACGTTTTTGCAGATAACATTGTATGATGAGTTAAAATGTTCCTGCTTATGTGGGAATGCATCGTTTATATGAGAGGATTGACCGGTTTTTCAATAGTCGGTCAGTATATGAGATCATAACCTGATCGTATACGCTGAGAGTAAAAGTAGAGGTAATTTCATGACCGAGGATGTTGAATCCAGGGAAAATATCGAAAGCATAGCTTCTAAAAAGATTAAAAAAGGCATTACAGTCGAATTTGTGAAGCCTGAAAACTTCAGGCAGATATATGCTATCGGAGCTGCAGGTGGACACAGCCCCTATGATTTCAGGATTGGTTTTTACAATGACACTCCAAAACTGTTCGGGGATGTCTCAGAGTCAAGGGTTATTCAGAGACGTGTAGAAACTGAAGTAATACTCTCTCCGGTAGCTGCACTTGAGCTTTCCCGCTGGCTGACCCAGCATATAAATGAATACGAATCCGTTTTTGGGCCTATTGCAAGAGCAATCCCGAGACCAAAAAAGGAGTCTGCAAAGCTTGCTGACGAAAGTACGGATCTCCAGGGTTACATCTGACTTATTAGATCTAATCCTTCATCCGGTCTGGATAAAAAATTGGATAAAATACCTGTAAGCCGCACAAGTTTTTCAAAAAAGGCTTGATCACAAATCTTTTCTCAAAAGGTTTGATCGAAAACGAGGAAATGTTTGAATTTGAGAAACTGATCCCAAACCCTATACGGCGTGATCAACCGGCGCAACGGTTGCGAAGGAACGATTTGATCCAAGAGGTATTTTGAGAGCTATGGAGATCGATGGTTATATATCTCTGTAAAGGGTATGTAGTTTTCAGTTTTCTTAAAAGCCGGTGGAGTGACAATATAAAGAAATTTCTCAGTCGCTGGCATGAGGCGGCTGATACAGGCAGCAAGCAGACCGCAGGTGTGGATGTGCTTCTGATGCGACTTGCTCCGCACTGGCTTGGGACTAAAAAACAGAAACGAGTACGGGGAGAATTCAAAATAAATCAGCGAGGGTTTAAATTTGTTCCCAAATAAAAAAGTTCAGAAAATTGTTGGATCAAAAATCCAGGTAGAAATGAAAGGCGATCTTAATCTGCTTGAAGGCACTCTTAAGAGCGTGGACGACTATATGAACCTTCATCTTGTGGACACCATGGAGATCGTAAAAGGAGAAAAAGTTCGTTCTCTTGGTTCAGTAGTACTGCGTGGTAATAACATTATACTTATCACTCCTATAGAAGAATAAAAACTTCATAAGGAACCCTATTAGTGTGGAATCATGGATCTTGAAGAAGAAGCCTACAATATAATAAAAAGACATAAAGAAGGCGTTTTCCAGAACGTAATCTGGAAAGAGCTGAATATCGACAGCAGAAAATGTTCCAGAATCATAAAAAAGCTTCTGGATAAAGACCTAATAATAAGAGAGGTTGGAGTCTCAAACGGGGCAAGAACATACCTACTGAAAGCAAAGGAAGAGGTTAAGGAAAAATATGACCTCCTGCTTGCAGGAACATTGTTTTCGGCCTGTACAAACTGCACCGGTGACTGTCAACCCGAATACTGCGGGAAACTCAGTGAATGGATTGGCAGCCTCATTCAAGAAGCTGAAAGATCAGAAGAGACCGGTGAAATCAAAGCCGATATCGAAGATGAGGAAGAAGCTGAAGAAGAAATCTAATAAGGAGATTTCTAAATTCAACAGCCAATAATATTCTCAAAAACAGTTTTCAGTCAAGACTTTTCTTAAAAGGTTTGCGTAAACCGTTACGCCGGTTGATCACACCGCTGCTAGGTTTTTCGATTAAACCTTTTTTGATAAAGTTTGCGCTTATGCAGTTTTTTAAAAGGTTTGTGAGATTTCTGAATTCAACAATCAATAACGTTTTAAAAAGTATCGGCAGCCGCTAACTATATATAGAAGAACCTCTTATTGAAGAACCCCTTCAATGAGGGGAAAATAAGATACATCAAAAGCTCCGGTAGTGTAGTCCGGCCAATCATTCCGGCCTTTCGAGCCGAAGACTCGGGTTCGAATCCCGGCCGGAGCATCATATCATTTTTTATAGTATTTATCATAATTCACTTTTTCGTTGTACTTATTTGTAAATACTTTTTCATATCGCATTGGCTAAACTGTTCTTTTAGATTACTATTAAAAATGCTCACTATTTTTTAACTTGCTACTTTGCAAAGTTAACGCTGTCAAGTGCAAGTACTGAGGTTGAGCGCGAAAGTTCATGATCTATGACCTGTCCTCCCAGATCCCCCTAAATAGAATGTCCTTTTCAGAAAATCTTTTGAGATTTTAAAAATTAGTTTTAATAAATTATAATTATTCTTATAAAGTTGCATTTTACCTATAAAAAGTAATATAAACTAATTAAAATAGTTATTGCATAAAAGGTTATCTGGTTAATAGATTACACCAGAAAGGACAGATAAGGGACAGGTATATATATTACTTAAGTCTATTGAAGGTCTCGCTGTGAGATGCAATGTGCTCCGGTAGTGTAGTCCGGCCAATCATTCCGGCCTTTCGAGCCGAAGACTCGGGTTCGAATCCCGGCCGGAGCACCATGTTTAATTTCCCACACTGAACTTCTTTTCTATAGTGATTTTTCTACAGTGATCCATGAATTTTCTATAATGATTTTCTATAGTGATTTATGATTTTTCTCTAACTATTTATTTTTTTAGAATTTTTTTATATTTAAATGCGGAAAAAATAGATTTTCAGGCTCTACTTCCGGTTTGTTAAGTTTCTGAAGTATTTAACTCCCCCTATTCTGCTTCCTTAAATATAACTTTCCCCAACTGCTTCTTTAACTCTTTTTCAGAATAAAAGAATGGAACTCCTTTATTTCCCTGATTTTTTCCAGGTTCTGTTCTGCATCAAGCAATCCTGCCGTGTTAATGGATTCAAGCGCAGCCTTTGCGGCAAAGCAAGCTCCTTTCAGGCCCCGTTCAAGAGTAAGAACCCTGATCATTTCCAGAGACCACGCAATCTGGACAAGTATATTTTTCATTCCGCGCTGAGAGACCTCGGTGCCCAGGTTTTCAAGTGCCTCAATTACTGTCTTTGCGTAGGACTCGTTATTTTCCCTTACAGAGGCATTACCAAGATCTTCAAGAATGACTGCAGTTTCCAGAGTACTGGTCTCTATTGCCTGTTCGGCCGAAGCAATTCCTATCTCCCCAAGGTAGCCTATAGCAGCAATTCCGGCCTTATCAAGGCCTTTTTCTATGGATTTCAGCGATACCTGCATAAGGTAAGCCTCAGAAAGGCTTGTCAGCGTTTCCATTTTCATTCTTGACGAGCCCTTTCCGCAAGTTCCGAGCGATTCAACTGTACTTCTAGCTGCCGCATCCAGGCCTTTTCCGGCAAACTCCAGGGTAAGGCTCCCGACAATCGATAAAGCCTTTATAGCAAGCGGCTCCCTCTTTTGACCAGCAGCCTCAAGTGCTATATCTCCAAGAACGCGACCTGAAACTGAACATGCCTGCTCCATTTTCATTTCAGCACTTACTCTCGCTATATCCCCTATCGAGATGATCAGTGCTTTTATATCCAACTCGTTTTCAGCATCGGCATCCAGGTGAATCAACTGGAATGCGAAACCCTTGAGTTTGTCAATAGCTTCTACTGTTCCTTTTAGGTCCCCACTATACGCCTTTTTGAATCCTTCTTCAATAGTCCTGACCACATCCAGCTCGTTTACATTCACCGGCGATATACCAGACCCCACAATAGTCCTTGTTAATTCTATTGTTCTTACTCCAGATTAGTTTTCCTATCGGAATCAATCTCCTGCCCTTTACAATTTTCACCTTAATCCTGGAATTCTGCCGCTCTGATCTTTGTCCGGCAGCAGATAATTTTTGATTTTTGAAAAGCTTGAAATCTGTTAGCCGTGTTCTTAAAAAATTCATGGCACTGGAATTTAACCAGTTATTAAATCTTTGTTTTCTAGAAGCAGAAAGTAACTCTGAGATGTCCGAGATCATACAGGCGTGAATGCAGCAGTTACCAACCGGGTAAGTAAACACATGAGCGCCTGATATCCGAGCTGGTTTCTAAAATGGGAACATTACACTGTGTACTAAGACAAGAAAAATATGGAAAAGAGTAATCCATAAAGCGATACGCATAACTTGTAACCTTGACATTAATCAAAAACTTTTTGACTTGCTTTAAGAATATGAGTATGAAAATTTATTGAACAAAAATCCGTTCAATTAAGGAATAAATGAGTTTTTGATAGTATTCATACAATCAATAGGAACTCATATAAGTGACTCATCAAAGGACTTAAATAGAATAGGACAGTTATTGATTGTTTGAAAGATTTGTAAAGGTCAGGATTGGGGAAAAATCAAAAGTTTAACTTTAAATCTAATAAAAATTACGCTGTTTGCATGATTTACCTAAGTTAATAAATTGCGCTGAGAGTTTAGTCAAAATAGTTTATAGTCAAAAATAGTTTACGTAAAATGTTCAGATTAAGTTAAAAGTTAGTAATTGATTGAGAGCCCTTTTTGATGACCCTGAGCTCTCAATCGGTGAAACCCCCTTGAAGAATACTCCCCCATATTCTTCTCTTAGTTGCAAGAGAGCAGTGCAGACATTTAATTAGTTGTGGTGATTGATTGAGAGCTCCTTAGTGATCCATGAGCTCTCAATCGATGAAACCCCTACAGAAAAATTCCCCATACGCTATGCACAAAGGTGTACTATTGCGCTTCTCTTACAACTACTTCCTTCTAATGCTGAAATCGTATATATAATAAATTACGTCAAATATTCAATTGCCCATAGGTTTTGTATTATCACAAACTTTTTAATATGGGAACAAATTGAAATGTCCTTCAAAAATATAATCAATCTTTAAAATTTGCTAACATCTAATTTTTTAATGGCTTTAAAAGTAGAACTTACGCGGTTGAAACAAGAAATCAATAGCATTAAACAATCAACTGTCTAAATCATTTATTTAACACCAACTCCTTTGTGCTTGATTTTATACCTCAAGTGCGTAAGTCCTAAAAATATTAAAGCAAAAGAATTAACGAACTAAAATTCAATCAAAAAAGAAAATCGACCTGAATGGCCGATAATACTAAAGCCAATAGCTACTGTTTTTAATCAACTGTTTTCATCCTGCTTATTAATAAGTTCCACAGCCAATTCCCTTAGCCTGTACTTTTGAATTTTACCGCTTGCTGTCAGCGGGAATTCATCTACAATGAATACATGCTTTGGAACCTTATAGCGAGCGACCTTGCTTAAGGCATAATCCCTGATATCAGCTTCTGTAAGGTCTGCACCATTTTTGATAATCACAAAGGCACCTACAATTTCCCCATATTTTTTGTCAGGAATACCCACAACCTGGACGTCTGTAACTCCGGGTATGGTAAGCAGGAGTTCCTCAATCTCCCTTGGATAGATATTTTCCCCTCCCCGGATAATCATATCCTTAATCCTGCCTGTGATTCTGTAATAACCGTTTTCGTCACAGGTTCCAAGATCTCCACTGTGAAGCCAGCCGCCTTCATCGATAATTTTTTTCGTTTCGTCAGGCATTTTATAGTAGCCTTTCATTACATTATATCCGCGACAGCATATCTCTCCTACAGTATTTGGGGGCACTGGCTCATTGGTGTCAGGGTCAACAATCCTGACCTCTACGCCCGGGAAACACTTACCGACAGTTTCGACCCTGAGTTCCACAGGATCATCCACAGCAGTTTGGGTCATACCAGGAGATGCTTCCGTAAGCCCATAAACACTGGTAATCTGATAGCAGTGCATATCATTTACGACTTTTTTCATTGCTCCCACAGGGCATGTCGAACCTGCCATAATCCCTGTCCTGAGGGAAGATAGGTCAAACATATTAAACATGGGATGCGTATACTCGGCAATAAACATTGTAGGCACACCGTAAAGAGCTGTACATCTTTCTTTATGGACTGCAGCAAGTACCAATAGAGGGTCAAAAACCTCAAGCATAACGAGCGTTGCTCTGTGAGTCAGAACGGCCATAACTCCGAGCACTATCCCGAAACAGTGGAAAAGCGGCACAGGAAAACAGAGTTTGTCTACATAGGTGAACCTCTGGCGATCTCCGATAGAAAGCCCATTGTTCAAGATATTTCTATGGGTCAACATGACTCCTTTAGGAAATCCGGTTGTACCTGATGTATACTGCATATTGACAACATCGTCACAGTGGACACTATCCATAATCTCGCGGAGCTCGTTATCGGGATAATGGCTACCAAGAAGCATAAGCTCATTTGTGTTATACATACCCCGGTGCTTTTCCTGTCCTACGTAAATTACACTCTTAAGATAGGGAAAGTTTTTGCTTTTCAATCTTCCTCTTTCAGAGGTTTTGAGCTCAGGGACCAGCTCATTTATTATTTCAAGATAATCAACGTCTCTGAAGCTATCAATCATAGCCAGGGCCTTCATATCGGACTGTTTTAATACATATTCGACCTCATGGCTCTTGTAGGCAGTATTCACAGTAACAAGAACTGCTCCTATCTTTGCCGTGGAAAACATGAAAGTAAGCCAGTCAGGAACGTTTTTTGCCCAGATTCCTACATGGTCTCCTTTTTTTATTCCTATAGCTAGTAGCCCTTTTGCAAGGTTATTGATCCTTTCATTGAACTGCCCATAAGTAAAACGAAGATTGCGGTCAGGATAAATTATAAATTCGTGGTCAGGGTCTACAGACACCTGTTTTTCAAAGTATTTCCCGAGGGACTCTTCTATAAGATGCATGGTATTAGCCTCTCACTTGCGTTATCATTTATTAAGAGCTGCTGGACTGCGAACAGAAATGTCTCTTATGCTCCAAAATTCGGTTTGTGGGCAGTCAGTAAATTCAAATCGAGCAAGGGAAATCCGTATCCGTTTCAGCATTATTCAACGCAGGAAGCATATGCGCTGTAAGAATTTCGCGGATTGGATCAGGAAGGGGCATTGCTTTCTGGAGCTTGAAGTCATAATAAACCAGCACTGCCTGACCCTTTACCTTGAGCTCGCCTTCCTGCCATGCCTCATGTCCGACAGTGAAGGAACTGTTCCCTATTCTTGTAATGAAAGTTCTTATTTCCACATCCGACCTGAAATACATCTGGTGCAGAAAATCAAACTCAGTCCTGACAAGAATCAGATGCCATACATCAGGGCTAAGATCAAGGTCCGGTGAAAAAAGCCGGAACACTGAGTTTCTTCCAATTTCAAACCAGACCGGGAGAACAGTGTTATTCACATGTCCAAGCCCGTCTATGTCCCCAAAACGTGGACTAACAATTGTACTGAACATTTTTGATTCCTTAACTCTCAAGTACTTGTGTTTAAATTACTGAAAATCTGAAGCTTCCAGCCAGTTAATTAAGTGCTCACTCTCTCCTCTGCCTGACTTCGGCTTTACAGAGGAGCATAGACTACAGCTAGAATTTTTGCGTCCTCTTTTCCTGCTGCATGAACATCATGCGGGATAATAGAGTCATAGTAAATGCTGTCTCCGGCGTTCAACCTGTGGACATCCTTTCCGTAGAATATCTCGATTTCCCCGGAAAGGATATAAATGAACTCTTCTCCTTCATGAGAAGAGAGCTGGTGGCTTTCCTCGGGAGACGGATGAATATCAATAATGAAAGGCTCCATGTTGCGGTCTGCTTTATCGGAGGCAAGGGAATAAAACTCAAGAGCACTCTTCCTGGGTCTCTCAGTCTTCCCAGAGAAACGAACTACATTATCTGACAGCCCTGTCCTAACAATTACAGGTCCGCTCTGGGGCATATCATCCAGAAAAGTACCGAGACGGACGCCTAAAGCCCGGGCAATTTTTAAAAGAGGTGTTAAGGAAGGAACAAGTGCTCCATTTTCTAGCTGCTGGATTAACTCCTCGCTGCTCTGACTGGCTTCAGCCAGCTCTTCAATGGTCATTTCCCTGGCTTCTCTAAGCTGGCGTATCTTACTACCGACACGGTTCTCTTCTGACATTATTTATTTTCCTCACGAATGTTTTAAGGTAGCAGACCCGGCAAAAATATAAACCAGAGTCTTGTTGATTGCCTAGAAGGCTTATCTCTTTTGTATCTATCTATTATAAAAAATATACGTTAATCTTTGATTTAAATATCTATAAAATCAAGATATATGGATAGAGAAAACAAAATAGATAGAATAAAAACAGTAAAACAGATAAAAGAAAGAAAGTGAAAAAGGTAGAATAGAGACAGTAAAGCGTGAATTGTAAAGAATACAGGAGTGAAGGATTTTACCAGTCCAAAAGTTGGATTTAATCCTTACTCAAACTGGAAATTGCATCTTATGCCCTCAGGATCAAAACACAGATTACAGGATACGCATCTTGCTTTTTTAACCTTCCCTAATTTGAATTTCAAAACAATGTCGGGTTCGCTGATAAATACCCTGCTCATTGAAATCAGGTCCGCAAACCCGTTTTCAAGGAGATTATTAATAACCGGAAGAGACCTGATTCCGCCTACAAGAATGACTGGAATTGCTACTGTACTTTTTATTGCTTTAGAACAATCCCTGAAATAAGCTTCTTTGGCAGGAGTATTGATTGCGGTTCTTATAGTTACCCCACCTGCCTCACCGATTCCTCCACTTACCTCAATTGCACAGACTCCAGCCTTTTCCAGGAGCTTTGCAATTTCTACTGCCTGAAAAATATCAAGTCCTAGTTCAGCCTTTGAACAACAGGGCTGGAAACCATCTGTAGAATTTAGTTTAACCAGAACAGGAAAAGAATCTCCAGCCTCCTCTTTTATGCGCCTGACAATTTCCGTGACTATTCTTGCCCGGTTTTCTATCGAGCCTCCCCATCTGTCAGTCCGCCTGTTCGTGTAGGGAGAAATGAAATTACTTAAAAGGAAGCCGTGAGCACAATGAAGCTGCACCCCGTCAAAACCTGCTTTTTTCGCTCTGACAGCCGCTTTTGTAAAAGCTTCGATTATTTCCAGGATTTCCTGTTCGGTCATTTCCCTCGGCACAACTGCCGAATGGCTGTCTTTTACTTCCGAAGGAGCCATAGGAATCGGGTATTCGTCCGAAACGCTTGCCTGGCGCCCTCCATGAACTATCTGGAGCACAATTTTGCTTTTGTACCTGTGCACCCTTTCGGTTATCTTCTTGTAGGGTTCAATAAAACGGTCATCATAGATACCCTGCTGGTAGATATTACTCTGCCCGCCCGGAAGAACATAGGAATAGCCGGTTATTATCAGCCCGGCCTCATTTTTTGCAAGCTCTTCATAAAGGTCTCCAAGCCGGGAAGTGGGCGTCCCGTCTTCTTCAGCCATGAATTCGTGAGTTGCGGACCTTACAAAGCGGTTCTGGAGTTCCAGGTTGCAGACAGTGATAGGGTCAAAAATCATGAGAAAAAATAGGATAAGGGAGGGTAAATAATTATCTCGGACTCCTGAATAAAGGAACTTTGTGTTGGGAATAAAGTTTTCTTCAACTGCGGCAAGAGAGAAGAAAGAAATATTTACTCAGAAAATTTCACTTACGCGTTCAATAGGATTATCCGGATCGCCACGGATATTGAGATGCAGTTTTTCTGAACCACCTAAATTAGCTGCATAATTTGCTGTTACTCTTTGTTCAAATGTAGATCTATTATCCAGAATTATTTTATATATGTAATATCCTGGTGACACAATTCCATAATCTAGTGATTTCTCTTATTGTTGCTTCCTTAAACCTACAATTTTCTCTGCTAACTACCTCAAAAAGCTGTGATAATCTTGAAAAACAGATTCTTTGGCAAAAATGCCAAAGAATCTGTTTATTCATTTGATATTTTTTCTGACTTTTTTAACTAAAATCGATACACTCCACTACTTTTTAACTTGAATTCCGTTATCAAAACATCTACTACAGCTTAAATAGAGTAAATACCCTGAACAATTCCAGAAATGACTTTTGTGGTTTCTTAAGTAAATTTAATCTTTTCATTTGAGTAAGTTTAATCTGATTTTCAATTCCTTTATCAGTCCTGAACTGCTTCTTGCTATCAGTTTTTAAACTTTTTGAATAGTAACTTTCAATAGGATTATTTGTCGCTGGAGCTCCAGGAAGATGATAAAACAAAGTAAGATTTAACCAGTGTTTATTAATCATCCACAATCGTTTTTGAATCACTTCGTCATATGTTCTTATACTTTCCATTAATTTATTGAAGTTATATTTTGCCATTTCAAGACTATTAAACAGAAGATTTTCCTTTTTTCGTCTTCTTTCCAGCTTTAATTTATGTCTAAATTTATTAAATTCCTTTTTTGCCTTATTACTCCATTCTAAATGTTTTTCTTCATTATTAATTACGTAAAGTTCTTCAGATAGAAGTTCTTCCAGAAATTTGATCTCATTTTCACGATTGTAAAATATATTCAATAACCTGTATTTCAATAGTTCCTGTTCAATAGTTGATTTCTTTGGGAAATCACTAACTATAAGCTTGTTTAAATGCATCAAACAATATTGATGCACTAACTTATCCCCAAAAACTTCTTTTAAGATATCAGGATATCTCTTATCAAAATCCGTAACAATAAACACAGGTTCTAATGCATCGAGATTTTTCCGTAGAAATTTTGTGATGGTTTCTGGACTTTTATCTTCGAAAAGTTCATCCGCTATTGCTCTTTGAGTTTTTGCATCCAATAAGGTTAAACGGTATTTCTGACACCGTCTTTCTTTTGGATGCTGTTCGTCATAATGCACTATACGTATATTTTCTGAAATTGGAATATTTTCCAGTTCCATTTTTTTGTTAAATGCTCTTAAAATAGTGCTTTTTGATCTTGGATATATGAAATCCATTATATCAGAAATTCCATCATATGAAACGTTATGGTATCTGAGGATCTGGTAAAAATCATTGAATGAATCAAAAAGTAAAGTTTTCAGATGTTCCCAAAAACTATGATCTTCTTCGTGTGTACTACCACAATTTAAGCATTTATATCGACCAATGCTGATTCCTCCAAGATCTTTTTTGGTGTATGGATTATAGCCATTATGAACCATACAAGTACTACAAATAGGACAAGCTGGAGGAGTTTTTCTACGAAAAACTCCTCTTGTGGTATATTCATAATCATTGCTAAAACTATCAAAAAAGTCTAAGAGGGAAGGAAGCTCCGAAAAGTTATTAAGAGTAAGATTTATAGTTATCATTTTTGTGCCGTAACCTCATTACATAATTACAAAATTATGAATCTATGTAGTGATGTTACACTTATTTTTATCACTAGAGTTTAGAATTGAGTCAATAAATGAGTAATAAATAAAAGTTAAACCTCTCTAGAAGCTCAGGTTGTTTTCCGCGCAAACACAGTTCTTGATCCATCCTTCAGATCAAGTTGATGAAAGACTTCAAGCCCGTAATTGCCAAGCACCTCGATATATTCGGTGAAAGGAATGCTATTTTCAAAACTGTAACCAGATCCTCCTTTTTTCACACCTTCAAAAGTCCAGAGGTTCCAGTCAAGGCTGAGAAACGGGCTGGATTTCATTTTCTCGTCAGGCATCTGCCTGGTTACGAAAATGCCTCCAGGGTTTAAGGCTTCAGCAAGCTTGGGGATAAGGGAAGGCACTTTTCCTCCGGGGTTAAAGGAAGAAAATATAAGGTCATAGTTACTTCCGATTTCATCTTTAAAAAAATCTCCCGGGATTATATCCACTCTTGAAGCCCCATACTTATCTACGAAATATCTTGTTTTTCCAGTAACAGGAGGAAGGTCGAAAACAAAAGCCTGAAGGTCTTCGTTCAGCTTTGAAAAAGCGATTGCATAAAGCCCGTGCCCTCCCCCGATGTCAAGCAGCCTTTTGACATTTGTAAAATCAACATTTTCCATGACAACCTTTACAGTTTCCTGAAGCAGACCACAGCGTGCGTTTTCAGCCATACAGTGGACAATTTCCCCGAAAAAAGGCTCTTTCTCGACAATATCGGGTCCCTGCTTCATAATCTGAGGAAGGCGAGCCCAGCGTTCAACATTTCTGAGCCTTTCAGCAAGGTAATGCTGCTGAGAAAACGTAGAACTTTCCAGGAGATAAGTTGCACTGAGTTCCGAAACAAAGTATACTGCTCCGCCATTCTTTTTTCTGTTATCATGGCTCTTAGATCCGATTTCGGATTTTCCTTTGTCTTGACTGACGGCTTCATCTCTTTTTACAATCTGCGCCTTTTCACCTTCCTTGTCTATTCCCTCCTCAAATCTGTCAAGGAACCCGAGACTAAGGAGAGCTTCACAGAAATGAGGCATAAGCACAGGGTCACAGCCAAGCTTTTCAGCCAGATCCCCTGCTGGCAAAGGAGTTCTAAGCGCTTCAAAAACTCCGAGCTCAAGAGCCGAGACAATCAACCTGTACTCCTTTAAACCCTGAATAGAAGAATCGATAAATTTGAAAAAGCGGTCAGAATCAATCTCAGGTTTTTGCAGCAATTCAGTGGCTTTCTCAGTTCTATTGCCGTCTTTAATTCCTATTTCAGCATTTAACTGGCTTTCTACTTTGTCTGTCTCTTTATTTTGTTTTTTGAGTTCCAGATTTATCTCTCTGTTTTGTATACGAATTTCTGTATCAGGTTCTATTTTTTGTGTACGAACTTCCGTGTCAGGTTTTATTTTGTTTCCAATTCGATTTTCCATTTCCTGGCTCCTGATTGTTACTTCTTGATTCTTAATTTTCCATATCTCACTCTGGTTTTTATCGGTCTGGATACTAATTTTCTAAAATATAGTAACATTTAATATGGTTAAAGTTTTACCTTATAACAAAATCGGTAAACATTGTTAACCAATTGTACTACTCATGAAAAAAGATTTATTACTCATAGCAAAAGACAGTATATTTTAGACTCAGGCCAAAGTTAAAATGAAAAAAAACTGAGAAAACCTAAAAAATCTGTAGGCCCAACACTTAAAAAGATGCTTTTCATAGAAAAAAGGGCAAAAAAACAATAAATTAAAAAAAGAACTTTAAAAGGATGCGTCAACGTAATCGACCGGCCTTTTAAAAACAGCTGCTATCATACCGTTTTCGTCGATCTCGTCCGCAAACTTGATTAGCTCCCAGCCATCAGTCCCAAGGCTGTTAAGATCTTCTTTTGCCTTTGACCACTCACTGAATCTTATCTCTTTAACATCATATTCCCAGATGGTCACTCTAATTCATCTCCAGTAAAGTTGGGTAAGATTAACCTATATATTAAGTGGTGACATCTGCTATATTTATCTTTTTAAAAAATAAATTTGCGATTAAATCAACTTTAGTTGATTTGTGTATTGATTTAAAAATTGACCTGAAAATGGACTTAGTTCAAACTATAATTAAATCTGTATTCAGGACTTTTTATGTAAAGAATAAATAAAATAAAATAAAATAAAATAAAATAAAATATAAAAGTTGTTGAGAGTTAACTTCTTTTGGAGTTAATTTCTTTAAATGAGGTCAAATTTCAACCGGTCTTTAAAATAACTAAAACCTCAATCTGCCTCAATCTGTATTTATATTAGCTCAAACCTCAACAAGTTTATACTCACGGCTTCCAAGCCCGATTTCTTCTCCATACATAAGCTGGTGGGTCCCATCGATCATTGGCCACGCTCCCCTGAACTTATCGGCTCCTGCTTCATGATTGCATTGAAGGGATGAGCCGATGAGCCCTTTCTGCCTATTTACGAGGTCGTAGCTTGCCTGATCAAGGGCAACAGGGTCTTTTGAAGCTAGAATCCCTATATCCGGCACGATAGGAGCATCACTCCAGGGCACACAGTCGCAGTCAGGTGTAACTTTAAGCAGGAAATTTATGTAACCTACTTTTCCTTCTTTTCCTTTTACTGCCCCATAAGCATACTCAGTAAGACTCTCCAGAAACTCCGGAATGTCATGTTCCCAATCTATAGTTATAGCTCCGGCAGGACAAACTTCCATACACTGTCCGCAGCTTATACAGATAGTGGGCTCAATCATTGAAACCTCTCCAAGAAGAGACGAAGCTCCGACAGGACAGATTTTAACACATTTCTGGCAGCCTATACACTTATCCTGAATAACATGCGGGCTTGTCCTGAAATGCTGTTCCTTCTTGCCGACTGCAGGAGCACAGCCCATAGCAAGGTTTTTGATAGCCCCTCCAAAACCGGCTACTATATGCCCCTTGAAATGAGACATCACAATCATAGAATCGGCAGCAGCAATATCCGACCCTATTTTTACGGACTTAAAATGCTTCTTCCCTATTTCCACATCTGCAGCGTTCTGGCTCCTCAAACCGTCAGATATGATTAGTGGAGCCCGGACAACAGAATAATCAAAACCGTGTTCAATCGCAGTAGTCAGGTGGTCAACTGCATTATGCCGGCTGCCTGAGTAAAGAGTATTCGTGTCCGTAACAAACGGCTTTGCTCCTGCTTCCCGGATCTTTTCCACAACCTGCCGCACAAAAACAGGATTTATGTATCCATCGTTTCCGTACTCTCCAAAATGGATCTTAATCGCAGTCAGATCACCTTCTCCAAGGAGTTCAGCAAATCCTGCCTCATCAAAAAGTCTCTGAATCTTGCTGATCGTGTTCTCCTGCGGATTTCTCGCTCTGATATCTGCAAAATAAACTTTACTTGCCATGTAAGTGCCTCCTAAATCTGGATTAATGCTTTAATCCACGAAAACTATGCAGTTAAAAAAGTGTTGTTTATTTTTAGGCATTGCGCTGTTTGGAGAGAACGAAAAACGAATGCTGAAAAACGAATGCTAAGAGACTGATAAATTTCTGATAAAATCCTGATAAAATCCTGCCTGAAAATATACGATTTATTTCATATTTTCCCCGTAGATTTCTTATATTTTTTAATATCCACCGCTATTTTCTTGCATTTCTCCTTTTCAAGCCGTTTCAGCCCAATTTCTGCTTTTTTTGACTGGAATATGAGTTCTCCAGTTAATCTGTGATAGCTGGCAAGTCGTTCTTCAGGAATAAGCCCGTCCTCAACCGCCTTCAGTACAGCACAGCCCGGCTCGTCGCGGTGAGTGCAGTCTTTAAACCTGCAATTGCGGGCTGCGTCAACGATCTCGGAAAAAGCTTTTTCAAGCCCGTCTGCAGAGTCTCCGAGCTGAATTTCCCTTACCCCCGGGTTGTCTATAAGGACTGCTCCGTTTGGAAGCAGGAACAGCTGGCGGACTGTAGTTGTATGCCTTCCTTTTTTATCATCTTTCCGGATATCTCCGGTTTTCTGGATGGCTTCTCCAAGAAAAGCATTGATAAGCGTGGATTTTCCAACGCCTGAAGAACCTATTAATGCAACTGTTTCCCCCGGATTGAGGTAAGGGCTAAGTTCATCAAGCCCTGTTTTTGAAAGGGCGCTTAATGGAATAACCGGCACGTCACCTGCAATGGACCGGATTTTCTCTACCAGCCGGGTTGGGTTATCTTCAAGGTCGATTTTGTTAAGTAAAATTACAGGGTTTGCCCCTGAAGAATACACAATTGCAAGATACCTCTCAAGCCTTCGAAGGTTGAGATCCTTACCAACGGAAGTCACGATAAAAATGGTATCAAGATTTGTAGCAATTACCTGCTCCCCGCCCGCATCTCCTGCTGCTCCTCTTGAGAGACAGGTCTTCCTGGGCAGAATATTCACAACCATGCGTGAGCCCAGTTCAGGCTGGTCAAGCAAAACGACAAAATCCCCTACAACCGGCTGCTTCCCAATTTTCTGAAGTGCACCGGAGACTCCAGCCTGCACGACAGCTCCAGGGACAAGGACTTCGCAGACCGTTTTATGCCTTGATGCAACTCTTCCGGGAGTGTAGGGACCTTTGTAGGCAGAAAAAGCCAGTTCAAGATCTTTATTCTATCCTGGAATTTTATCGACGTCATAGTGAACTGAATTATGACCTGAACTGTTTGTTTCGCTATGATTGTTCATAAGAGGGAAGTATCTGGTTAAATGGATAAATATTTTGATATTTTGTCCTGTAAAAGTTCAATTGTGCCTGAAAATTCCTTTTTATTCCGGCTTGTGTGAAAGAGGGAAAAGTGATTATTCTCAATGTTACTTTCTTTGATAAAACGTAAAGCAAATTTCAAACCTATATCAGTTTAACTGAGCTTTGTACACCAAATGCGTAAGTCCTATAATAGTTATATTTCTCTTTTTTACTTATTGGTTTAGCTTATTTCTCTTTTTTTGAGGGTAATAAAAGCAATCACTACGGCAAGTAGTGCTTGTATGTAATAACTTGTTGCTTCTGAACTTGTTATTTTTACTCCTGGTATATATCCTGCTAATCCTGAAATTATTGGTCCTATACATAGAGCTATCATTACTAAAGCTAAGGCAATTGTGACATACAATGCCATTTCTTTTATTTCTGGACTTATTTCCATATTTACTTTCTATGTATATCTTAACAGATTAACTTATTTAATTTTTTTACTAATTTAACTATTGATAGGTAATACATCGAAAAGCAGATTTAACAACTTTCGTATTATCAGTTTAAATTATATAATAAATAGATCTATCGTAACTGATCATGTATAATAAATGTCTTAAAATTAAAAGACCTTAATAAGAATTCAACTTTTCTTTTTCAACATCAAGGGAACCTGCATAACATATGACAAACGTACTGACTCTAACACCAGGAACATTTCTTCAGAGTAGTTTTGATAAAGTAGGCGATGGCCGGAAATACGAAGAAGTAGAGCTCAAAACAACAGGAACGAAGACAACATTTACGGCCAAAACTCCTATTCAGCTACATCCTGGCACGACCATAACCGGAGATGAAAAAGCAATCATCCAGCTAATACCATATGCTTCGACATGCCTCTGGAAGCCTAAGGTACCAGTTTTCAGTTTCTCTGGCGAAAATTATCTTTTTGAAGGGTTCACGTTTGATGGGCTGGCTGATAAGCAGAATGTGCTTCATGGGAAAGGTTACCATAATCTATTTGGAGGAAACAGGGCTTCAAAAGTCACAATCCGGAACGTGAAAATTCAAAATTCAATGGGTGATGGTGTCAGGATTCTGGACTCAAGAGATGTAACTTTCGCTGGAAACAAAATATATGGCGTCGGGCATGACGGTTTCTATTGTGAAAGGTGTATTGACGTAGAAGCTTCAGGAAATGAGATCTATACAAGGATCAATTCAGGTCTGCGCTCTAAAGGTTCCAGAAATGTAATTTTCCACGACAACATAATAAAGAGCACTAAGAAGTACAAACCTCGTACAGGCCCGGGTATTCAGGTTGAAAACTCCAGGGCAAACGAAACTACATCGAATGTCCAGATACTCAACAATGTTATTGATGAGTGCCAGGGTCCGGGAATCTGGGCGGCTGGTCATACTGCACCTGCTTTAGATGCAGCAACAGGACTTACAATTAAAGGAAATACCATAACAAACTGTGGGCAGATGCCTGTATTTGCAGACAAAGAAACTGCTGATAGACTTTCAGCCGTCGCTGGAATATGCCTGGATGGATGGACAGAGGTTGACATTCAGGAAAATGTCCTGGATGGTAACTGTAACGGTATCCGAATAGGAACCTACATAACTACTTCTGCAGGATCCGGGTATGTTGTGCGTCTTACAAGCAATGAAATAAAGAATACTGTGGCTTCTTTTAATAGAGATGCGTATGCAGGGTATGCAATCGCTGTTACAGCTCCTGATAAATTCAATATCATAAGTGAAGGAAACACGCTCAGAGGAAACTTAAAAGATATCTTTGGAATTTAATTAAAAATAGGTTTTGGAATGAGCTCATTAAATAGATACCTCGTTAACTGATCATTAGAGATTAACCACTTCAAGTTTACTGCTCAACGATATCCTCCTCTATCTTTCAGTAACAAATGTCCTTTAATTTTGTTAGCTAATCTTGTTGGAAGTTCAGACAATTTGCTAATATGTTCTCCTTTTATGCTTTGCAAGTCTTCTTTAAGTTCAGCGTAAGAAATTTCTTGTAACGGAATTGTTGTTATTAGCGCTGCACCTGTTCCTAAAATCTCAATTCCTGAAGAAATTTCAATTTCTTGTGTTATGCCAGGGCTTAAGCTAATCCTTATCTCATTCATTTCTTGTGAAATATCATCTAATTTTGTCCCTAATTCGTGACCTACTTTGTTAATATTTTCAATAATAAGATCTACTGCAACCACGTTAACTGTAGGTATTAGCCCAATAACGGTAGATAGAGTTCTATACTGTTTTATAATATTTTTTTCAAACTTCATGTACTCAATCATATCAAGAATTTCTTTGTTTTCAGTATTATGAGGAATCTTTGATTTAAGAACTGTAACAAGATTGTTTACATACCAACTCATTTCTTCCTGACTGCCGATTTCCCATTTTTGGATTTCTTTGTTAACAGTGCATGCAATTTCTTTGGTAGCAGTTCCTTGAGATAACTTACATGCAGTTTCTGCTTTTTCCTTGATCTCTTCAATAAGCTCTTTTAGATTTCTATCTAAAATGGGTAGCCCTGTTCTCAGAACTTCTGTCGCAAATGGTGCTTTTTCGTCAGTGTATTTCATTATTTCTGCAGCATGATCACAGTATTTCCTATAGAAATTAAGCTCATCTTTCATCCCAGACAAATCTAGATTGCCCAAATTCTGAACTTCTTTTAATGCTTCTGCGAGGTTTTGAACAGCTTCAAAAAGCTGTTTTTTGCTCTCTGAGCCTTCAATTGCAGATTTAGCTTCTTCCAGATATTTGTTCACTTCTTCTCTAGCTTCCTGTTTTTTGAAAATTATTGAATGAAACGAGCGATAAAAAGGAAGACAAAATTGAGCAGGATTATTGTGAGACACTTCCTTTGCTGCATTCTCAAAAAATTCAATTGCCTTCTCTAATTCTTTTTTGTAATCTTCATCTGTTTCTGCTTGGGAAGCCATGAATATTGAAACTCTTCCAAGAGAATGATTTGAAGAGGATCTCACAGAGCTGTTTTCATCATTAGTCAGTCTATGTAAATCATTCCATGCCTGTTGTTTGTCTGGTACTTGAGAAAACGCAGAACCAAGAGCAGAGGCAGTACCAAACCTAACAACATTGTTTTCATCATTAGTCAGTCTATGTAAATCATTCCACGCCTGTTGTTTATCTGGTATTTGAGAAAACGCAGAACCAAGAACAGAGGTAACACCAAACCTAATAAAAAAATCNNAGTCTAAGTAAATCATCCCATGCCTGTTGCTTATCTGGCATAGATGAGAAGAAATTCTCTAATTGCTCTAGCGCATGTATACGCTCTTTTGGATCATCACTTAGACATTGATTATGAATTTTCTCTTGGTCGACCAACTACCAAACACCGTAAAATCATATCAAGTTGGTGTTTAAAAATTTTCCTTTTTGGTTTTAGAGAATAGAGAGGAACCTTTGTATCTCAATAAAGTTATAAAACCTATGAATTCTGAACACATAACTTTAAGAAATGTAAAAATTAGTGAAGTGCTAATTACACTTCATCTAGGTATCTCTGCAGCTTATCCGCAAGTTTGCCAATATGAATACCATCAACAAATGCATGATGAACCTGGACTTCAAACGGCATCATAAATTTGCCTTCTCTTTCCTGATATTTTCCCCAATCAAATATGGGTTGCGCTTTTTCTTTGTTTCCCAAATCCGTGTGCGAAATATGCGTAAACGTTATCCACGGCAAGGCAGAGAATTGATAAACATCGTTTTCTACAGGTCCTGTAAAATGTTCTTTTTGATTTTCTGCCGTTATGGTTGCCAGTTGTACAAACTTCTCAATCGTATCCTGCATGGGAACATTTACTACCTTAAATAACTCTGTTTCTTTATCCAGATATGTAAATGAGGTATCAATGGACTCATATAACACAACTTCACCGTCAAGAAAACGATACCGAAACTCCTCGATTTCATTTGCGCATTTCGTAACAGCAAATATGAATGCCATCGTAAATGACCAGTTATTTTCTTTAACGCGCTTTTTAAAATTCGTTACATCAAGTTCAAAACTCACACAATATTGAGGCTGCACTGCATTCCTGTATATTTGACAATAATCTTTTCTTTTCCAGGTTTCAAGATCTATTGTTTGGTATCTGTTTCCCATGTTTA
>NZ_DAVG01000075.1 GCF_002505485.1 Methanosarcina sp. UBA5 | reverse complement strand
AGACTTCAAGTCTCATTTTTTTTATTTTTATATAAATTCACGTTGACTTTAGACAAATCTCAGTATCTGCAGGCTGAGTTCATACTAAGTATAAAGTCGGTAAAACCAATTTTATTCTCAAATGAGAGTTTCAGAATTTAAAGTTGTACTTTAGATATATAACGAATGTTGTGTTTTTTCAGTTCAAGTTTTACTCTATAATGAACTTGAAATTTTTTACGTCAAATAATTTTTTGCTTGAATCCTATTTTTGATGTCATTTATTTAATATAATTTATGATATTACTATGTGCTGGAGTTGGGATAAAATAAAGGAATTCCCATAGGTTGCTAATCTTCTAATTTCAAGGAGTTTATTTATGAAACATCTAAAAATATGTCCAAAATGCCATTCTGATCTGAAATTGCACTCAGATGGTAAGACTCAGTATTGTAACATATGCAAGTACTGGACAAAAGTAGGTACTGCAAGACTCGATTCAATCATGATTTACGGATGAAAAGAGGGGATAAAATGGAACACGAACTTGAAGAAGTCGAGAGAGATTACATTGAGTTTAGAAAAGAAATAGGAGAGGAATAAATACTCTCCTTTTTATTATATTGTATGTATCTTACTATTTATAAATCATTTTAAATTACCTAGGTTCTTAAACTTGGGTCAATGTTATTGAAATATACAATTTCTTTAATATATTCCAGAAATTTCGGTATATATGATAACTATATATTGAACCATGAGATATTTTTAAGTAAAATATTTTATGGATTACATCAAACCTGAAAAAAGGTCATACTAAGACCCGCTGATTTTTACAGTAGAATGTCAATGACTGGTGGATATGCTGATCCTCTAACTTTTGCAGCAATAAGTCTGATAATTTACGGGCTTCTAAATGCGCTTATCGGTTTACTAATGCTTAAATTTGGATATGGGGATAAAATTATCTGGGGAATGTATAGTGTTGGACAGTTAAGTTTACTCATGATAATTTTTGTTCTGTCGAATATGAATGAATTCATTGGAGAACCATATTATAGTTTTGAAGATTACACAATTTTGTCTGTGATTATAGTACCCATTTTCGGTATTATCTTTCTCCTTGTTGGTGCTGCAATACTTAACATTCTTTATGTTGTATCCTGAAATAATTTCGCAGACCCAAAACTATTTGGAAGTCCAATACAGAATACAACAGCAGGCGACGCAAAAGATTAAACGTTGAGTAAATTCCAATTCCATTTTGGTGTTGTGGAGTAATTATGTAAAATGAAACAAATTCAAAGTTGAAGTAAAATAATGGGTCACCTATATATAATATATAACTACAATAAAAAATTAAAAAATCGAAATAATTTGGGGATAAAACACAAAGAAACGTCTGGATTATTAAAGGATACTGAAATATCTGAGACGAATCAGAAACTTTTTTTGAATTTTGTCAATTACTGTTTTTCTGATGGTATAGGTGAGCACAGGGCTTTTAAATACTTATCCACGCTTAAGATAGTAGCAGAGTCTATTTTAACTGATTTGAAAACTCACCAGAGATTAAAGCCGGTTTGCGAACTCTCAAGACTGTGAAATGGACTTTACAATTTATTAAAAATTGATTAGAGATCAGCGTATAGACGGTATATTTGTAACTCTTATAAGTTATGTTATGATGCATTGTGGAGCCAACTAACTAATTAAAACACTAGAAGAAAGAGACATAAAATCTAAAAAGGTACTATGAGTTTTTGGATATCAAAAATCATGCAAAAAAGGGATGAGAATAGTGGACGAACCCGATAAAGATGACTCTATAACCAAAAAATCTGTGGAAATCTTCTGCTATACTTTATTTAGTGGACTTATTTCAGCCATCTTTGGTTTAGTTATGTTTTTACTAATAGGCTACATATCATGGGTTAATAATAATTTAGTTATGGCATCTCTCGATGTAATTTTTTCCATCTATTCATCTGTCCTGGTATTTTATGAATTTAAAAAAGAATTTAATAAAATCATTATTGAAAAACAGAATAAGTCTAAATCTACTTAAGAAGCCCAAATCTATTGAATTTGAATAATAAAATTTCAATTGATTTGAAAACTCATCAGTTGTGCCTTAAACTCCCACTCGAGGCTTTTTACTTTGCATTTCTTTTATATACTGCAGGTTCAAAGCTTACTTTCGTTAGAGGTAGACGAATGATGATAAATATATAAACTAAATGTTTCTGCACATTTGGAATCTGTAGAAGATTTTGCTATTTCTGAAAGGAATAAAGAGTTAATACGGACTTTATTGACTACTGTTTTTCTGAAGGCTTATATCCTAAAGAATGCGCGGTAGTTTTAAGGGAAAATCACTGCATTTAGTGGGGGTATCTGTAACTGCTATCAATAACAAAGAGGTCAGGTAATTACAAATTTTTTCCGCCATGTGATCTAACATGCTTCCAAGTTATATAATTTTGGCAAAAAGATCCTTATGTACACATATCGCATTATTATTCCTTTTTTACACAGATATACGAAGAGTTCTGTCCAAAATTACTGTTCTTTAGCTATACTTTCAGTGGGGAAAACTTTAGGTTACAACATTAAGGAAATAAAGCAGTTACAAGACTTTACTAAGTGAAGAAATAAAGAGGGAAATAGTAATTGTTAAATAATAATAAATATTATTTAGTACTGGATATCATGTATATCTGAGTAAACCTGCTTCATAGGTAATTTAGGTGGACAACAATGAAGCCCACAGAGAAAGCTGACATGAAATACACAAATCAGAGAGTAGAAATACTTGCTTTCCTACGCGGACACAACGGTCATCCCACTGTAGACGAAGTTTATGATGGGGTTAGAAAAAAACTGACGCATATAAGCAAGGCTACCGTATATAAAAATCTCAAATTCCTTACGGAGAAAGGGTTACTGGAGGAAGTAAATGTAAAAGGAGTCTCAAGATTTGAAGCGAATTTCATTCCACATCATCATCTAATCTGCCGGGAGTGCGGAAGGATGGAGGATTTCAATTCTGAACAATTGTTGGATTACTCGATGAAGATAGCTGAGGAAATAGAAGGATTTACTATTGTTTCAACGAGCACTAACTTCTATGGCATATGTAAAAAGTGTAAGGAGTCTAAGGGGTATAAGGAGGAAACATAACTTGAGCAGGACACCATGGGGGAACAGTATGTTATCCGGATGTACAATGATATATCCTTCAGATGGTCAAAGATAAAGATCCGGTGACATACAGCATTGTGCTTTATATCTCACTTCAGATTCTCACTTCAGATTATCATTGATGAGATTTAGCATGAAGATGTCTGCAAGCCGTGACGGAAGACATCGGCTTGTTTCAGCGCAAATATAGTCTTGTGCGGTAAATAATAAAACGAGGGAAGACGAGGGGTAATGAATGGTTGAATTGCTTTTATTAAGCCGGCTCCAGTTTGCCATAACAGTTGCATTCCATTTCCTATTCGTTCCACTTACACTGGGACTCGCACTGCTAGTGGCAGGCATGGAAACAATGTACTATAAGAACAAAGATGAAACCTGGCGAAAAATGGCCGATTTCTGGGGTAGGGTATTCAAGATAAACTTTGCAGTAGGTCTGGTAACAGGCCTTGCAATGACTTTCCAGTTCGGTACTAACTGGGGTGCCTATGCGGAATTCATGGGAGATGTCTTTGGACCACCTTTAGCGGTGGAAGCATTACTGGCTTTCTTCCTTGAAGGTACTTTCTTTGGCGCATGGATATTCTTGGACCGCAACCGTCAGAAACTAAAGGCATTTTCCATGTGGATGGTCGCTCTGGGCACTAACATATCTTCATTATGGATTATCATTGCTAATGGTTTTATGCAGCATCCAGTCGGCTATAAGATGGCTGCTGATGGGAGCAAGGTGGTTATGACAGATTTCTTTGCTCTACTTACAAACAGCTATGTGTGGTACATGCTGATACACACTCTGTTTTCAGCTTACCTGTTGACTGCATTCCTGATCATGGGAATCTGTGCATATCATTTTCTTAAAAGGAACAACAATGAAGTGTTCAGGAAGTCTTTCAGAATAGCAGTTACCATAGCACTCGTTACTTCAGTCATTCTTCCAGTTCTTGGTCACGGTTATGCACAATATGTTGCTGAGCTTCAGCCTGCTAAAGGAGCTGCAATGGATGCGATATGGGAAACAGGTTCCCGAGTGCCCATGTATCTGATACAGGTACCTGATTCGAGTACCGGTTCCAATAGTGTCCAGTTGTTGGAAATTCCAGGTCTTTCAAGTTTCCTGTATACAGGAAGTTTCAGCGGAACGATAAAAGGACTTAACCAGTTACCTCGGGATGAACTACCACCTGTAGGAATGGTATTCTGGAGCTTCAGGCTGATGACAATTCTGGGGTCCCTGTTTATCATTGAGGCTCTTTTAGGCTTATATCTTCAAAAATCAGGCAAGCTGTACACATCGGATAAGTATCTGAAGTTACTGATATGGTCTATTCCTCTTCCATATATTGCCATCACTGCTGGCTGGATTGTAGCTGAGGCAGGGAGGCAGCCATGGCTGGTATATGGTCTTTTAAAAACAGCTAATGGTATATCATCGGTTCCCACATCAGATGTATTGTTAAGTATTGTCCTTATCAGCACATTCTATCTGATCCTGATGGTCTTTGAGATATACCTCATGAAGAAAACCGTAGTCAATGCGATAGGAGTTGAGTGAAGATGTTCGATTTCCTTACCCATAATATGCTTGCTGTTATCTGGTTCTTCCTGTGGTGTGTAATATGGGGAGTTTACTTCATTGTAGATTCATTTTCCCTTGGAGCAGGTCTTCTGACACCCTTTATTGCCACAGACAAGGTTCAGAAGATGCAAATCCAGAGAGCTGTGGGTCCTTTCTGGGGCGGTAATGAGGTATGGTTAGTCCTGGCTGCAGGGGGAACATTTGCTGCATTCCCTTTGGTATTCTCAAAGATGTTTACTTTCCTGTATCTTCCTATGATGTTGCTGCTCATCGGCCTGATTGCAAGGGGCATTTCCGTGGAATATCTCCACAAAGATGATAATCCCCAGATTCAGAAGGCCTTTATGTGGGGATGGTTCGCTGGAAGCCTGCTAGTCTCTCTGGTCCTCGGAGTTGCATTTGCGAATTTCTTCAAGGGGCTTGAAATCGCTTCAGGAGGAGTTTATAATGGCACCTTTATTGGACTTTTCAGTCCGTATGCTTTGATAGGCGGTATCCTCTTCGTGCTTATGAGTGTTACTTCAGGCGCGCTCTGGATCAATGTCAAAACCGAAGGTGCTATAGCTGCAAAAGCAGGTAGTCTGGCAAAGAAGAGCACTCTTATTGTACTTGTACTTGCTCTGGTCTATCTAGCATATTCCTTTGTGGGTATAGAAGGTTTTACAACCAACTATTCAGCCACCCCAGCTCTGTACTTATTGCCAGTTCTTGCAGTAATGGCAACTGTTCTTGCTGTGTTCTTTGCAAAAAAGGAAAAGGGGTTCCAAGCCTTTTGCAGCAATCTCTTAGCGTTTCTTTTCGCTGTTCAGACCGGACTTGCAAGCATCTATCCTTACATGCTTAAGTCCTCTGTTTCTCCTGAATACGGAATAGATATCTTTGAGGCAGCATCAAGCCACATGACCCTGAGCATCATGCTGGGAGGAGCACTGGTATTCGTGCCCATAGTCATCATCTACCAGCTGTGGGCATATACACTGTTCAAGGAGAAGATAAAAGAAACAGAGCAGGTCGATTACTAACCTGCTTTCTCTTATTTCCCATTTATTTTGTTATTTTATCTGTGAAAGCACAAACTCAATAATAAATATTAAACTAAAATTAAACTAAAATATGGGCGGTCCATTAATAGTCAGTTGATGTTTTCCAGAGCATTTTCATTCGTATTCTGCTCTCATGCTCTGCTTATGTACACTAACTTTTCTGTAACAGGTAAGCGTAGAAAACAGATAAACTATGTAAAAAAACATTCAAAGGCAAAATATCAACCAGCTACTAATGCACTACCAAAATATAAAGGCTGAAAAGATAAAGGCAAGTGGTACTGTCAAGTCTATGAGGAATAAGAATTTTTTCGGGATATAGACGAAACTATAAATTGTCTATCCCTCATAGACCTGACAGTATCCGAAAAAGAGTTTTAAACAATCAAACCTTGACGTTTACTCGCATAAAATCAGTGTCTTGATGGCTTAGGGGTATAGCGCGTCCTTGGTAAGGATTATGTCGTGGGGCCGTTAGGCAAAAACAACGTTAGTTGCGCGTGAATAAATGATCACAGAAAACGAAATTAAGCTAATTATTGACACTATAGCAAATAAGCAAGGTAAGGCAATAATTAAGTTACTCTGGGAATATTAGAGCTGGAATAGGGAAAGTTGACAATTTGCAAATAAAATATCTAAAAATTTGATTATTTAAATACAATTATTCCTCTAAATGATAAACCTAATATTCAAAAACAAATTAAAAGCGAAAAATATAACATAAAAGCATAGTCATTTACTCACTTCACATTAGTTTAGTCAGAAAGGTGGACTATTACACCGGACTTTCTTCTCATCTGCAACTTTGACCGCGTGCGTCAGTTCTCTTCCAGCTACAGCGAGTAGCTCAGGTGTGAGCATTCCTTGAGAAATCAATATTCCTCCCACATTGCAAATAGCCTGTTTGAGGCTCCTTGCCCAAAGGTGTTCAATGATAAGAATAGCAGCAGCAGTGTTTTCCGGGATTGCTTCAGTTATCTCTATAATATCTTCTTTGGTTATTCCATAGTTTTCGCGGGCTGCTGCCAAGATTCCTTCCTCTGTGCCTCCCCTAGCTATCTCTTCACCAATTGTTCCATATCCCATAAGCCCTCTTATAACGGTACCGAAATGTACTCTTTCTTCTTCATCCAGTTGTGTAGCTTCCAGAGAAGTAACATTTTCGCCCTCACCATGCCAAACAAAAAGTAGGTCAATGAGTCTAATCATTCTTTTTTCCAGGACTGATTCAAGCTCTCGACGAATCTGACCGTGAAAGTCTGGATCCTCAAATACGATGACTAAGAGCTGCATCGGTTCATACATCAATTTATACATTTATTCCCCCCATTCTAAGTTCCGCTTCGGCTGTCTCTCTTCTGTTGTATTTCACTTCACAAACACTACGTTGTCACATGAATTAGTTATGGAATCTACCTTATTTCCGGTAACTTTTTTCATCTTAGTCGGAATCCCGCAGTCAAAAAAGTCACATCAGTACTAATATAGCAGTATGATACAAGAAAGGTATAAAATTTAAAATATATATAACTAATCAGATATAATATAAAATTTAAGAATTAAACCTGCAGGAAGATAAGAATAGTGGATTAGGAATAATTACATGGTTGGAGCGAGAAATAAATATCTACTGAATCATAATTGTCTAATGTGTAAGTCTAGCTGCAACATCAAATGTTCTTGATTTTATACTTCAAGAGAGGAAATTCCATTTTTACAGGCTTAATCGTTGTGTTGAATTATTACACGTCGAAACGTAAGTAGTCACCTGGCATTTCTGAATCGAATACCAAAGACTTTTGACTGAAAGGATGTTCTTTTCATTTTGAGCCATAAATACCATAAATAATTACTATTCTTCAGTTCTTTTACCGTCAATTGTTCTCTTTTTCTAACTTCATCCACTGCTCTATTCATCATTTTCATTAAATGGAGCTTATCAAAAATAATTTTTGAATCTGGGAATTCATTTTTAATTCCTTTTATGAATGATGGAGACATATCGCAACTTATGGACTGAATCATGGTGGGTTTCCCATCATGATTTATTAAATCTTCATTAAATTTGGTAAGAGTTGAGGAGTTTTTCTCTTCGCAAACGTATATAACTTTAGAATTTTGGGCTTTGTAGAAATCCTCAATTTTATCCACAGCGAGTTTACAATATTTTTATTCATGTTGTACACTAATATTTTTTCTTTTATTTCTTTTACTTAATTGTAAAATTTTCTTGCTTTA
>NZ_DAVG01000133.1:9261-9855 GCF_002505485.1 Methanosarcina sp. UBA5 | reverse complement strand
AAATTATTCAGTGAATTCAGAATGTATTCTCATTCTTCAGGCGAAGTTTTAAAAATATTTACGACTCATATTTATCGCAGCTTGCATATCTAATAAAGCTCTTTTCCTGGAATACTTCAGGATAAAGCTGCTTTCTAATTCAATTTTTCAGGAGAAGGGCGAGAAATAAGTTTGTAATAGGGGATTTAATATGACGTCAAAATTGATGGACTACTTTAACAAGTAACCGAGAATTGGGGTTCTCAGCACAGCGAGTAAAGACGGAAAGGTAGATTCAGCTATTTTCGGCTCACCCAATATGATCGATGAAAAGACCGTTGTAGTTGCAACAGGTAAGAACCGCACGTTTTCAAACCTTCAGGAAAACCCTTACGCGATATACCTGATAATGGAACAAGATACGGAATGGAAAGGGATCAGGGTTTATATGAAGATGAAGGAATCTGCAATGTCGGGGGAAATGCTTGATACGATTAAAAGTCATATCGCAAAAATGGCCGGGGAGGAGGCTGCGCAGATGATGTATGCAACGGTTACCTTCGAGATCATTGAGCTGAGACCTCTCGTTGATATGGGACAGGGCTGGGAGAAATC
>NZ_DAVG01000133.1:3198-9186 GCF_002505485.1 Methanosarcina sp. UBA5 | reverse complement strand
AGAGGCACGGAGTGAGTCTGGAAGCCACACACTTTGTAGGGGTGAGCGCCCATTGAGAGAGCTACGAACTGGGCAATATTCATGTGCACCATATCATACTTTACTCCAAACTCTTTTTCGATAACTGGCTGGTAACGATCGTACTGGATCTGGCAATTCGGGCACATATGAATCATAAGCTCCACGCCCGCTTTTTGAAGGCTGTCAAGTTTAGTCTTTGTCACCTGAAGCGAGGTATCTTTGTTAAGATGGAGCTGGGAAAAACCCATTCCGCAGGTAAGAGTCCGGTCTTCGTACCAGCGCACAGGTTCGGCTCCGCAGGTTGCGGCTATGGTGTCTATCAACTGGAGGTTTTCAGGGTTTCCGAGGACATCGAGATACTTAACTTTATAGTAATGGCAGGCGTGATGGGCTGCAGCTTTAACCCCTGAGAAGTCGAACATTTTCTGTTCCTGAATCTCATTAACCTTGCTTAAGAGAACCTCTACTGCATGGTAGAAGTTTGTCCTCGGATTCATATCGTCTTTTTCATAAACAAGATTTTCAAGGCCCTTTTCCCGAAAGATGGAGTTCACTTTTTCCCGGATCTCTGTATTGGTATTCAGGACTTCACAAGCTTCCTTGTTTATAGCATAACAGGTTGAACAGAGGCACGTTATATTGGGATATCCACATTTTTTTGCGACCGCAAAGTTCCGGGCTGCAATGGCTGTTGTTGTCAGTCCTTCAAAGATATCAGTATAATGTCCTATTCCTGTGCAGCAGGACTGCTCATCATTTATACAGTAGTCTATTCCAAGCCTGTCAAAGACATAACAAGTGGAGGTTTCCACCCCAGGGTACTCCTGCCCGACCATACAGCTTTTAAATAATAAAAGCTGGCTGTCTGGGATATCTTCTATCGCTTTCAAAGCCGAAATCTCCGCTTCTATTTTCTTTCTTGATGCACTGGTTTTCTAGGAGCTGATGCAAAAGTTTTTCCTGTATTTTTGCCTTGAGCCACTTCTCCCTGTCAAAATAGCCTGTGGCTTCAAGAATGGCCTGAACTTCCCCATGGGTGTTCCTGATATCCTTTGAACTCAGTCCAAGTTCAACACGGGTTGACTCTAGATTTTTCTTGAACCTGATCCAGCGTTCTCCGAGGTCTCTTTCCATATTTTTAATTCCAGCACTAGGTACTTTGCTGGCTCCGTTTTCTGCAAGATACTCTCCTATCTCAAGGAAGTAGGCAAGTTTCTCAACTCCTATACCTTCATTGATGGCCATCTGCCTAAGCACCTGCACGATTGTTACAGGGCTATTATTCCTGGGACAGCGCAGGTTACAGGAGTAACAGTAGAAACAGGACCAGATCATCTCGGACTCAAGCACACTGCGGTCGTTTTCCAGTACCTTTTTCACAATCTGACGTGGGCTATAATCTGTAAAGCGGGCTGCAGGACAGGAAGCCGTGCAGGCTCCGCACTGGATGCAGCGGTCAAGCCCCAGAGAGGCAGGTGTCCGGATGCTTTTCTTCGCGGTTTCTGCAAGGGTTTTACATTCCGGGGTATCATATTCGTTTACATATGGAATCATTTGATCATCTCTCCTTCCCGGGCAAGGCTGGTAAAAGTGCCTGCAAGCCCTCGTGTGTTTGGAACATAAGCTTTTTTGAAATAGAGCCGGTTTCCTGAATTTCCAAGGTCTTTTTTCAGTTTCTCGAAATGGCTGACAGTTAGAGGATATATAATCTCGGCTTTCGGGCTGTCTGGAGGATCCTCTATAAAAAGGACAGCTGACGCCCCGCGTTTGAAGGCGTGAAGTAACAGGTCTTTATCAACCACGAGATTTGTGGGCACCTTGATTAACTTGACATTTGATGGATAGGTCAGTGCGCTATTTCCTATATTGTCGCAGGTTAAGGATGCAATCCCGCTATTTACAAAGCCCAGCAAGTCTCCTTCTTTGACTACCCCTTCAACTTCAGCTTTTAGCTGGTTTTTTGTAAAACCCGCAATCTGGATAGCTCCGTTCTGACAGATTTCAGTACAGTATCCACATCCGGTACAGGCAAGCGGGTCTACGATAATCTTTCCACTCTCATTTAAGGAAAAAGCCTCGAAAGGACATCTGAGACATTCCTTACACTGAGTGCAGAGTAGCTGATTGATAGTCGGGATTTCGTTTACCAGGGCTTTTGGGCTGTCAGCAATAAAGGCACTTCCCCTTATAGCTGCAAGCCCTGCCTGGGAAATAGTATCCGTAACATCCTTAGGGCTCTGGGCAGTGCCGCAGACAAAGATCCCATCCAATGAGCTGTCTACAGGCCTCAGTTTAGAATGCCTTTCCTTGATAAAGCCGCTTTCACCCTGGCTGATATTCAGTATACTGGCAATTTTTTGGGTTCCCTTTGAAGGAACCATAGCCGCAGAGAGTACGACAAGATCGGCAGGTAGCTCTGTTATTTTCTGGTTAAGGGTATCTTCGAGTCTGACAAGAAGGCTTTTATCCGGCTTTTCGACAATTTCGGCAGGTCTTCCCCTTACAAATCTAACTCCCATATCCTGGACTGCCCGATAATAGTTCTCGTAAAAGCCAAGAGCCCTCAAATCGACATAGCAGATCGTGATTTCCGTACCCGGGTATTTTTTCATTATCAGGTTCGAGTGCTTTAAGGCTGCCATGCAGCAATATCTGGAACAATAGCGGTTTCCACCTTCTTTTTCATCCCTTGAGCCCACACACTGGATCATAACTATCCTTTTAGGAATTTCCGGGATATCCTGAGAATAATTCTCTGAGGAACTTTTACTACCGCAGGTGCCTTTTGAACTGACAGCATCAGGGTCCAGACTGAAATCCGAAGGCCTGACCAATATCCCTTTTGTAGGACCGTTGATCCCGAGCATTCTGGCAAGTTCCATCTGGGTCATAACGTTTTTGAAAATCCCATACCCATACTGGGGTTTCTGGGATACATCATACTCCTCAAACCCGGTAGCAACAATAACTGCACCGACATTGAGCTCAATAATTTCTTCCTTTTGTGAAAAGTCAATTGCTCCTGATTTACAGGCCTCTGCACATTTTCCGCAGGTTTCGCCCTTGAACTGCAGGCAGTGGTCAGGATCTATGCAGTAGATTTTCGGAACTGATTGGGAAAAACGCAGGGAAATTGCCTTTTTGTCCATGTACCCACAGTTGAACTCGTTTTCAACCAGGACAGGACAGACACGGCTGCATCGGCCACAGCCTGTACAGTTGTCATGTACGTATCTCGGTTTTTTCCTTAGTCTGACTGTGAAGTTGCCGGCACTTCCGCTTAAGCGTTCCACCTCAGTCCAGGTTAAGAGGGTTATTTTTGGGTTAGCTACTACCTCATTCATCAGTGGACTTAGCGAGCACATCGCGCACTCTTCCGCAAGTTTGTCAGGAGAAAAAACCTTACCGATTTTTGCCATATTTCCACCTATACTGGAGTCTTTCTCGACAAGGTAGGTGGAAATTCCATTATCTGCGAGGTTAACTGCCGCAGTTATCCCTGCAATTCCTCCGCCAATAACGAGGGCCTGCGGAACGATGTTTACTTTTATTTCTTCAAGGGGCTCATGATTTTCCAGGCGTCTGAGTTTTCCCCACAGAAGTGAGAGGGCTTTTTCAGTCGCTTCGTCCTTGTCCGGATGCACCCAGGCGCAGTGTTCCCTGAGGTTTGCGATTTCGAGCATTGCCCGGTTCAAACCTGCATCCTGAATACACTTCTTAAAGAGAGTGCCGTGTTTGGAAGGCGTGCATGAACCTATTACTATCCGGTCGAGGTTCCCTTCCAAAATCTTATTTTTGATAAGGGTCTGTCCTTCTCTTGAACAGAGATACTCGTAATCGAAGACCGGGATCCCTTCTGCCTTAAGGGTTTTCTTAAGTGAATTAATATCAATACGTTCGGAAATGTTCCCACTGCAATGGCAGATAAATACAGCGGTTTTGTCCAGGGCAGCGTTCATTATATTAAATCTTTCAGGGATTCATATTTAAGACTTGCCGGAATAATCTGATAAATAACCCAATTAGGAAAGACAAGTACCATTATATGTAAAATACGGACAGTTTTTGGAAAAAAGTGACCTTGAACCTTACATTTGCTCTATTCATACTAATTCTGTTTCCTGAGCAACGGAAAACTACAATTAAAAATGCGTTTATCCTATATATACATAGAAGAAGCCTGCAGAGATCGTAAATATAAATTGTTCTTTGTTCTACAAATCCTAAGTTCTCTACATATAATAAAATAACATGTGAAATTGTCGGGAAGTTTTTATAGGCACATAATTATATATATGGAGAAAGTATTATTATTTAAATCAACTGAGAAAAACAGATTTTGTGAGAGACTCCCACAGATCAGAAACTCATATAAATAGAAATATATTTAATAAAGGAAATAAAATTTAGTGAAAAAATAACAGATCTAAAATAATGTGTTTCTATTAATCTGAATACTGGATGAAAAATGATATCGAAAGTGATCACAAGCTGCTCTTTCGGTATAAACGGTAGATGATAGTTGTGGCAGATAATGAGTTTACATCAGAAAACAACGAATTTAAGATGGGAGAGGTTGAATACGAGATGGTGGAGCTTTTGAGAAGACTTAATATTAACAGGCCAGTTGCTCTCACTCTTGCATGCCTTTCTAAAGGAGAGGAAATTTCTTCCCAATGCATCGAAATGGTATCAGGCTTGAGGCAGCCGGAAGTTAGCATTGCAATGCGCTATCTACGCGAAAATGACTGGGTAGATATGCGGGAAGAAAAGAAGAATCAGGGCAAAGGTAGACCGGTTAAATTGTATAAACTGACGGTCCAGATGGAAACGATTATCAATTCAATAGAAGAAGACGTAATGGCTGAAAGCAAGGCCGTGCTCCAGAACATAGAACGCCTCAAAAGTCTTTCCTGAAATCAATAAGAGCAGAGATATTACAAGTGTTTTCCACAAATTCTCAGAAAAATTAATTCTTATTCTAAAGTCTGGGTTTTATGACCCAGATTCGACATCTTATCTGTTTAATGTGTATTGAAGGTAAGATACTTGAGAAAAACTAGCTCCTCTTTGTAATTAGGTTATCTATTTGTGATTCTTGTAATACTTCTTTTTAATTCTTTAAAACTTACGCACTTGAGGTACAAAATCAATTTCAATAAGTACTGTTGTTTGAATTTATATTTTAGACCGTTAAAGGTTTAATGCTATTCATTTTTCAGTTCAAATGCGTAAGTTCTATTCTTATTATCTCTTGTTTCCATCCTTGCGATGTCTCCCTTTGATCCTTTTGATATCACTTTTCCACTTGAATCTGAATTTCAAAAACGACAAAGGAAAAAAAATCTTTAGGATGCAAGATTAGGACTTCGCGCTTGAAGCACAAAATTAAGCAAATAGACTTTCCAGTTAAACTTGTTATTTGCACAGTTAGAGTTCCAAATGAGCTTATCCCAAAACTCAAAATTCGATGGCTAATTGATTTCCGATTACGAGAATGCTTCTAAATTTCTTATTGGTATAAAAATAAAATTGGTTTTGGGATAAGCTCAATTATTGATTTCTCAACTTAACTGTATAATTTCTAGAAAATAGAGTATATAATGGATACCAGGAAGAAACATCTCAATAGAGATAAAGAGGGCATCTAGCAAGCTTTAGTAATTTTTATTATAAGAATGCCCTGCGAATTTTTTTCACATCCTTATAACTTTAAAAAACTGGAATTTCAAAAAAGTTAATTTTGAAGCAAAATCTAAGTCTAAAAATTCAAAAAATCTCATAAAAAGTTCAAAATGGGACAACGTTCTAAAAATATATGGTGGGCCCGCTGCGATTCGANNTTATCAGCCGTGCGCTCCACCAAGCTAAGCTACGGGCCCAATATAAAAGATAAATGAGGTTGCAAAACCTGAAAATTCTCCTCAGAAAGGATTATCAAGTTGTGGTGGGCCCGCTGCGATTCGA
>NZ_DAVG01000133.1:611-3045 GCF_002505485.1 Methanosarcina sp. UBA5 | reverse complement strand
GATACTGGGTGTATGAGGGATGCTGATAAAGCAAAGCCTGACATGGGCCGGTAGATCAGGGGAAGATCGCTACCTTGGCATGGTAGAGGCCTCGGGTTCAATTCCCGACCGGTCCATTTAATAACTTCTAATAGTCCTAATTAATACTACTATTTTTCAAATTCCTTTTTACATTTATTTGCACTTATAAAAGCAGGTAGTAGCTAGAAACTTTCCACCTTTCTAAATATCTCTTCTAGGAAGATCGTCGCTCGTTAAGATTTAATGCTCTCCAAGGAAACTAGCAAGCTTAGCAGCCTGAACAGACTTACAGGTCCTTATATAACAAACGGATAGAAGCATCAGTCTATTAATTGTTGTAAAGGGCTCTTGATGTCTGATTATTTTCTTCTTTGACTGTGAACCTTATAGCAAATTCGGTTCCAGCATTTCTTTTCAGTTCAAGTTCTCCATCTAACTGATCTACAAGGGTGGTTATCAGTTGAAACCCAAGACTATCAAGATCTTTAATATTAAGGTTTTCAGGAATACCAACACCATTATCTGAGACGGTAAGAATAAAACTGATACTCTTATTGCCTTCTTTTTTGTTTTCTCCATTCTCGTCTCTATGGAGTTCGATTTGAATTTCTCCTCTGTCTCTGCCCTGAAATGCATGTTTGAGAGAATTGGAAATGAGTTCATTAACAATTATTCCTAGCGGGACAGCAACATCCATATCAAAGAATGCATTTTCTTCCAGATTCATGTTCAAGTGGATATTTTTACTTTTAAGGCTGTAAGTCTGGAATAGATTTTCAGCTAATTTTCGCAGGTATGCCGAAAATCCCAGCGTATTGGTTCCTTTGCCTCTATAAAGTTCTTCGTGGATGAGAGCCATAGATATAACTCGGTTCTGGCTTTCCCTGAAAGCCTCAATAACTTTCAGGTTATCGAACTTATCAGCTTGAAGATCGAGGAGAGAAGAGATAACCTGCAGGTTATTTTTTATCCTGTGGTGGATTTCTTTCTTACGGGCAATCTCGAGATTTGCCAGGGCTTCTTCTGCCATTTTCTTCTCTGTAATATCCTGAATTATTCCTTTCGCTCTGATTGGGTTATTATTCAGATCAAGAATAACTTCGCTCTCCGCATGAACTATACGCTCTTCTCCACTGGCTGTAATAATCCTATAATCAATGCCAAGGGGCTTTTCGTTTAAAGCTCTCTTTATAGCGTTGTCCACATAACCTCGATCTTCGGGGTGTATATAATTTAAAAATTCATCGTAAGTTGCACTTGATTCATGAAGATTACACCCAAAAATCCGATATATTTCATCAGACCAATATGTTTCACCAGTTAAAAGATCCCAGTTCCAGTTTCCAATATTAGCCATCTTTTGAGCTTCAGCAAGCCCTTTCTCGCTTTCTTTCAATGAATTGTAAGCCTTTTCAAGCTCGACAGTTCGTTCTTTAACTTTTTCTTCTAGACTCTCATGCACCCTTTTTAGAGCTTCTTCCGATCTTTTCCTCTGCAGAGCCTGCGTCACCGCCGGGGCAATAGCTTCAAGATCCTCCTGCTGCTCGCAGCTATAGCCACCTTCACGGTTTGCAACCGCGATCAAACCCATCGTTTTCCCATCCTGGACAAGGGGCACGCCAAGAAACGACGTTAGAGGTGGATGACCAGATGGCAAGCCGATACTGTCGGGGTGTGACTGCGGATCGTTAGTAAAGAAGCTTTTTTCTTTGATAATGACACTGCCGTATAAGCCATGGACAATAAAATCACTCGGGGGACGGCGATGCCCTGTCTTGTCGTACATAAGGCACTGTTCCCATGCCAGCTCGCTTTTTGCAACATCGTGCAGAAGCCCGTCGTCGTCCATTTCGTTAATAATACCAAACTGGCTGCCGGTAACTTCCAGGGCTACAGACAAACATGCATTTCCGAGTTCTTCTTCTGTTTTTGCCTGTACTACATTATTGAATATCTGATTAATTCCCTCAAGAATATGGTTGTATCTGCGAATTCTATGCTCTTCTTGCTTTTGCTTGGTGATATCACGAGCAATGTAGATCTTCCCAATGAGTTTTCCTTCCGAATCATATAATGGCGAGGTGCTTACTAAGAAATTACCACCGAGACAATCCTCGCAAATCTCTGCGGTGTGTTCAGCTCCATCCTTAAGCAACTGTCGGTGTGGGCAAAAAGAAGGTGACTTGTCTGTCCCATGGATAACACGATAGCAGGTTAACCCTATGCACTCTTCCGGTGTCACCCCCAATCTTGCCGCAATGGCTTTGTTCGCACGAACAACTTTATATTTATCGTCGATTATGGCTACCAGGTCTGGTACAGCATCAAAGGTATATCTCCAGTTTTTTGCAGCTTGAATAGCTTCTTTTTCAGCCCTTCTCCTTCCGGAATTTTCTATTCGCTCCCATTTTCC
>NZ_DAVG01000133.1:0-606 GCF_002505485.1 Methanosarcina sp. UBA5 | reverse complement strand
GAGATAATATGGGCACAGAGCTATCACATGGTTTTTGTCGATAACAGCATCCACTTTATTCTCATAATCAACAAATCCATTCCAGCCTTCTTTTTCCAGCCAGCGATTGTCCCCCGCAGCCCTGAGACCATCATAACCTCTTGCCAAAGACTGATCGATTTTTTCAACCCAGCTATTTACGACTCTGTCCGGATTGAAAATACCCTCATTTAGATATCCATGAGTGTAAGAGATAATTTCAATTTGCCCTTTCTCCAGGTAAACATCAATATCAGGAACAGCCTTTTTCATGGCTGTTTTTGCCTCTTCTACTTCCAGAGGCTGTGAGGTAATCCAGATGCATAATTCGTTATTTTCCAGCCCGGCTTTAAAATAAGGGACAAGTATATCCGTCAAGTCTTCTTTTGTCTGGTAAAACTGGCAGAAGTGTGTTCCCCAAGGTACCTCGCCAATAATATCAATCCCAGAATCTCTAGTGTTTTTTCTCATGAATATTGTCTCCAGCTTTTGAGGATACCAGGACAAAAATTTCTTTGCACCAGGGTGTTTAATTTCATCTTTGCCTTACAATTTCCATATACATACTCACACTCTGTAAAGGTCTCA
>NZ_DAVG01000055.1 GCF_002505485.1 Methanosarcina sp. UBA5 | reverse complement strand
TTTCCCAGTAAGATCTGGAAGCTGAGACTCTGCTGAAAAGAAATGAACAGAAAAAGATATCAAGTCTTAAAATTAAACTCCTGATAGGTAATTAAATTGATATGCAGATAATTAAGTTAATCTTGTATTTAACAGCGAGTTGATGCAAGGTTACCAGCTACGACCTATTCCCGTGCAAGTAAAGTTTTTGTTTTAAGAAGGAAGGCATTTATTTTCAGGAAGGAGTGCGTTTTCTTGCTTAAAGACAGAGTATTTGACAGATTTTCAGATGCAGGTTTCAAGATCCGGAATAAATCCGAATCCAGGAAAATTTCATCACGTGAAGCTATCTTTGGATCTAATCCTATAATTGATGCTGATTTCGTTGAGGTAGATGACGTTGAGATAGAGGAGGACTTTTTCCGCGATCCGGATCCTTCTTCTAAATCGGATTCAGGAATTGACTCAGAACTTTTAGAAAAACTCAAAGAATACCTTAAAACGCGGTCTGAAGAGGAGATTTTCGAGATCTTTAAAGAGGTCCGTAAAATTCTGGAAAGCAAAGGCTCTGAAAGTGATTTCCGGAAGACATCGGGAGAGGAGATCCCTATTAATCAAAGAGCAAGAATAAAGAAGATCTCAAGGAATGCTTTCAAAGTCTTTATGGAAACGGCTTCCCATGGAAGGAAGCAGATAATAAGTGCCTCAAAAGTAGCTTCCTCAAAAGCCTCATCAATGGCATCCGAAGGAAAAGAATCGATAGTGGATTCCTCGAAAAAACTCAATGAAAAATGGAATAACCTTAGCCCCAGAGACCGCAAAATCATTTCCGAATTGATAGTTGCAATGATCGAAATCGGGCTGCTTAAAGGGGCAAGCCGGAGTAAACAGGCCGCATTTGCTGTTCTTTCAAGCATATCCAGGCGCCAGACCCCAGCCCGGAAAGACCTGGAAGATTTTGGAGAAGGTCTGCAAAAACTTTTCAAACGCAGGCGTTAAAGTACCAGGGCATTGAACACCAAGAAATGCACTAAGTTAAAAAATACCTGGGATTTAAAACCTGTAAGGTTTGCTTATTGCCTTCACAAAACTTGCAGGGCTTTCCCCGACATCCCAGTTTTCGGCATTCCCTATAAGATATGTGTGGTCAGAAACCTGTTGAAGCCCCCCGGCATCATAATTTCCGATTATAAGGGAAAAGATCCTGGCTCTTCTTTCGACTTTTATTTCATTCCATTCCCTAATAAGTGGGATTTCAGAGAGTTCGGAAAACCCATCGGTAAGGAAAAGGAGATCGGCTCCCTCAAAGGCTTTTTCGTTTTTCATAGCCTTGAGACCTGCACGAAGTGCAGTATTAAAATCGGTGCCGCCGCCGAAAGTAAATTTCAGGAACTCCAGAAACTCCTCACCCATCCGCCTTTTATTTGTAAGCTCAATTTCAACTGTCTGCCACTTTGAGGAGAAGAGAATCACTTTAACATCCCTGTTTTCTGTTAACATTCTTCTCGTAACTGCCAGAACTACGGCTTTTGCAAGAATCTCTGAGCTTCCCCGCATCGACGCCGAGGTATCTACAAGAGCAACTACAGGCCCTTTTCTCTTTTTCCCTGCACTATCTGAGTTCCAATTTTTCCCTTTTAGCTGGTAGGTCAGGAGTTTTCCTTCAAGCATATCAGCATAGAATTTACGTTTCAGGAGAGGGTTTTTTAGCTTTACGGTTTCTGCTGGAAGTAATGTCTGGAGATCACCTGAAAAGGTAACCGAATGAACTTCGCTTTTACTGTACGGAGATAAATTCAGCTTTTTTGAGCCGTACTCAAGTTCGATTCTTCCTACCTGTTCAAGAATCTCTTGAATGTCCAAACTCTTTTTAAGAAGTGCGGCATATTTTTCAAGGTTTTCAAAGTATTCTCTGTGAAGAGCCTTCAAAGAGTAATCCCATGATCTGCCCGGAAAGAACATTGAGAGAATTTCTAGCATTTCAAGGTGGGCTTCAAGTACAGGGATAAGCTCTTCAATTTTTGCAGCTATGCTTTCTATAACAGAATCCAGGGCCTCTCCTGCCTTTTCTGAAGACATGAAGTTCTGAGTCATTGAAGCAAGTCTTTCGGATCCCGTAGCATTTCCAGCCTGTATATCTGGACTTTCCCAATTCTCATGATCGAGGTCTTGCAGGGAACTTTCCTGTTTGAGAGGATTTTCCTGTGTAAGGAAACCTTCCTGTTTAAGAGAATTTTCCTGTTTGCTTTCTGGATTTGCCTGTCGATTGGATACATCCGGATTTTCCTCCAGCCAGAAATTTTTTTCAATATCTCGTATTCTGTTTCTTTCCCATGCCGATTGAGTTTCATCGATCAGCTTCCTTAGAGCTTTAAGGCTTTTTTCGAGATTTCTTGCGAACTTTTTTGAAAATTCGGACTCCAGTTTCCCATAATCGTCCAGAAGTGTAAAGAATTCTTCAAGCAGGGCCCTAAGGATAAAAACGCCTGCCAGGTTGTTGGCTCCGGCAAGAGCTTTTATTTCAGTCCATACCCCGAAATCCCTTAAACCGAGAAAGATCGGATAAAAAGCTCCAAATTTACTCATAAATAGCTTTTCATCTTTTATTTCATACCCATCTTTGGAAAAAAGCTCATAAATAAGAATTTCCGCAATTTCTTCCCTGACTTGTCTTGGTATTCTTCGCGGAGTTGCCAGAACCTCCCTGAGCTCAAGATTCAATATTGTGAAAGGATTGAAGGCATGGCTGAACGATAAAGATGAGCCTGATCCGGGAATGTCTTCAAAATCTTCCTTTCGTCTTTTTAATTCCTGCATATTTTTCCTTTTCCGGAAATTCTCCAAAGTTTTGAGAGATTTTGATAAGTTTTGAGAGATTTTGATAAGTTTTAAGAGATTTTTATTTAAGTTGTCTTTTATATTTCATAGACTTTTCAGATATATGCCAGAGATTCTTCAGTTGTATTTCAGAGATTTTTTCAGATATATTCGAGAAATTTTTAAGTTTCAGGCTACTTCTTCTGCTTTTTCAATGGTTACATTAAATACCCTGGGTTTTTCGAGCAGGAGCCTTGCCTCATTTAGACTGCTTGCAATTTCGTAAACATCAGTATTTTTGGAGCGATATTTCATCAGGATTTCCTGGCTGTCCTGCCCTGAAACCCAGAGGTTTTCCCTCAGAGTGTTCTCAAGTGCTTTTTCTTCTTCCTGGATTTGCCTTTTAAAATAATTCAGTCTCTCCTCCAAATTTTCATATTCTTTCTCATAGAGTTTCTTATCTCCGTAGTCGAGGCTGATCTTGAACTCAAAGTCGTACTTCCTGCGGAATTGATCTGCCAGGGATTCGAAGCTAAGGGAACTGTTGAGATTGCTATAATCGAGCCCGAAACTGTAAGTATGGGTTGGAAATTCTGTATGGTGTTTCAGCAGATCAAGAGCATTGTCAAATGTAAGGTTCCTCTGGGTTTTCATCCCTGAAAACCTTGAGCTTTTCAAGCCGCCTGTTGTCCTTTTTTCTTCTTCGTAGCACTTATTACAGGCTACAAGATCCGGAAGTTCCTGCTGCAAACAACCGTATATGGAATTTTTCAGGTCAAGAACGTCCAGTTTCAGTTTGCCGGTGTCCGTACCCCCTGAAACAACCCTGTCCAGAATAAGCTTCCTGATCGCTTCCTTCTGCTCCGGCACTTCCCAGAGCACGTGCTGCAGCAGGACTGCAGTCATTCGGTCTACGCTGTCATGCCCGTTTACGACTGAAGCTACCCTGAGTACATTTACAATTTTCTTCCAGCGCCTGTCCGAGACAAAAATATTTGAGTTCCTGAGTTCTCTACGGAGTGCCTTTATAATAGACCGAACTTCAGGATCAACAGGGAGATCTCTTGCTTTCTTCTGAATTTCCTTAATATCTTCTATGCTGAGTTTCGTTGAGGGTACGAAATCCTCGGTGTTTTTGAAGATGAGGTCTTCAAGATTTTCTTCGTGCTGGATATAATCCACCCTGTACCGGAACAAAAAGCGGTCGTAAAGGGCTTCAAGGCTTTCATCTTCTTCCGGTAGCTCGTTGGAAGCCCCAAAAACCGTAAAAAGAGGCACCTCAATGATCTCCTTGCCGTTATGGTACTTCCTCTCATTCAGTACAGTCAACATGCTGTTTAAGATGGAACTATTTGCCTTGAAAATCTCGTCAAGCAGGGCTATATGGGCAGTTGGAAGGTAACCTTCCACCCTCCTGCTGAACTCATCCCTCTCAAGCGCCTTAAGGGAAAGCGGCCCAAATACCTCTTCAGGCGTGGAGAAGCGGGTCAGAAGATAATGAAAAAAGTTTCCCCCTTCGATAGTTTCGCAGATTTTGCTTGCAAGCAGGGTTTTTGCAGTCCCAGGCGGACCAAGTAAAAGAATATGTTCGCCGGAAAGGAGTGCAAGAAGAGACCCGTTGATTTCAGCGTCCCGTTCTTTAAAGTAGTCGGAAAACTCCTGTTTGATATTGATGACCGTATTCTTTAAATCCAGAACTCTCATAAATTCCAGAACCTTTATAAATTTCTTTTTTTCAGCATCACGCCTTTATATGTCAGAAAGATGCTACAATAGTGAATTGCAATAGCCGGTTAGAATAATGTAAAAAATGAACTCCTTATTTTTATGGGCCTTGCCTTAATTAATTTTTCTAAAAATTCTTATCCCTACCACCGATATGTCTGCGGGTTATGTTTCTTCTTAGTGATATACCTTTCTGCTTTAATACTGAAGCCCAGATTTTATCAGATTTCATGCGCTGGTCTGGTTTCCACCTTGATTTAAGTTCCTTCACCTTCTACCTTTTACCATTCGCGGAAGTACCATCCGAAGAAGTTATGCATAAAGAAGTCGATCAATAACGAGAATGGTTACTTTAATTAATCAATGTCCAGATTTTAATTAATCAATGTCCAGATCATTAGTCCTTAAATAGTCAACATCCAGAAGTCGATCAAATTTCCGGAAGGCTTTACATGAATGATTTTGAGCGTGAGAAATACAGCCGACAGATCCTTCTTTTTGGGGAAGAGAAACAGGAAAAATTGAAGAATGCAAAAGTGCTGGTTGCCGGGGCAGGAGGGTTAGGATCTCCGGTTTCCACCTATCTCACAATAGCCGGAATCGGAAAGATAATTCTTGCAGATTTTGATTCCGTGGATCCCAGCAATTTAAACCGGCAGTTCCTGCATCATGAAAAAGACATTGGACGGCTTAAGGTAGAATCCGCAAAGGAAAAGCTGCTTTCTATGAATCCAGATATTGAGGTTGAAACCATATCAGAGATGCTTACCGAATCAAACCTTGACTCTCTAATTCCTGAATGTGACGTTATAGTTGATGCGCTTGACAACCTCGAAACTAGACATCTGCTTAACAGGCTTGCCATAAAAAGAAGGATTCCTTTAATCCATGGAGCAGTTACCGGATATGACGGCCAGGTAACAACAATAGTGCCTGGAGAAACTCCCTGTTTTTACTGTATTTTCCCGCGCATCTCCAAAAAGGAAGTTTTTCCGGTTTTAGGGGCAACCCCAGGGATCATCGGTTCTATTCAGGCAAACGAAGTAATTAAATTCCTGACAGGGCAGGGGAAGCTTCTGAAAGGCCGCCTCCTGTTCTGGAACGGGCTTTCAGGAAATTTCAGTGAGATTTCACTCTCAAAGCTAAACAATTGTCCAGTCTGTGGAAATAGAAAGGAAAAGTGCAGAAATAAATGAGAGATTCATCGTTTTAAGTCCAGGTAAACCCTTATTTCGATTTCCTGCCGTATATTGGCCAATTTATATATATCTTCAGTAATAATATCTTGTAGGGTATGTAATAATATCTTATAGGGTACTTATTACAGGGGATCTTGTGTGAGGAGGGGACTTGATGAAAAAGAAGACCGTTCCAGTTGAGAAGGGAGTCAATGGTTTGGACGGGAACTCAAATTTATGGTCTTATGGATTCCAGGATCTGAATATTTCCTCACCTGCTTTACTTCCTGCTTCACTTCCTGCTTCTATCCCGAATGCACCTTATTTTGACATTCGAATCTATCGGGAATCCATGATAAAGTCATTGATCAGGATACACAGTAAAGATATGTACTGGCTGCTTGAGAAGGTTCACTTTGATGGAAACTACTACAGAGTAAAGTGTGTAAGTTCAGGGGAGTGGGAATACTGCTGGGATCTTGCCGTCAGGATACAGTTTTTCGGAAAAATGCTGGGAATGACTCTTTATCCCAAGCGCCTGGTTTCACAGAAGGAAAAAAGGATCGTCTACAGGTCTATGATCCTGGTTAACCCTTACCAGCTCTGGGACGAGGCTCTTGTAAATAAATTCTGGAACTTGCAGGAGAGGGTTGAGTTCCTGATAGCCAAAATTCTTTTTCACGAGTCCATTCACGTTATGATCTCGCTTGGAAACATTCTACCTTCCGGTTTCGGAAACACAGACATTTATCTTGAATTCAGGAAGATGCTGGAAGTCTCAGTTTCTAAAAAACTTTCTCTCGAGCTTCATAATGTGCAGTTCCGCCTCTGGAATCTTGTGCTTTTTGGATCGTCAGGTTCCGAAAGTGAAAAAAAACTGCTTGAAAGAGTTCAGGAGATATACGAATTCCTGATCAACGAAAAGTACAGTAACCAGAAAACGGGAAAAACTTTTCATTTTCCTTCAAACAACACAAAAATCGCCAGAAAATATGCATGGATAGCAGCCGTTAAAGCTGGGGGAGACAAGCAGGTTACCAAGAAAATCTGGCAAGTAGAGGTCCGCAGGCTCAGGATAGAACTAAGGGAACTATTTGAGAGGATTGATACGGAATTGAGTAATATGGGAATTATATTGGATTAAATGACATAAGTAAGTGGATAAAAAGTTGAATAATTATTGAACTGGTGGGTTTTCTGACATTTTTCTTTTTCCCGCCTTCATTCTATGATTCGTAGTTTACTTTCCCCTTCTTTCTTCCTGTAATTTTATTACTTATTTTATCTCTCGAGCTAATCCCAAAACTCAAAATTTGCCTTTTTGGTTCACGCATTCTAAGTAACCAATCGGGCTTCAGATCATTAAAGCAATCAGATTAATTCCGGTAGTTAAGAATGAAAAATGGGTTTTGGGATTAGCTCTTCTATTGCTTTGTTTTTAGAACTGAACCTTAGGTTCCCTGTTTCAGAACTTTTTCAATCTTTGCCATATCAGGAAGTTCATGTACAGGATATTCTTCGAAGAATATTACCTTCTGTTCCCCGTCGATAATTATGTTCGCCCTTTGAGAGACACCTTCTTTTTCCCTGAAGATCCCATATGCTCTGGCAACCTCCCCATGCGGCCAGAAGTCCGAAAGAAGCTTGATGTGTGTAATCCCCAGTTCTCTGGCCCAGGCTCTTTTTGATGGTATGGGATCCACACTTATGCCAAAAGCCACCGTGTTCAACCTGGTGAACATTTCGTGGTTTATCTCAAGTGACTTCATTTGTTCTGCGCACACATTCGTCCAGGCGAGTGGATGAAATGATAGGAGCACTTTCTTGCCAGTGAAGTCATATAGGTGCACCTCTTTCTGTTCCTGGTCTCTTAACCTGAAATCCTGGATTTTATCCCCGATTTTAATCTTACTCATGATAATTTCCCCAATTTAATAAAATACCCTATGTTTAATAAATTGTCTGTCTGCTGGCTGCTTAACATTACTGGCCGTTTAACATTTTTGACAGCGAGAAGCACCGATTGAAGTGCAAAAAAGGTTCAAAGCTAGTATAAGTTATAAAGAATAACATGAAGAGTGGTCGGATTAAAAATTGTGGAAAACAAAAGTAAAAGTAATATAAATAAAAATGATTAAATGGTCAACAGTTTTCAAATGAATATAAAAACTCTGTTTCTCTTCTCTATAAAGCGCACGGTTAACTTGAAATCCTAGTAAAATTAATTTTTAATCTTATTTACTTAATTCTCCGAGTTTTTTCTCTTGAGAAGGTTCTTGCATTTTTCAATTATACCTTTATTACCCGATGCTGGTTTGTTATCATTCACTCTATTGCGTTTCATTTGATCTTGTTCTCTACGAGATATCGGTTTAGAAGTTTTTTTGGACATTGTTAAACACCATTAAAAAGCGATAGAATTAATCCTTCTTAGATTATATTCGTGAATTGACAATCAACTATAAAAAATGAGTGTATTTTTATCAACTTTTCCAATGAAAAAGTAACTTTAAACTGAAAAATAGATAAGCTCCATGCGTGGTTTGAACACGCGACCTAGTGATTACAAGTCACTCGCTCTACCGGGCTGAGCCAACAAGGCTTGATTTTCTCTAAGGAGTCAATAGAACCGAGTGTTTAAAGCCCTCTATTGTTTATTTGTATAATTACTAGCAAATTTAATTGGCCTATATAAGCGTTTTTGGTAGCCACTGCACAAAGTTCTACCCCCAATGACATACTACAACAACGCCACGATACCTGTAATTGATACAGCCACAATAAAGGAGGTTAGGAACAATTGTCGTGTAGTTTTCTGCAGTTATTGGACAAGTTCACGTCCTGGCATCAAATTGCAGATTACTCGACTGAATAAAGTATACTCTTAAAACTATCTTCCGTCTGGATTCAAGTTAATTGCAATTTTGGAACACTTATAATATACGTTTCAATATGAAAATAGTTTCAATCTCTTTGAGTTTTCAAGGTAATTGCAATCAGTAGCAAATTAATATTCGCGGTATTCTTCAATATTTCTCGTTCTGACGAGTATAATACTCAATTTGCTTTTCCAGCCATTCGATATATTAATCGGCCACGTTTTATTCCTACGAAATATCAGTTATAGATCTAGGGTGAAGCTCAAAATTAAAAGGGCTACAGCAATTAAACAATCGCTAGAAGGGTCTAAATTGTACTTCCAGACCGCATAACCACAGATCAGATAGGAAATAACAGCCGCGATTACATTAAGGCTAGATAACCCTTTTTTTCCCAATTTTAAGCCTTCTGAGTATTCATTACTTACAGATCACGTTTCAATTTCTAGTGAGTTTCAAGTTGATTGCAATAAAAAAACAGCGATTATTATAATACCAAGGAAATAGTTTCTTCAATCTCTATTGAGTTTCAAGGTAATTGCAATTTATTGGCATTTCAAGATCGTTACAAAAAGGCATAAACCATGAAGATAAGAACTATACTTAGAACTATACTCAGAACTATATTAAACATATCAATTTTATGTATAATCGGTATAAGTCTTTCTGCCATCGTTGTACTTAGCGGAAGCCCAAAAAATCAACTGGCTTGCGTTTTGGTGGTAGGTTTGTGTTTTTCAATTGTGTTTATTCTTTTTGGTGCAGTGGAGCGACTCAAATAATGAGGCAATTGAGCTGATCACGTACAAATTTCAGAAAGCACAATCTCCAGAAACCTTAATAAGCTCAAAGATTTAAAGGCAATTAATGGTAATAGCAAGGGAAAAACGAATTATATTTCGACCATAAACACTGGAAAGATCTTTTTGAAAATTAGAAATTAAACTAAAGCTTTCTGGACGTCGTTATCTGTAGTTTTTGATATGTTCTGCCATCCAAGATGTCCAACCATTTTTACCTTTCGTCTTATCTTTTACCACAGATTGGGGGAAAACTCCTTAATAATGAGAATTAACTTAGACAAGTCCGACGAACCCCCCTATCTGTGGCAACTAATAATGACTTAAGCTGTCCCAAATAGCAAAATACCCCAGACAGGCTTAGACATAATAGAGGGACTATAACCTTGGCACTTAATTAAATATCCTCTACTCAATAAATTAAATTTCCCATTCCTCTTTAGTCCCAATCTTTTTTAATTATTTTTTCCAATTAGAAGTTCATTTTTTGGCTACAATATATCCAAACATGGTCTTAGTATTACTGCCCTTAGTATTCTTTACTGTCAAGCTGACAGTGTACTTTCCTGCTTTACTGTATTTATGTACAGGGTTCTTGGCTGTTGAATATGTCCTGTCTCCAAAACTCCACTTCCATGAAGTTGGATTGTTTGTACTCTTGTCAGTAAACTGCACCTTTAGTGGAATTTTTCCTGACCTTAGAGAAGCTGAGAATGCAGCAACAGGTGGTTTTAGTTGTGGTACTTCAATAGTAGCCATGTAAATGTCGGTATCATCACTATATTCCTCCCCATATTGCCATAACTATATTGTTACTTTTTAGAGATTGGCACATTGAATTTTAACAAAACGGCTATTGATATTGTTTTATCCAGGCTGAATAGTTACGAAAAAAATATTCATTTAATGTCTGGGCTTTTGGTGTTTGGACTGCAATATAGGCCCATAAGATTACGAATTCAAACTTTAACAAAAGGAGCATGTTATTAATATAGAGCCTATCCTAAAATTCACTTTGAATTTTGTGTTTTTAGTGACTAATCGAGCTTATGACTATGAATCAAAGCCTGAATGTTTCTAATAATTGAGAGGAAAAATGGGTTTTGGGATCAGCTCATTATATATACCCACTTCCACTGTACCACTTCTTTAACCGAAAAAAGAGGACTTTGAACAAAGATTTAGAAGCCCCGTGCGTGATTTGAACACGCGACCTAGTGATTACAAGTCACTCGCTCTACCGGGCTGAGCCAACGAGGCATGATTCCCTCATAGCGACCCCATAGAAATGAGTGTTTAAAGCCCTTTTTCGTCTATTTGTATAATTACAAGTAAATTTAATTGGCTTATATATAAGCGTTTTTGGTAGCAACTTCACAAGGTTGCCGGAGGGATTTAAATCCTCTATCTACTGATAAGAATCAACCGCTATACCGCTAAGCCACTATGTAGCGATTTCGACTTTATTTTAACAAAAAAGTTCGTTTCATAGCCCAATTTCGTTTATTGGCTTTATTATATTAGGGTTGAAAAACCAATATATAAATCATTTCTTTTTAAGTTATATAAATATTTAGGGATGTTTAATTTCGTCTTTTATAATTTGTTACTTTTATGATGCCTCAACTCGCGTCAGAAATAAACCTTACTACCAGTAAATATTGCATTTCGAAACGCATAATTATAGTACAGGTCAATACTTCTCTATGAGATTCAAAGTAAATATCAGAAAGATTTCTCCTGATCCACTTCATTACGATTATCAGTACGGTTTAGCGTCAGTACTTTACAAACGGCTTGCCATTGCAAATGAAACTTTTGCGAATGAGCTGCATAGCCATAAAGGGTTTAAACACTATACATTCTCAAACTTGAGTATTGAAGACCGAATCCCAGATCGAAATGGTTTGAATTTTCATAAATCTAATTTTATCATATCATCTCCTGATGCAGAGTTTATAAAAAATTTTGCAAAAGGTATTATCTCTTCTCCTGATTTTTACCTAGGTAACAAAGACAGAAGGATTGATTTCATAGTGGAAAGTGTTGAGATGTTGCCGAAAATAAGTTTTACAGATTGCTGTACTTTTAGAACACTTTCCCCTGTATACATAAAAACACAAGAGAAAGTTGGAGATAAGTTTACAGAAGAGGACCTATATCCGATGAACTCAAAATTTTATGAAAATTTAAAAGACAACTTATTTGATAGATACCAAGAGTTTTCTGGCCAGAAAATCGATTCGGGCTTTTTTGAGGCGAAGGTTACAGATTTCAAGAAAAAACGTGTAACAATAAACAATAGTTATAGGCGTTGTAGTTTAATGGATATAACTTTAAAAGCAGATCCAAGGTTAATTGAGTTCGCATATGATGCAGGACTTGGTGAAAAGACAGCTATGGGATTTGGGTGTATGGATATAATGTAATTTTAGATATTATTTATATTTTAGAATTTAAAACCCTATGAAAAACAGGAATCAACTGTATTTTCGTGGATCTTTATAAAGGGTACTTCAAAAGAACGATCCACGAAAGGAAAAAGCATAAATCTGAATAATAGAGTAAATTTATATATCATACTTAAAAGAGTACTTCTAAGTAAAGCCTTGTTCTGCGCCATATTCTGAAATAAAGGAGTATAGCTTTAAGGTTAATAGTTCGGTTAAATTAGCTTGGTTAAAATCAGACCTTGTAGGGATTGAAACGGACGAGATAGACGACGCAGACGACGGCCTGGACATGTTAAAATCAGACCTTGTAGGGATTGAAACATAAGCTATATGTGATTTTCAGAAGCAACAAAACGGTTAAAATCAGACCTTGTAGGGATTGAAACGCAGATACGCTGCGCTACTGCATAAGATTTACCCGAACCTGTTAAAATCAGACCTTGTAGGGATTGAAACGCACGTAAAAAAGAGGCCCAGGCAGAGGAAGCAGCAGTTAAAATCAAACCTTGTAGGGATTGAAACAGGGTATTTCCGTCAATCACATTTTGAGGGTATAAAGGTTAAAATCAGACCTTGTAGGGATTGAAACGCGGTTACATTCAGGTTAACAGGTTCGGTTATAATGTTAAAATCAGACCTTGTAGGGATTGAAACACAAGTGGGAAAACAAATGCCCCCTTTAATTTAACAGTTAAAATCAGACCTTGTAGGGATTGAAACAAGGTATCATCGGAGGAGCTTGACCCCGACGCCAGGCGTTAAAATCAGACCTTGTAGGGATTGAAACACAAAAACAGGAACAAAACAGGAACAAAACAGGAAAGTTAAAATCAGACCTTGTAGGGATTGAAACTAGGGACAATCAGGATATAATCTGCTGTGACTGAATGTTAAAATCAGACCTTGTAGGGATTGAAACGGCGTTATACGTTGCTAGGATTACCTCTTCGGGATTGTTAAAATCAGACCTTGTAGGGATTGAAACGAAGTTAAACTTCCACGCAATACGCACGCGCACAATCGTTAAAATCAGACCTTGTAGGGATTGAAACATTCCAATATCAAGGACATTTATAAGCGGGTGATCGTTAAAATCAGACCTTGTAGGGATTGAAACTCACGAAGGTTATGAGCATTATGAAAACCAGTTAAGGTTAAAATCAGACCTTGTAGGGATTGAAACTTATTGCAATGGAGCAAAACAGCTTATCAGAAAAACGTTAAAATCAGACCTTGTAGGGATTGAAACAGCTTCGATGATTATTTAAGAATCACATCCATAAGGTTAAAATCAGACCTTGTAGGGATTGAAACTCGGCGGTTATTCCTGTATCTTTAAAATTAATTACGTGTTAAAATCAGACCTTGTAGGGATTGAAACATACTCAAACACCAGAAGATCCGGTTACAGGAGATCCATTAAAATCAGACCTTGTAGGGATTGAAATTCGTGTATTTTGAGTGCCCCTTTTTCTGTGAATTGATAGTTAAAATCAGACCTTGTAGGGATTGAAACAAAATAACAAGCTGTAAGAGCTCATCCTGAAGTGTCGTTAAAATCAGACCTTGTAGGGATTGAAACAGTTCAGCATTAGGCCTAAAGTCCCCAGCATGATCGTTAAAATCATACCTTGTAGGGATTGAAACTCTGCAGCACTCGAAAGTATAGAACCTGTTATATCAAGTTAAAATCAGACCTTGTAGGATTGAAACGGATAGGCGCAGTTATTCCCAGGGTCATAGACTGGGTTAAAATCAGACCTTGTAGGGATTGAAACAGGATACCAGGCAGGTATTGAGAACCGGAGATGTATTGTTAAAATCAGACCTTGTAGGGATTGAAACAAAGTTATGCCCCTCCTCAGAAGTCTCAAAGAATTCGTTAAAATCAGACCTTGTAGGGATTGAAACGTGAGTGATAATCACATTGACTACAAAGTGGGAGATTGTTAAAATCAGACCTTGTAGGGATTGAAACTACGAACCCAGTTTCCTGCCGCAAGGGTAACTACAGATTAAAATCAGACCTTGTAGGGATTGAAACATCATTGAACGAATTGGAAAAAAAATAATGTATTGTCTCGAAGGTTTGTATTTGATCTACCGGGATTATAAATATAAATAATAATTTGAAGGATTTGATATGGATAAAAAAACTAAAAAATTAATTTTATTTATTTCAAACTTCGTTTTTTTTATTTTGACTGATATATTTTTTTGGAATGCATTACATATAAATTCAAATAATATGATTATTTTTATTGATGGGGTTGTAATGGCAGTTTACAATATAATGTCAATAGAACTTATGGTTGGAAAATATTTTAAGAAGGTTATTTAAGGGTATAACCTTCTATTTCTTTTATTAAGGTTTGTTTGTCGGATTCGAAAAAAGATACCATTTCAAAGATTTTCTCACTCCATCTTGCAAGAAGGTTAAAATCAGACCTTGTAGGGATTGAAACTACACATGATAATAATTATATACCTCGTCGCCGGAGGTTAAAATCAGACCTTGTAGGGATTGAAACACATCATGTAGGATGTCAGAACTGGATCGAGCAGACATGTTAAAATCAGACCTTATAGGGATTGAAACTTCTTTATATAAGTACCGCCTGAAGAGATTACTACAGAGGTTAAAATCAGACCTTATAGGGATTGAAACGAAACAGAAAGAAATACAAAAGTATTGCAGATAAACGTTAAAATCAGACCTTATAGGGATTGAAACAGACCTGTGAGCGAAGTCTCTGCGGACTGAAACATCGTTAAAATCAGACCTTGTAGGGATTGAAACGCATTGACAAAAATAACAAATGCTGAGATTTGTTGTTAAAATCAGACCTTGTAGGGATTGAAACGAATCATCTGCAATTGAAAATTGAGGAATTCCAGACAGTTAAAATCAGACCTTGTAGGGATCATAGCTTTCTATTCCCTTTTTAGAGTAGAATAAAGCTTATTTATATTATTCTCATATATTAAAAATTACAAATGTCCATATACTTTTAGCCTTATTGTTGTTTTATGTAATAGCGGAATTAAAATACAGAGTTCTTTTAGTATGTATGAAGCAGAATTCAAAGAATCTGGAAATTACTGGATTGACTCTGGAATAATTTCATTATTCCGTGCATTTAATTCTCCAGAAAACAAAGAACTGGCAGAAAAACTAGGAGTAACAGTAAGAGCAAAAAAATTCACTATTGAAAGCCCAAGTAAAGAGGATGTTTCTACATTTTTAAAAGAGGTGGTTGATAACCTAGTTAATAAGAGTTACATTACAGAGACACAAAATAAGGACATCTGGTATGATGAAACCGATGGCGAGTTCAAACTTTACCAGAAAACTAACTTTACGCCTTTTCATTCAACTTTAATCTCAGGGGTAATTCCTTCAATTAAAAACAAGCTTCTTCTTAAAGAAATGAGCCCCGATCTAAGGGAAAAATTCGAGAGCAAACTAAAGTTATTCAATGAAAACACGGATCAAAAAGCCAAGATAGGTCCCAAACAGGGGAAAGAGCCTGACAAAGCCTATGTTCCAATGGAGATACCCAGACTCTCAATAAATACAACACTTGATATTGAGCCTGGAAAAAACAATTGTTCTTTTTGTGGAAGGTCTGTTAAAAGGGGAATAAATCCAAGCGGTGTGAACTATCCTTGGATTACTTCTACAACTAAACTCAAGAATTTTAATTCGATGCATGCGGGTAAACTTGTCATGTGCGGTTACTGTGAAGCAGCATCTATCGCCGCATACAACATAGTACGCTATCATATCAACGATAAAAACCTGTTCATGGCTCTACCACATGCAGACAATCTTCGCGAGCTAAGAGATATTTGGACGGATATAATAACATACAGTCCAACCAAGAGTACTGAAAATTTATATTGTAATTTCACTCAGGAGAAAATTTCTGCGTACTATTTAAGTGAAAACCTAGTTTATCTCGCAATTTCAATGTATAACTCGATAAGGAATTATGTTTCTCAGCGAGAACTCAAGGATGACTCTGCATGGCAGCGTTTTGCATCAAAAAGGTGGTATTTAAGCTTTGGAGTTAACGAGCAAGCCCTGCAATTCCGAAAGGAACTGGAGTTTGCACGGTTTGGGGACCTCTTTAAATTTTTTGATTTTGTGACCGAGGATGAAGAAGGAACTGACCTCTTTCAACTTTTCAACGATCTGTTTGTAGAAAGGAAAAAAGGATACAGTAGTGCAAATGTGCTCTATAGAGAAAAGATTTCGGAAAAACTGCTCAATTTTCACGATATTACCGATGAAGTAGAAAGGTTCACGTTCGAAAAAAATAGGCCTGTAAAAGGGCTTCATAACTTTGTTAAAATTTATATGATAAAAAGCGTAAACAAGGGAGTTCGTATGGAAGAACAGATAGTGGAAATATGCGAAACTATTGGGGATAAGATCGGGAAATTTAGCTACTTCACAAACGATAAAGGAGTTCTTTTTGGGTTGAGAAACTCCAAAAGTCTTACAGAATTTCTGGAAAACCTAAACAGTGCTCAGTTCAAAATGCCAAATGAAAAGTATAAAGGCCGTCTTGAAATACCGAAGGAACTTTTGCTAAAACTCGATGAGAAGAACTGGAGACAGTACAAGTCGTTAATCACGATTTTTGCCAAAAATCCACCTTCAAAAAAGGGAAACGGAACTGAAGTAGGAAGTTCACTCGAAAAAGGAAATGAAAATACAGTTGAAAAAACCGAAGCAATGGAGGGATAAGATGGACTCTAACTGCGTCAACATTACTTTTTTATTTAAGATGAGTATTGGGAATGCGAACAGTGGATTCAATGAAGACAATATTTCAACCCTTAAAAAAATAACACTGCCTGATGGCTCAAGCTTGCCATATATATCAGGACAAGCTATCCGCCGTTATATTAGAGATAAATTCGTAGAATTAGGACAGGAAATTTCTCCCCTGCAAGACCCACGCAGTGATGAACAGAAAATAAAAGAAGCAAAGACAAAGAATCCTGACTTTACAGAATGCGATCCTGTAGCCTACATCGACGATGACCTGTTTGGTTACATGCGGGCTGTAAAAGGAGACACAAGAAAGAGGACATCTTCAGTAAGAGTTGCATCTGCAATTGGAATGTACCCATTCCAGAACGACAGGGATCTTGGAACCAGAAGTAGCCAACAAACACGTGTTAAAGCTGATGCTGGAGGATCAATGTTTGAGACTGAAATTACACACAACTACTTCTGTGTAAACACACTCATAGAGCTCGACAGGGTTGGTAAGTTCGATGCTCTTGAGCTTAACGGAAAGGAAGGAGTTGAATTAGAACCTGAAACTAAGGTCAAAAGACTGCACACGTTGGTTACAGCAATAGAACATCTCTGGGGAGGAGGAAAGCAGAGCAGGCTACTTACAGATATTTCGCCAAAGTTTATTGTCTATACAAAGCAAACCGCAAAAAGGCCAATTTTCCTTGAGACTCTTCGCATGAAACCTGATCAGCTTGACTCTGTAGACATTAATCTTCTGAAAAGTTCCTTTGATGCAAACGAAAGCATAGTCCAGAAGGCATATGTTGGATATTTGCCCGGATTTTTTGCAAATGATAAGGAGATAAAAGAAAGCTTTGATGACGTTTTACCCATCAATGAATGTTTCAACCTAATTAGAAAAGACATATCAAGTGTCTACATAAGGTGAACAGTGTGGATGCGATTCGGCTTCACATTCAGGGTCTTTTGAATTCCTTCCGGGAACCAAAGAGTCATAAAATACATCGAACTCTTCCGTTCCCTCCTCAAACAACATTAATTGGGTTTGCAGGTGCTGCATTGGGTCTTTCAGAAGGTACTCTCTGGAAAGAATTTAAAAGCCTACGGGTTGCAGTAGTTGATGTTTCAAAAACTTCAGATCTGGGAGGAGCTGGAAAAGCCGAAGATCTGGTTAAATACAAGAAATACAAAGATAGCGACATTGAAAGCAGCATATATGTCAGGGAACTTCTTTACAAGCCTGAGTACATGGTGTATTACGCATCTGAGAAAAAAGACATTCTTGAGAGACTCTTTAATGCCTTTCTCAATCCTGTATATGCTCTAAGTTTAGGTCGTGATGATGAGCTCATAACAATAAAATCAGTTGAAAAGATAAATCTTAAGCCTATCGAATCGGGAGAGTTCGAAGAAACTATTCTCCCATTTGACCCTGTTGAAGAAGGATTTGAGATTGATATGAGCAGTCAAAGATACTTTGAGCCTTACAGTACAGTACTCCTACCTTCAACTTTTATTGTGAAAAATGGAGTAAGAGAGCCTGCAGGGTTTAAAAAATATATATTCTTAAAAAATTTAAAAATTGTCCTAAACAAAGATGGAGGATTTACAGATGGGAAGTACAACTTTTTCTTTCTCTGATCTGGAAAAGTTAGAAATACTTGCCAAGAACGATCCTCCAAGATCTCTCAAAAACCATGTCTCAGATTGCTTGACAGTATTTGAGAGGTTTAAAAATCATCGGGCAGTAGATGCAAAACTCTTAGCTAAAAAAGCTTCTATAAGTGAAGACAGACTGTTTAAAGGGCTTTTTTACTGTATTGCATACCATGATCATGGAAAAGGAACTCTTCCGTTTCAATTGAAAATAAGGGGAATGCAGGCTCCTGATTCATCTCATTCCCTTGATTCTTTACCTTTTATTGAAGCTCAGATTAAAAATGATCCATTGTACGAGGAAGTACCTAAACTTCAATTGGAAACACTTGTAGTAGCCAGCCATCACTCGCGTCTCCATCCTGACAAATTCGTTAGTTATAAAGAAAAAATGCCCTTTAAGTATTTTAATGAATACCTGATGGGTCTAGAAGGCTTTGTTTGTGAACGTTACTTAGATATATTTGGAACAGAAAAATCTCTTTTGAGTTACCCTCACTTTGACGAACCTAATTATCACATAATAAATTACCAGTTCTCAAAGTTCAAAGAGATTTATCCTGAAGATTCTGTAGTGCGCGATATTTTTTCGTTTCTGAAAGCTGGAATGCATTATTGCGACTGGTGGGGATCTGGTTTTGATTTAAATAAGCAGTTCAGTATAAATGATATTAGAACTCCTCTGGAACAGGCAACACTTGAGAGAGCAAGAAACCGGGATAGGAAACAGGGTAGACCTGAAAGAACAAAAATAACATGGCGCGATTTTCAAAATAAATGTGGAGAGGCGAAAGGAGACGCTTTTCTAATAGCTCCTACCGGATCGGGTAAAACTGAAGCAAGCTTGCTCTGGAGTCAAAATAATTTACGAAATCACAGGCTACTTTACCTGCTTCCAACAATGACAACTACAAACAAAATGAGAGATAGGTTAGCAAATGTTTTTGGTAACGAAAATGTTGCTCTTGTCCACGGGACGTCCCGTTATCTCCTAAAAGAAGAGCTAAAGGCTGAAGAATTTCAACAATTTAATTATAAGATTAAAGAAATGAGCTCTTTCCTCTACCCTGCTACAGTCTCAACAGTGGATCAGATTTTGTTTAGCCTTTTCCATTCTAATCAGTGGGAAACAAGAAATGATGCACTTCGTAGTAGTCTGGTTATTCTTGATGAGATACATGCCTATGATCCATACACATTGGGTTTGATAATTGAAGCTATGAAAATAAGCGGTGAGTGGAGTAAGTTTTGCGTAATAAGTGCAACACTTCCGAAGGTGGTAAGAGAAACCATCGAAGAAAAAACAAGGCGAAAATTCTCACATATAGAAGACGAGGAGTACAACAGCAGGGTAAAACTTGAGATTAACATTCAAGAGGATACAATAGATAGCTGTATTGATCAGGTAATTTCATCTTTTTTGCTGGGAAAGAAAGTTTTAGTCATTGTCAATACTGTAAACAAAAGTATCAACCTATTTTGCGAAATAATTGAGAAAATGAAAGGAATCTTTCAATCTAAATACTCTGACAATCTAATAAAAAGTGTAATGTTATTTCACTCAAGATTTATCTTTACCCAAAGAACTGTGAAAGAAAATTATCTGGAAAACTTACCTGATGGGCCGTTCATTGCAATTACAACTCAGGTAGTTGAAGTAAGTCTTGATATTGATTTTGATGAGCTTCATACAGAGGCAGCACCTATTGATTCATTAATCCAAAGATTTGGAAGAGTAAATCGAAATCGTCCAGAGAATGTGATTTGTCCGGTATGTATATATCAGGTTGAAACCCCCAGACCATATGAAGATATGGATGTTATAAAGTCCAGTGTGGCATTACTTGAGGGTGCAGGCAGACAGCCAAATGAACTGAAACTGAGAACTTTAGTCAATGAATTGTATAATGAAAGTTACCTGTCAAAAATTGAGATGGGACTAAAGAAAGCGCAAAGTTTGGTCTACGATGCTATGGATCAAAGACGTTTTCTCTACACAGGCCGATTATTTGATGATGATGTTTCTGCTTATACGAGAGAATCGGATATTCCAACAGCTACCTGTATCCCTATTGAATATAAAAATGAGGTTGAAAAATTAAGTGCCTTAGAACGTGTTGGCTATCACCTAAGGGTACCAAAATGGATGTACGATAAACACAGAGACGAGATTGATGGAGAAATTCATTATATCAATCTACATTATGATTCTTTAACAGGAATTACGAATGAACCACCTTCAAAAACTCGTTTGGGAAATTGATTATGGTAATCCATATAAATGACTTATTTTACCCTGAAAGCCCAAGAAATATATTCCTAAAAGCCATATTACATTCAACGTGAAAGAGGAAGTTAAGGTAATTGATATGAACATATCTGTGTCATGCCTGTTACTGGCTACTGCCCCCCCTTTTGAAAGTTGAGAATTAAAATGTATATACCCTTGTCCTGATTATTTCATACAAAAAGAGTAATTATAGTATATGGATATACGGTAGTGTATCTTTTTCTACGTATACTATGATCTGTATCTCATAAATTTTTAAAATCCATAAGTATGTACAGGATTCTGGTCTGTTCAATAGTTTTTATCTATACAGTTCCAGTTTTTCCCGGTTGCGTTTTCTGAACTATCGTTAAACTTAACAGCAAGA
>NZ_DAVG01000134.1 GCF_002505485.1 Methanosarcina sp. UBA5 | reverse complement strand
GACAAAAAGGTAAAAAAGTATCGTCAAATATGCGAGGGTTGCCCAGCTAGGTCAAAGGCGCCAGACTTAAGATCTGGTAACGAAGGTTTTCGTGGGTTCGAATCCCACCCCTCGCACTAACTTTTTTATACATTTTCTTGTGATTTTAAGTCGACTTGAGCCAGATTATCTATTTCTGTCACTGTAAATCTTATAGTTAATTCCGTCCCATTATCCTTTTTCAGTTCAAGTTCCCCATCTAACTGATCTACAAGGGTGATTACCAGTTGTATGCCAAGACTATCAAGGTCCTCAATTTCAAGATCTTTAGGAATGCCTACACCATTGTCTGAGACGGTCAGAGTAAAACTGTCACTCTTACTGCCTTCCCCTTTGCCTTTTCTTTCTTCTCTACAGAGTTTAATTCGAATTTCTCCTTTATCTCTGCCAGGAAATGCATGTTTAAGAGAATTGGAAATTAGCTCATTAACAATTATTCCTAGAGGGACAGCGGTATCCATATTAAAGAATGCATTCTCTTCCAGATTCATGTTTAAGTGGATATTCTTGCCACTAAGTCTATAAGTCTGGAAAAGGTTTTCAGCTAACTCTCTGATGTACGTTGAGAAATCTAATGTATCGGTTCCTTCTCCTTTATAAAGTTCTTCGTGGATAAGAGCCATAGATATAACTCGGTTCTGGCTTTCCCTGAAAGCCTCAATAACTTTCAGGTTAGCGAACTTATCAGCCTGAAGATCAAGGAGAGAAGATATAACTTGGAGGTTATTTTTGATTCTGTGATGGATTTCTTTCTTACGGGCAATCTCGATATTTTCAAGAGCTTCTTCTGCCTTTTTTTTCTCGGTAATATCGAGAACAAAGGCTATACCTTCATTGCGTACCTGATCGAAGGCAGCTATTCCAACAATGACAGGTACATGTGAGCCATCTTTGCGAATGTATTCCTTTTCTTTGGGTTCTTTTACACCAAAGGTTTTCAGTTCAGCAATAGATCGCTCATCTAGGGATCGGTACTCAGGAGGAGTCATCTTGTTCCAATTAATCATCCCTTCCTGCAAGTCCGCGCGCGTGTAACCTATAATTTCCAGCAATTTGTCATTGGCATCGGTGACCGACCCATCAAGATTAAAATAAAATACGCCGAACATGTCCGATTCGTAAAACTGGCGAAGGCGTGACTCACTCTCACGCAACGCTTCTTCCGCTTTGATACGCTCAGTAATATCTCTTACAATACCTGAGATAGCCACAAGCTTTCCAGTGATATCAAAGACAGGAGAAAAAGTAATTGAAACACTTATTATTGTATCATCCTTTCTTAACCGTAAAGTCTGATATTGGTGGACTTTTTCTCCGTGTCTAACTATTTCAATTAATTTTTTTGATTCTTCACGTAGATGGGATGGAGCCAGGATGGATACGCTCTTTCCAATGACTTCCTGTGATGAATAACCATAAACCTGCTCTGCAGCCTTGTTCCAGCTTGTAATAATACCGTCAAGAGACACAGTTATAATAGCATCACTCGATGATTCAACAGCATTCGCAAGTATCCGAATTTTCTCTTCTGCTCTTTTACTCTCTGTAATGTCCTGAATTATTCCTTTTGCTCGGATAGGAGTGTTTTTTTCATCAAAAATAATTTCAGATTGCATATGAACTGCACGCTCTTCCCCACTAACCAAGACAATCCTATATTCAATACTGGAAATTTTTTCTTTTACAGTTGCCTTCTTAAGGGCACTATCCACATAGTCTCGATCATCTGGATGTATGTAATTTAAAAATTCATTATAAGGTGGTGCTAATTTTTGAGAATCACGTCCAAAAATACGATACATTTCCTCAGACCAGTAGGCTTTATCAGTTGCAATATTCCAATCCCAATTTCCAATATGAGCCATCTTTTGAGCTTCAGCAAGACCTGTCTCACTTTCTTTCAGCGAATTATAAGCTTCCTGAAGTTCAACTGTACGCTCTTTAACTTTTTCTTCTAAAGTGTCATGTGCTTTTTTAAGAGCTTCTTCTGCTTTCTTACGTTCAATAATATCACGCGCAGCTGCAAAGACCCCAATAACCTTACCATCCTCGTCTCTATAAACTGAAGCATGATACAAAACTGGAGTTATATTTCCTTCCTTATGCTTAATATCTAGAGGATAATCCCGAACTTCACCATCTTTGAATACCTTTTGATATCCTATACGGGCTTTCTCAGGCTCAGTGAAGTAATCTGAAAAATCAGTCCCAATCAACTCATTTCTAGAATATCCTGTAACCTCTTCTGTAGCACAATTCACATCCGTAATCTTACCATCGTGCCCAATGGTTACTAAAGGATCCAGGCTAGCTTCAATAAGGCTACGATTATAAAGATTTGAGAACCTGAGAGCTTCCTCTGCCCGCTTGCGTTGGGTAATATCCAGTGCAGTGAACGTTATTTCTCCGGACAGGTCTCCCAAAACGATGGGTGACGAACTCAGGAGGATATCAAAAACGGAACCGTCCTTGCGCTGCCAGTGTGTCTCCACGTATCCCGTGCCGTGATCTTCAATCATGCTATACTTGACCCGGGCCACATGCTCATACTCCTCCTCTGTCGGATACAGCGTTAGAGCACTCTTGCCCAGTAGCTCCTCCCTCGAGTAGCCCGTCATCTCACATAACCGCTCATTAGCTTCCGTGATAATGCGGTTGACTACAACACCAATGCCGACTGGAGAGCTCCTGAAGATACTTTCGATCCTTGCCTTGCTCTCCCGTAACGCTTCCTCAGCCTGTTTGCGCTCGGTGATGTCGCGATTGCTGCCCAGGTTTCCAGCGTAGCATCCCTTACCATCGTATAAGGGCTGGCACAGGTGGTGAATCCATCGTATTTCGCCATCTTTTGTTATAATGCGAAACTCGATATCACCATGTCTACTCGGTGACGTATCCTGCTTATGCTGGATAAATGCCTGCCGATCATCCGGATGTATTATTCCTTGAAGCAGATCAGGGTTGTCCATGAATTCCCAGACAGCGTATCCTGTGAACCGCTCACAAGAAGGCGACATGTACAGGAAACGGCAATCAGGGCCCAGCCAAAACTCCCAGTCGAAGGTGTTATTGGCTACGATACGATATTTCTTCTCACTCTCCCGAAGTTTTCCTTCAATCTCTTTCTGTTTACTTATATCGAATCCAGAAATATTTACGCATCCTTGCTTCGGTAGAGGATGAAACACTATCAAGTAAATTCTTATACCTGCTTTAACTTCCATTTTTTCTGGATTGTTCTGGGTAATTACTTTTTGCACAATATCTACGATACTCGAAGGCAGTTTATCCCCGACTTTCGCGCCCCATTCATGCAATAATGGTTTACTAGCCTCATTTGAGTAAAGAACTGTCCCATCCTTTTCCACACTGAGCACAGGATTTGGATTCGTTGCAGGAAAATGTTCCATCCATTTTTCCCCTTCAGGCTTTTTTTCGTTTTTCGTTTTTTGACGGTAAAATATCTACTGATAAGCAGTAATAATAGAAATATTCAAATTGTTAAACTAATATTAATTCTGTTTTTATTATATATACGTTAGTATAAAAACGTAAGAAAAATCTGGGTGTCAAGACAGGAGTAAATAATCGCTAGTAGGCACCGAAAAAATGATTTAACTGGACAAATAAGCGTGTCTATATTGCACGATTTTATATTCAAATCAATTTGATTCCCAAATTCATAAGAGTTTTCAGACTTGTTTTCACGATCTCAAAGTTTGATTTTGATTTATTGTCCCACATTTGAGGTCTAGAGAAACAATTTTGATGATCAGCTCAGATAAAACCGTTTTAATCCATACTCATATGTTGGGTCTTCAATTCTTATGGCGTTCCAGTAAGATTCTGTGTTATAAGAAAGATTTTCACGCTTTCAATCTGATCGTTCATATCTTCGGGTAGATCCAACATACAGGACTAAATAATAAGGA
>NZ_DAVG01000011.1 GCF_002505485.1 Methanosarcina sp. UBA5 | reverse complement strand
TCATCCCTTCCTGTAACTTCTCCGCGGATTATCAGGCGATTCACAGGAGTCGGACCAATCTGAATTTTATCGTCAATCAAAAAGTCCTTTGTGCTTCCTAGCACGCGGATGACTCCGTGACAGACTTCTGGATTTCTTACTGTTGTAAAGCTTATTTCGGCAGCTGTAGCATCATCAACCAGGCGATCGTTTTTATAAAGTGGAACAGATGATTCATTTTTTAGCTGCTTGATTCGTAAAGCGCCATATGCTGCTCCTGTGGATTTGTAGCCTCCTTTTGGCCCGGGAACCCCTTCCACTAAACCCAGAGCTTTTAATACCTGCATCTGGTTGCGGATAGTTCCCGGGCTACGTTGGATAACCTCGGCAATTTCTTCCCCCTTAATTGACCTGTCTTTTTGCCTCTGAAGGTTGATTAACGTAATAATGATATCTTTTTGAATCGGAGTGAGTTCCATACTTCCACCATCCTTTTCACATACTTTTATCAGGATTTATAAGGATAGTGTATACTATCCAATAACGATAAGATAAATTTATGCGTGCATGTATTTGCCATAATTATCTATTATCCGACTTTCAGCAGGCATGTTATATTTTGTACTGTTCAGATTCTTAAGCACAGAGATTTTTTGGAATGATGATCGGTGAACTTGAATCTCTGGGACTTACAGACGTTAGCGGATACATTCTCGTTAAGGTTTTAAGGGGTTTATGGCAATCGTCAATACAAAGGGTAATGAAGCCTCGCAGATTGCTACCGATTCATTCCAGATTCTTAAACACCGGAATTTTTGTGGAATGATGATCGGTGAACTTGAATCTCTGGGACTTACAGAAAAGTGATAAGCCTTTTTCCCACTAACCATTCATGTTTTAGAAAGGGTTAAAGCTTAGGAAAACTTGGTTTTAGGAGTCGGGTTAAGGCTTAAAGGGTCAAAAAATGAAAAAATAATTTTTTAACAAATTAATAGTAAAGGATACAGCAGGTCACAACGCTTTTTGGGTAGACTCTTAATTGAGTAAACTCTTCAATTCCGCAATATTCGCTAGTATCTGCCCTTCGAGTCCCTTTATCTTCTCGATTATGACTTCAGGCTTCTCGTACCTGACTTCCTCGTACTCAATCTCTTTGTACCGGGAAATCGAAAGGTCATAGTTTTTCAGCTTGATCTCGTCCGCTGGCACATAGAAGCATTTCCCCTTCCTATCGGTTGGGTTTTCTTCCCTACGATTTCTAAACCTCTCGATAACATCAGGAATATCCCCTTTTCTATCGAGTGGAGGCCTCTTATCATGCAGAGAATACCCATCTGCTTCCATATCGTAGAACCAGACCTTCTCCGTATTCCCTCCTTTTGTAAAGATGAGCACAGCAGTTGAAACACCTGCATAGGGCTTGAATACACCAGAAGGCATGGAAACTATTCCTTCAAGCTGGCATTTTTCGAGCAGGAGCTTACGTAGATCTTTATGGGCACTCGAACTGCCGAACAGTACTCCATCAGGCACAATGACACCACATTTACCACCGATTTCGAGCAGCTTGAACATTTTCTCAACGAACAGGAGTTCGGTCTTTGTTGTTCCTATAGTCAGTCTATCTTTGATGTCATTTTTATCAATGCTTCCCTTGAATGGAGGGTTTGCAAGAATTACTGTGAACTCTTCTTCCCCATTGTACTGGCTAGAGAGTGTGTCAATAGGTTCGATATGAGGCGTTCTAATCCCATGCAGAACCATATTCATGAGTGCAATCCTGATCATTGTTGAATCAAAGTCGAAGCCATAGAAGGTGTCCTGATGAAGTTTGTCCCATGCGCGTTGTTCGGTTATGTGGTCTCCTATAAGGTTATGCCAGTCTCCTTCCTCGTCTTCTATTACCATGTCAAGACTTGTATTTCCTTAGGATATACCTGTAGGCTGTAAACAGAAAACCGGCAGTGCCACATGCAGGGTCACAGATTCTGTCATTGATGTCAGGGTCAACAAGCTCTACTATCATCCTGATAATATGCCTGGGCGTTCTGAACTGCCCGTTCTTCCCTGCGGTTGAAAGCTGGCTTAGTAGCAGATTCAAGATTGCAGAAAAAATTATTGAAAAATTTAGAAGAAAAACAGCCTAATATATTTGAATATATTGAATTGCATAATTTATTACAGAAATAATAAGTTTTAAAGGGATTACCTAATGAGGTATTAGACTACTGTTCTTTATTTACTTGGAATACATTCCTCTTAGCTAATTTTTATAATCTTTGAAAAATTGGTAAATGCTTCTGTGTTATTGATAATCATTTATTTCTCTTACTGTGAACCTTATAGCGAATTCTGTTCCGTTATTTCTTTTAAGTTCAAGTTCTCCATCTAATTGATCCACGAGGGAAATTACCAGTTGAAGCCCCAGACTATCAAGATCTTCAATATTAAGGTACTCGGGAATGCCAACACCATTGTCTGAGACGGACAGAAAATAAGAGGTACTCTTATTGCCTTCAGTCTCATATTCTCCGTTTTCCTCTTTGTGGAGTTTAATTTTTATTTCTCCTTTATCCCTGCCGGAAAATGCATATTTAAAGGAGTTTGAAACAATTTCGTTGATAGCTATCCCTAATGGAATAGCAGTATCCATATCTAAGAAAATATTCTCTTCCAGATCGAAATTTAAACTAACATCTGTCTTGAGACTGTATGTTAGGAGGAGATTATTAGCTAATTCCTTTATGTATTGCGAAAAGTTAAGCAAATCAATATTTTTACCTTTATACAATTCCTCATGTATAAGAGCAATAGAAAGAACTCTGTCAATGCTTTCTTTGAAAGCTTTCAACACTTCTGAATCTGTGATAGTCTTTCTACCTTTAAACAAATCAGCCTGAAGGTCCAGAAGAGATGAGATAACCTGAAGATTGTTCTTGATTCTGTGATGTAATTCCTTCTTACGGATAATTTCGAAATTCCTGAGAGCTTCTTCTGCTTTTTTTCTTTTAGTTATATCTCTGTAAATCACTGAGATGGCGATAAGCTTTCCAGTGGTATCAAAAATCGGAGAAAAAGTTACTGAAACATTTATTATTTCACCATCTTTCCTTAATCGTAAAGTTTCATACTGCTGAACTTTTTCTCCCTGTTTTACCAGTTCAGCTAATTTTTTTGTTTCTTTATCTAAATAGGGTGGAGCCAGATTGGATATATGCTTTCCGAGAATTTCTTCCGCTGAATAACCATAAACCTGTTCTGCTCCTTTATTCCAGCTTGTAATAATACCATCAAGGGACTCGGTTATAATAGCATCATTCGATGATTCCACGGCATTCGCCAGTATCTTAATCTTCTCTTCAGCTTTTTTACTTTCTGTAATATCCTGAACTATTCCCTTTATTCGAATGGGGATATTTTTCTCATTAAAAATAACTTCAGATTGTGTATGGACTGTTCGTTCTTCCCCATTAGCTAGGACTATCCTATGGTGGATGCTGTAAAGTTTTCCATTCATAGCTTTCTTAAAGGCACTATCCACATAGTCTCGATCATCTGGATGTACGTAATTTAAAACTTCGTTGTAGGGTGGTACTAATTCTTGAGGATCATGTCCGAAAATACGATACATTTCATCCGACCAGTATGTTTCACCAGTTACAAAATCCAAATCCCAATTTCCAATGTTAGCCATCTTTTGAGCTTCAGCAAGACCTTTTTCACTTTCTTTCAATGAGTTGTAAGCTTTCTCAAGTTCTGCGGTACGCTCTTCAACTATTTTTTCTAAATTGTCATTTGCTTTTTTTAGAGCTTCTTCTGCTTTTTTACGTTCAGTAATATCTATAAATGCAGAAATGGATCCACGTAGGTTTCCCTGTTCGTCACGTAGTGGTCTTGCATTACCCAATATATGTCGTATCTGGCCGTCAGCAGATACGATATCCAGCTCGCAGTCATTTATCTCAATGCCCGTAGCCGACAACTGCAACGGCATTTTTGAAGGCGGAATCTCTACCTCATCCTTGAACAATTTAAACATCTCTGGCTTCTCTTCCTCAGGAGCTGACTTTGAAAAGTTTGTACCTACAGGAACTCGTAGCCATTCGTAAGAAAGCCTGTTACCAGTTATCCGAAGCGCCTGAGGGTCATGTGCTATATAAACAGAGACAGGAACGGCATCCAATAATACTTCAAGTTCCTCTGAACGAGCTTGCTCACGTTTCCCGCTCTCCTGCAGTGCATCCACCAGAACATCACGTTCCACCAATGATTTGGCCAGCTTGAGATTACTATATCCTAGTTGTGAAACCATGTTGGCAAATGTCATTAAGAAGGACATGCTTGTGTCCACCGCTTCCCTGCTAAGCCGAGGAACTTTTTCAAGCGCGTTTATATATTCTTCCTCATTGAAGCCGTATTTTCTAGCCTGAGATCGGAAAAGCTCATAGTCCACAAGTTCGTCTTCAAAAAAGAACTGCCCTGAAAAAGCATTGCCTACATGCTGTTCTCCCACTATAATGGGAGTTGCTATATCCCACATGTTGTTTTTGCATTTGTATAGCTTAAACTCACCAGGGGAAACATCTGAAGACAGCTTTGTGTCGCTTTCCATGCAATGCTTGCAGGTTTCGGAGCAAACCCTGTGGAATTTTGTGCATATATCCTTCCACCCAACACCTACCAGAACATTACCTTTGAGATCGACTAGGGCCATGGTAATGTGGGCAAGCTTATAAAAATCGTTCATTAGAGATTGGACCGCCTCGATATCAATGATATCAGCGAGTTCCAGATTTGTCATCTCCAGAACTTCACTTTCCCGAAGTTTTCCTTCAAGTTCTTTCTGGTCAGTTATATCGAATCCAGAAATGTTTACACTTTCTTGTTTGGGTAAAGGATTAAAAACAACCAAGTATACTCTTTTTCCTGCTCTAACTTCCATTTTTTCTGGATTATTCTGGATAATTACTTTTTGCACAATATCTCCGATACTAGAAGGCAATTTTTCTCCTACTTTCACACCCCACTCCTGCAATAAGGGCTCACTAGCCTCATTTGAGTAAAGAACAGTACCTTCACTTCCCACACTCATTACAGGATTTTGGTTCTTTTCAAGAAATTGCTCCATTGATTTTTCCCCTTCAGGCGCTTTTTCTTTGATGCATTTTTGACGACAATATCTCTATTTGGTAAGCAGTGGTAATATATGAATATTTTAATTGTTGCAATAATATTTAATTTATTATATTCTATTATACTATAGTATAAAAGCGTAAGAAAAATCTGGATATCCGGACAGGGATAAATAATAACCATGTATGTGCCAACAAAAAAGAATTAAACCGGAAAAATAAATATGTCTATTTATATAACTAATTTTTTTAAATTTAACAGTATTCAACTCTTTTAGATCTTGCTCACAAATCTGTTATCTTTCACTACTAGACTGTGTCTCATCCATTTTTTTAAAAGGAGGAGAATGTATTATTTGTATTAATGAGTATATAAAGGGTAATACACACTAAAATTAGTGTTTTCAATATCAATCACCTTCTTTCTAATACAATTAATACAAATAATACAAAATAATAATAGCCGATTTAAAATTTTAATTTAATCTAACTCTTTATAATATACTCTTTTATATTCCAAAATTGTATTATTTGTATTATTTTTGTCCAAAAAGAAGGCGTGCGATTCATAAAATACATTTTTTACCATGTATTGGAGCAAAAAGCAAATCGGTATCAATAGACACTCACCTACTAATACAGGGTTGTATTATTCTGTATTACAATTAAGAACTATCTGAAAAGTGGTTATCCGCTGTAACTTTTACAATAGGCAATACGCATAACCGGAAAGGATACTCGGATTTTATATCTATTTTACCTTTTTAGCATGAATCACTGACTTTTCGGATAATCTCTTATTCATCCTTCTCCAAATCTCCCCACACTTCTTCTGCGGTATAAAATTTGCCTTCCGCATATTCTCTTAAACTTTCTTCAATTCCTTTAATTTTTTCTTCACTTAAAGGTTCATGGTCGGTTGCCATGTAAATTAATCTTTCAACAACAGAATTATATGATTCTTCGGGATTGATTTTGAATTCATCCAGCTTTTCTTTTGTTTCTGGATCAAGAGAGATTGTTGTAGTCGCTACCATATAATTTCATATAAGGTGCTGTAGTATATTGAATTAATCCAAGGATTGAAAATGTAGTCGGCTTCCACAGGAGAGAACTTAATTTTCCCAAAAGGTGTGCTTAGAGGCAAAAGCACGATCAGAAAAAATTTTTTGGAAAATTAAATTATAAAAATGTTAAAATCTGTTTTAACTGAAGTTCTATTTATATTTTGAGATTAGACTTATTGAGAGGCTCTGTAATGAATCTAAATAACTTTTTAATTTCTCTATTAATCTGATTATAAAAACCTCTCAAATCGCCTCTAATTCAATCTTTATGAATTTCACTATTCCTAAGTTTGGGGTTCAGAGGGTTGATTCCCATGAAATTAAGTAAAAATTCTCAAGATTTCATTCCGATTGGAAAAAACTAGGGTTTTCTAAGGCATTACGTGAAACAAAAAGCGATAAGCTTTCATCAGCCATATTTTGGAGAAATCCAGTTTCAGTGATAGTGCTTGAGGCTTAAGGGAGTTAGTTTTATCTAACTAGAGTATTTTTTAAGGTTATCTACTATTATAAATTAAATTCGTACAATCTTATATATTTTCAAGCATATAAATAGTAAAGTTATAAAATACCTTATGACTGACGCAGTTGAATTACAAAATCAGTAGCATAATCCTTCAACTAATTTATACTTGACTTTATACCTCAAGTCCTGTTTATAATGGCGTTTAGGTAAAGAGGGGGAATAGTTATAGTATATTTTATTATAAAGCACAAAGTCGAAGACTATCACAAATGGAAACCTGTTTTCGATGAAGACAGATCAAGGAGAGAAAAGGCAGGCTGCAAAGGCTGGCAGCTCTTCCACAGTTTATATGATCCAAATGAAATCTTCATCCTTTTGGAATGGGATACAAAAGAACACGCAGCCAAGTTCGTAGAATCCGAAGACCTGAAAAAAATAATGCAAAAAGCAGGAGTAGTCACAGAACCTGAAGTCCATTTTTTTGAGAAAATTGAGGATTTTTCTCTATGATTTGCAAAAGTTCAGTGTGCTAGTGGAAGAAAATTCACTATAATTGGTAATCAGGCACGATCGGAAAAATTTATGGAAATCTTCTTTCTACACCTATGGAACTCAAAGAACGTTTTTATATTGTTAACCTCCTATTTTATAGTAGGGTTTACATAACGGAGTTGCTTCAAGCTGTTTTAATTTAATGGATCATGTTTTCTTCCCTGAATACATTCTCGAATTTTGATGGATAATATGCCGAGGAATGAAAAAATCAAATTGCGTGCGGCCACTCCACCCTAAAGGATGGGGTATGCTTCGGGCCGCCCTCCCGGTTTCTGGGGAATAACTAAATATCCATTTACAAGACTTTCTTAATGCAGAGTTGCATTACCAACTTCTGTAACTGTGACGCTAAGAAACCTCACTTTACAAAGAAGCAACGGTACAGAGGTTTAAACGAAACCATAAANNCCAATCTAAAGAATGGGGTATTTGTGACCCTCTGCGCTCCCGTTGTAATAATAGAAAATTTACTTCACGACGTGGTGTTTAAGTTTCACCATACTCAGCAACTTTTTCTTCATATAATTTTAAAAGCTCAGAAGCTTTGATATCCAGTCCTTTGGCAAGTTTGCAAATGGATGTAAGTGTAGGAATTTACTTCCCTGTTTCAATTGAACTGATAAATGATCTATCTGGGGGAGTGACTCTTTTAGGGATAGAAGAGATAGAATATTGTTACAGCGTTAAAGAGCCAAAGCTGTTATCAAGTCATTCTGATTTATATTAAACCCTTATTTATATTTCTCTAGTTATTATATATTGTAACGACAACGCTCTAATGATACAATTTGAGGTCTCTTCTATCAACACGTAAAATCATCAATATCTAAAATATAAAGAAAAATATAAAGATAAAATTTCTCAATTTACATATTTTCTGAGAAATAAATGCAGTGTATCTGCCGATAGGAAGTGAATTGAAAAAAATAGCCTTAGAATTGTATCAAACTGGACAATCGTAGGGGTGTAAACAAATGGGAAAACAAACATTTTGTGAAATAAAAAAGACACTTGGTATTTCCCTGTTAGTTCTTTTTGTAATATCAGTGTCAGCAACGGCAGTGAGCGCATGGTCTTCTGAAAAAGGGGTTTGTGCCGA
>NZ_DAVG01000005.1 GCF_002505485.1 Methanosarcina sp. UBA5 | reverse complement strand
AATTTAAACATAAAATGTCGCACTATTTAAAGTGGTGGCTATTATTTAAAGTGGTGACTATACCTGACAGAAAAGATACCAGATATACCCTTATTGTCTCAGATAACGGAATTGGCATTCCAGAGAATATTGATTTTGAAAATCCAGAAACGCTTGGTCTGCATCTTGTAAATATTCTGGTAGAGCAGTTGAACGGTGAGATTAAGCTAAAGAGAGATAAAGGAACTGAGTTTGTCATAGGGCTCAGCATCGAAGAAAAGGAAATCTCGAAAAAGGCTAAATATCCAAAGACTAGCTATCCAAAAGCAATTTTTTATTCTGCTGCAATGAAGATGAAAATTAGAGTAACTGATCCAACGTTTTAAAAAATTGAATCTGTTCACATAGTAGTTTATCCAGATATGTCTTATCCATACAGATTTATTCAGATAGGATTTATCTATATAGACTTATCCAGACAAGAGTTCACTAATATGTACGAACTGAAAATAGCTTTGAGGCAGGTCTTGTCCAGAAGAAGGCAAACTTTTTTTGCCATTCTGGCAGTTGCCCTTTCTGTATATGTCAACGATAATGATGGCTATACTTTCTGGTTTTCAGGCAGAACTCGTACAATCAAGCATTGAGAATAATACGCATATCATTATAACCCCTCAAGATGAAGAAGAAGAATTTATTCATCTTTACAGATACAATTCAGCCCGGATTACAGAAAAAGAAGGAGTTATAGCAGTGTCTCCTAAATATCTTGGCCAGGCGGAGCTGGAATACCGTGACAATGCCGAGGGAATTTCACTTCAGGGGGTTGAACCTGAGGCTGATATGCGGTTATGCGAATAAACGAGGATGTGGTAGAAGGGAGATTCCTATCGCTTGTGCATACAAGGTACGGAATCGTGCTTGGAGATAAGCTTGCAGAAAAATACCTTGGGGTTCAACTGGGAGATCGTGTGGATGCGGTTTTTCCAGGTTCATAAGACACTTCCTTTAAGGTTTTAGGGCTTATTCATACCGGGACTGGTGCAGATGAGGTAACGTCCTATGCAAGGATTGATTCGGTGCAGCATTTTTTGTCAGTGTTGCGAATTTGCTGTAAATTCTAAGTCAAGTTTTTGTATCCTGTAGGAGAAATTGGCCTTCTGATATTGAATTTTTGACCCATTAACTTATTGAAATTTGTGATTTTACAGAAAAATCGGCACACTGCCCATTTTTTCAATGAGCCAGAGGTTATAAGTACAATAGGAGTCAGGGTTGCAGACCCGTACCAGGCCGAAGTTATAGCAAGTTCAATTGAAAGAGAATCCGGACTTGATGCAGTCAGCTGGCTCGAAGCAAATGTAGAAATTTTAAATCTCCTGAATACTCAGAAGATATTTTGCAAATATTTTTATTTATTAATTTATGGCATTGTAGGCTTCGGGATAGCGAATACCCTGATTAACATCGTTGCTCAGAGAACCTCCGAAATCGGGACCCTCAAAGCTATGGGAGCCTCTCAGAAAAGCATAATGGTCGTCTTTCTTTTCAGCCCGTGATCCTTGGGGAAATGGGGCTTGTACTCGGCACTTCTCTTGGTTACATTGTAACTGTCGCACTTCAGAACTACGAAATCGAGGTTCCGCAAGAGATGTATTTCGGAATCCAGACTCTTCCTCTTGAAGTTGAGCCCCTCAATTTGTATATGCGGCTTTCTTTGCTTTCATAATCAATATAATCTCAGGCATCTACCCTGCGCGGAAAACTGCAAAACTCGATCCCGTAAAAGCTATCGAAAGCGCCTGAATGAAATTTATCTGAAAACCTCATCTGAAAAATCTGCCTCAAAAGTGTTTTTTGTTTCCGAATTTATGAAAGACCGGGTTTAAAAAGAGTTTTCTGGTTGTCTTCTAAATTTGTTTAAAACCAGTTATTTTATTTGCCATAGATAGGTTTATAAGTTATTTATCACGTCGGTTTATGACACATTTACAAGTTATTTATCACGTCGGCTTATGAACGACTTCAACAAACAGATTTATAAACTGCTTCTCGTAATGGGTTTAAGAGGCGCTTTTATGATTGAAATGAAGTTACACGGTACATATAATATCTATTATGCAATTCTCGGCATGCGGAACCCTATGAACTCCTGGCACCTTATGGACAGCAGTAAGCCTGATGAAGCAGGAAACTGCAAGCTCGGAGAAAAGGATCTAAACCTGGCCCAGCGTCTGACCCTTGCAGGGAACGAACATGGGAAGTTTTTAAGGTTCATCACGGTCTGTTTTGACCTTACCGCTCCTCTCTACTGGTGGAAGGAGTTTGATACTTACAAGTTCGCAGAAAAAAACTCCACTTCAACGATGCACAAGCTGACAAGCAAGGAGCTTGCACCTCACGACTTTTCTTTTGATACCCTGACCGATTACAGGAATGACCAGATCCGGCACCTTAACGACCTTATCAAAGCCTATAAATTCCGCGAGGGAGACAGTGAAGAGGACAAAGCATACCGAAAAGCGGTTTTCAGGGAACTTGTCCAGGACCTGCCGAGCGCATTCATGCAGAAAAGGACAGTTGTGACCAATTATGCTGAGCTCCGCAATATCTATTTCCAGCGCCGCAATCACAAGCTTGATGAGTGGAGAGAGTTCTGTGTCTGGATGAAAGAGACGCTTCCGTACGCCGAAGGGCTCATCTGCCTGGAAAAGAAGGAGTGAAACCGGAAATAATCTTTTTAGGCAGTCCTGCTGGAAATAGATTGGTTTTGAACCCTTGCTGGGAATGAATTGATTTTAGAACCCAGGCTCTCACCGGTCGTGCCCGTACGACCGACTTTTCCTTAAATATAATTGAAAAATTTGCTCTTTTCAGTATTACATGAGCCTATCCCAAAAGTAATATTATGTTGAAATTATAAATTTACTTTTATGTCATTCCATGAAATCGATGACTTTCTATGGAATTCCATAGAACCTTATCTTCCTCCACAGAAACCACATACAGGAAGGCCGCGTGCAAATATGAGGAAGTTAATGAACGATATTTTGTACGTTGTTATGGCAGGTTGTATGTGGAAAGACGTTCCCAGGAAATATGGATCTAAGTCAACAGTGCATAGATTTCATCTTTACTTGTGTGAACATGGTACCTATCAGAAGATTTTCAATAAACTTTTAAACAAAGGTTAAAACTTGAAGAAAGTAAATCTTTCACATTGTTTTACTAATACAAAGGATGTTCGGCTAAAAAAGGAGAAATATCGGCTACGATGGACACAAAAAAGTAAAAGGAATAAAAATAAGCGTTTTAGTAGACTTACAGGGCCTAACCCTCTCGATTATCGTTGTTCCTGCAAATAAAAATGATTCAACACTTTATATACCTACATTTAAAAATTTCAATATAAAGAGACCTCTAGGAAGGCCTGTTAACTTAGGGGAGAAGTTTATTTGGACGATACCTCTTCCGCCTCTTTAGCTCCGGCTTCAAGTTCCTTTTCGTGTTGAGGGTCAAATTTCAGTAAAAGGGCCTGAAACTCTCCGATGTGCGTTTTTTCCTCTTTTGCTACGTCCATAAGCACAGCTTTTATATTCTCATCTTTTGTTAAGTTTGCCATCTGCTCATAAAGGTTTACAGCATCAAGCTCAGCGACGATTGCAGCTCTGAGGATCTCTTTATCAATATCCCCTTCTGTTATGTTTTTAATATCTACAGGTATTTTGGATAACAACTTAATCCCCCTGCTTATGTATATGAGGATATCAAAATAAATACATTTACCAGATTATGCTCACCAGATTACGCTCACCAGATTACGCTCATCAGATTACGCTCACCAGATTACATCTACCAGATCCGGAAATTGGATCAGCCGTAGCTGATCCTGTAAATTGCGTTATTCTTGTCATCGGAAACAAGCAAGGATCCGTCAGACATTACAAGAATATCAACAGGTCTTCCCCAGGCTGCAAGTCCCTGAAGCCAGCCGTCGGCGAAAGGCTCATAACTTACAGGCTTTCCGTTCTCCAGCCTGACAAGGGAGACCCGGTATCCGATTGGGATTTTTCTGTTCCATGACCCATGCTCGGCAATAAAGATCTGGTTTCTGTAGTCTTCAGGAAACATTGTACCTGTGTAAAAGGTCATTCCAAGGGCAGCCACATGCGGGCCCAATTTTATTTCGGGAGGTGTAAATTCCGAGCAGTTCCTGAGTTTCCCGAATTCAGGATCTGGAATATCTCCCGCGTGGCAATAGGGAAAACCGAAATGCATTCCCTGTAAAGGTGCCCGGTTAAGTTCATCCGGAGGCATATCATCTCCAAGCCAATCTCTTCCGTTGTCAGTAAACCATAATTCTCCGGTCTTGGGATTCCAGTCAAACCCAACAGTATTCCTGACACCTTTTGCGAAAATCTCAAGTTTGCTTCCATCGGCTTCCATTCTCATAATTGTTCCATACCGCTCGTCTTCCCTTTCCTTATTACAAACATTACACGGCATTCCTACAGGCACATAAAGCTTCCCGTCAGGCCCGAATTTGATGTATTTCCAGCCGTGAGCGCGGTCGGATGGGAAATTATCATTGACCACGACGGGTTCAGGTGGATCTTCAAGCCTTGATTCAATATCATCATAGCGAATCACTCTGGAAACCTCAGCAACGTATAGAGAACCATTCCTGAATGCCATCCCATTTGGCATATCCAGGCCCTCGGCAAGCACAAGCACAGCATCGGCTTTACTGTCGTTGTTTCGGTCAAGGACCGCATAAACCCTTCCCGCATCCCGGCTCCCGACAAAAATAGTGCCATTAGGGCTAAGGGCCATTGACCTCGCACCCTCAATATTCTCGGCATAATAATCAATGGAAAAACCATTTGGAAGTTCGATACAGGCAAGCCCGGTTCCATTTTCTCCACAGCCATTAATAGAAACGGTTCTAAGAACCGCGTAAGTTCCAAAAACAAGTGCAATAACTGCAAAAATACCAAATATTATTTTTACCCCTTTCATTTTCCCCACCGTTTCGAAGTTAAGAACTCTAAGTAGATCAAAAAATTCCGATGTTTTATATATAATTATTTTAATATATATGGTTGCTTTGTGGAAATGCCTTCTAAGGAAACAGGTTAATACTTTCACTCGACTTCCTCAAACCTTTTTTACCTATTTTCCCTATCTGAGGATAATGCCTGTCTCCAGTTCGAAAATAAATGCTCTTGAAAGGCGAATAACCTTCCACGCGGATATGGACAGTTTCTTTGCGTCAATTGAGATCAGTATAAATTAGAGCATTAAATAAGTGGCAGAGTATTAAATAAGTGGTTGCCAAAAATATAGCCAGATAAGAATCTTTGAGATAAGAATGTTGGATATAAGGTTTTAGGTGAGTATACGCCGGAAAGATCTCCTAATAACACTTTATCTGCAGAGAACATGAAGTTACAACCGAGCCTATCCCATAACTCAAAACTGCTTCTGTAAACCTCGAATTCGGAAATAATCAATAAGTTTCTGATTACGGAAAAAATGTTCTGAAATTCTTATCGACCTGAGGATAAAATTATTTTTGGGATAAGCTCTAAATGTATTGAAACCGGCGTCTTAATTATAATTGCTATCTGCATTGTGATTTTAAATAAAGAGATGTTTTTTGACAATAAAATAAGTTTTGACAATAAAATAAAAATAGTGTCTAAAGGAGGTTAAGTTTTAAGGCTATGTAAGTAAAACATTTAGGAAAACTAAATCTGTTTTCACAAAAATTCTTTTCGTTGTATCCTGAAATTATTTCGCAGATTCGAAACTATATGAAAGTTCGATTGACGACAACTCGTATACGGGATATAATTTTAAGAAAAGAAATTAAAAAATGAACTATTTTGGGATAAAACAGTTAAAACTACCTTAAATGATGTTGCCTGCTCATAAGAGATAATGACTGACCTTTGAAAGAATTAAGTTAAATATGTTGCACAGGCATTCTCCGATTCCCAGGCTGTAACACTGGTAACCCTGATTTCTGGATCTTTTAGCATGGTTTGAAGGGAATTTGCAATGTATAGGGCAATATTTTCCGAAGACGGTGGATTGCTGTCATCAAAGTAATCGAGCTCATTTAAAAAGTTATGATCCAGCCTTGTCATGATTTCGGATACATTCTGTTTTAATTCTCCAAAGTCCACCAGTACTCCGGCTTCATTAAGTTTTTCTCCAGCCACACAAACTTCGACCTTCCAGTTATGTCCGTGAAGGTTTTCACACTTTTTGGCTACCATCTTAAGCTGATGGGCTGCTGCAAAATGGGTAACAACTTTTAACTCAAACATAGCTACAAAATCTCCTTGCTGAACTTAAGATACTGTTTCTTGATAAATAGTTTTCCAAATTTGTCGATATGCAAAAAGTAGAATATTTTATGGGTTCCAATGAACTTTTATGGGATGTACCAGAGGTACCAGAGGTACCAGAGGCCTGAAAAAACATGATAAAATACAACTTTTGAAGTTTCAAAAGCCCTGGAGTACTTGAAACAAAGTGGAAAATCAGTGCGACCACTAAAACCTAAACAGGCTGTCCAAAAAATTGTTTTGGGGCAAAAACCTATAAAAAACAAGGCATCTAAAGTCTCTAAATCAAAAAAGAAGGAATTCGGTTATTATACTAATTGTTATTATCGGACAGCCTATGAGCGATCCAAGACAAAAAATAAAGCTTGATGCCTTTATTAAATTAATTAGCACCGGTTCTAGTTATAGGTATAAAATCTTCGAATTTATAGATATCTTTATTACTAGACACTCTCAAGGACTTTTCGGTAGCATGTCTCAAAAATAATAGCAGATTGGACTTTTGAGCTAGAGATGAACAGCTATCTCCTGAAAAGTGGGGAAGGATGACTGCTTTATTGGAATTTTGTGCAGGTAACTATATTCTAGAAAACTGGTAGAAGAGAATTTTTCCGGATGTTATTTTAAAAACAAGAAGTAGTGAAAGAACTAGACCAATTTTACTGTAGAGGTTTTACAATAAAATTTCCGTACAAATACTATGTAATGGTTTTTGAAAAACGTTAGCTAGAAACTTGGTTTTTAAAAGGGCTATATTTTTTCTTCGATGACCGTATTATTTAGCATAGATGCATGTAGAGTTAGCATAAAATTTCAATATGTAAATGAAAGGCGAAAATTAAACGATTTCCTGGATGAACAGACAAATGCATAAATTCATTTTTTACTTGTTTTTTAGATCTTTTTGCTTTCTGGAAATTTTTTACACAGTCTTTATATATGATGATATTAAATTATGTTTGACAGTTGTATATGTTGTAAAATGTACACAACTTCATTCTAAAATTTTTGTATAGTCCGTTTAAATATGAGAATATACGGAAGTGATATAATGAGAAAAATATTTTCAGTAACTCTTGCTCTCATAGTTTTGCTCTCGTTGACTACAAGCGTACAAGCTCTGGAATCTAAAACAATTCAACGAGACAACGGTGCTTCTGCATGGGCCTGTTGGTCTAACGCGACAGGTTGTAATCTAATTACCGATACTTATCTATCTGTAACTGAATCCGACGATGGAACTGATATCTATCTGAGTACCTATACATGGGATACCACAACCGGATATACAGTGAGTGATGAGTCGGGGTACATGTTTACAAAGGATAATGTTTTTAAGATAGATAAAAAGCTTAATTCTGCAAGCCTGTCTGAGGTTCCAATTAATGTTTACAATTGGTATACAGGTGAAATGAAGACATTGAACGTCACAGCTGATTGGACTGGAACAGGCGAAGTCCAGAAGGGTAGCTCTACCTATGTTTCAACAGGCGGCGATTACAGATTTAAGAGTACCAGTAGTTCTAACTATAGAACAGCCACAGCTACAGGGAGTATAAACAATAACGACCTTGGACAAAACAGTTATGGGGATTTGTATAATTTTAAGTCTGCATATATAGAAATGGAAAAATAATCAAAAGTTATAAATTAAAAATATTTCACGTTCTTAATTCTCTATAAACTTTCCAATGGCTATGGTTACTGATAAACGTAGCCATTTTTCTTTTCGATAAGCTTCTAAGGTTTGCACGTGAAAGAGAAAAGGAAAAAACAAATTGTTACCATACCTCAACTTGTAATTATCCTCTAAAGGCCTGGGTTTTTTAGTTCTCTAAAGATAAATTTCTGACCTTGAAAAATTCACGTTTTGCACGATACACGAAATTAATCACTTTCATTTCATCTTTGAAACCATCAGAGCCTTTAAGCCCAGAGCTGGCGTCTACACTATATGGCTTTACAAACCGTATAGCCTCTCCAACATTTTCTGGAGTCAGACCTCCTGCTAAGATAACTGGTCGCGATACCTCTTTAACGATCTTTCTACTAATGTTCCAATCGTGGACTAAACCTGTTCCACCTACTTTATCATTGGCTAAATCCAGAGTATCCAAGATAAAAGCATCTACCACAGATTCGAAGGGTTTCATAGCCTGAATAACTTCTAATCCGTTAACATGAAAGTTTTTGATTATTTTTATATGAGGAAGGCTTTTACGCAGTGACATGATACTATCAACTGTACAATCAGAATGCAATTGGATAGAAGTAACACCTATTTTATGCGCTAGATTAGAGATTTCTTCAGCATCATCCAGTTCTGTAACTAGAACTGACGAAATATAAGGTGGGCATTCTTTCACGATTTTTTGGGCTAAACCTTTGTCAATAAAGTCATCTGAATTATGTTTTTGTCCCACTACTAATCCAATCGCATCAGCTCCACAGTATGCAGCCATAATAGCATCTTCGATCCTTTTAATACCACAAACTTTTATTCTCATGATTCTCTCCTAAAAAGTCTTTGATGGGATCTAACAAATTATCCGGTTCCGTTGCAAAAATATTAGAATAAGCATGTAAATATATGGACGATGAGCAAAAGTCAAAATATCCGAGGGAAATGTATCAATATTATAAAACTATTCCAAATAACTCATTGATATATTTAGCTTCATTAAGACAAGAGTAGTTTAGGTTCTTGACTTGTTCTTTTTTAACCGGAATTGCTGGGAATGTCAAGGTAATACATAAGTTTTGTGAGAAAACTTATACATTTATAGTTATTAACTCAATAAATTATACTTTTAATTTGTGAATGGAATGTTTCCATCCATTCCTTTGCAAATGATAGTGACTTTGATACTTCTATTAAACTCGTCTCTGATTATATTCTTCATATATCCTTTTGATCGAATAACTCTAACAGATACTTCTCTCTTTTATTGTTTCCATATAAATTCTACAGGATTTAAATCTGGTGAATAAGGTGGAAGAAACACAAGTTTTATTTTTAATCTCTGGCTTTTCTTACCGTTTCATCAGCACGATGTGATTTTGAATTATCTAGGACAAGAATTGTTTTCTTTTTTGGATTCTCACGGATACAGAGGCAATCCAGCTAGGCAAAAGAATAAAACATGAACGAGAGAAGGAATATAAAAAGGAAAAATTAATGATTACTTCTTTTCAAGAAATTCTATGAACGAATCTAAATTATGCTCTTTCATTTGAATACAAAAATCATTATTTTTGTCTATGTTTTTATACTGTTCGCACACGGTATTTAATTGATTATACATTGTTGAGTTTACCGATTTATACCACTCTGCATAATCTTGAATTATATTAACAGATATCGGACACAACAACAACGTTAAACCAAATCCTGCTTCCATATCCGGGAAAATTACAAAAGGAAAAGTCCTACATGCTTCCGGCCTATTATTGTATATTCTGCATTTTGAGTTTATCAATAATGGGCACTGCCCGACGGCATTTATTGCTTTATAACATCCTTCCAACTCTGATTTTACCGCATTTGATTTTAAAATATTCGCACTTTCTTTATCTACATTTTTTAAGGTTTTCTCATATTCTTTTCTATAAAAGTCAATAATATGATGTTTGCAGCAACTCGCATTACACGATTCAGGACAGCTATAATGTTTAAGTATGCTTTGAGTTTTTGAGATTAACCAGTCGTATTTTTCAAAACGTCGTCTTCGATCCATGATTAAGCCTCATAAACTTACTGTTTCCACATCTCATAAATTCTTTTTCTTTCCTGTACTTCTTTTACTACTCTCAATAACATCTCTGTTCTCCCTGCTTCAAGAAGAGCAACCACAAGAGCTATATATATTGCATGAAGAGCACCATCTGAGAGAAATAAATAAGTCTAAGCCTTTCCACGCAGGCTAGACTCGCCTGCCTCCTTTTGTGATTAGGCTAAAATGCAATTGGTTGTTTTAGGGAAAACTACTGAATTTTTCATGAGTTTTAATAGATTCCTTTCTTATTGTATTTCTTGGGAACAGTGATTAGAAAAAAAGATTTCAAATTGCAGGAAGCTTCCGCCATTGCTTCCTGCAAATCTTCAAATACTTAAAGTCTGTTCGCAAACCTAACTATATTCTTTTAGATAAATAATGCACGTAAGCAATGATTCTAAATTTTATTTCGGTTCGTGTTTCAGTACTACTAAATTAACCAGGGAGGACAACAGATTAAATATCAATTTGCTTCCATAGAACAAGGAAAAATAAAAAAATAATTGAGCTTTTAGATCCTAGATTTTAGCCTTTTGCTCTTCTTTTCTTGCCTTTAATTCGGAGATACGTCTCAAGATGACTGGATTATTCTACAGTATTAAATATAAGTTTATTCTAAGATCCTCTAATAGGCTTTCTAAGCGACTTTAATTTTTATAATCTAGGGTTAATTTTGAAGGGCTTAGAAAGGCTTATAATAACTTTGGTTTTGTTTTACAAGTTGAAGCGAAAAATTAGTTAATTAATACAATACTTCATAAAAATATGAGAATGGTCGTTATCTTATACGCGATTAGATTTTGTTTGAACAAATGACAGACCTTACAAAAGAACTGAAGAATGTAAAATGTGTAATTATAAAAACAAAAGACTTATATAAAAGAGTTTAAAATGTTGCAGAGATTACTGCTATATCCACGCTAGGCCAAAAAATAGGATCAGTGTTAATAATTTTGGTATGTACTCAAAGAATGAATTACTTTGTCTGGAAAAAGCAACTTCCTTTGTATGATGTATAGAAGTGTATATGCCATGAATCCAGCTACGAAGAAGTCAGCGAAGCAATAGGAGCTTCTTTTTGTGTAAGACTGAGTCCTGATCTTAAAGAGTTCTTAGATAATCTGGGGGAGAAGCAGGGGACATAATAAGTCTATATTATTCATTCAAGAAAAACGGCAAATTTTATATTTTTACTATACTGGTTTTACTAAAAATTCTGTGAATTTCTACGATGTTTTACAGTTTTCTATTTCAAATAAGCTTATTCTCAGACTCTCTATTCGCTTTTTACTAAAAGGTACGACTAATAATAAGTCTAGCATTATTTTTGAAGCGTTTTAGAAGGGCTTAAAATAGTAGGTTTGCTTGTTACGAATTTTAATATCAATGTATATAGGAGCTATAAACACACTAAATGAGGCGTAATAGACACGGAACTGAAAGGTATAAACAGAGGGATGAACGTAAGGTACGAGAATCATAAACGAAAAGATACTGTTCTCGGAACCATTGATATTTAAACCGGTGAAATTCAAGTACACTTTGAAGGAGAAGACTCAAATGAGTATATCCCTGTAGAGTTTCTGAGGCCTTTCTGAAGGCCTTAAATTTCCTTTATTGTGAAAGATCCTATGGAGCTGGGGAGACGAGAGAGGGGAAGTTAAGGATGAGTGAAAATATGGAAAAAGAAACACAAGAATATAATCAGAAGTTGATACAAATACGGAACGAGAGAGCTAAACAGCTAATTAATGAAGTCAAAGTCTGGAATCCTGAAATAGATGAAATCGGTAAATTGATACTACGTTTAGAAGAATGCAGCAGTATTATTGAGAAAACGGGCAATCAACTGCTTGAAACGAAACTCGGCGAGATCTTGGGAGAGATTAAACCCGCTTCGACTTGCGCTGCTAAAGTCAAGAAAGTTAAGGAATTCATGAAAAAGGTTCAAGGAGACGACTTTTTAATATGTGATAAAAACGGATTTTGCATTTCTAGTCTTGATTGTGAGTCCTCAATTAATTATTCTGAAAATAAAGAAGTAATACAAGTTCAACACATTGACGATTTACTAACATATGAAAAAGAGTTTGAATAATCCTTATTCTTTTCTTTTTACCCTTCCACTTCGATTAGGAAAGGGTTGTAGAGAAAATAGGAAGGTGAAAAAAAAAGAAGTTGAAATCGAGAGTAAAATGAACAATTACCAGTTTAATTCATTGTGGTTTATGTTGCTTGCCATCTCTCTGGTAAACACTTTCTTTATAAACAGCAAGTCTACTTTTAAGTAGAGTCTTTAAGTAGAATCAAATAAACTTGAAAACTGCGCAGTACTTATTGCAGTTACCGTGCAGTTGTTCATTGTTATCGAAGACATAAGCCCTATTACCTTTCCTGCCTGCAGGATAGGAGAACCGCTATCCCCCGGTTTAGGCATATCACTGAACTGGAAGCTCAGAAAAAGCAATGAAATTCCGGCATTAACCACCCTTAGTCGAACAGTATGGGTATCGTTAACAAGAAAAGCTTCCTCCAACACAGTTGCACTGCCAAATTCAGTCATTTCAACCGCGGTGCCAGGAGGAAGCTCTATCAGAGCTAAATCATAGTCTTTCAAAATTCTCGTGACAACAAGTTTCATTCCATCGACTGTTAGATGGTCTCCTTCCCCTCGAAATATGTGAGAAACCGTGACCATGTGAGGCAACCCTTTGAGCGAGATAACCGCGCCGATAGTACAGCGCTTTCCATTGTAGAAAAAAGAACCGCCTGATTTTATCATAAGTTTTTCGTCAACCTTTCGATTTTGCTTATGCCTGTTTATGATATTTCTGGCATTTATAATCACCACTTTAAATAATGCGACATTTTATGTTTAAAT
>NZ_DAVG01000043.1 GCF_002505485.1 Methanosarcina sp. UBA5 | reverse complement strand
AATTCTTTCCATCGTTTATTGTATTTCCTGAATTCTTTCCGCTATTTATTGTATTTCCTGAATACTTTCCATTATTTACAGTACTACCCGAATTTTCTCCATTATTAACTGTGCTGCCTGCATTCTGCCCTATGTTAATAGTGGCCCCTGCATATTGACCTATATTGAATGTATTCCCCGCATACTGCCCTATATTATACGTACTAGCTGGATTTGATCCGTTGTTAAATGTATACCCTGGATTTGACCCATTATTGAATGTGTACCCTGGATTTGACCCATTATTGAATGTGTACCCTGGATTTGATCCGTTGTTAAATGTATACCCTGGATTTGACCCGTTATTGAATGTATACCCTGGGTTTGACCCGTTATTGAATGTATACCCTGGATTTGACCCATTATTAGATGTATTCTCTGTGTTTGATTCATTATCAGATGTGTCTTCTGAGTTCTGTCCATTACTAGAACTACTTCTGGAACTGTGTCTGTTGTTAACAGAAATTCTCGGATTCAAACTATTGTTAGAGGTATTTCCTGAATTTAATCCATTGGCCACATTGTTTTCGGTGTTTGATATATTATTAGCGGTGTTTCCTAGGTTTGGCCCATTGTTAAAGGTTACATTGTTAAAAGTTACATTGTTAAAGGTATTTTCTGAGTTTGGACCGTTATTAAAGACGACATTGTTAAAGACGACATTGTTAAAAGTGTTCCCTTGAGCATCACCTGCATTAAGTATAGTTGATGTTTTCTGCTCTGAATTGCTGTCATTCAATATGTTACTGTTGTCATTTCCTGTATTGCTCTCGGCTGCTGCAGTCGTCACGAATGCTAAAAAAAGGATTACCATAAGAGGATACCGTATCTTTTTTGTTCTGTCAAATAGTTGTTTCCCCATTTACCCCTACTCCTTAAATTTTCTTAACATAATCTTAAGATTGTCGTATTCCAATCCATATTCATTTCCAATTCATGTTCTGTAAAAATTATAATATTTAATGGGCTTTATATAAACAAGATTAATTTTTAAAATTGATATATGATGATATATCATATGAACTCTGAATAAAAAGATATCCGCTTCTTAATTTAATATTAATATTGTTCAAATAAACTGATATTTCAAAATAATTAGGGAACTGCTTGTACTAATTTATATTTCATTACTAGTGGATGGAAAACTAATATAGAGCTTATCCCAAAACAATTCTTATTCTCAAAAAGTAGTAAAGTTTCAGAGCTATTTTTTTCCATAACCTGAAACTCGATTAACTATTCAGAATGTAGGATTCAGAAAAGCAATTTTGAGTTTTGGGATGATATCTATATGAAAGTTAGACTATAAAATAGCAGGAACTCATAAGTTAAATTTTGGGTAAAGTCCAACTCTATTTTAGTAAGGGAAACTGATCATGTAAAATGAAACAGATTAAAAGTTGAAGTGAAATCGTGAATTGCCTGTATATGTAACACAATTATAATTAAGTGCATTGAAAGAAATTATAAAAGTAAAATTGTTTTGGGATAAAATTAGAGATTTATTTATGGATACTAATTTCTATTTCGAAACTTTCACTATTTATACGTTGAATCAAATAATTATAATATGTAGAACAAAAAGGGGAATACATTAAAGGAGGATCCTGTCAGAACTATTACTAACAGTTTCTCAGGCAACTTATCAAAGATTCCCGTGTTGGTCTATGTTCTCTCTTTCTTTCTCTATTGAAGGGACAAAGTAGTCAGGAGTTCTATATTTGAATAGACGGGAATTATCAAAATAATTTATACAGTATCAAAAATAGGGGTAAGTTATGAAGATCCTTATACTCTACTCAGGCGAACTTGGAAAAAAAGTTATCCAAAACCTGATCAATCCGGGAAATTTCTGCGTGTCCTGCGGAGAACTCTGCAACCACTGCAGGCAGGCCAGGAAGTCGTATGCAAACCTGATCGTAGGAATTCATGAGTTTCCTCAAGACCTGCCCACGTTTATAGAAGAGCCCGAGCAGTACATGCCTCAAAAACTTCCGGAATGTGATCTGATACTTGCTATTGGCATCCACCCAGACCTTCTGATAGCCCTTCCGGATGTTGTGAAGAAAACGAAGGCAAAAGCTGTAATAGCGCCTGCCGAAGACTCAAAGAAAACTCCTGCAGGGGTTCTTGAACAGCTTAAAAAAGAGCTTGAAGCCATTGGAGTTGAGTTTGAAGGGCCAAAGCCTTTCTGCGCCCTTGAAAAAACCGGAAAGCCCGTTATAGACGCGTTCGTTGACCTTGGTTTCGGGAAGCCTGTACTCAGAATCGAAATGAGCCCTGATGGGAAGATGTTTATTGGAGCAGGTGTTCTAAGGGACGCCCCTTGCGGTTCCACATGGTTTGTGGCAAAAAAGCTCGGCTGGACTGACACTCCCGAATATAAGGAAACAATCTCAGGAGCTCATCACTCCTATCCCTGTACAGCCAGCATGGACAAAGATCCTCAGCTCGGGGATACTATCCTTCACAAGGCCGGGTATATTATCAGGGAAGCGGTTGAAGATGGAATGGAATTTGCAAAAAAGGAAAAGGCCCGATTGTCTGCAGTGTGCGAGGACGAAATCTCAAGTTCCAGTTTTTAAAAGGTAAGTTTTCGTTCCCAAAAAGTTTTCCAAAAATATTCTAACTGAAAACCGAAGTTCTTTAACTGGTTCCGACAAGAAAAATAAGCGTCACCTATCGCGTATCGACAGAGTTGTGTCCGAAAATGAATACTGAAAATCTCAGCAGTAAGCAAGCTTCTTGAAAATAGCTATTAGAGTCTGAGCCCGTATCTATCCAGTACTGGATTGACCTGGTTCCGTAGTTATTAAGGTAAAAGTATTAAGGGATTTGGAAGGTATTTGGATTAAATCCCTGAAAGTTAACACTTCCTTTTCCCTTTAATGCGTTTAGTTACAATAAATGCACCTACTGGAGAAGTACTTGAAGAGTACTTTTAGCAGGTGGGGCATTTGAGTTCCAGCGTAACCTTTGCAGAATCAGTTTTTCCATCGCAGCCTTTTATCTTGTATGTGAAAGTGTCTGTGCAAGATTTACTGCAACTTGCTGGCCTTTTGTAGCAGAATTTGCCGTTACTCTGCATCGTTACTTTGCCGCCCAGTTTGGTCTTGAAAGTCCCTGTAGATGTAACTTTAAGGCTGCACCCTTTGTCATTCTTCAGCACGTTAAAGCAATAAGAAGTATTTGGACATTTCTTAAGTTTAACATTAAATGTATCCTTTATTGCATTTGTTTTTGCTTTACAGTTGTTATCACACGCGGCTCCTGCCATTGACATGACAAAAAAGACTAACGTGAAAACACAGATTGCCTTAAACATGGTTCTTCGCATTACTTTTCCTCCTTATTTATGCTAAATTAAATTTAATTCGAAAATACTGTAATCGAAACAATGGGAATGTCAAGTTAACGTGTACTCAATAAGCAAACTTCTCGAAAAAAGATTCTATAATTTGAGTGCAGGTCCATTTACTACTAAATTGACCTGATTCCATAGATTCCATAATTATTAAGGTAAAAGCATTAAGGGATTAGAAGAAATTTGGGATTAAATTCCCGAAACTAGCACTTCCTTTTCCCTTTAATGCGCTTAGGTACAATTATTGCACCTACTGAAGCAAGTATCTGAAGGGTACTTTCAGCAACAATCGGAGCATTTGACAATCAGTGTAACCTTTGCACTATCGGTTTTTCCATCGCAGCCTTTTATCGTGTATTTGAAACTGTCAGTGCAAGATTTTTTGCAATTTGCTGGCTTTGTGTAGCAGAATTTACCGTCATTCTTCATTGTCACTTTGCCGCCCAGTTTGGTCTTAATAGTTCCTGTAGTTGTAACTTTAAGGTTGCATCCTTTGTCATTCTTCAGCACATTAAAATATTTTGCACAATTCTCAATAGTAAACTTATCGTTCTTTGCATCTGTTTTTGTTTTACAGTCGTTACCACACGCTGCTCCTGTCATTGACAGAACAAAAAAGACTAATGTGAAAACACAGATTGTCTTAAAAACATTTTTTTGCATTGTTGCTCCTCCGTATTTTGTCCTATTATATTTTATTTTATCGGTGCAGGTCTCATTTGATCCTAACACACCTCTTAATCGAAACACAGTGGAAATATTAACGTATAAGTATACTTATTTTTTTAACTCTAAATAAAAATCGAAAAATGAATTTAAAACTTGATAAAACTTTATCTTAAAACTTAAGGAATTATAAAACTGTTAATAAGCCTAACTGTATCATATACATTATGGAATAAAAATATAAAGTCCTTGACAAGTTTATGGCCTTAAATATCTTATATTAACCCTTTATGTAAAAAAATATTAATACATAAAAATTTTTCTCTTTAAAAGCAGGATATTAGAGTTTTTTATTTTTTTATAAAGGCGAATAGGTTATATTTTATTAAAAGAAGGTTTTTTATTTGTACATAGATGTGCACCTTTCTCTGCAGGATTTTTCAAATTCCAAAATCCCACATTATTCGCCCTTGCAAAACGGTGCATATAGGGTTACATTTTCGTTATTTGCTCACTCGTTTATCTGCTTGCCCGGTGAACTGAAAAATCAATAGGATAAACCTTTAACCGCTTAAGGCATAATTTGATTATAATGCCTAATGCACTTGATTCCATTTCCCAAATGCATAGAGTCCTCTCAGGCATCTTATTTTCGTCAGGTCTACCTGCCAAGAATGGGAAGTATATGAGTTTTTATATTCAGATTATGCCTATAGTTTGAAAACTTATGTATTCAGGGCATATCTGTTAATTATATGAAGTATGTGTGACAATTATAAAATAGAATATCTTGTTTTCAGTTCAATTTAAGAGGTAAACCATGAAGCCAAAGATTGATTCTACGAGTTTTGGTTCGATTATTGTAAATGGAGAAACCTTTAAATATGATATACTTATCCGCCTCAATGGACAGGTCGAAAAAAGGGAGAAAAGACTGTCAAAGGAGCTCTATGGAACTTCCCATAAAATCTCGCTTGAGGAAGCAAAGCACATTTATGAGGAAGGGACAGAAAAAATCCTTATTGGAACCGGGCAGACAGGTTTTGTTAAACTGTCTGAGGAAGCTGAAGATTTTTTCACGAAAAAGAAGTGTGGAATAGAACTTTTTCCGACACCGTGGGCAATTGAACGCTGGAACGAACTTGAAGGCAGGATCACTGCAATGTTCCATATAACGTGTTAAGTCCATGTAACTTGTCAAATTAATAAGAGATACGGCGGTCCAGGCAGGCATAGACAGGTTTTCAAAAGATTGGTTCTGTTTAATATAATCCTTCCACATCGCGCCCTTCTTCCAGTGCCATTAGTTCTTCCTGCGCTGTCGTATCCTGTTCTATTGTGTGTTTCCCACTTTCTTTCTGTTTTATTTCTTTTATATTTATGTCCATCTGGGGGAACGGGATTTCAATTCCTTCTTTCGTATAAGCGTCAAATATTCCTGCAACCAGGTCATTCTTTACGGTTCCCATTTCTTCTGTTTTTGCCCAGGCTCTGAGCTGCAAATTTATCGAGGAATTGGCAAGCTCGGTGGTTACGACTGCGGGCTCGGGTTCCTTAAGGACAAGAGGGTGTGTTTTCATTAGATTGAGTGCTATCTCTGTAGCTTTTTCGAGGCTTGAAGAATAACTTATTCCTATATCAACCGAAACTCTTCTTGTAGGCATCCTTGTCATATTAACAATAGAATTTCCCCATACAAGCTTATTTGGGATTGTTATGAGCTGGTTGTCAGGGGTCAGGAGCTCGGTTGACATGATCCCTACGGATTTCACTTTTCCGGTCTGCCCGTTTACGGTTACAGTTTCTCCCATGTCGATAGGCCTGATTGCCGCAACACATACTCCAGCGGTCAGGTTTGTAAAAGTATCCTGCAGGCCAAGACCAAGAACAATGCCTATTGCTGCAGAGACTCCGACTATATAACTATCCACGTCAAAATTGAGACTCTTCAAGAAAATAAGAATAACAATTAAATGAAGGAGGATACTTAAAAAATGGGTGAGAAATTGAACGGTGAGATCCGGAATCCTTGTTTTCTGTACTCCTCTCCTGAAAACATGAATAATATGTTTTGATAAAGCGAACCCCACGACGAGTACTATTATTGCGAAAATCAGCCTGGATACCGTTATCTCGGTATATGGAATTACCTGCTTCATTATTATTTCATAGCTCATTTTTACTTTCCTTCTTATCTTCGCCGAGAGGCTCAAAAATGATTTTCGTGTACTGTCCAGTACAACTCATTAGCACTAGAATTTATCAACAGTATAACTTATCAACAATATAACTTATCAATAGTATAGCTTATTAACAGCAGAACTTATT
>NZ_DAVG01000064.1 GCF_002505485.1 Methanosarcina sp. UBA5 | reverse complement strand
ACATAGTGGCAAGCCTGCTAGGAGCGTCCAACTTAATGTTTAATGCACTAAATACCTTTAAGTATTAACGAGATACTACATATTAGTACGGAGAGGACAATTAGATGGGGCTCTATAAGATAAACGTACAGGCAAGAATAGATACATTAGCTAGCTCTGGGATGTCAAACAAAAATATAAAATTAATTAAAAACTTCGTTCATAGCTGTTATACTGAAGGTTTATCAGATCAACGGGTTTTGAAATATATTACCACTTTAAAGAGTATTGGGCTTCTGATGAACAAAGATTTTGATAAGGTCACTAAAACGGATATTGAAAATCTTTTGATTGCAGTGAATCAAAAAACGCAAAGTGAAGCAACGAGACATGACTACAAAATTTCACTGAAGAAGTTTTATAAGTGGTTATATAAAGGAGATGAGCCTGAACTTACTAAATGGTTTACTACCGGTACTAAAAATAAGGACAGAAAGCTGCCTGAAGACATGTTAACAGAAGAAGAGATTATAAAAATGATTAATACCGCACCAAATACCCGTGATAAAGCCATGATAGGCTTATTATGGGATATTGGAGCCAGGATTGGCGAAGTGGGTACATTAAAAATTAAGCATGTCAAATTCGATGAGTATGGAGCAGTAATAATTGTCAATGGTAAGACGGGCCCAAGAAGGGTTAGAGCTGTATGGAGTGTCTCATATTTAATGAATTGGTTAGAGGAGCACCCTGAAAGAGATAATCCAGAGGCTCCTTTATGGTTCAACCTGTCCCACAGGAAAAAGGGCCTTGAAAACATGCAATATGGTGCTATAAGGATGCAGCTGCAAAGAATAGCAGAAACAGCTGGGATTAAGAAAAGGATTCATACTCACCTCTTCAGGCACTCAAGGGCAACTTACATGGCAAACCATTTGACAGAGGCACAAATGAATATACATTTTGGATGGGTCCAGGGCTCTAATATGCCTAGCATATATGTTCACTTGTCTGGTAGGGATGTAGACCAAGCGGTTTTGAAAGCGAATGGTATTGAAATTAAAGAAGAGGAAAACAAGCCAAAAACAAATGTTTGCCCCAGATGTAAAAGTATCAATACGCCTAACAATCTTTTCTGCTATAAATGCGGAGCCGTTTTAACTCTGAGGACAGCTATGGATTTAGGGGAAAAGGTAAAACCTGTTGATGAGAGTCTGAATAAACTGTTGGAATCAAGAATTAATGAGCTAGTCGAAGCAAAAGTTAATGAATTCCTGTCCAAAATGAAATGACTAAAAAATAATCGAAATACAGTTTTCAGCTATTTCTTTTCCTTTATTTTAGCGCTACTAGGGTCAGCCTGTTTTGTGAACGTATAACGCAAGCCAAAGTCAAGTTAGAAAATACGAAAACAATCTAAGTATATTCGGAACAACTCTGCAAAAATAAATTGCTATTTTTTAATTTCAAATATTTTTAAATTTCCAAATTTATGAAAAAATCATAAAATTTTTCTTTTAAATCTTTGTTTAATTCCTATTATTTTATGAAGAATTTACTCGATTTAACCTTTTTCCTAACAAATTCTCTTAGTTTAATATATTTTGTGGAGCTGGTACTTGGAAGAAAAGGTTTAAGGATTATCAGCCAGTAATCATTATTAATATTTTTTTAATGATGAATAAATGGTAGACAGCGAAGGAGAAACAAATGGAAAATAAACAAAAATTGCATTCAATAGCTGTAGCTTCAATAGCCTTAGTTTCATTTTTAATTCTCATATCGTCTGCATTATCGGCAGCTTCAATACAAAATTCTTTGGCCAAAGTGCAATATACACATCCTTCGAATCCAGAAACCAACACTACCTCTGTAATAATAGAAAACCCATATACTACTGCTTTCCCCATAAATGATAACTTTTATGTCCGTGGTCCTGTGTTTGATGGCTCTGATACTGTCGATATTCTCAGCAAGAATGGCGGTACCGTTTCAATAGATGCTAACCATTTTGTAGGACTCTACTACGATCTTGACAAAAACATGGCAACTGAATTAATTTCCATCAAGGGAGCTCCGGATACCAAAGATAGAGTTATCGGAAAGAACAGTCTTGTCTATAGCACAACGATTAAGCAGGTTGGCTACGAGTATGGAGGTTGGAGCACATATCCTATTATCGGTTTATTCGGAGATGTGTACATCCCAATCAAACCTATTGACGCTAGCAAGCTCGCCAAACTGGTTCTTGACAGCAGTGATAAGTACACCTTAAAGACTGGCGATAAACTCGACCTTGGTCAGGGCTACGTTCTTGAAGCAAAGCAGATTGATATTGACGGTAAGAAGGTCTTGCTCGAATTCACCAAGAACGGACAATATGTAGATGATGAGATTATTTCAACTTATGGCGATGGCACATGGACCTGTAAACTTGACAACATCCAGGGCGAAAACGGCGTTTCTGTCCTGAAAGTCCACGTTAATCAGGTCTTACAGGGTGAAGTCGACAGGATTGTTCAGATTGATGGTCTCTGGCTCATTGACTATGCAAGTGCCATAAAGATCAATTCTGATGATAAATTCGGCCAACTCAACAATGTTGGTATCAATGGTCCAACCCTTACCATCTCTAACGGCGATATCTTGAATCTGACAAGAGACTCTGATGTGGAAATTGGCCAGGGAATGTACTTCAAGGTCGCTGACACACCTGCAAATGAACTCAGGTTCTATGCCTATAAGCAGATTACAGATCCCGAAACCTACCAAGTCAGAGGACAAGTTGCATTCGGTACCGGTGACATTAAATGGGGTGCATCCAACTTTCCAGGTTTCCTCTATGACCTAAAAAATAACTTCCAGACAGAGTCTCTTGCAGTCTCTGGTATAAGCGGAAATGTGATCCCCAAGGATGGTCTCGTTTACAAGACTACCATAGGTAACGTTGATTACCAGTCTGAAGATTTCAATGGAACGTATCCTGCTCTTGGCTTCTTTGGAGAACAATATGTCCCGCTTAAATCCAACAATGCTAGCAAGCTTGCCAAGCTTATTGTTGACAGTAATGATAAGTATACCTTCAGAACTGGCGAAAAAGTCGACCTTGGCCAAGGCTATGTTCTTGAAGCTAAGCAGACTGATACTGAAGGTAAGAAAGTCTGGCTCGAGTTCAGCAAGGATGGACAACATATTGATGATCAGATCGTCTCGACTGATTCTGGCGATGGCACATGGACCTGTGAAGTTGACGGTGTTCAGGGCGAAGACAATGTTCCTGTCCTGAAAGTCCACGTCAACCAAATCTTCCAAGGTACAGTCGAGAGCCTTATTCAGATTAATGGTCTTTGGCTCATTGACTATGCAGATCCAGTGATAATCCAGACTAGCGATGAATTCGGCAAATTCAATAATGTTAGTATCAATGACTCCACCCTTACCATCTCCAACAAGGATACCATAACTCTGAACAGGAACTCTGATCAGGAAATAGGCAAGGGAATATATTTCAAGGTCGCTGATTCTGATGAGCTCAGGTACTTCCCATACGTTGAGGGAGTCATTGGAGAGAACTGGGGAAGTAATGGTGACAGCGGTACAGGAGGCTCACCCGAACCTGCAAGAAATGTTCAGGTAAAGGAAATTTCACAGGCCTTTATTACAAACGGAAAAACTGTACAGTTTGATTTCACAAAGAATGCAACCTGCGTTGTATGTGTGAGCTTTGATGCAAAGACGACCGCAGGAAATACCACAGTCATTGCCGAGCAGCTCAAAGCAAAATCGACTCTTGTTTCAGTTCTGGACTCGGGAGAGGTCTACAAATATTTCAATCTCTGGGTTGGAAACAGTGGGTTTGCAAACGCAAAGAACATTGAAAATCCAGTAGTGTGTTTCAAGGTCGAAAAGTCCTGGCTGCAGGATAAGAAAATTGACCAGAATTCGATTACGCTCAACAGGTACAACGATAAAAAATGGTCAGAATTATCTGCAGAGCTATTGAAAGAAGATGACAAATACCTCTACTTTATAGCAGACACGCCAGGCTTCTCATTCTTTGCAATAACAGGGGAAGTTGCAGAGGAATTTAAAGTTTATCCTGTTGCAGACTTCAGCGCCAGTGTCACGAGTGGGTATGCTCCCCTCTCTGTCCAGTTTACTGACCTGTCACAATACGCAAAATCAAGGAACTGGAACTTTGGAGATGGAGCTACTTCAACCGAGCAGAATCCAATGCATACTTATTCTGCCGAAGGAACCTATACTGTTAGCTTAACCGCAATCAATGTAAACGGAACTTCCCCAACTCCAAAAACTGCTACAATAACTGTCAGCTCCAGTGGTGGAAGCAGCCATAGTGGCAGCGGTGGAAGCAGTGGCAGTGGTGCAGGTGGTTCTCCTGAACCTGCAAAGAATATTCAGGTAAAGGAAATTTCACAGGCATTTATCACAAACGGAAAGTCTGTACAGTTTGATTTCGCAAAGAATGTAACCTGTGTTGTGTATGTGAGCTTTGATTCAAAGAAGACCACGGGTAAGACTACAACCATTGCCGAACAGCTCAAAGGAAAATCTTCTCTGGTTTCCGGACTGCCCGGGGGTGAAGTCTACAAATACTTCAATGTATGGGTTGGAAATGAAGGATTTGTAACCTCAAAAAATATCGAAAACCCTGTAGTGTGCTTCAAGGTTGAAAAGTCTTGGCTGCAGGATAAGAACATCGACCAGACTTCAATCACGCTCAGCAGGTACAACGACAAAACATGGTCGTACATGCCAGTGAAATTATTATGCGAAGATAATAAATATTTATACTTCACAGCAGAAACTCCGAAGTTCTCATCCTTTGCAATAACAGGAAGACCCGTAGAGAAAGAAAAAGTAGCTGAAACAAACCCTGCAGCCGATGCTCAGAATCCTGAGAAAAACAGCTCAGTGCCAGAAGTTGGGAAAGAACCTGAGCAGAGGAATCTTACAAGTATACAAGGGTTTGGAATAGTTTGTGGGATAGTTTGCCTTATTATAGTATTTCTGCATAAAAGAAAATAAGGACGGAGAAACATAGAGATTTGATGTGAAGTACAAAGGGTGAGGACTTAACCTTTCTCTTATTTTTTCATATTTTTGTCTTTACTAATTTAAATTTTTGCTAATATCATTCTCCTGATGGAATTATGCTATCTCAGGCTAAGCTGACAATAGGCTTAAAGTTTGGAATCTTAAAGCAGGAAAAGGGATATCCCCTTTTGCGGAGATGGTTCATTCCATAGTGTCACTTAGAAGTTACAAGAAAACCTGCACCGCTGTCCTCTCAAACAAGTCCAAAATTTATGATGAAAGTAATTTTATATTTTTACTTTTAATCCTCAGAAATATGTATCTGTAGACGCAGGTTGCTGCATTTTTAAGCACAAGATAGAGAATTAAACAACTGTTTTAATTTTCCCAATATACCCAAGTAATATATATATTAAACTGCATAGTGAACTTTAGTTGTAATAAAAGGAGGTCATATTGATATTTTCATTTGGAAAAAGAAATTTGATAAAGCAAGGCGGCAGCAGAATGATTTCCCTGCCGATGATTTGGATAAAATCTGTGAATCCAGAAATGAGAACTGTAATTATCGAAATGGACAGCGAAAATAAACTGATAATTGTAGCCGGTGATACCCGCCAAGATACAACCGGCTCCAATAATATTCATGGAAGTGAATATCATTGAATATTACTCCTGATACTAATAAAAAGCTATCTATCGATAGCGAGCTGGATGAGCACATGCCAAAGGCATTCCAGACAATGCTTAAAATTGAGCAAATGGCACAGGAACGTTTCCGGCAGATAGAAGAATCTATCAAGAGAGGAGAGACAACTCTTGAAGCTGTAAAGAGGGATAGGGGTTTGCTTTGATACAAAAAAAGAAAAGTGAACGAAGGATACCCCAGAGAACCGACAGTTACGGCCAGAGCGTGTTTAACGTCTGCATCGGGTTAGGGGAGATCCCGAGTGAAGAGTGATGCTCTTCAGGAAGAGCCTAGCCCACTTGCCAAACTCTTTGATGCCGTTGAAAAAGTTGTAATTTACGAAGGCAAGATTCCGAGCGATCCTGCAATATGGGAAATCCATATTGCAGGCAAAATTTTAAGAATTGAGGCAGAGAATCTTACTTCTCCACACACATTTCAAAAGAGGTATCTGAAAGAATTTCACTCTTCTGCTCCCAGACTCAAGAGTGATCAGTGGGATACGTTTGTAAATCTGATGGGTGAAGATGCCGAAATTGTTCCAGCAAAAGAAGAGTCTGAGTATGTTTATTATGCGAACCGGATAATAGGCGAAATTTCGCAGCTTCCAGAAACCGAAGATAAAGAAGAAGCTGTGAGTCGTCAGATATTACTGAAGCATGAAGGATGCCTATGTCTGGTATCTGGCAAGATCGAAGAGATTGTACGCGAGAACGGCTTTAAAATTGCTCCTAACAGATTAAGCAGTACAATGACCGATCTTGGGTATAAGGCCCAAGGCACAAAAACTATCAGGTGTGAAGGCAGACGCCCTTCTTTTTGGTGGTTCGACCCCTCTAAAATTGCGGAGTTCAGGGGGGATTCTGAGTGATTGGTAAACATATAATAGTAATATTTTTTAAAATCGCGGATTTTTGCTTTACCGGTTTACCAGATAAATATACTGATATCGGTTTTCTGTGGCAAGACAATAAAATGTCTTGTCATTTTTGGGGGAGTCTCTTATGGCAAAATGTATGAAAATATGGGGTGGTCCAGGATGCGGTAAAACCGCATATTTGATGAAAATATATGGTAACTTAATCCAAGATGAAGGGTACATGCCTAGTGATATAACCGTGAGTACTTTCAGAAAAACGGCTGCGAATGATCTGATCCAGCAGGCAAGTAGCCTCACGAAAAATCCCTTTACAGAAACTAGGCAGCACGTAGGAACTCTTCATTCAATTTGCAACCGTTTGGCCGGTTATCCCAATCTGTTAGGTCCTAAAGACATCAGGGAATTTCTCGAAGAATATGGCTATGCTCGGTATCTTCCTACTTATACGAAATACAGGTTGGGACCTGACCATTTAAATGCTGAAGAAACCGTTTACTCTGGAGACCCTTTTGACCTTTATAACTGGCTGAGAAACACGGATACTCCTGTTGAGAAAGCATTCAGATATCCCGGGATAGGAAACATTCTCATTCCCATTAGAAAAATACCCAAGTTCGTCTACGATTACGAGGAATTTAAGGAAAAAAAGAAAAAGTTTGATTTTTCAGACCAGATACAGAAAGTCCGGAACGAGAAAATAGAGCTTGACACTCAAATTTTGATGATCGACGAAGTCCAGGACCTGACTAGGCAGCAGATAGAAGTTGTCAAGATGTGGGAACCGAACCTTGATATTATGATAATAGCCGGGGATCCCTTACAGTCAATTTATGGATATCTGGGAGGAACGCCCGATTTTTATAGGAATTGGGGCGCTGAAGAAATAATATTACCAAAATCTTATCGACTCGCAAAACCAACATGGAAAACGGCGTGTCAGATTCTGGAATCTGAGGGAATGCAACCTCCAGGAATAGAATCGAACGGCCTTGGAAGCCCCGATACGGTTAATTTCTGTGGATATAGTGAAATAACTCCTGGACTTGGAGGATCCGAACTGCATTTAGTACGCTGCAATTATCAAGCAAATGCAATCGCTATGGATCTTGCAGAACGAGGAATCGTCTTCGGTGGACTCCATGGATGGACTGAACAGGAAATAAACCTTTTCAATACTATATTTAAATTTAGAAAAGGAGATTCAATGATTGGTTCTGAGCTGAAAACACTGGTAGAAAATTATGAATTAAAACTTTTCAGATACTGGGGCTCAAAAGAAAATCTTATAGAGTACTTTGAAAGTTCGACGTGTAGATTTCAGCTTGCAGTTGCTAAGGGATATATGACTCCTACGCTCTGTAATATCCTGCAGTCCAAAAATCCAACCGCTAAGATGAGAGGATGTGGCAAATTAAAACGGGTAAAAATAGAAAACGCTCTCCGAGTCCGGAAAAATGTTATAACTCTAGAGGAAGTCAAAAAAATACAAATTTTGACCATCCACGGAGCCAAAGGACTTGAGGCAGATGTCGTTTTTTTACATGCAGCCATCACTCCGAGGATAAGAAAATCTCTTCTCATACCCGGAGAAGAATCTGCAGCCGAAGCTCGGGTCTGGTATGTGGGAGTAACAAGGGCACGAGAACGGTTATTTGTTATCAAAGATAAAGGCCAGAACTACAGTTTGCCGAGGGTGGTAGCATAGCCACCTCTCCAGAGATTATCCGACACTATCTAACTCCTGAAATTAAAAAAACGATACTGAGGTTGACCCGAGATGATTCTTTATCCAGGGCAGGGAATGGTGACGGGGTAGGCTGGTACAGACACAAAAGACAGTCTAAGTTTAAGTTAGATTTGTCAAAAGAAGAAGACTACACTTATATTGCATCGAGGTTCAGAACCATGTACTGGACCTTAAATTTTTTTAAGCCTGCTATATACCAGATCGATTATCAGGCAATTCGAAAAGAAGATAGCCCTCAAACAAGCCGGACTTACACCGCCGCCTATACTTTTGGAGTTGATATTGATAAGGGTCACGGTTACGATATTCACCAACCTGATGTGAAAAAAGCTGTGGAGGAGATGGCACAATTTGTCGCTGACAAACTGAGGCAGTACATCCCAAACTCGGTTTATGTCCTGTTCAGCGGTGGAGGAATTAATGTCTATGTCCACCATCAAGTATTCTCCAGATATTTTGAGAAATTTCAGGACTCTGAAGACTGGGACCTCATGCTTTTGGTACTACTGGATGCTTTTGACTACCTGATAGAAGATCTCAAAAACCGATTTTTTGAGATACATTCCGAGTATTTTGGAAAAGTTAAGCCAGATCAGCTTAACAACTCTCAGAGAGTGTTTAAATGTATTTTCAGCGTTCACCGGAAGTACGATTATGCCGTAATTCCACTTGACCCGCAAAACATCAAAATTGATTTCGAGGCTGCGAAGCTCCCGATAAAAAAAGAAGTGATTGATAGCGCTGCAAATTGGTATGCCAATTATGATGACGGGAAGGATTTCCTTAACTTTGTAATGAAACCCTACCTGAAATTGGCATACGAAAAAAGAGAACATTGCAGGAAAATAACAGCTCTAGATATTGAGATATCCAAAATTCCCATTTCCTCGGAGATGTGGCCACCCTGCATAAGAAACATTCTAAGCCTTCCATTTTGTGGAGAAGGCAGAACTAGAGCGTTGGCCTTGGTTGCCTCTTTCTTGGGGCAGGTAGGTGTCGAAGAAAGTGAAGCAAAAAAGATCTTTTATGGACTTGCAGAACGGTGGAGGGCGCCAACATCCAATATCTTTGAATCTTATTATAAGAAAATGAAGTGTCCTACTTGCAAGAGAATGAGAGCCTCCGACAACATTGGATTTCCAAATGGTGTCTCGATTTTTCATCTTGGAGTGTGCAAGCCAGATGGGCGTTGCGTGAAGGTTCCAAGTCCAAGATACTATGCCGATAAGAAAGCGAATAAAGAAAGGCTAAAACATAAAGGCTCTTAACTCTTCCGTAAAAACTCGCTCACGAAGGCGAAAAAAGGCATACAAACTTGAGACTTACTTGATAAAGCAGAAAACTGGGAAAATATCTTAAACCCAAGATATCCTGCTTCGAAAAGTTTTTCGTAAAGATAGTTACTATTGAAAGTCACTTAACCGCAAAAGAGTATGAAAATAAAGCTCTTTAAGGTGCTAGAATGACACAAGAAGAGATAATAAATCCTTATTTTTCAAAAAAAATAAACCGTGCCGAGCTCCTAAATATTTCTTCATGGGCTCTGCAGAGAATAGCGGATAGGCTCGCAGTCTCCCGTTTTCGGGAGAAAAAGACTGATTCAACAGAACTTAAATTTTACAGGATTTTATTTGCTGGGATATCCTCACATGCCCAGATTTTAAAAGATGAAGAGCTCGACAAGATTGAAGAGAGGTTAAAGAATCTGGAAGCAATCGCAAATGAGAAAAAGAACTAAAAACTGGGTTGAAGTTCTCAAAAATAGATTACAGCGTGCTGAAAACCACGAGAGCTAAAAACGAATTTTAGAATTGAAAAAAATAATACAGGTTTGAGGATCTTATGAGAAGGATCATTGAAAATAAGTTGGCTACGCTCGAAAAAAAGTTAAATTCTGAGCCTTTGGAGAATGACAGCGTCATTATCTACTTCGTGGATGAGGGTATCCCTGAAGAGTTATTAAACGATAGTGTACCTCATATTTTTATTCCAGACAATGGCCGAGATCCCGAATTTGAGCCAATTCAGAGGGAAAAGCTGAAGTTAGAAATAGAGAGAGCCGGGAAAAGAAGAAAAGCTAAATGCCTTTATTAAGCCGATTAGTATCAGTTCTATTGAGGTTATAAGATCTCTTATTTTAAATGTCCGTATCACCAGACATACTCAAGAACTTTCCTGCAACTTATTTTAGTAGGATAATAGCAAATTGGATTTCTTGGCTAGATATTAAAAGTTATAGCCCGAAGAGTAGGAAGAAAGGCTACGTTATCTGAACTTCCCAGCTAGTGGGGACGCAGGGGAAACCAGGGCTGAATCTGAGACTTTTATGTGAACCATAAGAAATGGTGGTTATAAGTTTCCGAATTTGGCAGGTGCAACAGCTGAGGACGTAAGAGATATCATGAAGGAGAATCTGGGATTCTCTCCTGTGCTCCT
>NZ_DAVG01000027.1 GCF_002505485.1 Methanosarcina sp. UBA5 | reverse complement strand
ATACTCTTGACTACAGAAGACCCGAAAATGCTGAAGAAATTTTAAAAAAAGTTAACAGAAGCAGTTCCAGAATATACTGGTTCAGATGAACAACATATCATAGGTTTTCTGGACGAATCTTCACCACAAACAAAGGCAAATACACAGCGAGTAGGGTCATTTAAAAAACCTTTAATGATTAAAAATACGGATTATATAAAAGCAAATGCATTTGCCTTTTATTCAATTAACGGTAACAATCTCATCGATTTTATGGAAAATTCAAAGGCAGAAAGCGTATGTGAGTTTCTTGAAAAAATAGTGGAAGAAAATAAAGGAAAAAGAATAATTCTTGTTCTGGATAATTCAAAATCACATAAAGCTGATAAAACGGTAAGAAAAGCAAGAAGATTAAAAATAACACTTGTATTTCTTCCTCCTTATTCGCCAGATCTAAATCCTGTAGAATTTGTTTGGAAAACGATAAAAAGAGGAGTATCTGTCAGATTTATTCAATCAAAAGAACATTTGAGAAATAGTATCGAAAATGAATTTATGAAAGTGGAAAAGTCATTATCATTTGCAAAGAAATGGATGGAAACTTTCAACCTACAAATAAAAAGTGTAATTTTGAACCAGAAACTATAGTTGCTGTGTCAATTACAGAGAGAGCGTGGTCCCACTGGTTAGCCATATATACCTTTTTCGTCCGGACTAACAACAATTCCCAAAGGTGACTCTCCTCCTACATTCACCATGGCTGTTACAGTGTCAGTTGTTGTACCAATTACAGAAACAGTACCGTCAAGAATATCCTTAATCTATGCATATGGCTCCTTAGATGAAGAATTCTGGATAGTAGATGCCGAAACCGTAGACGATGCGAGAATTAAAAAGAAAACTAGAGCTGTTAATGCTAAGATTGTTGAATTTAATTTTTCTTTAGTTTTCATATCATACTCCACATTTACTATTTAATGATCATGTAAAAAAGATTAATATTCAATTTAACATCAATGCTAAAGTTTTTAGAACTCTAAAGTTTTTTAGATTTTTTTAATCCATAATGTAACTGAAAGTTCCCAAAATATTAATCTTTGAGCCGTCTGCTATTGTATAGAAGATTGAAGTGTTAATATTTTTTAGATATGAGAAATAATTTTAGGATATAACAGAATTTACGATCTAAATTAAAATTAACATTGTCCATTGCCCAATTGTAGAACTATTTGAAAAACTGTTCGAATTTTGAGACGCGCTTTTAAGTTGATCATTTCTTCCTACGAAACTGGAAAAATCTGAAACAGCAACGTTATTATGATGTAAAACAATTTATAAACGGGGATTGATTTTGATAAAAGAAGCCATGTTCTACGAGAAAATCGGAGACAACAAAGTACACTGCAACCTCTGCGCTCAGAGCTGCAAAATTTCCCAGGGAAAAAGGGGCTTTTGCGGGGTCAGGGAAAACAGGGACGGAGAGTTATATACTCTTATCTACGGGACAGTTTCAAGCGAGGCAGTTGACCCTCTCGAAAAGAAACCGCTTTATCACTTTTATCCGGGGTCTTACGCTTATTCAGTCGGGTCAATAGGATGCAATTTCCGCTGCAAGCACTGCCAGAACTGGTCGATTTCCCAGGCCTGTCTGGAGGATGCCTACACAATGGATATTACACCCGACGAGCTTATTCAAAGGGCACTTCTCTCACGCTCAAGCTCAATTGCCTGGACCTATAATGAGCCCACAATCTGGCATGAATACACTTACGAGTGTGCAAAACTGGCAAAAGAAGCAGGGCTTGGAACAGTATACGTGACAAACGGATATATGACGCCTGACGCCCTCAGGCATATAGCGCCCTATCTGGATGCCGCCAATATAGATATCAAGGCATTCACTGAAAAATTCTATCACGATGTCGCCAGCGCGAAACTGGCTCCTGTGCTCGAGGCTTCTGCCCTTGCAAAACAACTCGGAATCCATGTTGAGATTACGAACCTCATTATTCCTAGTGTAAACGATACCCTTGATGAGCTAAGGGAACTTTCAAAATGGGTATATCAAAACCTCGGACCTGAGACTCCCCTGCATTTTACCCGCTTCCATCCGCAGTACAAGATGCAGAACCTCTCTCCAACGCCTGTCAAAACCATGCAGGAAGCCTGTAAAATTGCAACCGAAGAAGGGATGAAATATGTTTACATGGGCAATGTCCCTGGCAGTGACCGCAACAATACTTTCTGCCCAAACTGCGGAAAAATGTTAATCAAGCGCGGCTATTTTGATATTGAAAAGTATGAGATCACACCTGAAAAAACCTGCCCGAAATGTGGGGAACATATTCCAATTGTAGGTGAATACGAAGGCTCAAAACAGATCGCGGATGAGTACGAGTATTAAGCCTAAATTACTAAGCGCCATATAAGAAGAGAAAAGAAATCCAGGACAAAATCGCAAATGTACAAGTTAGGTATTCTCTACTGAATCAATTAGGATTCTCTATAAAGAGAACTTTTATTAGATCTCAAAAAATATATTTTTCGTACCCTTCCTGATAAATTTTTATAATTCCCGCTCGCAGGGAAGGCGTATATTTCTCAGGCTCATTTTTGACGGCTCCATGCAGTTCTTCAAGTTCGACCCATTCTAGAGATGTGGCTTCTTCCGGGTCAGGCCGAATTAAGCTTGCAGTTTTTTCAGAACAAAGGCCTGAAAATACCGTGTGGAAGGCTCCTTTGTTTTCGACGATACAGGGAATTTTAAATAACTTTCGGAATGGAACCGAGATTCCTATTTCTTCAAGCATTTCTCGTTCCATGCAGGCTTCATAAGATTCATTTGCTACAGTGCCGCTTACCGAGTATGTATAGCGGCCCGGAAACCACCGCTTTTGAGGCGACCTTTTCTGGATAAGCATTTTATTTTCAGGATTGAGCAGGATAAGTTGAGCAGCCCTGTGAATATGCTTTCCCGAATAAAACTCCTCTCGCTCGCGCAACCCAAGAAAGTTATCGTTTTTGTCAACTTCGGTGATTAGCTCTGCCACAAAAGTACTCCTATTAAGTTGTTTCACTACTCCAGATCTGGTTGGGACAAAAAATAAAAATTTCGGTTAAAATAAAAATGACAGGCTTCAATAAAAAGGTTAAACCTGGAATAATGCCATGAAAAGAAAAAAGAAATTCACTTTTCAGGATTTTTCAGGGTTCTGAGATCTCTTTTGGTCTTTCTGTGGCTTTCTGGATTTCATCCAGAAGCTGATCGTCGGTCTTGCCTCTTATGTCAATCCCGAGTTTCTGGGCAGTTTCCTGTACCTTGCTCTTTGGAGCTGTGGGGTCCGCTATGGATTTTTCAAATTCCCTAAGGTTTAGTTCGGATTCCTTCTGAGCTTTCTTGAATTCACCCACCGAACTTCCCATGGACCTGGCCAGCTCCGGAAGTTTGGATGCCCCAAAAAGGAGTACAATTATTGCGAAGATTGGTATAAGTTCCTGTGCGCCTAACATGGCTTAACCTCAAGCTGTCGTTTTCTTAGATGATATAATTCAGAGGTAGTAGTGATATGAGTATTGAAATATATCTAAATTAAGCTAACATTTTTTATGTTATATAAAGTTTCTATTTTTATTTATTATATAAAGATATTTTATATATTTTAACTTTTTTATTTGACTTTTATCTATTTAGTCTATCTCCTTAGATCTTCCTTAGATCTATCTCCTTATCTGAGCTTGAGATCCCGGTACTTCAGCTTTTCCGGAGCTCTTCCTTTTAAGGGATAGATTTTCCGGTTTCAGGCGTATTTTCCAAGTTTGTACCGGCTTTTGAATCTGTATCGGTTTTTGCTTCTTTATGGCTTTCTGGATTATCCTTTTGTTCCTTCTCTTTCTCTTTTTCCTCAGAAGCAACTATATTCGCAGCCTTTCGGGTGTAGGCATCGAACTGATTGAGCTCAAGCTCAGAAGCGCGCTGTGCTTTTTTAAATTCTCCTACTGCACTTCCTAAAGACCGTGCAAGTTCTGGAAGCTTCTGGGGCCCAAAGAGAAAGAGAGCTGCGATAAGGATTACTATCAATTCTTGTGTGCCTATCATTATTGGTTATTATCAGCAATCTAATATAAAAATTCTTGTAATAAGACCGGTAGACATCCTTTATCTGGAAACTTACTAGAGCTTCTTGCATTTAAACAGAAAAATATCTAATTAATTGGGCAAACTCTTTTTCAAAATATCCGAATTAGTAATAGGCTGAATTCAAACAGGATTCCCAGTAGAAATGCCACAAGAATCTGGGCAATGAATGTCGGATCAGGGGAAAGGAATAGCGAGAATGCCATAATTATACTGTAGACCAGTAATCTCTGCTTTTTGAGGGTCTGGTACTGTATGAGCCCCATTTTCACGGCAAAAACCACAAGCAGAGGAAGCTGAAATACAATTCCAAAACCTGCCAGGATTGTGGTTACGGCTGAAAGAGTATCCTGAACGGAAAGCTGCGCTGTAGCCATGTCACCTGAGAAAAATAGAATGTATTTGAACATTATAGGCAGTACGATAAAGTAACCTATAGAGGCCCCCAAGATAAAAAGCAGGAAAGATGCTGGAATGATCTTGAGGAAAAAGCGCTTCTCATGTGAATAAAGTCCTTTACCTGCAAACTTGTAAAGCTGGTAGAAGAGCAGAGGGATTGAAGTAGCTAGAGCAAAGACAAGGCAGAGCTTGAGGCGAGCAAAGGTCCATTCGAGGGGCGAGTAAGCTGTCATATAAAGGTCAGAACTTATAAATTCCTTCCAGATGAGCAGCATCCCTTTTGCCGAGAATGGGAAAGCAATAATTATTCCTATACAGAGCCAGATTAAAACGATTGCCAGCCGGTTTCTGAGCTCTAACAGGTGGACCATGAGAGGTTCTTCGGTATCTCCTGGAACACCGGAAGGATAAGAATTAATTCCCGATGCTATTCCATCGGAAGTGGTTCCGTTGCCTGTGTACTGTGAATCCATTTTATTCTGCTCTTATTTTATTCTGCTCTTATTTTATTCTGCTCTTAGATGTACCTAGATAAATATATTAATATCGGAACATAATAGTAAATGTGGATCTGGTATCTTTCTGCAGACATTCCATTTTCCATTATAGAATATCTTCGCAATCCATTTTACGATCCATTTTCACAATATCTTTCTATTATATATTTGCATACCCATTTGGCTGTATGCCGAAAATTTATGAAGCTAAATAGTTATATCATTTATCACTTAAAAATGATTAATCTAACTCGATTAAGAGAATTTGTTTAAGACGTTACAACGATTAATATATTATACAAATTGATTGTATAACCTTATTAGAATAATTAATATAATATACTTGTCATAATTAAGATAATTTATTAAGGCAATCTGTTAAGATTATCTAGGTAAGAGAACTGCTATTTCCCGGCTCCTTGTACTCAAACATAACTGTCTCCGTACCTAGTATTAAAAGGATTCCATGAAAAGAGCCGGACAAATTTAAAGCGAAAAAACAAAATAGGTAAAAAGAAAGTTGATGATTAAATCTCTGTAGTGAATAGGCCCCACTGTTATGAACATAAGAGTTCCCTTAAATAATAGGAGTAAGAACTTTCTTTTGCTTTTCCGGATAGGTACTCAATATGTCTGAAGCCATTGAAAATCTCAGTGTAATCCTGCGGACCCTGCGAAATAAGTTACTCGTGATTGCTGGGGTCTTTCTTGCAGGAATTATTATCTCTTTCCAGTTTACAGGTCCTCTAATCGAGAGAATGAAAGTTGACCTTCTTCCTGAGGGCGCAAAGCTGGTCTATGTATCTCCCCTTGAAGTAATGATGCTGGAGCTAAAGCTCTCTATTATAATAGGAGCACTCCTTACCCTGCCTGTTATTGCGTTCTACATTTATCGTGCTATCTCAAAGAAATACTCAATAAAAGTTCCAATATCTATTGGAAAAGGCCAGTTTATTTTTCTGAGTTCAGCGGTCATCGTCATGTTCGTTATTGGGGCTGCATACTCTTATTTCTTCATGCTACCCCTTTTTCTTAAGTTCCTCTACATTGATGCAGCAGATTCAGGGGTGACTGCGACTTATTCGGTTTTCAAATTCATCTCATTCATAGCAACAACTATAGCAATCTTTGGGCTGGTATTCGAACTCCCTGTAGTACTTACTTTCCTGACCCGAAATGGATTTGTAAAATATAGTACTCTTGTGAGCTACCGCAAGCACATTTATGTTCTTATCATGTTTGTTGCAGCCGTCGTTACTCCTGGGACAGATGTCTTCAGCGAGCTGATGGTTGCCATACCCATGACAATCTTTTTTGAGATCAGCATGATGATTGTAAAAATACTTGGGGTAAAGAGCAGGTTTTCCAAGCCTGATCCTTCAGCAACTGCAGTAGGGATTACGAAAAGGAACTAAAAAAGAAAAGTGACAGAATAAGTACAGTTGTTTAGGGATCTAAAAGTGAAATAAAATTTGATAATGTGTAATTAACTTTGATTCAGGCCGTAAATTGTTCAGCAGTCCAGATACATGTCTGGACTCAAAACATAAGGTTCCGTTGCAAAAAATTTCTTCTCGCACTTTGAGGCTATAATTGGGGTTCCGTTGCAAAAATAACATTTTTGCATTTTGACCTTAGTTTGACAGTATAAATTCAATTTAGTGAGAAGCTTCAATTTTTCGCTATAATCAAATTACAGTATTAAAAAATTTCATTAAATTGCCTCTGATTTGCTGGTTTTCTAGCTTCACAATCACTAAAAAGTAAATGGATAGAGATTTTTTTGTCCCATTTTAGCACTTTTGGCACCTAACTTTTTAGATAGTATCTATATTTTATCCATTATAGGACTTACGCACTTGAAGTACAGAACCAATAGCAGTAAACTCACAACTTTCTAAAACCAATATTTTAATCATGACGTTCGCCGTGTTTGATTCTGAAGCATAAGTGCGTAAGTCCTACATTATTCATACTATCTGTCAAATTCTATACCAAAAATTTGATCAAAAATTATGAAAACAGCTATCAAGAGAAAGAGAATCATCTGTCAAATTAAATTGTAAAAAATGGGCAAAAATTTGTTGATATAAATTACTTCTTATTCCTACGAATATGAAAACAATCTTTCAACATAAAAATCAAACTGTCAAAATAAGGTTTTGACGCTACAATTTTCACCTTTATATGTCATTTTCGCTCGAATCAAAATGTTTAACTTTCCGAATTGTGATGGTTTTCACCGATTTTGTAAAATGCTCTGATTTTTTGCAACGGAACCTCAAAAAGTTTATATATTGAAGTGTCCTGCAAAAATATAGGTCTGTTGAAAAAAATCTAGCTTTGTTGCAAAATCAGTAAACACCTTCACAATTGGGAAAGTTAATCAATCTCATCGTCGGGAAGAAGGTACACAAAGACACACAAAGGTAAAAATCATAGTATCAAACTACATAAATATTATTTTTGCAGCGGAACCGATCCCTCTAACGTCTCTTTTGGATAAATATCAGTTCCGTAATTATTTTTCTACACATATTTTATTGTTTTAATATTAATAAACTATATAAAAATCAAAAAACTGGAGGTAAAGATATGGAAAAGCGTGGAGTTTGTGGTGGCGATGTACCTAAACAACCATCGATTGCCAAAGATGGGACATGCAATGCGTGCCATAAGAAATTAGCTCTTAAAGAAGAAAAAAGAAGTGAAAGTAATAAATGAATAATGAAGAGAGCGTCGCAAAAGTCAAAACAGTTCTACAATTGGATAATCTGAACTTTGACTTTAAATACGGTTGTAAAATTTTGCATGAAATTTAGGTAAACACCAACCTTATTGGACATTAATTTATCCCATTTGTAGAATCAAATGGACTTTTACGACGCTCTCAATGAACCATCACAGTGAAAAGAGAAATTACAGAAATTTTGCAACAGAACCCCACTATTTGAGAAAAGTTAAAATATATTGAGGTATTTTTATGACAAAAGTAGAAAATGAAAAATTAGGCTTTCCGGAATATCTTGAATTTGACGCGGAAAAAACCCGGAAAGAGATCGTAGAATTTGTGAGAAACAACGTAAAAAAATTTGGGAAAGACGGCGTGATGGTGGGTCTATCGGGTGGGTTGGACTCATCTACAGTTGCTTACCTGTGTGTAGAGGCACTAGGCAAGGATAAGGTTTATGGCCTTATACTGCCCGATCGGGACACTAACCCACAGAACACCGATGACGGCATGAACTTGGCTAAGAGCCTCGGCATACCTCATGAGAAAATTGTTATCTCACCGTTTCTAGAAGAGCTGGGTGCGTACAACATCATTTCCCAAGAAAAAGCATCTGACAGAACTGTCCTAGAGCAGATCGCTGCACGCAATCCAATAATTACTGAAAGGGAATTGCCTTCCACCGAGCACTTCAGCCCAACGGCGACAGTTGGTGCTTCATCCTTATCTGTCAAGGACTTTCTGGCTGTGGGGGGAGCAAAAACACATGTAAGGATGACGGTATTTTATTTCCATGCCACCCTCAAGAATTACCTGGTGGTCGGCACCGACGACAGGTCCGAGTTAAGTCTCGGCGTGTACGACCGGTATGGCGATGGTGCCTGTGACATTTCTATCTTGTCACATCTATACAAAACGCAGATAAAGCAGCTGGCAAAGCACATTGGGGTACCTGATCACATCGTAAACAAGACATCTTCTGCTGACCTGTTTGGAATGAGCATGCCTAACGAAAGTTTAATTGGTTTGTCTTATCTAAAGTTGGATGACATCCTATGTGGCATCAGAAAGAGCGGGCTTAATGATGAAGATATTGCCAGCATGGCGGGAGTGAAACCGTCTATAGTGCAATCTGTAAGGAAGGGGCTAAAAGATGCCGCTTTTGTTGCAAGTTTGCCGGTATCACTGCCTTTACTCTAAAAATGATAGAACTTCCACCCTAAAAATGATAGGATTTACGGTTCAGTTGCAAAAAATCTCAGAATAAACATGTAAATGTCGGGTAAGTCAGAAGGATTGTGTTGCAAAAATTTTCTTCTCGTACTTTGAGGCTATAATTGGTACCCATTGGTCATCGGTTAAGGAATTTTCTTGCCTGATAACCATCAATTTTGCACCTTTAGTCATCGATTTTGCACCTTAATACTGAATGACCTTTGGCCTTTTTACATAAAATCGATATCTTATTCCAGTCCACAATGTGTTAAAATTTATTCATTTATTTAAGAGA
>NZ_DAVG01000063.1:15246-16923 GCF_002505485.1 Methanosarcina sp. UBA5 | reverse complement strand
TCTCTCAAAATATTAATGAAAGCCTTTTTAATTGTTGCAGCCAGCTCGTCGTCCGCTCGCTTAATATCCATTGTGTCCCTGAGCTTGAGTAGTCTCTCCTGGATTTTGTAAAGATCTCTTCCCTGTGCATCCTTAAAAATCAGGGTGTTGCGGAGGCGAAATGCTTTTCCGTCAATATAAAATTCTTGTTTTCCTTCTTCATTCTCGATCCAGTAGTCGTCTCCAATGGCTACGAGCTTTTCATGCATCCTGTAGATGTGCTTTTTTCTTCTTCGTGGCCTTCACGGCCGCCAAATAGCTTCATCAAGAATCACTCTCCTTATCTATGCAATCTCAATACCTTCCCCTGAAGAAGCAATTTACTAATCCTGCCATAAAGCGAAAAAATAATAATGATTCGTCTTTCAGCAAGACAAAACGTAAGAAAACTCTAATTGTTACCCACCGTGACATGGACTGTTATCCCTTAGATTTGATTATCCCTCACATCTGATGATCCCTTTGATTGTTTAACGTATACCCCACACACTAAAATTAAACGTTGAAACATAAACTCAGGCAGATGTAATTTGTTCTGCATCTATATGAGATTAAGGCAAAACGAACATGTACCACAGGCTGCAGATAGTTTGCCTTCACATTGGCGTCGCTGTTAACAATTTAAAATCTCAATTTCGGTTGCTCTTTCCAGAATTGCTCTTTCCAGGCATTTTCACAGAGCTTTCCTGTAAATCTCAATAATATCTTCCTTTGAAAGTTCTCTGGGGTTTGTCAGGCGGCAAACATCCTGCATCGCATGTTCAGCAAGGAGTTCAAGATCTTCTTCCTTTGCGCCAAGCTCTTTTAAGCCAGAAGGAATTCCTATATCCGATGCAAGTTTCCTAATGGCCTCTATAGCTCGGTCTGCAGCTTTTTCCAGGCTTAATCCTTCTATATTCTCCCCCATTACCCGCGCAATATCGGCAAAGCGTTCCGGGACAACCTGCTTGTTGTATGCTTCCACATACGGGAGAAGAATCGCATTGCAAACTCCGTGTGGAAGGTCGTAAAGCCCCCCTAGCTGGTGCGCCATGGAATGTACATAACCAAGACTTGCGTTATTGAAGGCGATACCTGCAAGGTATTCGGCATGTGCCATCATATCTCTGGTTCTCACGTCTTCTCCATGGGCAACGGCTTCACGTAAGTACTTTGAGATCAGTTCTATGGACTTGATAGCAGCTGCATCCGTTGTAGGCGTAGCCATGGTAGAAACGTAAGCTTCAACTGCATGGGTTAAAGCGTCCATACCGGTTGCAGCCGTAAGTGCAGGCGGCATGCTTACCATAAGTTCCGGGTCGTTAACTGCGATATCAGGGGTGATGCGCGGATCTACGATTGCCATTTTGATATGCCGCTTCGTATCCGTAATAATCGTAAAACTCGTCATCTCACTTGCGGTGCCGGCAGTCGTATTTACTGTAATAAGTGGAGGAATTCCTTTTGTAACTTTCCCAACGCCTTCATAATCATTGATCAATCCACCATTATAAACTACAATACCAATTGCCTTTGCACAGTCCATCGGGCTTCCTCCTCCGACAGCGATTATAATATTGCAGTCTTCTTTTCTGTAAATATCCGCTCCTTCCATGACTGAAGTATCGGTCGGATTCGGGTCTGCTCCTGGAAAGATTG
>NZ_DAVG01000063.1:13852-15079 GCF_002505485.1 Methanosarcina sp. UBA5 | reverse complement strand
TCTTTTTAGATACCCTAAACAGATCTTTCTAAATATTTTATTGAAAACGCAAAATATTAACGAAAGTTATTTTTCCCGGTAACTAATAAAGTTTTGCTCTGGGACAGATTTTTTGAAGCCGCAAGTAGAAGTCCTGAGAGCAAAAGGCAAACACTTTTTTAATTTTTATTCTTTATACTTTTTAGAATTATTTATCATAAGGAAAATATATTCTACTTATTTTATATATTTCTCGGTAATCAAAATATACTAGATTAACAATCGTTTTCCAATTTATCCTGAATAAACGTATACTCAAACAGATCAAACTTGTGAATTTTATTGTAAATTTTAAAATGTCAATTGTGTAACGGCGAGTAATCCAGTTTATTGTTTTTGCCTTATGTGCCGGCAATAATGTTAAGTACGGTTTAATCAAGCCAGGAGGATCTTATCATGAGTCAACCAATCGACTTACTAGAACCAGCAACCAGAGCATTTTTAGAAAAGGTAAACAAGCAGGGTGGAACACCAATCTACCAGTTATCACCGAAAGACGCCCGTAAAGTCCTTTCTGATTTGCAGGCTGCTCAGGTAGCAAAACTACCTGCGGACATTGAAGATCTGGACATTCCAGTCGGTCCTGAGGGACGAGTTTCGATTAGAATAATCAGGCCAAAAGGAAATAAAGAAATTCTACCAGTCGTGATGTACTTTCACGGCGGGGGCTGGGTGCTCGGAGACAAAGACACACATGACCGATTAGTTCGGGAAATCGCAAATGGAGCTAACGCTGCGGTTGTATTTGTCAATTTCACGCCGTCTCCAGAAGCAAAATACCCGACGCCAATAGAAGAAGCATACGCAGCAACAAAATACGTTTCAGAAAACGGGAAAAAACTTAACCTTGATAGCTCAAGGCTCGCAGTCGCTGGTGACAGTGTAGGTGGAAATATGGCGGCAGCTGTTTTACTTCTGGCAAAGGAGCGGGGTGGCCCAAAAATTGATTATCAGGTACTCTTTTACCCTGTCACGGATGCTAATTTTGACACCCAATCTTATCAGCAGTATGCAACCGGTATCTGGCTTACCCGTGAAGCTATGAAGTGGTTCTGGGACAATTATTTGCCTGACGAAGAAGCACGTAAGCAGCCCACAGCTTCTCCTTTACAGGCACCACTTGACCAGCTAAAGGGACAGCCACCAGCTCTTGTCATAACTGATGAAAATGATGTGCTCCGCGATGAG
>NZ_DAVG01000063.1:9859-13799 GCF_002505485.1 Methanosarcina sp. UBA5 | reverse complement strand
GCACACCTGCAGCTTGCAGCGCAATTGGCCTGGCGAACGAGAACCTCAGGGCAGCTTTCGCAAAACCATAATTGTGTGGCTGCTTCCCGACGGTGTATCTGCTACTTAGCATGAAATTCAGTAAAATCATATAAAATGAGAAGCGCGGAGAAAAAAATTATCTATAAGTCAGAAGAAATCATCTGGAAGCAAATTCTGTGTTGGAAAAATAAAATTGTACGTGATATGTAAAATTTGACTCTGGGATTACTACAAAATTTCCGACGCTCCCATAGATTTTCTTTAATAATATGACTCACGCGGTTGAAACGAGATGGTGAACTTCAGGTAGATGCAGCAATTGTTCCTGAGGTTGCAGCTTCAAAGGCTTCAGGAAGCCTTGGTCCAGGCAAAGCCAATGTCTTTATCTTCCCTTATCTTAACGTTGGAAGCATTGCGTATAAGATTGCACAGAGACTTGCCAAAGCTGAAGCCTATGGGACCTATCCTCTAGGGATTAGTAAAGCCAGTTATGACCTGCCCAGAGGCTGCAGTGGCGAAGATCGTCAGTGCTGTTGCAATTACCTGTATCCAGGCCAGCAACACAGCAAAAATAAGAGATAAAAAACAGCTTTTAGATTGTGCTTTTTCATTCATTCTCTCAGTAGTACATTAGGCTTTGATTTCTTTTCTTAACTTCAGGTGCATCATCAGACATATTCGGAGTTGACATAATATACTCCATGATATCTTTCATTTTCGCGCTGGCCACTGATACCGAGGTATCGGCAGCTCCATAGTAAATACGGAGTTCATCGCCCACCAGAACCCATCCGCAGGGGAAAACGACATCATTGACGTCTCCACTGCGCTCATACGGCTCACGAGGCCCGAAAATCCAGCCTTCTGACCTGCGGAGCACTTTCGTAGGATCCTCAAGATCAAGGAGAGCCAGCCCGAGCCTGTAACTAATTTTCGGGGTTGTCTGACGTACTCCATGGTACATAATTAACCAGCCTTCAGGTGTACGGAGAGGCTGAGGAGATAAACCTATTTTGTAAGCATCCCACCATCCGCCTTCCCTGGCATACAGGAGAACTTCAGGCCTTTCCCAGGATTTCATATCGAAAGAAAAGGAGATCCAGATATTCGCCTTCAAAGTGTGAATAGTAGGTGCAGGTCTGTGTAACATTGCCCATTTGCCGTTAAATCTTACAGGAAAAACCGCAGCATCTTTATTATCAGGGGGCATGGCAGGTCCTGCCCGTTCAAAGTTACGGAAATCCTCTGTAAAAGCAAGAGCTGGTAAGGGGCCCGAATTCGAAAAAGCTACATACACTATAGCCCACTTTTTCATTTCATCTATATACGTTATGCGCGGGTCTTCAACACCATATATTTCTTCAGGGTGATTTACAGGGTCCGGAAAAAATGTTGGCTTACTGTCAATTTCCCAGCCATCAAATCCGTTTTCACTCTTTGCTACCGTAAAGTGAGAAAAACCCCTGTGGTCCTCAACTCTGACCAGTAACAGGATTTTACCGTCAACTATGGCAGCTGCAGGGTTAAATACCGAATTGGCTTGATAAGGCCAATCTTCAACTGTAAGTATTGGATTTTTTCTGTACCTTACAAACAGTTCTCCATGGTCTTTCCAGGTCATATTATTATCCCATTCCCCTTCCAGATCATATTATTCCTTCATTTATCCTGATTTATAGGTAGAACTATCACATACCCAATTCCGGGGATATTGCGCTTAATAGTGCTGGGGATATTGTGCTTAAGAGTGGCCTGATCTCAAGTACATCTTCTACATATGCTCTAAGAATTTCTGCGACACTCCATGCCTGGGCAATGCAACCTCCAGGAGAATGAGGGTAGTCGCCATCAAAAACTTCGGAAATGGTTCCGAGGCCTGCGGTTTCAAGGTGTGTATTAAAGTCCTCCAGGAGAGCCCGCATATCTTCAAGACTCTTTTCGGAATAGTTATGAACTTTCCGGTAAGCTCTCACATAAGCGCCAAGGAGCCAGGGCCAGGCTGTCCCGTTATGATAGGCTGTATCTCGGGTGAATGCATCTCCGTGATACTGTCCTTTATATAATGGGTGATCAGTTGAAAGGGTTCTAAGCCCAAAGGGGGTCAAAAGGTCTTTTTCAACTCTGTCTACAATTGCTTTTTCTTTATCAGGAGGTAGCATGGTATTTGGGAGAGCTACTGCCAATATTTGATTGGGACGGATTGCAGGGTCTTTAACCTCATTTCCTGTTTCATCCTGATATACGAGATCAAAGAGACAATTAGTTTCCGGGTTCCAGAAAATATTCTCAAAATTTGAGGCAACACCGTCTGCAAGCATCTCATATGAAGAAACATCTTTTCCGAGAAGGGTACCCAGGCTGGAAGCAATTTTCAAGGCGTTGTACCAGAGGGCATTGATTTCACAGGCTTTACCTGCTCTTGGAGTTACTGCCCACTCTCCAATTTTGGCATCCATCCAGGTTAGCTGAGGTCCCTGTCGAATAAGATGATCAGGGTCCATGCCGATTCCAAAGTCCGTACCCTTACGGTAATTATCTATAATATTCTCTACAGTGTCCCAGATATCCGCGAGGAAAAGAAAGTTGCTCGTATATGCAAAGTAACGGCTAACGGCATGGATAAACCAGAGAGAAGCGTCTACCGTATTATAGACTGGCTCTCCTCCAAAAGCCGGGAAAGTATTGGGGATTAAGCCTTTCCTGCAATATCGAGCAAAATTCATAAGAACAGACCTGGCCTCTTCATGACGATAAGGAATTAAAAACAAGCCAGTCATCGAGATCATGGTGTCTCTTCCCCAGTCAGAGTACCAGTGATATCCTGCAATTACCGTGTTTTCACCTGAAGAAGGATTCTTCACTATAAAATTGTCTGTTGCCCTGAGAAGTTTAAGAGCAAAAGGGTCTGTAAGCCTGGAATTGAGAGCAAGAAGATTCTGCCGATTTACTCCTCTTTTATAGAGTTCATCAACTTTCCTGAGGTTAAGAGAAGAGATATCGTCTGTTGAAGCAGCGATAAAGAAACGAGAAGTTCCCGGTTTGAGTTTGCTTTCGAAATAACCGGGATTGAAATTATCTTCCTGGGAGTTAAGCCCTCTTTGCTTTTCAGCATCGTACTCCAGGTTATAATACCACTTGGGATCAGAATGATATTCAAGATTGGACGAAAGCGAAAAGGTAAAACCATTAGAACTCTCCAGTTCTACTCCCGCAGAATCAGCTTTCTGGGAAAAAGAAAGGTATCCTGAGCGAGCAGTATAATGGAAGTCTCTCGAGTTTATCAACGGAAAAATTTTCAACAAAGCTTCTTCCTTTCGGGATTCGATATCATAGAGAACACAGGTCATGTTACTGTTATGAACCATGAAGACTTTTTTCTTTACGGTAAAATCGCCGAGCTGGTAAACCCAAAGAGGAAATGGGTTTTGAATATATTCGGAAAGGTAATTGAAGCCAGTAGGTGAAATAGTATCCGGATACTTATGGGTTGCAAGTTTATAAATTTCTTCATTTACAGAAATTTCCTCATCAAGGGAAGAAAGCAGTACAAACCTTCCTGGAGAGTTTTCAGGAGAAGTCACAAGAAGCCCGTGGTAAGTCCTTGTGCTTACCCCGATGACTGTAGAGGAAGCATATCCTCCAAGTCCGTTTCCTATAATCCACTCTCTTTTTATTCCTTCTTCGTATGTTGAAAGACGATCTACTCCAAGCCTGATCCCACTCATGTATATTTAATTAGGATTGATTTATTAAATATCTATACGTTTGGAAAAAAACAAGCTTATCCGGAACTATTGACTCATTTTATATGTTTTTTTGTTCTCTTATTTTTATATATCTTTAAATATATAGTTATTTCTTTATCGTTATAATTAGTGGTCCCTCGATAATCAGTTAATATTTTCCAGAGTACTCACAC
>NZ_DAVG01000063.1:0-9832 GCF_002505485.1 Methanosarcina sp. UBA5 | reverse complement strand
TCATAGAAAAAATATCAACCACGTACTAATGCACGGCCAATTCAGCAGGTCATGTTAATAAGAATTAGATATTTTTTCGCTAGCTTTCTCTAGGTATTCTGAAGATTTCTTATTATAAACTGACTATTATAAACTGACTATTATAATCTGACCAACATATGTCCCGAATCTAACTATCTACATAAACAGGGAACTATTTTCTTGTAATTATGTCCGGAAGGCAATGTGTTTTCCGAAGGTAATTTGTTTTTCCATAAAACGCTAAGTAAAAATACTCAGAGAAAACAGGTCACCTCCGAATTTTTCCTAAATAATGCAGTTTCTATTTTATATAGAACTTTACTATGTACATTTTTATATATTTACCTTCCTGTAAAAAGAAGAGATCTTATGAAATTTTTATGGTATTTATTTTTTTCGAAATGCTAATACTATAAAATTAATTTTTTAAAGTTTAACTTATTATTATTTTTTAATGTTTGAATAAGGAGCACAACCAGGCATACATGTAAATATCACTTATTAAAAATATATGTAATGGAAACGCCGTAGGAGTGGGTTTTCAGGTTGATATCAGGCAAATAAAGTGAAAATGTATAAAGGCTTACAAAGAGGTTTTTGGGTGTTATACAAGAAAATACCAAAGAAAATATATAATCACTTTCACAAGATATTCAGTGGCAGTAATCAAAATACTTTTAAAATCTGCAGTGAATGTGGAGGAGTCTGCGAGCATAATAAGATCGGAACTCTGTTGCCTGGGGAAGAAGAGTATATGGCAGAAAAAATGGGTATAAGCGTTTTGGAGTTTAAAATTCGCTACCTGGATGTTCTGAAAATGGATGACGGAACTTTAATATATGTATTAAAATTAGGAAAGTTGTGCCCATTTTTAAACGAAGAAAATAAAGAATGTGATTGTCGGGACTTTAAACCTATATTCTGTAAAATCTACCCTGTAATTATTACGCTTGAAGATGAAAAAATAAATTTTACAATTGATAACTGGTGCAAATTGTCAAGAAAAAAAGCGTGCAGGACTTACTTTGAAACTGCTATACCCCTTTTATCAAGCTTTGCAATTCCAGTAGAATGGTTAAGGTATGTAACTAGCTATGATTATCTCTCTTTTGATTATGATCAACTGGAAAAATGCAGGCGTGGAAAAAATAAGTATGCGGTTTTTTCACTGGAAGAACTGCTGAGTTTACAGAAGACCGAGATCGAAACTGCCAGTCTGTATATTAATCTAAGTCAGAAGATCGAAGAACCCGTTTTTTAACTTTAAACCGGAGTGATAGGATTTGAGCACGGGTAGTGAGTTGAGTTCACCTGCTGGCAAAAAACAAAAACTTTTAATTTTCAAATTTAATTTTTCAGTTGTCTTAAGGACAAGCGTAAAACCCTTAATCCTTAGCTCAGCGCTAGTTTAACTAATCGGTAGTTTCACCGTGGCTTTTATTGCCTGTTATTGGAATTGCGAAAGCAAAAGTACTTCCCTCTCCCGGATTGCTCCTGAACCATACATATCCGCCATGCAGCCGGACAATCTGTTTAACCAGTGAAAGACCCAGCCCGGTTCCCTGAAATTGTTTGGACAAAAAGGAATCAACCTGACTGAAAGGCTTGAAAAGTTTGCTCTGGTCCTCAGGTTTAATTCCAATTCCTGTATCCATGACCGTTATTTCTACCATACCTCCTTTTTTTCTTGCCCCTATTTTTACAAGCCCATTTTCAGAGGAGAATTTTATGGCGTTATCCACAAGGTTGTACATTATTTGAGCAAATCTGGCTTCGTCAGCACAGATACTGCCAAGGCTGCTATCTATATTAATTTCAATTTGAACATTTTTCCGGTCGGCTAGAGGAGATAGAAGGTTTTTTATTATGCTAAGCTTACTGACAAGCTCAAATTGTTTATAACTGAGCTCCATTTTTCCGGCTTCTACTTTCGAGAGATCCAAGATGCCGTTTATTAAATTCAGAAGGTGTTTTCCGCTCTTTGAGATGTTCCCTACAGATTTTAACTGTTTTTCATTCAATTCGCCGTATACCTGTTCATACAGAAGGTCAGAAAACCCTATTATAGAGTTAAGCGGGGTTCTCAGTTCGTGGCTCATATTCGCCAGGAATTCGCTCTTGGTACGGTTTGCGGCTTCTGCTATTTGCTTTTCCTGAAGAAGGATTTCTGCAGTTTTTCTTTCTGTAACATCTCTACAGGTTTCGAGGACTCCTATAATCTTTCCGTCCTCTTCGGTTACAGGAATTGCCTGAACAAACCAGACTCTGCCATCTTTCCCGGTAAATTCTCTTGATTTTCTATTTCCTGTCACGAAAATTTGTTTAAGATCCAGGGAATCGGATAACGGGCCGCTTATACTAGGATTATTTTTAAGGCATAGACCCACTGCTTTTTGAAGATCCATCTCCAGAAATTCAAGGGCAGCCTTATTTGCCCAGATAATATTCTGTTGAGGGTTTGCGAAAATAGCCAGTTCGTTCAGAGAGTCAAGCAGGACTTTCTTTTCTCGTTCCTGCGTTTTTAGTTCCTGATCTGCAAGATAAATCTCATTTAGCATCTCGTTTATTTCCCTTGAGAGGCGATAAAGCTCATCGTTATCTTTAAGACACAATCTTCTGGAAAGATCCTTTTCCGATCTAACCCGGGTGACGAAATTATCAATTTCTATTAGCCTTGAGATGAATAACTTATCAAGAGCAAATTTAACCCCAACCACGGTCATGAAGCCGATTAGCAAAAGAAAGAAATACATGTTATTCAGGGTTCTCTCGCCGTTCCAATAAACTTCTCTTGGAAAATCCGCCCTCATGACAAGGGCAGGTTTACCTGAAATGTCCAGCAGTTCAAAATAGCCAGCTATTCTGCTGTCATTGAGAGGTTCGACAATAGTCCGTTGGGGACTATGTGAAAAATTGTTAAGCTTATCCTGAAAATCAGGAGGAAGATCGTCGTCAACACTATACATTAAAAGCGAAGAGCGAGTAGCTTCTTTAAAGGATTCAAGGAGGTTGTCGTCAAAATATTTGCCGAAAATCACAGTTCCCTTCACAGGACCTGTATAATTTGTCGTAAGGATAGAATGACACGAAATAAACATAGGTTTTCCATCGAGCAGAACAAAACCGCTTATATTTCCATTTTCTCCTTTTGTAAGGAGGGTTCCATCTTTCACCAATCTAAGGAGGTCTTCAGGAACTGGTGTTTCCCGTGCAGTGTTGACGTCTACCGATTTTGCATAAACAAGAGACCCGGAATTATTCACAAAAAGCATTACATTAATTTTAAGCTCGGCAAGAGTATGGTTCTGAATGTTTTCCTGTATAAACATCTGATTTCTGTCTTCAACAAATTTATAGGTTTCGTTCCAGCAGGCCCAATCCTGTGCTATGTAATCAAGATATCCCTGTTCGGTTGAAATAGCATTCTGAACCCTCTCTACATTATTCCGTGTATACTTCTCTTCAAGGCTTAAAAAGTTAGAAAGCTGCATGGTATGAGTAAGCGTAAACGCAGCCGCAAGAACACCAAAAATTAAAAGAGTTATTAAAAGAACCTTTTTACCAATATCTATTCCGGACACCCCAAAGAATTCAATCGTTAGAAAGAGTTTGAATGTATAATATATTATTGATATAAAAAGGTGAGAAAGTATATAAATTTTAGTAGATGTTAGACAGAGTTTAAGATAAATTGAAGCTTGTTCTTCCTTTTCTATCCCTTGATTTACTGAATTATCCCGTTATTCTACTGAAAGGGATAACATAAATTTAAATAGAATTTTAATAAAAATTTTTAAACCAGCTTCTTTATTGTTTTTTAGTTACACCGTTTCGGGCGTTCAGGTATGACTGTTCGGTAATTTCCAGGCTTCCTTTTAGGTTCACAACTTTCATATCAAAGGGGCAGGCGAAATCTTTAACATTTACATGGAAATCCGGATCATCTACTAGTCCACTATCGATTCTTGGAGCTAGGCAATAGAGGGGATTCTTCAGGTAATGCTTGTTAAAGTCCTGACTCCCGTTTTCATTTTCCAATTTCTTCCAGCTAGAAGCCCACATAGGAGTCAGGTAGATCGTCCCCATGCCCTGAAATTTGGCCATGACCCTATGGCATAAGCTTCGTTTCCTCCTAGCGCCAGACTGGTGCAGTCCTTTATAGTTTCTCCGTTTAGGTCTTTTCAGGAAGAAAAGCGGGCATTCGAGATCAGATAAATCTTCTTCCAGTTTTCCAGGTGCATGCTCACAGGTACCATAAAAAATCAGGATTCTATCCGAAAAGAGAGACATCTCACGGATATTTCTGTAAACTTCAGTCTTTAAAATCTCAAGATCGGCATGCAGGCCCAGGCTTAACAGGTTTACGACAACGCTTACCTCTTCCCTGAGTTTCCTTTTCCTGCAAAACTTTTTGAGGATCGAAAAGCTTGAAAAAAGCCTTGCAGGAACTATGAAACCAGGGCTAGAGTGACCTTTGAGAAGCATTGAGACCCGGTCCAGAAAAGCTGTCCTTGGATTGCAGTTTCTTGACCTGAGCTTACGAAGTAACCCTGAGCTTTCATGGTTTTCTCCTTATCGGAGGCATCGACTTTGCGGTTTTCTGGGGTGTCATGGCATTTTTTCTCGGTTATGTTCCATACGTAGGCTTTGCTTTAACGGCTATTCCACCTGCATTCTTCGGGTTTCTCCAGTATGGGATTATAGGCACCCTGGCTGTGATATAGCTATCTCGTTAATTAATGCGCTCACAGAAAATGTCCTTTTTCCTTCACTTGCGGGGAGAGGCCTGAGACTGTCTCCAACTGTTGTATTTCTGTCCCTGCTTTACTGGATTATGTGCTTGGAGCTACAGGAATGCTGCTTTCCGCGCCTCTTACCATGGTCTTGAGGATTATCCTGGAAAGTTTTGAGGAAACTAAATGGATATCCAGATTGATGGGCCCAATTGAAGATGCTGAAGAAACTTAAGAAAAATAGCTTCTGTGAAATAGCCTTCTACGAAGGCAAGAAAAACATGAAATAGGACAAGTTCTGTAGTCTGGACAATTGGATGTTTAATGCCGCTGAAATCTTAGTTCAAACTGCGTAAGTCCGTTATAGTCTCCTTCAAAATTAGAAATTACTATCGAATCAGAAAGTATGAACAGGAAATGACGAAAAGAGGAATTAAATCAAGAAATTAGTGAAAAATTTGAAATTTTTCTGCAAGGAATAAATGGCAGAGGTAAATCAAAATCCATGCTTGTCACCTAAAACAGGGATTTCAAATACCTTAATCGGTAATTGGGATATCACCATGCTACCTTATATCCAAAAACCGTTTCCTGACATCCTTGACACAGCCCAGAACTCTTGAATTCCTTGATAAATACCTCATTTTGGAATTCGTCTTCGTCTACTTTCTCCGCACATAACGGACAGATACATTTTTCAATCATCGCAATTTCTCGCCGAAATCCTAGTGATTTTAGAAAGCTCTTTTTTTCCATATCCATATCTATCAACTCTACAACTTCATGATACAATCTGCTGTTTCCATAAAACCACCCAAAAATAAGAAGCAAATACAGGTGGCTCAATTTTCTCAGCTCAAATGCGAGATGCTTTTCAGCATACGTATCAACAGACAATTATAGCTGCAATGCATGCAGTAATGTTTCTATTCTTGTTTTGGGGGTATTGTTCGCGAATTTTTATAATACAAAAGTAGTGTAGGATCTTCCTACCGTTTCAACACTTGTTTTAATAGATCTTATTAACACTTGTTTTATTAGATCTTATTCGCGTATATAACAATCTGCAGAAACCAATATAAATTTATTGGTTTTTTAAAGCCTTATTTAATATGGTCTCAAATTAACTTCGAAAGTCCAGGGTCTAATTTGACACCTGTTATTTGCAACTTTTAAGATAAGCGTATAATTTATATCTATGATTATTGCCGTTGTTGAATTCGATGGAAAGTGGATTTTGGGATAAAAGATATTATAAACGCCAAGAAGTAAAAGAAAAAATTAAGTGCCTATTCAGGCCAAAACCAAGCTTTACATGGTGCTTATATTGTAAGTAAGTTTCAACACCGCTTTTATTGATTTGGACCTGTATTTGCCCTCGCTAGATTTTTCTCTTTATTTTTGTAGTGCAGAAGTAAAACTGACTGGAAAAAATAGCCATTAGTCAGATCATAATTCTCGGAGAAGCTTTTATATTTTAAATTTATATGTTAATTTAAGGGTATAAAGAATACTGGGGTACATATGGATACGGAGAATCAGTCGATACCAGCCAGGATTTTACTTTACAGTACCGCTGCAGTTATCCTGACTATCGGAATGAAGGAAATTGGAAGCATACTCGTACCTATTTTTTTCTCGATATTCGCCTTTCTAATCTTTTATCCCCTTGTCCACTGGCTCCAGAGAAAACATGTGCCTGGTTCGATTAGTGTTGGTCTGGTAATTCTTTTCTTTATCATTTTTGCTATTGCTGCAGTGCTCCTTGTTACAGGATCCCTATTTCAGCTCAGTACTCAGATCCCAGGATATCAAATTCAATTAACAAGTATTTTTGAAAATATTGAACGATATTTACCTTTATCAGGTCAGTTCTCCTTTGAAGGAATCCTACGCGATATAGGGGCATTCCTGTTGGGCCTGACTGCAGGAATCCTTACAGGAGTCTTTAATGCCGGAACAACAATTGCGCTAATTGTCATCACGACAGCATTTTTACTTCTGGATACTGTAGGTGCGCCAAAAAAAATGGAAAAAGAAATTGAAGATAAAACAGTCCTTCTTTGGCGGGTTGCCGAATTTGGCAGAAGTCTGGTAGATTTTATCTTGATAAGAACTGAGATCAATTTGATTGGGGGCATCGGAACCGCGGTACTGCTCCTAATCGGTAGAATAGATTTTGCAGTTCTCTGGGGTTTTCTGGCTTTCCTACTGGGCTATATTCCTTATCTAGGCTTTTATCTTGCAGTTCTTCCACCCGTACTGCTTGCACTATTTAAATATGGAGCCATGGGAGCTATTGCAGTGCTTGCCGGGATGTGGCTGATAAATGTATTTATAGAAAATGTTCTTTTTCCGTCCCTTGCAGGAAAGAGCCTCAAGTTATCTCCGTCCATAGTATTTCTGTCTCTGTTCTACTGGGGTTATGTGCTTGGCACTTCAGGTGCACTTATAGCCATACCTCTTACAATGGTTGTGAAGATGATCCTTGAAAGTTCCGAGAATACGCGCTGGATGGCAAAATTGATGGAATCAGGTGGAAGTAAAGAGTAAAATAACGGATCTCAAATCTTAGACGGAATACCCGATAAAAGATGTACATCCGGATACGATATATAATAATAGCAATATAATATTAGCTTGCTAAATTCGATCGGCTTGCCGAATCCTTGCCTGTGGATTGGGGTCCCAGTCTGCAAGGAGTGAGAAAGGGGAAATAATATCAAAATTGGCGATCAGAAAGTCTGTACATTTTTTTGGTGAACGAAAAGCCTGTACATAGCTTTCTAGGGCTCATGGGTAGACACCTGGCAGGGTACTGCCTGCTTTGACCATGTGAGAGCCAGAAAGGGGGCATAAAATCTCCATTTAACAGCAAAGCTGCAACTAAACACCTGATTTTAGTGGGGGTATGCTAATAGACGGAGACTGCTGAATTCCAGACTCAAAATATGGCATATAATCGACGATCCAGTGTTGAGTTAGCTTTAATCTTTCCCTTTTCTTGAAGGCCTTCTGCAAACTTGCAGTGTCTTCCACAATGCCGAAAAAACGGCTGATGCCTTAAAAACATCGCCTGCCGGGAAGTAAAACCACAGTTTTACTGATCAGGGAATAACAGTGGATAAGAGTCCCGCAAAAATTCCAAAACATGAGAATAACAGCAATTATAACGGCAGTTAAAACGGCAAATTGAATTCGTAAATAAAGAAGGAGGTTTAAATAATGGCAACTTTAACAGTTCTGAAGTTTGATACCGCCGACGGCGCAGAAAAGGCGCTTCGCGTGATTGAGGATTTAAGCAAAAGGCAATTGATCAACCTACATGATGCAGCCATAGTTACATGGCCTGAGGGAAAAAAGAAGCCAAAAACAGAGCAGTTGCACAATTTATCAGGTGCAGGTGCACTGAGCGGAGCCTTTTGGGGTATGCTGTTTGGCCTGATCTTCTTTGTTCCTATATTTGGCCTGGTCGTTGGAGCCACACTGGGCGCACTAACAGGTTCTATGGCGGATGTAGGGATTAGTGACGATTTCATAAGGTCGGTCCGCAGCAAAGTAACAGAAGGCACATCAGCCCTCTTCTTGATGACCAGTGCTGCCGTACAGGATAAGGTAGCAGAAGCTGTCAGGGGGATGAAGTTCGAATTCATTGCCTCCAACCTGTCCAAAGAAGAAGAAGACAAACTGCGTGCTGTCTTTGCCGAAGAAGAAGCAGCTCCAGCATACTGAATTTGACTTGAAAGCCGCCACTCCGGAAATATTTACATTCCCGGAAACTCCTGTAAGGTAGAAACAGTGATTCTCGAATAAAGCAATGCATGAAGAGGAGAGAAATGTCGGTTTCTCTCCAGATTTCATTTTCATATACTTCTACGAAACTTAATTTTCAGGAATTTTGGCGCTTTTGGGGTTTATGTAACAAGCAATAAACCCAGTTACAGATAAGATTCAGGCGTAAGCTATGCTTATGCCGACTTATGAGATTCTTTTGCCATACAGGCTAGCAACGAGTAGAAAAAAGGATAAAACAATAAGGAGCAAACAATAAGGAGCCTGCCAATGAAAGTCGTAAGATTTATTGCAGGAATGCGTTTTTTCGTATTGATTCCAGTGATAGGGTTGGCGATTGCTGCTTGCGTTTTATTTGTTAAAGGCGGCATAGATATTGTTCACTTCATGGGAGAACTCATTACCGGAATGTCAGAAGAAGGTCCGGAAGGAAGTATCATTGTTGAAATTGTGGAGACTGTGCACCTTTTCTTAGTCGGTACGGTGCTTTTCCTTACATCCTTCGGGCTATACCAGTTGTTTATCCAGCCGCTACCTTTACCAGGATGGGTAAAAGTAAACAATATTGAAGAGCTAGAATTGAACCTGGTGGGGCTCACTGTTGTCGTACTGGGGGTCAACTTCTTGAGCATTATCTTTGAAACGCAAGAGACAGATTTAGCAGTATATGGAGTAGGCTATGCTTTACCCATTGCAGCCCTAGCTTACTTCATGAAAGTGCGTTCACATATTAGTAAAGGGAGTAGTGAGGGGGAACAAGTGAAAACCATAGGCGAAGTGACTTCTGTGAACAGCGAATCAAATTGGTTAATAAACAAAAAGAGAGACTGAAGTCATAGTAACTGTCTCACTTTTCTTATTTACAGATTGCTCTTCATGCGACTGTGTAAATCAGCAATTGCTTTTAAGTGAGTTTTGTTGCTAATATTGTATTAAGTTCTCAGGATCACTTTTATAGTTTCCAACGCAATTTATTACACGTATTAGCGCCTATATTCTCTTATGGCGGGGAAGGAACAAATTCCTATTGATCGAAAGGTAACTCTTGATGAGATCAACTCTTTAATCAAGCATGAAAACAACTCAAGAGTGCTTAAAAGGCTCTATTTTGTCAAATTTAGACTTTTGGGAGATTCTGTAGAAGACGCCTCTACTAAAGTTGGAGTGACTAAGAACAGGATAGAAAACTGGATATTACTGGCAAGAGGATTGGAATAAAGGCGGGTATGCCGCCTTAATACCAAATTTTGGTGGAGGACGAAAGTCCAAGCTTACCGATGAGCAAA
>NZ_DAVG01000082.1 GCF_002505485.1 Methanosarcina sp. UBA5 | reverse complement strand
AGCTCCAGAGTTATTGCTATACCATGCATAATCTCCAAGCTTCGACTCATCATCCCCGAAGGAATATCTTGTTGTTGTCCCGGCACGGCACGCATATTCCCATTCAGCTTCGGAAGGCAAGCGATATTTATCGGTGCCTTCCATTTCATTGAGTCTTGCGATAAACTCCTGAACATCATTCCATGAGACAGATTTAACAGGCAGGTTATCACCTTTGAAATAGGAAAGATTGTTACCCATTACAGCAACCCACTGCCTCTGAGTAACAGGATATTTTCCAAGGTAAAAAGGATTTTTGATTGTTACTTTATGGATCGGATCTTCACCCTCATATCTACCATCCTCGTTGGAAGGTGAGCCCATTGAAAAACTTCCGGCTGGGATCAGTACGAATTCCATTTCTGTAGAAGGGCTGAAGAAGGTTTTTGGTATTTCTTGATCTTTATAAACTCCTGGAGTTTCTTGTTCCCTAAATTTCACCAAAACAGGTGAGTATTCGATTTCTTCATTTTCCAAGTAACATTGGACTGTGTTAATATATGTTTTAACACTTATTTTACCTTCTAGAAGATCTTCTAAAGAACTATTAATTTCTTTGTCAGTTTCAGTTAATTCTCCTGGTTTCTCATAACCATCAACAAGAACAATCATGGATATATTGTAGACATCAGTTGGAAGCTCTTTTCTGATTATTCTAGCCAATTTGCGTTTCTTCTTCTTGAAATCCTGTTCTTTGACCTTTAAGGGATTCTTTCCAATGAGAACCTTTCCTTCACAAGCGACTTGTTTAAAAGGAACTTGCGAATATCTAATAGCTTTTTCATAAACATAATTATAAAGATCGTCAAGATTTATGTCGCCGTTATTATCACCAGCGACAGCTCCGCTTTTTAGTCCTTCAACAAAATAATATGTAAAAACGCCATTCTCCAGTTTTTCATCTTCTTTTGCTACATCGAACTCACTAGATGCAGAGAGTATAACAGTACCTGACCCAGAAGACTTAGAAATAATTTCTTTTAAATTATTGCCTTTTATGCTTGCAGCTCCACTGTAGCAGCAATCGAGAACTACAACAACAGTCTTGCAGCTTGAAGCATCTATACACTTCCTGACCAATGAATAATTCAGAGAAGTGGGAATTAAACTATCCATCTTCGTATTTTTGAATAATAGACACAGATCATGTTGAGAGTCAGGTTCGCCGTGGCCTGAAAAGTAAATCAAAATCAAATCTTCACTGTCTGCACCTTTAAGCAATTGGTCAATTTCACAAAAAGTCTGTGTTCTGGTTCTGTTTATTGACTCCAAAGCTTCATCAAATCCACAGATTTCAGGATCAAGAAGTATATTTTTTATGTCTTTTGCATCTTTCTCTGCGAAGCGTAGGTTTCGAATACTGCTGTCAGAATACTCATTTGTGCCAATGACAATGCCAAGTCTTCTCCCAGCCATTTTTTGCGTACCCCTGTTAATAATCTTCATTCTGCAGCTTCTCGTATATTTCACGGGCTTCCTCTACAGATAAATTTGATAGAACAAATTCACTTCCATTTTTAGTTCTCAACTTTACATTCGCTTTTTTTCTATTTCGTTCCCAGACATTAATCAATCTGAGAAGAATGTAAAATGAGTTTAGAGTAACGCCCGCCAGAGCAAAAGTGTCATATGACAGAATTACGCCGCTTCTTTCCCCATCTTTTCCCTTACGGGTTACAGGGTCAATTGAACCATTAGGTAGGTTTTTTCTTACGGAATCATATAGTAGTTGACATTGTTTTTGCCATTTCGAAGATTTCTCAAGTTCTCCAGATTCAAGGGTAATTTGAAAATCAAATTTCTCAGAGATATTCTCCATCGGCTAACAGCTCCACATTACCAAGAATTACAATATTGTATAATACAATATATTATTTACTCTTTAAAAGAGATTGAATTTTCAGTTGTAATGCTCTGACTGTGATTTGCGGTTCTCTGATCGGCAATTCCTGATGTTGTTGCTCTTAAAGCCATATATTGTGTATTTGGAGCTATTAAGACAGCTAATTCGGTTAATCACTTATTGAAAATCGATACATAAATTTGTTGAAGTTCCCAAAGATTACAACGGAAAAACCAGGAGTAAAATAGAGATTTTCTGCTCACTCGCACTTAACTACCTGTGTATCAGGGAGAAATATGCCATTAATGGGACAAAAGTTAAAATAAGGGGAAATAGCCCTTTAATATGGATTTATACCTGAAAAAGGGCTTTTTAACTCAAAATGTTTTTATTTAGCCGGAATTTTGCTTTCCAGTACCCTTAAAGCTTCAGCTGTAGCCCACCTGACTTCAGGGTCAGGATCGTTTAAGTTTTTGACAAGGGGAGCGGTTGCTTTTTGATCACCGATTTTTGCGAGGGCTTCTGCGGCATACCGCCTGACCCAGGGATTGCTGTCGTTGAGAGTTTCAAGAAGAGCATCAACGGCTTTTCGGCTGCCTATGGTTCCCAGGGCATAAACTGCAGTTATTCGGGTTCGGAATCTTCTTCGACCAGCATTCCCAGAAGAGCGTCTATTGCTTTTTCAGCTCTGAGAGTTCCCCGAGAATAGGCAGCAGCATTTATTATTTCAGGATTTGTATCACCGGGGCATTTGAAAGGATGACTCAGGAAGTCATTAAGTCTTCAGCTTAGGGCAGTTCACACAGCCATTATTTATACAGTCTTTACTACGACCTGATCCCCACTTTTAAGTCCGAACTGACGCGCAGCGTTTCCTTTATTTACAGCAATTTCTAGGAAGCTGTGACTGCCTATTAGGGCAAGGGGCTTTTCTTGCCCGACAAAACCATAGGTCTGAACAAAGGACACTCTTCTGCCGTTTACTTCCATCTGTGAGCCAAAGGTAGAGAACTTTAAAACTTCTTCTTCCGGGATATTGGTGATTACATTTCCAAAACTGTCTGCAAAAATAACTTCTCCGACAAGGAAGGGGCCGTCAATTCCGTAATTTTCGAAATCGAGGTTCACAAAATCCGAGATTCTCGGCCCAACTGCCTCGATAGCTGTGCCTTTTGAGAGATGAGCCCCTGCAGGCGCAAAAATATCCCTGCCGTGGAAAGTTGCAGAAATTCCTGATTTAAGCGTAAGTTCAGGATTTGTAATTTCGTATACTTCAATTTCGCCAAGGCGGCGAGCTGCAGGGATAAGGAGCCCGTTATCAGGGCCGACAAAAAATTGTTCTTCTCCTGCACGGCCCGCTTTAATAGCAATAGCGCGGCGGGAAGTCCCAACTCCGGGATCGACAACGCCAATATGTACGGTCCCCTGTGAGAAATATCGAACAAGGGAATAGAGAGCAAAAGCCCCTTCCCGGATTCCGGCCTGACGGATGGAATGGGTGATATCAACAATCTGTACAGCCGGGTTTATTCCCAGAATAACGGCTTTCATGGCTGCGGGATAAAGGTCTCCAAAATCGGTAGTGAGGGAAATTAAACTCATAAATATCACTCGGTTTTTTTCTATTTTATAATATACAGGCCTGGAAAATTATATAAAGATGTGAAAAAGTAAAGGCCAACAATAAAAATTTTTTGGAAAATTGGAGACGCCGTGAGAAGAATGATGTACATAAAGAAATTAGTTATACTGATTCTAATAAGTCTAGCTCTTCTTGCATCGGGGTGCGAGGAAAAAATGAGCGCAGAAGAGATTGTAGCAAAAATGCAGGAAAAAGAAGCCAGCCTTGAAGATTATTCCGGCACAATACATACGACAACATACGTCAACGGGGGAAAAGATCTGGAAGACGAAATCCAGATAATGTATAAAAAGCCTGACCTGATGAAGACGTTTGGCGTGGAGGAAGGAAAAGAATTCGAATCAGTTTCTGACGGGGAGTTCGTATGGAGTTATAGCGCTGAAACAAATACTGTCACGAAAATGGAACTGCCCGAAGAACCACTCTTAACGGAGAAAGATTTTGTCAGTATCATAGGTAATTTCGTGAATGAAAGTGAGGTTTCCATGCTTGGAGTGGAAGAGGTGGATGGAAGAAGTGCGTATGTCCTTGAAGCCAGACCAAAAGTCAAAGAAAACGGGTCAGAACTAGCTTCTCGAACGAAAATATGGATTGACAGAGAGACATGGATGGTGCTTAAGTCCAGTATTTATAACAATAAAGGAAACCTGATAACAGAAGTGGAAATACGTGACTTGAAAATAAATACTGGGATCCCGGATTCTGAATTCAAATTTGAGATTCCCGAAGGGGCAAAAGTAGAAACTCTTGACATGGACGAAGAACTTAAAGTCCCCGACAACCTGAGCCTTGAAGAAGCCAGACAACAAGCAAGCTTTGAGATCCTTGTCCCAGAATATATGCCGGACGGCTACATGCTTAACTCGACAATGATATCTGAGGAAGGTGATAGAGCCGCTGAAGGTCAGGGTTCAGAAACCGTAATTCTTAGCTACCAGAAAGGAGCTGAAAACTTTGATGTAATAGAAACTGTCTATGAAAATAAGTCTAAAGAAAATTCTTTCATGGAAGGAGCTGAGAAAATCAGCATCAATGGAAAGGAAGGAAAATACCTTAATGAATTTGGAGACACGAAGATGTTACAGTGGGAGCTCGGAGGAGTTGAAATAAATCTAATCGGGTCTCTTGAAAAAACCGAGATGCTGAAAATCGCGGAGTCTTTTAAAGAACCTTCTACCGAAGTTGATATTCTGGATGAGGAGTCTTTAAAGGAGCCTTTTACTGAATTCTACATTCTAGGACCTGATGGAACAGCTGAGAATTACCCTACCGACTACGTACTCGGTGAGAATGGAACCGTAATCGTGGGAATTACAAACCATGAGCAGAAGCCTGTAAACTATACAATGGAAGTCAAGCTCGAAGATACGCTTCTACCTATATCGGCTGACTGGAAAAATATACGCATCGAAGACAACGAAACCTTGGAGAAAGCTGTTACTATAACTCCTCCCTTCGTGGGAACGCACATGATGCTTGCATTTTCGCTCTATAAAGAAGACGAAAAGGACATATTGGAAGGGGGTATCTGCATGCCTTATAGAGACCTTCATCTCTTGATAAATGTATCGCAGAATCTCTCGAAGAATGTTTCAACTCCGTTACGGCGGTAAGCAACTGGGCTGAGATTCAGCACTGAACCCTGTCTATCTCAAGAAAAGCTGAAATAATTAAAATTGCGCAATTCTATGATAAATAAATGAATTTTCTCTGTTTCAGTGGGATCTGAGTGCACAGGGTCCTGGTGAATATTTTTTCAGAGGCAAACTGATTATTTCGGGAAAAGCTTTTACATTTTCCTGGAGCAGCCTGAAACCTTTTTCTTTATCAAATTTCTTTATCAAATCGGGCACCTGTCATAAAGATAATGCATTTTCTCCTTTTTTACATCGGCAGAACTCCTCAGCAGGGTGGGGAGGAAAAGGAGGTTTTGCCCAGATATAAGATTCCCGTATCGATCTATATATCCGGTTCTTGAGCTTGTTTTAATATTCAGTACTGTTTTCTCCAAAAGTATATTTTTGTGATGTAATCTTGGTGTGAATTCTAAAAAACTACATCCCAGGCATGATTACAAAATCTTTTTGCAAAGCCTGATCGAAAGTTCATATATATTTCTTCTTCTTAAGAACACGAAATGTCAGCACATATACAAGAATATTAAATATAAGAAGGATTCCAACTTCAGGATAAAGATCAGAGATTCCGGAGTTATTCAACATAGCACTTTTTATGCCGTAAAACACGTAGGTGCTTGGTACGAGATGGGAAATATACCCAATCTCTTGGGATAAATCGGCCAGCAGAGCCAGTAAAATCAGGGGTGCCATGCAAACAGTGGAAAGTATAGATGCAGAAGAGTAATTATCAGCGTAACTGGCAATCAGAAGCCCAAGGCCTGTGAATACTGTAGAACCGAGAATTATAAAAACTGTGACCGATAGGAAGTTTCCGACGAAACCTCTGTTTATAATAATTATAACTAGGGATATGATTATTGTTAGAAATAGTCCAAAAAACGACTTACCATAAATCACATCTTTTTCCGAAGCTGGTGACACAAGTATTGCATCAAGGGTTTTTTTCTCTTTCTCTGTGGTCAGCGTATTGGGTAAAACCATCATTCCAACAAATATTACGGTAAACATAATCCACACAGGGATGTTGAACCTAGACTGCAGGTCTCCAGGGAGCGAATTTAAGGTGATATTCACTGGATACTTCTGTCCTGCAAAGTCCATGATGATATCTTTATAAGTTTGTAAAAATACGACTGATTTTGCCTCATAAGGGTTGACAATGATATTCAGGGAAGGAGTTAATCCGTTTTTTATATCGGCACTGAAGCCTTCTGGCACAAGCATAATAGCTGCAACTTTTTGATTATAAAGTAACTCTTCGGATTTATCCGCAGAGTCTGCAGTAATTATGTCATAATTACCTCTCGAACTTAGATATTCAATAAAATCGGCACTGGACCCTTCATCATAAACTGAAATAGGTACTGCGACATTATCAGTCAATGAAATAGTGGAGTTAAAAAGAAGAGACAAAAAAATCGGAGTTAATAGTATTATCAATAAGTTCTTGCTTTTTACTGATGATATTAAGTCCTTTCTAAAGATAGCCAGTACAACATTAAGATTCATCAGTCAATTTCTCCCCGGTTAGTTTTATGAAAACATCTTCAATTGTAGCCTCTTTTGAATGTACAAGGGATATTTGATTATTTCCGGAGAGTTTCTCAAAAATGTCGCTACTGGCTTTTGTATTTAGAGGCGACTCGTAAATATCTCCTTTTACAGTCTTGATCATCAAAACATCCTCCCCATATCTTTTTTTCAGATTTGTAGGTGTGTCCATAGCTATTATAGAGCCTTTATGTATGATAGCCAGATAGTCGCATAAGAAATCTGCTTCTTCCATATTATGTGTCGTTATGAGGATTGTTTTGCCCTGTTCTTTAAGGCCAAGAATCATTTGCCTTATTTCCCTTGCCGAACGTGGGTCCAATCCACTTCCGGGCTCATCCATAAATAAAACCTCGGGATCATTGAGTAGGGCCCGAGAAATCATTATCTTTTGTTTCATGCCTTTTGAAAAAGTCTTTACTTTGTTTTTCTGATGCCTTTCCATTCCTACTGCCTTCAGTACTTCACTTATTCTTTCTTTCGGAGAATTGTATAACCGGCGGAAGAAGTTGAGGTTTTCATAAACCGATAATTCTTCATACAGGTTTTGAGACTCAAAAACAACTCCAATTTTCTTTTTTATATCTACTGCATCCAATACAGTGTTTAATCCTCCAATGTATGCAGTACCAGAGGTAGGAGGAAACTGACAGGTAAGAATCTTAATAGTAGTGGATTTTCCTGCTCCGTTTGGGCCCAGAAGTCCGAATATAGTTCCTTTTTTGATACTGAGCGAAATATCCTTCACAGCTTCGAAGTTACCATATTTTTTAGATAAACTCTCAGTAACTATCGCTTTATCCACAACATCGCCAACCATTTCAAAATATTAGCATTCTTATCGTTTGTTCCGTATCGAAAATGAACTATATGTGTTCTTTCTGAAAATAATATAAGATTTTATAAATGTTATCGGTATTAAATTTTTCTTAATTGTAATATATTATAATACTAAAAATCCCTCAGCAACCGTCTTCAAGTCGCAGTAAAAATTCCTTTATATCCAGCCCACTCGCATAGCCTGTAAGCTTTCCGTCTGAGCCTATTACCCTGTGGCAGGGGATAATTATCGCAATCGGATTCCGGTTATTTGCAAGCCCCACAGCTCTATAAGCCTTTGGCTTTCGAATAGATACAGCTATCTCTTTATAAGTTCGGGTTTCCCCGTAGGGGATTTCGCATAAAGCTTTCCAGACTGATTTTTGAAACTCCGTTCCCTCGGGAGCCAGTTTCAGGTCAAAAGATTGGAGTTTCCCGGAAAAATAAGCTTCAAGCTGCCTGGCAGCCTCCCTGAAAAATTCTTTATCTTCTATCCAGCCAACAGGGATTTCTATTTTCTTCTTACCTTTCAGAAAAATAAGATGTTTCAGCCCTTTTTCATTCCCTGCAAGAAGAATGGAACCGATTGGAGATTTGATTATATCGTAATACATTTTGTTCGCCTCCAGAAACGCGGTTGTAGATCTGTTGCAGATAACTGTATCGTTTCTGATAGAAATCTTTATTCAACGACCAAAATAATACAGTTCGCTAAACAGGGTAGTTTTTAACAGATGGAAAATAACTTGGGAGAAATCTTCCTGTAAAAAAGAAACTGAAGGTTAAGGGCACTTAAGTACCTGCGAACACCCTCAAGCGTTTTATCTGAAGCATTAAAAGTGTTTTACCTGAAATATTCAAGTTCATTTGTTTTTATATCCACTTACCCAAAAAAATCCAGACATCTCCAGACTTTTTACGGCAGAATCAGACTTATTTACACTCTTTTCTGCTTCCAGTTTATTGAGTTCCTGAATTCTCGCCTCAACAACATCCATTGCATCTTCAAAAAGCTGCCTGTTGATTTCGATCCCAAAATATTTTTTGAGTTTTTCTTCAGGCGGCATTGTCGAACCTGCTGAGAGGTAAGCAATGTAGTTTTTGTTGAAAGTTTCCGGGTCTTCCTTATACTGTTTGAAAAGGGAGAGAGTTATTGCCTTTGAAACTGCATAGTTGAAGGTATAATAATTGGTTGCTAAGTAAATATGGTTAATATAGGCCCATTCCGCAGAATCCTTATTATAATATTCGACCGAGTCGCTACCATACTCTTTAGAGAGGTTTGTCCAGATCGCATTGAGGTCGGCTCCGCTAGCTGTCCCATTTTCAGCACAGAGCTTGTGGGCTTTATATTCAAATTCCGTAATCATAGGCTGGCGAGTAAGGTAGTTCTGATATTCCCCTATATGCTGGGAGAGAACATTAACTGCGGTTTCTTTATCGGAATTTTGAACCACGTAATCAACAAAAAGTTCTTCGTTGAAAGTGGAAGGGACCTCCATTTCATAAATAGGACCTGAGCAGTAGAGGAAATCGACGAAGTTACCCATAAGGTAGAAGTTAATCCCATGTCCCAGTTCATGAGTAATTTCCTTCTGGTCGCTGATAAGACCATTGTAATTTAAAAATACAAGAGCTGGAGACTTCAAAGAACATAATCCGTAAGTGTAACCTCCTGGCTGCTTTCCATGTTCAGGATCAGGATATACATCTATGAAATTCCCGGTTACCATTTTTAAAAAGATTTCATTGAAACGGGGATCCATTCTGGAATAGGATTTCTGGATTTCCTGCAAAGCTTCCACATATGTATAATTCCTGCCAGGCTGGTCTGTCAACTGTAGCATAAGGTCGTATGGTCTGAGCGTTTCAACTCCGAGTTTATTTTTCCTGAACTCATTATAGTTTTCAAACACACCTTTTCTTTCTTTGAAAACGGTATTCATCTCATCAATCTGAGTACGGTTAAGATAGGCATTATAGAGAGTGTAGTCATAGTAATCTGTGTAGTTCAACTCTCTGGCAGCGAGATCGTCAAGCCGGGCTTTTTCTGAATAGAGAGATGCCATGGAATCGGATTCGTTTTTCAGGTGGTAAAACCTCTTTTCATAACATTTTTTTCTGTTTTCCCGATTTTGATCAGTTGAGAGTAAAGTATTGTAAGACTGGGAATTGACTGAATATTCTTCCCCATTCTCAAGTGTTATATTTCCTGCCATCGTGACATTATTCGTAATCTCTGAAAAAGCCTCAGTCTCCAGTTTCATGCGCTGGTTTTCGAGTTCTGTAAGGCATATGGCCTGAGATTCATTCATTGGCCTGTGGTCTGCAAACCTCATATACTTAGCTTCAAGATAAGGCCTGTACTCCTCAAGTTTTGGCTCTTCGGAAAAGAGTCTGTCCCATTCTTCCTTATTGAGCGAGGTCAATTTCACGGTTGTAAACGAGTTGGCTTTCCCATATTCGGTAAGCAGATCCTGAGAGTCCGTAAGAAGAGAAGCAAAGAACGGATCACTTACATTTTTACTGAGCTGAGTATATGCGTAAACGTACAGAACTTCAGTAAATTTTGAAAATTCCTTATCAGCTTCCAGATAATCAAGTAAAACAGGCCCTGATAAATTTTCAAACTCTGGACGGAAAGTTGTGTTTAGTTCCTCTGGCTTCTTTTTTAAGGTTTCAAGTTCTTTTAAGGCATTTTCTCTGCTGCTGAATAGATATGAATTATTCCATTCAGTCGTAACCTCACCGGGATTAAGCTTTTCAAACGGTTGTTCCATGTTTAGTGTTTCAGAGGAATTCGTAACCTCTGTAGAAGCACCACATTCGGAAAACGTTGAAAAAAAGAGTAATAACCCCAGAGTAATAAGCCCTTTAACTATTCCGAGAGCAACAAGCCCTTTAACTGATTTTAGTCTCATAAAAACGCCACCCTTACAAAATAAAATTTCAATTCAGATTTGTAAAAAATCTTTCCAATTCTTCAATAAAATAATAAGAATAACTATCGATATTTTTAAGATAATAATGTAAAAAGTTATCGATTTTAAACTGACAGAACGGCAAAAAGATGAGCTTCAAGACAATATAAAAATGTATGAGTTGAGCACAGTATGGAAATTTACTGAAAAAGAAAGTAAAGAAAAAAATTAGGTGAAAACAAAAACATGAAAGACATTTAAAAAAGATATGATTAGTAAAGCCCGAGGGCTTCACTCTGAAAGTTTACTGTACCTGCTTATTTTGCGAGGTTGTAGTTCTGGTTGACAATCTTGAGGGCACAGAAGTTACCACACATTGTGCAGGCATCTGTGTCTTCAGGCGCTCTGCTGGCCCTGACTTCTCTTGCGTGCTGTGGGTCGATTGCAAGGGAATACATCTTTTCCCAGTCAAGTTCTCTTCTGGCTCTGCCCATAGCAAGGTCCTGTTCTCTTGCTCTGTCAGGGTACTTTACCATGTCACCTACGTGAGCTGCAATCTTTGAGGTCTTGACGCCTGTGATGACATCTTCGAGGTTTGGAAGAGCAAGGTGTTCTGCAGGAGTTACATAGCAGAGGAAATCACAACCATATGAAGCCGAAACCGATGCTCCGATTGCAGTTACAATGTGGTCGTAACCGGGCGCGATGTCAGTTACAAGTGGACCGAGCATGTAGAAAGGCTTGTGGCCGCTCATTTCCTTCATAAGCCTTACGTTGGTTGAAATCTGGTCCAGTGGAACGTGACCAGGGCCTTCGACAATGACCTGTAAACCCTGTTTGTGGGCTTTATCGGCCAGTTCGGCGTTAATAATTAATTCCTGAATCTGGGCGCGGTCGGTTGCGTCATGGACTGCACCTGCACGCATTCCATTTCCAGTAGAGAGGACTACTTCATGCTCCTTGAGGATTTCAATGAGGTAATCAAAGTGCTCATAAAGAGGATTTTCTTTTTCGTTGTGGAGCATCCAGGAAGTCATGAAGGCGCCACCACGGGAACAGAGACCACCATATCTACCGTGAGCTTTGAGTCTGTCCATGGTGATATTATTAATCCCTGTATGGATTGCCATAAAGTTAGTTCCGAGTTTTGCCTGGTCTTCAGTTGCCTTGAAGAGTTCTTCTTCGGTCATGTCCACGATTGAACCGTATTTTCTTGCGGCCTCAATAAAAGCCTGATAAAGAGGCACTGAACCGACTGAAAGGGAAATGCTGTCAATGACCTTTTTCCTGATTGCAAGGAAGTCTCCCCCAGTTCCAAGTTCCATAAGGGTGTCTGCACCTGCAGCTTCGGCAGCCTGGGCTTTTTTAACTTCCATGTCTGCATCAACAATATCCGAGGACACACCAATGGATGCATTGACCTTGGTCCTGAGCCCTTCTCCTATACCGCAGATTTTTACCTGCCTGTATGGGGAGGTTGGAATAACAATTCTTCCGGCTGCAACTCCACGGCGGATGAATTCAGGGTCAAGACCTTCATCCTTTGCAACAATCTTCATTTCTTCGGTAATAATCCCTTTTTGTGCATCTTCCACGATTGTCATAATATTAACCTCAAGCTTTTGATCATCTGTAAAATTTGTCTGTAAGATTAATCTGTAATTAGGGCAAGAGTGAGTTAGATCATAAAAGGCGCGTAATTATATATAACACTTTTTAAAAAATTAACTTTCATCTTAATCAATTTTACTTTACTTTGATGTCTACAGTTATCGGAAAATATAAGACGTAAGATTAAAATAAATGTTTTATAATTAAATACTAAACATTCATTGAGTGAAAAACAAGTAAAGTTGTCTTATTGGCTTTTTGGAGAATATTAAATAAATAAAATAATAAAAACCGGTTTTAAGGGAGTGCACATTTAAAAATATTATAAAAAACCAAATAACTGGAAGCTGCAAAAAACAAATAACAAAGAAAAAATAATAAGAAAATTAATAAAGAATATTAATAAAAAAATTAATAAAGAAAAAATCACATTTAAGGATTTTTTTACTTCTTCTGTTTATTTTGCTCCATGATTAAACGGACTGTTTGCCTATGAAGGGTTAATATGAAATCACTCAAAGTCCCGAAGATAAACATCTGAAGGCCGAATATAATCAGTAGGGTTGTAAGAATAGTAAGTGGGATATGATCGATTCCCCGGAGCCACTCGACTACAACAAAGGTTCCTGTGAACAGGCCTGCCATGATTAAAATGAACCCTATAATTCCAAAGTAAAACATGGGATTATGCATTTTTGCAAGCTTGTAGATAGTAGACCCTATTCTGAACCCGTCTTTTACCGGATTTAGCTTGGTTGCGCCTTTTTCACTTCTCGGAAGGTAAGTTATAGGGACTTCTTCGACTCTCTGCTTTTTAAGAATGCATTCCACAGAAATTTCGGTCTCGATTTCGAAGCCTGTCTTATTAAGTTCAAGTTCCTTTACACTTTCAAGCGTAAACGCACGGTAACCTGAGAGGATATCTTTTAATTTCACGCCATATGCAACGTCAAAAAATGTATTTATCAAATGGTTGCCCACAAGATTGAGCTTCGTAAAAGCTCCTTGGGAGTAATTCTCCAGCCGGTTGCCTATAACATGGTCGGCACTGCCTTCCAGCACAGGTCTGAGAAGGGCGCGAGCCTCTCGGGCAAGATATGTCCCGTCACCATCAACCATTATTACGTAAGGGCTCTCTATAAGCCCGAAGGCCTGAATCATTGCCTGCCCTTTACCTTTTCCGGTCTGCATGACAACTTTTGCGCCTTCCGCTTCTGCAATTTGTCCTGTGCCGTCCTTGCTGTTCCCATCAATTACCAGAATGTTGGAAAAACCTTCCTGCCTGAAGTCCTTAATAAGCTGTCTTATTGTTGCAGCTTCGTTCAGGGTGGGAATAAGAATGCAAACATCTGCGCTGTTCACGTTTCACACATATCCTTTGCCGGAACCTCTACGCGTGACGCAGAATCCGTTTTATTGTAATACTATATCAATTACCTTATTTCCAGATAAATGGTATATAATTAATAGATTGAGGGTTCTTATAAAAGCCCCATGCTGTCGAGCTGCTGGCGGACTACTTCGACGCTCCTCTCGCAATCTTCAGGGGTCTTGCCGCCTGCAACTACCAGTTTTCCGGAACTGAAGATAAGCACAACTACTTTGGGCTCATCAATTCTGTATACAAGACCAGGAAACTGCTCAGGCTCGTATTCAATGTTTTCAAGTCCAAGTCCTATTGCAATTGCATTAAGGTTCAAAATAGTATGCAGGTCTGCTGAAGCAACAATGTTCTGGACAGTGATCTGGGGGTTCTCTATAGTCTTGATCCCTATACTGTTCAGCTTTCTAGCCATATTGCCTATAACTGTATGTACATCGGCAACGTTTTTTGCTCCTGTACAGACAACCTTGCCGGAAGTAAATACCAGGAATGCAGCTTTAGGATCTGAAACCCTGTAAACGAGCCCGGGGAACTTCTGCTTGTTGTACTCGGCTCCTTCGAACTCGGACTCGATAACAGTTAAGTCGAATTCTTCAGCGAGTTTAGTAGATGCAACCACATTTTCGATCTTGATGCTAGATTCGCTCATTAGTCAACCCTCAGTATATAAAGCAAAGGTAATATTCTCTAACCAGTATATAAAGCTATAGTTAAATACCCAGTATACTATATAAATGCCTTATATATAGAATATAAATGTGACAGAAAAACTTAAATTAAGGGCGCCCTTGATTCAAAAGAAATAACTACAGATGAAGGCAGTGATATCCTTATCAAGCACCTTAGTCTTTAAACTTCTCAAGGCCTTCAAGAATAGAATCATACTTCGCACAGACCCTCTGGAGAAGATCGCCCTCAACACTCCGGTGCGTGGGTATAAGGATCTGAGCCCCTTTTTCGATTTTAACCCCGCTTTTCGAAACTCCATAGTCAGGTGCGATAAGAACTCCATCTGCGGAAATTCCAAGAGAAAGGTCGTTTACGATTCTTGAAACCATTTCAGTTGCCGGCTTAACCTTCTTCTCAATAAGGACGGCAGAAGAAATATATCTTTCCCGGGTCTCTCGAATTTTCTTAATGCTTTTTTCTACCGTCTCGGAGTCTACTTCATCGGGAAGTTCTTCCGCAAGTAAGGAAAGCGCTTCTATAAGGTCCTCAAAAGTTGTTGAATGCATCTCAAGAATTTCTCCGTCGCAGTACTGCCGTACAGTATCGGAATATCCGGCCGAGACCACGACCACATCGGTCTCAAGCAGGCGGGATATTTCCTCCTTCGAAGGCGAGTAGGCATTGGTTACAAAGTATTCCCTGATCCCGCACATGCTCATAAGAGATTCATACATTGGAGTCACAGCAATTGTCTTTTTTCCTATCCAGAGGTTTATCTCGCTCTGCTCAGCCTGGGATCTCAAAAGTTCAAGGATTTTTTCTTTTATGGCTTTAGGGTCATTTCTTTTAAGCCCGAAATAATCTGCAAAAAGAGGGGTTGTGGAAAGCTGCCTGCTTCTCCCGCAGGGTACAGATTCTACAAAACCCCGCTCTATAAGGTCCTTTATATGGTCATAGGCTCCGCTTCCTCTCATATCAATAAGGTCTGACTGGAGCAGGGGCTGATGATAGGCAATCATGGAAAGGGTACGAAGTTTTGGGGCTGAAAGCTCTTTTGGGGCGACTTCCCGCATAAGCTCGGAGTATTCAGGCTTGACCTGCATCACATATCGCTCTCCAAGATCAAGAATCTCGATCCCGGATCCTCGGGAAGAATAAGCCTCTGTCAATTTCTTAACTGCCGAAAGGACGGCTTTTTTGGGTTTTCCTGTAATTTTCGCAAGCTTTTCGAGGCTTACTGCCCTGCCAGCAGCAAAAAGCGCGGCTTCGATAATCTCAAGCTCACTCATAAATCTCACTTCCAGAAAAAGAATGTTCAAAGTATAAATTTAATATTTAAGTTACGGTTAACTCAGGCTCCTCAGCCGGGTTTTCATGCGGAGAAATCTCCTCTGCCGAATCCAGTCCTGAAGAACCATTAATTTCGGATTTCAAAAGTTCAGCTTTTGATTTTGTTAACATTTCATGGAAAAGGGATGGATTTGCCTCGGTGGAGAAGCCGGATTCTTCTCCCGGATAGATATATAATTCCTCGAAAAGTTCGTTCTGAAAAAGCCAGATCTTCCTGCTTGAGGCAAGGAAAAGAAGAGAAAGATAATCCATAATCCTGTCTTCGCTTCTTTCCAGTAAACTCGAAAAAACCACTACAGACTGCTTCGTAAATAGTTCGGCAAGCCTTTCCCACATCAGGGATAACCGCGAGCTGATGGCTTCATCATGTGCAATGCCCAGCACATCCCCGGTAGTAAGTTTGGGTCGAGGATCAGATTCTTCTGAAACCTGGCTGGCTTTTTTTTCATTTTTTCTTGAGATGCATTTTTCGGCTTTCTTGAGTTCAAGAATCAGTTCATTGAGTGTGACCGGTCTTGTAGAAACACGGCGAACAGGAAGCTTCGGGACAGGAAACTCCGCAGGCTCAGGGAAATCGGGATCGTCAGGAAAATCCGGATCAAATGCTTCACCCTCTTCCTCTTCTACATTGAGGATTTCCGAGGATTTCATGCGCAGGAGAATCGCAGAATAAAGAAGCGTCCTTGAAGAAATTCTAAGGTCCATCTGCTTTAGCTCTTCCACCCTTCCCAGAAAACTGTCAGTAAGCTGTACGATGTCTATATCCCAGGGATCGATTTTTCCTCCCCGCGCAAGTTCAACCAATATGCCCAGGGGTTCGGTAGTCTCAAACTCAGAAATATCAAGCTGATTCCAATCAATTCCAAGGCATGGAAGAGTAACTGGAAATCCATAAGTTTCGGATTCCTCAAAAAGAGACTTGTTTTCCCCGGATTCAGAAACCGTACGAGCTTGAAGACGAGGAACTTCAAGCGCTGCCCCCATGTTATCCATAAGCTCAGCCATTAAGTTTCACTCCGGTAATGCTTGTGAGGTTATTTTCCTGCATTGTAACCCCTATTGTTCTGGATGCGGCCTGGATCATAGGTTTTCTTAAGGAAACAACAATAAACTGGACTTTTGATCCTGAGGTTTTAACGCGCCTTGAAACCCTTTCGACGTTCCACCCGTCCAGAAACATATCAATTTCATCAAAAGCATAGAAGGGAGCAGGACGATATTGCTGGATCGCAAAAATGAAAGCAAGTGCGGTAAGGCTTTTTTCTCCACCGGACATCGCCTCGATTCTCTGGAGAGTTTTTTCTTTTGGCTGTGCCCGAAGCGTCATTCCTCCTGCAAAAGGGTCATCAGGGTCATCAAGCAAGAGTTCACCCATCCCGTCGGAAAGCTCATGGAAAATCTCTTTGAAGTTGGCATTAATGCTTGTATAAGCTTCCATAAAGGCATCTCGCTTCAAATACTCATACTGTTCGATGCGCTCAAGGAGCTGCTCTCTCTCGGTAAAGAGAGTGTCACGCTTTCCCTGCAAATCCGAAAGCCTTAGTTCTACTTCATTATACTCGTCAATTGCTCGCATATTAACGGGCTCAAGACGCCTTAGGGCTTCATCGATTGCCTGAATCCGCATGTAAACAGTTTCATAATTTGGAACCTCATCAGTCTCCTCTATGCCTCTTTTCAGGATTTCTTCAACAAATTGCTTTTCCTGATCAAAAAGCGCATTTTTCGTAGCCGTGAGCGTAAGCACCTGCTGCTTTGCCTTTTCAAGCGTGGTTGAAGCAATACCTACCCTGCGCTTGACCGCATTGTGTTCGGCCTGAACCTTTTCCCGTTCTTGCTGGAGCCCTAGCAGCTCGTCCGAAAGTTCAACCTCTCTGGCTTTCTTTTCCTCAAGTTTTTCCTCAAATTCCTTTATTTTTATCTTCAGAGAGTTCACTTTCTCCAGTCTTGAAGCTTTCTTCTCATCAAGTTCCCTGATAAGTTCCTTTGCTTCGGCAATTTTCTGTTCGGCATACTCTTTTTCAAGCTGCAGGGCATTCAATGTGGCTTCAGTATCCCGGATTCGACCATCCAGCCTGCGGAGTTCCTCGTCAACGAATTCTATCTTTTTATTGATTTCAGGCAGAGGAGAATCCGCAAGTTTTGCTTCAAGTCCGGAGATCTGCACCTCAAGTTCGGATACTGCCTTTTCCTTGTCGGTCTTTTTCGCAGATACCTTTTCCATTTCACCCCCAAGTTCGGTTCTGGACTCCTCAATTGCTTTAAGGTCGGCCTGTTTGGATTCGAGAAGTTCAGCAAGTTTTGCTTCCCTGCCTGCAATTTCCTCAAGCTGATGCTCTTTTCGTGAGATTGTAGCTTCACAGTCCCGAATTTTTCGGCTCAGCTCGAAAAGATGGCTTTCAATGCTGTCCTGCTTGCTTATGGCTGCATTCCGGCTTGTATCTAGGGATTTGATCTCCTCTGCAATTTCAAGCAGTTTATCTTTTTCTGCAGCCGCAAAAGAAGCCCCCGATTTAGAGGAGACTGACCCTCCTACCATTGCTCCGCTCTTTTCCAGAAGTTCGCCTTCAAGGGTTACCATTCTTGCCTTTCCCATAAGGTGGCGGGCGCTTGCAAGGTTTTCCATAACAAGGGTATCCTGGAAAACATACCAAAAAGCAGGCTCAAAACCGGAATCAAACTTAATAAGGTCAATTGCGTATCCTATTACTCCGTTTTCATAACTCAGATTTTCAAGCCGTCTTGGCTCTTTCAGTTTGTTGAGAGGTAGGAAGGTAGCTCTTCCTCCTTTTCTGCGCTTCAGGTAGTCGATTGCTTCGGCAGCATCGGCATCCGTATCAACGACAATAGCCTGCATCCGATTTCCTGCAGCAATCTCCAGAGCTGTTGCGTATTGCCTGTCCACTCTTCCAAGCTGGGCAATGGTTCCACGAATTCCGAAAAGGTCTTCCTGCCTTGCAGCTCCTATTACCATCTCCACAGCTCTGGAATAGCTTCCGCCCTGTTCCGATGCCCGCACTCTCGCCTCCGTGATTGTGTATTCCTGCTGGAGGCCGTGAAGCCTGCTCTCAAGTTTCCTGAGATCTTCTTTTATCCTGAAATGGCTGCTTTCAATATCATCACGGTCCCGGATAAGGGATTCAAGATTTTCGGAAAGCTTTTCAAGCTCGTACCTTACAGAAAGCGTATCACTGTCAGAAGTAGCAACCGCGGCTTCAGCATCCTGGATCTGGTTTTCTATCTCCCGGAGTTCCGAAGATTTTCTCCGAAGGGTATCAAGGAGCCGATCCTCAGTTCGTATTAGCTCGTTTTTCTCGTTTTTTACATCTTCAAGCTTCTTCCTGGCAGCCATGAGCTCGTCTCGTGTGGCAGCAAATTTTGCATCCACATCCGCAATCTTGCTCTGAAGCAGCATGCGCTCGGTTTTGCGCTCGGAAAGCTCTGAAGAAATGCTTTCTTTTCTCAGGTTTTCGGCTTCAATTTTTTCTTCGAGTTCTCTGACCTTGCCCTTGGTGGAATCGATCTCTACAAAGGCTTTCCTGCGCCGTGAATCAGCTTCCTCAAGTTCGGATTCCGAAAGCTCGATACTATCTACGCAGCGAGAAATTTCTCCCTTAGTTTCTTCGATCTCCCTCTTAACCTGAAGCTGTTCATCCTCTCCTTTTTTTTGGATTTCAACCGAAAGCTTTTCGAGGTTTTCTTCAAGAGCCTGAAGTTCCTTCATTCTTTCGTTCAGGAGGAGCTGGACTTTTTCAAGATGTTCTTCTTTGCCTGCAAGTTCCTTATTCACATTCTGCAGTTCAACTCTTGCGTCTTTGAGTTTGGAAAGCAGGAGATATCCTTCAAATTTTACTTTTTCAGTCTTAAGCGCCTGGTATTCTAAGGCCTGGTCGCGTTCCCCTGCAAGTTTTCCTAGCTGAGTGCGTACTTCTTCAAGAATTATATCTACGCGCTCGATTTGCTGCCTTACAACCTCGAGCTCCCCAAGCGCTTTTTGCTTGCGTTCATCAAATTCTGCAACCCCTGCGATTTCGTCTATAATCTTTCTTCTTTCTACAGAGGTCATGGAGATAATCTGTGTAACATCTCCCTGCATAACCACATTGTAACCTTCAGGTGTTATCCCGGCTTTTGCAAGCTGAGAATGGATTTCTCCAAGACTTACGGCTTTTCCATTGAAATAAAAATAGCTGTAGTACCCGCTTTTTGTCCGCCGAACTTTTCTTGAAACTTCAATCTCATCAAGCTCCAGAGGTAACTTATGGTCAGAGTTGTCAAAACGGATCGTAACCTGAGCAAAATCAGGCTTTTTTAACGCATCGCCATTGTAAATTAGATCGGTAAGTTTTTCAGCGCGAAGAGTCCTTGAACTTGTGAGCCCGAGTGCAAAAAGAATCCCGTCTATTATGTTAGACTTCCCACTCCCGTTCGGACCCGAAATAGTAGTAAAGTCGTTATAAAAGGGAATCTTTACTTTTTTTCCGAAAGACTTAAAATTAACAAATTCAATCTCTTTTATATACACAGAATGCCTCTGTAATTTTACGTTTTTGAGAAAGTTTCTGTCTTTTTAAGCTTTATTTCACCCGAGAATTTTTCCGGCTACATGTGATAACCTCTGCATCTTCTTTTTCCCGCACGTCCACGCACTCTTCTATGAAATGCTTTTTCGAAGGTCTCTCGGCGATTATATATTCACATTTATAATCATCTGCAGGTTGGGGTTTCATAGGGCCCGCTTTAACAGCAGAAGGCTGCCTTTCAGGTAACGATGGGCCTGGAGGGTGCTGCCTGAATTGTGTTCTGATCGATGATTGTTGTCTGGCAGGTTCTCTAATCGACGGTCCCTGTCTAACAGTGCCTCTAATCCCTCTTCTATCGCCACTTTCTGCAATAATATATTCACACTTATTTTCAGCTTCTTCTCTATCAAGTTCTGCCGGCTCAACCTCTCTGAGCTTCAGCTGAACCTTTGCGCCTGTACCTGGCAGGGAGGCAGGGGCTTCCTTGAATTGGCCCAGTCTGTATGCCGGTTTTTCTTTTATGAACTCAGGTCTTGGTTTGGCTTTTCTGGAAAGAGGTGGAAGGTTCAGAGGGTCTTCAGGAAGAGTCAGAGTAATAGAAGGTGGCACAACAGAAGGTGGAGCAACCGGAGCAGTCTTTTTCGCATCCTCCAGTTGTTTAGCGAGATTTCCTATCTGCGTCTCCAATTTCTTTATAAGCGTTTTCTGGTCAAGCAATTCGCGGACAAGCCCATCCTGAATGCCTGCAAGTTCCCTCAGCTTCCGGTCAGTCGCTTCTGGATCATTTTCCCCTGAGGCTTTCAATTCCGTTCTTAATTCATTTAAGATTGAAGCCTTGAGTAAGGCAGGGTTAGGGATTCCCATAAGCTCTGTCCTGATTTCGGAGAGGACAAGATCCTTGATGGAGTCCTGATCGGAAACGTTTTCCATTTCGGCCCGCAGTTCATTGAGAACCGAAACCTTAATTGATTTCTTGAGAGTCTCAAGCTCCTCATAGGTTATCGATAGTCGCCTTTTAAGCGGTGTATTATGCACGTCCCTCTGTCCAGTTCTCATAAAAGTACCTCTTATGATGAATTCGGGTTCCGATTTCCTGACTGCCTGGAATTCTCTGGTGACAAGGCAGATCAGCGCAATTATAATTAAATTGATTAGATCATAGGAATTTGAATAATATATACAAAGTACATGTAATCTTACTTTAAATATATATGGTAATCGATAGTTTTTTCCTGCCTTACATAACTCTTAATAAAGAGGAACAAAAATCTTTTTATTTTATCTTTGTCGAAATATTCTGCAAATCGGGCTGGATATACAGGAATGTCGAAAGAAAAAGTTTCCTGAAATGAAAATTGCCTTCCAGAAAAATAACAGAGGAAATAAAAGGGAATTACAGAACAAAGGAGAATCAGGGAATAAAAGAGAATTAGGAAACAAAGGGAAATAAATCGAATATGAATTTTGATAAATAATTTTCGATATATCCGTTATAAAAAACAATAAATAAGAGATACCTGTGCACATCTTTCATTCCTGAGCAAATCGAGCGAGAATAATAGTCAAATCCCAGGTAGATTCACAGGCAAGTCCAGATAAAAAGATCGATAATACTACAAAATAGGGGAATGAAACCCAAGCTTAACTCTAAAACATAAGGAGTTAAAGAGTTGGATTTCAAGAAGGGGGTAAAATTTTTGAAATGAAGTGTTAGTTAATGGATGAAATGGAGCCCTCAAAATCGACCAGTACACTCTCCCTTGATTGGATTTTGGAGGAGGTACAGTCCATTTCCGCAGCAGTTTGATCAACAACGGAACCGTGAGTTCCTGCGGTTTCAAGGAAAAGTTGAACCTCGTCAAGTTCAGGCTCGCGGAAATGATCCATTTCAATTATATCCATAATAACACTCAACACGTTTTTGTGTAAGTGAGTGGTAATTCGGGTCATCGGGAGTAAACACGATGTATCAAATATTAATAATTTGCGGTAAAGGCAGAATATTTTGAAAAGAACAAAACAACCTTATCAATATATAAATGTTATGCCTGACATAAAGAAACTTGCCTTTCATATAATGATCCAGATGACCTTAAAAAAAGATAGTTACTTTTTGAGGCAAGTCAGGGCAAGAAAATCTGCAATAGAGTATAAAAACAGGAAAAAGAAATCAAAGAAAAGAAGGCCCAAAAATCCGAATCAGGATACCCATCCCAAGAGCCAGCAGTATGGTGAAAATAACTATCAAAGCCGTATCCTTTGTTCCGAGTTCGTGCTTTAGTACTGCAATCGTTGCTACACACGGCATATAGATGGTCGTAATTACAGCAAATTGGTACATCTGGATAGGTGTCATTACAGCTGCAAAATTGGCTGTACCTGCAAGTACGGCAAGAATCTGAAGCGCCATTTCCTTTCGGAGAATCCCAAAAACCAGGGCAGTAGCTGCAAATGCCGGAAGGCCCAGCAGGCCCACGGATATAGGTTCTACAAAGTCCTGGAAGATTGAAAGAAGGCCCAGAGCATCGGCAACCCCCAGAAAAGCGCTTCCAACAAGTAGAAGCGGAAAAGCAATGTACAGGAACTCCCTGCTCTTCATCCAGGTTTTTTTGAGGGTAGATTTCAGTTCCGGCTTTCTGAGAGGGGTCATTTCCATGATGAAGCCGCTCCTCTGACCTGGCAGACTCTTTCCCAGAATCAAGCCCATACCGGCAATAATGAAAATCTCCAGAACATAGATTGAAACCGCAGGCCAGAAACCTACGAAAGTTCCAACAAGCCCCAGGATAATAACGGTCCGCGCAGAGCAGGGAATTAAAGATATAAGTAGGGAAGCTATCCTCTTTTCCCGCCGCGTGCCAAGGGAATGCACTGCCATAATTGCAGGGACATTGCAGCCAAAGCCGAGAACCAGCGGTATCACGGCTCTTCCGTGAAGCCCAAGCTTATGCGTAAGATTGTCCAGCAGAAAAGCTGCCCTAGTAAGATAACCCGAATCCTCAAATACGGAAAGAATGGCGTAAAAGACTGCAATATACGGAATTGCAATTGCAAATCCGGCCTCTACTCCCCGAAGAGAATACACGATCAGGTTTTTCAGGATAGGTGGCATGCCTGAGGTTGCGGCTTCGGCAGGCAGGATCACGTGAGGCTCAAAAATTTCATTTACAATCAAGGTCTCAAGGAAGCCTCCTACTCTGAAAACAAGAAGGAAAGTAACGAGCAGGGCAGATACGAGCACTGCAATTCCGAAATTAGGGGAAGTAAGGATGGCATCTATTCTATCCCTTAATTTTTTTTTAGGTTCAAACCTTGAAACCACGCTGTCCACGAGATATCCGGCTTCCCCATAGAGATCTCTTGCAACCGTATCAGGTACCGAAATCCCCTGTTCCATCTCCAGATTCTGTCTTAGCCGCCTGGCAGAAGAGAGCAGGGCATCAGCCTCAGGCGGCATACAGCAGAGTTCTACAAACTCGGCATCATTTAGCAGAGCTGCAACCTTTACGCTTGGAGAGATTTTTGGAAAAGCATAGTTCAGGCTGTAAAGGGCTTGCTGGATCCACTTGCTGTACTTTACCCTGTGATGCTCCTGGGTTTTACCCTGTTCTGCAAGAGCTACAAGCATTACCTCATCAAGCCCTACCCCCCAGGTTGCAACCGTTGGCACTACAGGAAGGCCAAGCAATTCGGATAGCCCTTCCGTATCAACGAGAAACCCAAGGTCTGCAGCCAGATCCATTTGATTTAACGCAACGACCATAGGAATATCGAGTTCCAGGAGCTGTAGAGTCAGGTACAGGTTTCTCTCAAGCCTGCTTGCATCAAGGACATTGATAATTATATCTGGATGGTCCTCAATCAGAAATCTCTTGGTAACTTTCTCATCTTCGTTTGTGACTCCAAGAGAATAGATGCCTGGTAAGTCAACTACTTCAATAGTTTTTCCCCGAGCCTTTACAATTCCCCTTTTAAGCGCAATTGTCGTCCCAGGATAATTCGAAACCTCGACACCTACTCCGGTAAGTCTACTGAAGAAAACGCTTTTTCCAACGCTTGGATTTCCTATGAAAGCAATTGTCAAATCATAAGGAGTTTTGCTCTTACTTCCACTTTCGGAATTACAGCATGAGCTGGAAATCCCTATCACGTCTCCGGTTTTTCTGTTCGATGTCAGTTATATGCCTTCTCTTCGCTTTTACACGCTTTTGCTTTTCGGAGCTATGAATATCTTCTTTGCAATGTCCTTTCCGAGAGCGATTTCTGATCCTACCACCATAACCGAGATACAGCCCTGTTTTTGCTTGCGCCTGATTTCAATATCTTCGCCTGTTAGAATACCAAGAGAGGTTAAGCGCTCTTTCGTCTCTCTTGGAAGGGTTACCCGAACAACTTTGCCCGAACTTCCTTCTTCCATTTCATCTAGTGGGATAAATTCTTCCTCTAGTCTGATGTTATTTTTATCAATGTTGATAGGGTTTCCATCAGGGCAATATTCGGGGCTTCCTAGAAGTTCATAGATTTTTTCAAGTACGGCATCCGAGACTGCATGCTCAAGTTCGCAGGCTTCTTTATGAGCCTCCTTCCTATCGAAATCAAGGACATCAACCAGGAACGTTTCAAGTACCTGGTGTTTCCTTTTGATCCTGATAGCCTGGTCAGTTCCTTTTTCTGTCAATTCAACTCCCTGATAAGGTGTATATTCTACAAGTCCCGAAGAACATAACTTTTTTATCATTTCCGTCACGCTTGGCGGAGATACATTTAGTTCTTCAGAGATCTGTTTGGTTTTTGCAGGGCTCTGATTCTTTCTAATGAGGTAGAGGATAGTTTCAAGATATTCTTCAAATCGATCTATAGGCATTACATCATCTCGCCAGCGTGTACCTGACTCCATATCTGATAATTAGGATACCCTAAAAATGTAACCGCCTGAATAAATAATTTTTGATCTTTAGCTATTTGTATTTATTTTCAATGCTGCAAATCAAAATCTTATAATTTCGAATTTAAAGTCTTAACTTCAAAAAAATAGAAACGTGGAATCTCAGAGAAGGATTTCAGAAGCGATTCAAGAATTAATCGACTTCAGAACAGCAATTTCGTTACAATCCGGAAACTTAGGGCATCTCAAACAGCCGGACCATATTTTTCTGGGAAGGCTATTCTTATCCACAATCTTAAAGCCCAGGGTCTCGAAAAAGCCAGGCACGTAAGTAAGTGCAAAAACTTCTTTCATACCAAGGTTTTCAGCATCCTCAAGGCAGGCTGAGACAAGCTTTGTACCTATTCCTTTCCTTGCACAAACTGGGTTCACGGCAAGGGCAAGTATCTCTGCAAGGTCTTCCCACACTACATGCAGGGCACAGCAACCCACAACTTCTCCATCAATCTCACAGACGTAATAATCCCTGATATTCTCGTACATCTCACTCAGCGAACGGGCGAGCATTAGCTCTTCCTTCGAATAAGAATTGATGATTTGTTTCATTACAACTACGTCATCTACTCTGGCTTTCCTGATCAATTCGTGTTTCCTCTGGGTTAGAATTTTGTTTTCTAATAAAATAGAATGCACTAGGTTATGATTAATAAATCCTTACTGTGTGCTGCTATGAGATACTTACTTTTTAACTAAAAAGTTTCTATTGTTTGCACGAGTGCACCCAGTTACTCAGAAATATCTGGTTCTTCTGAGCAGGCAGAATATCCATAAAACCCTCTATTTTTGAAAGCCCTAAATTTCAAAAATATATTTTTATCTCTTAAGAAAACTGAGAAAAACAGGTTAAAGGAATACGGGTTAAGAAAAATACAGATTATATGAAATTAGCGGGCGCGAAGGGATTTGAACCCCCGATTTACAGCTTAGGAGGCTGCCGCCATATCCTGGCTAGGCCACGCGCCCACGAAAATGCTTCCCGAGAAATACAATCTTTCAACCACCTGCTGAATTTGCATTTCAGGTGATCCATAATACCAGTATAAGATGTATATCAAATTATCGCTCGGTAGGGGAGAAATGTGCGCCTGGAAACAAGAGTAGGGCTTTCAGGAAAGTTTTAAATCTTATGTAAACCATTAATCCTCCAAAGGTTAACAATACCCCAGATTTTCGATTGCTATATGTCTTTCAGGATTGGAATTAACCTTTGTGAAGTATCACTATAAGGCTGACAAGGTTACTGCGGATTTCAGTCCCTATTATCTATTATAGCCTTTATTTTGCACCGGATTATCTTGCCTGCCAATTTAGGGGGCATAAAAAGCTCTAATAGGTTTGAAAAAGGCAAAGAAAAGGAAAAACCGTGTAAAATTGATAAGAGGAAAAAAGTGTGCATATAAAAAACAACGAGTTCTACTCTACTAATACTCCTGAACTAAGGATGATGGTTTTCGCATCTCTTTTTGCAGCCCTGACTGCCGCAGGAGCTTACATACAGATTCCTATACCTTTCTCCCCCGTCCCTGTTACATTGCAGGTTTTCTTTGTCCTGCTTGCAGGAAGCATGTTGAAAAGCAAATGGGGAGGCTTGAGCATAATAGTATATACCCTGCTTGGTATTGCAGGACTTCCTGTATTTGCAGGAGGTAGTTCCGGAATGGGTGTACTTTTTGGATCTACGGGTGGGTACATAATTGGTTTCATTCTGGCGGCTTATACTGTAGGAAAGCTTTCCGAGAAAGTTGAAAACGCTGATAAATCCAGCTTCTTTACTAATGCCCTTAATATGAGCGCAGGAGTCCTGGTTATCTATGCTTGCGGGTTTATTCGATTGATGTTTGAGATCGGGCCTGGAGCAGCCCTTGCTCTTGGTGTCATTCCTTTTCTGCCCGGAGAAATCGTAAAAACTGCAGTTGCCGCATATATTGCTTCAACCCATGAGCTCTAAAGCTACTTCACTTCTAATTTTTCTAGAAAAAGCCGAAATTAAAGAAGAGACTTGAATTCTCCAGAGAATTTAAAATGAATAACTAAAATTTTGATTAAGCATGATCAGGCTTGAAAAAGTAAGTTACAGTTATCCTGATGGTACCCCTGCACTTGAGGATCTGAACCTGGTTATAAAAAAAGGGGAATTTATAGGAGTAATAGGAAAAAACGGCAGCGGGAAATCTACACTTGCCCTTCAGCTCAGCGGACTCCTGAAACCCCAGACTGGCAGGGTGATGATAAGGGAAATGGACACCCGTGATCCCTCAAAACTTTCAGGAATCCGTAAGCTCGTAGGTATCGTGTTCCAGAATCCTGAAACTCAATTTGTGGGCAGGACAGTCGAAGAAGATCTGGCTTTCGGTCCAGAGAATCTTTGCCTTCCCCCCGTGGAAATCAGAAAGTGTGTTGATCTGGCGCTTGCCGAAACCGGGCTTGAAAAGTACAGGCACCGTTCTCCAAAAGCCCTGAGTGGAGGACAGGGACAGTGTGTAGCCCTGGCAGGAGTTCTTGCAATGAGGCCTGAATGCCTTATCTTTGATGAGGTAACTTCCATGCTTGACCCGAAATCCGGAATAGCTGTCCTTGAAACCATAAAAAAACTGCACAGAAAAGGAAAAACTATTGTATATATTACTCACAATCTCGAAGAACTTCATGACGCAGATAGAATCCTTATCATGGAAAAAGGGAAAATGAGGCTTGAAGGAGATCCAGAGAGTGTTTTTTCCGATGTTTCCCTCCAGACCCTTGGGCTTTCCCTGCCTTCCCTGATTGAGCTTGCCGAGAATCTGAAAATGCACGGAATAGTAATTCCCTGGGAAAAAACCTCTACCCCCCAGAGCTTTGCAGAGGAAATATGCCGATTATTCTTGAAAACGTAAGTTTTTCCTATTCCAGAAAGACTCCTCTCGAAACATCCGCTTTAAGGGATGTCAACCTGCGGATAGAAAAAGGAGAGTTCGTGGGAATATTGGGAGAAAAAGGTGCAGGAAAATCTACTTTAACAAAACTTTTCAATGGGGTTTTAAAACCCGAAACCGGAACCGTTCGCGTGGACGGGCTTGATCCTTCTTTAAGAGAGGCGAAACGCAGGATAGGGATGGTTTTTCAACAGGCTGCTGACCAGCTCTTTTGCAAGACCGTATATGAGGAAATAGCTTTCGGGCTCCTAAATTTTGGGCATTCAAAAAAAGAAACAGAGGAGAGGGTATACGAGGCAATTGAAGCTGTCTCTCTTGACCAGACCGAGCTTTCTCGAGATCCTTTCAGCTTGAGTGGAGGAGAAATGCAAAGAGTTGCTCTTGCAAGCGCTCTTGCCCTCAGGCCGGACTATCTGGTACTCGATGAACCCATAACAGGGCTTGACCCGTCTGGGAAAAAAGAAATTCTTGAGACACTTAAAAGAATTAAAGAGAAGGGAACTGCGGTCGTAACTGTAACCCATAATCTTAAAGGGTTCTTCCCCTTACTGGAAAGAATAGTTCTCATAAGGGAAGGAAGAATAGCTTTTCAGGGGAGCCGGGAAAGCTACCTCGAAAAAGGATGCGAGCCTCTTCCACCTATAGCTTCCATGATGAAAGAACTCAGAGCAAGAGGAATGCCGGTAAACCTTGCAGTCTTCACGGTTGAAGACGCTCTTGAAGAGATTCTGAGACTAAAATCGATTCTTGGAAAAGAAAATAGTGAAAATTAAAGCTGAAGGTAATTAAAACGGAAAGGAACTAAAACAGGAAGCTCCAAAAACTCCTTGAAACTACTTTACAAAGACAAACGCGAGGGAATATGCAGGAACCTGTGTTCAGTTACGTGCCTGGGGCTTCCCTTCTCCACAAACTTGACCCCAGGACAAAAATTGCAGCCGTAATGCTGCTCGGAGTTCTGACGTTCAGGATCGATAATTTTGCAGGAATAGTGGCTCTTTTCGTGTTTTTCTTTGCCCTCGCTTTACTTTCAGGACTGCCAATGAAAGTGTTTTTCAGAGCAGTAAGGCCTATGATGCTGTTTATATTTTTTATCTTTCTTACGCAGCTATTTTTTACCGATGGAAGAGCCCTTGCCTCTTACTGGGTTTTGAAGCCGAGTCTGGAAGGGCTGGAAAAAGGGTTCAAACTTGCTGCCCGATTTATACTCCTTTTGCTTTTTGCAGCCCTCCTGACAGCCAGTACCGATCCTTCTGCAATTACTTGCGGCATAGAAAGGATGCTAAGGCCTTTACCGCTGCGCTGGTTGGGAGTCAGCTCTTTTGAGCTTGCTACGATGATGAATATCTCTATAGCGTTTCTTCCCCTTCTGTTCGAGAGAGTAGAGCGGACAAAAGCAGCTCAGGCGGCAAGAGGGATAGACTTCGTAAAAAATCCGTTCCACTCGGTTCCCGCCCTTGCAATTCCCCTACTAAGAGGCGTAATCAGGGATGCGGAAGAACTGGCTCTCGCAATGGAGAGTAGGGGCTACCAGGGCAGCAGGCGGACCTCAATACATGAACTTTCCATGCAGAAAAGTGACTGGAAAGCCCTTTTTATCCTTGCACTTTTTATCATTCTCGTTTTGGTTCTTTGAATACGACATAAAGAAACTTATTATAGAGAACGAAGGCTCTGATAACTTTCTTATATGACACAGTTCATAATAATATGTTAATATATGAACAGCTGCTCATTTATTCATACAAGAAAAATGTGAAAGAGTTGACTCAGAACAGTTTGAAAACCTATTACAAAAAGTTCCGGACCCCTAAAGTATCACGTGAATGGCTGCGGTTTTTCAGGCGCTCCAATCCGATACCCGCCTTAAGATCCTCTTCTTGCTAAGGCAAAAAGGGATGTGTGTCTGCGAACTCGAGCAGGCGCTTAGCGTCACTCAGTCCGCAGTCTCGCATGGGCTTCGCACTCTCAGACAGCTTGACCTCGTGCGGGTAAGGAGGGAGGGAAAATTTACGATCTATTTTATTGCAGATGAGCATGTCCGTACTCTGATTGGAATGTGCCTGGAACATGTGGAGAAAAAAGAATACGACTACTCGGAATGTAATTGAAACCAAAGAAGAAAAATGAAAATAGTAACGAAGATAGAAAAGGTACCAGAATAATATAAATCCTCAAAAATAGAATAACCAATATGCAGGAAAATCCCGAATCTCAAGAAAAAAAGGTAACTAAAGGAAACTTTTTTGAAGCGCCAGGGGTACCTAAAGCCGAATCTAAAGAGGAACCAGGTACAAGATCTGAGGGGAAAACCGGAGAGGAAGTCAGCGGAGGTACCGCACCCCTGGAAAGAGAGGAGCCTAAAAAAAGCGAATTCAAACCTCAAGGGGAACTTGAAACTGGTTATACCAAGGAATCGTGGGAAAAACCTGAGAGAGACATGGAAAAACAGGAACCCGCAAAAATCCCCACATTCGAAGAGAGTAAAATCCCGAAAGAAAGTGAATTCAAGGCTTCGGGAGAACTTGAAACTGGCTATACCAGGGAATCCTGGGAAAAACCTCAGAGGAATATGGAAGAAAAAACTACTGTAGAATCCCAGGAAAAGAGAGAAGAGAAAGCCTCTGAAGAAGCAAGGGAAAAAGTTAGAGACGAAGCTAGGGAAGCAAAGGAAGAGGCTAGAGAAGAAGAACGCACTACCTACACCATGAAAAAGCGCCTGACTAAAAGCAAGAAAGAACGTATGCTCTTTGGAGTCTGCGGAGGGCTGGGAGAATACTTTGGCATTGACCCGACCTTTATAAGACTTGCTTTCGCAGCTCTTGCTCTGCAAGGAGGAATTGGTATTGTCCTGTATATTATCCTGGCAATACTTATGCCCTCGGGAGAGAGATATAAAATGATTCCCAGTTCAGGGCAGTGATTTCCAGCGCGGAAATCTTACAAAGTTCTATTTTTTATATTTTTGTTCTCTTAACTTTCTGTTTTTTAGCGTTTAAGTCTATATATGGGAAGCATACATATTTTCTGTAAACTGAAAAATCAAATTTTTGAATATTTTGTCATAGAATACACATTGTTTAACTGCATTCTTTTCTTAATTTACCTGCATTTAGAGAACCCCAATCAGTGTCGTATAACAACGAGATTCAAAGCGCAGGTACGTGACCTTTCTGAGCAAACATTAACTTATTAATTTTCAAGTTAATCAGTTTCTAAAGCCTTAGAAACAACAGCAGTAACATATAGACGGCGCTGAAATGGTCAGAATCTATTATCAAAAAATTTCGACAAGTTTTTATATAAGTAACAGAAAAAATATTCTTATTATTGAGCGGGCCCAACGTTTTGGTGCCAGATGAGGTAAACCAAGTGTGTCAATTGAACAAAAGTGAGAGTAAAGGAACACAATGTGGTACAGGCCGTTTAAAGCATTCTTTAGCAATCAGTTTTACTGCGGCAGCTATCACTGGTTTAATCTTATTTTTTCTTGTAGGACGGGGAGACTTTTCTTCAGCTCACCTGGCAATCACCGCGTTTATTGTCATAGTAGGTACAGTAATGACTTTTTTCATGTTGTGGACTGGCAGAGTCAATCTTCTTCGCATGGTAACTTTTGTTGGGATGGATGGTTTAATCTTTACCATAGCGTTCTGTCTGGAGCATGAAGTACACAGGGGCAGCATTCTGCTTACCGATCAAGTCATGAATAGTACTGGCGCTCCCATCTGTCCGATCACGATTCCGTTCGTAGCTGTACCATATTTTACCGAGGGAAAAATGGTATTTCCATCCCCAGTCACATCGCTGTTTGCCATTCTCTTTATGTGGCTCGGTCTTGTGCTTATCCTGGGACGAGGGTGGTGTGGCTGGATATGTTTCTTCGGATGGATGGACCAATTTTTCGCCTCCCTGTTAAAGAAGCCTATCATATCTCTTGAAAACCCGCCAAAATGGGCAAAGTTGTTTCCTTATGCATTGATGCTGTTCCTTATCCTGGTCAGTGCCGTCTTTCTGATACCTGTTTTCTGCGCTTTCATGTGCCCACTCCGGATAATCTATGATCCGCCTGGCGTGACGACGACTTTCCAGTGGATCACAGCGCTGATATTCGTGACTGGTGGGCTAATTTTCCTGGTAATAGGCCCGTTGCTCACAAAGAAAAGGCTGTTCTGTAGCTTTATATGCCCACTTATGCCTGCCAATACTTTGATTGGGATCATCAATCCGTTTAAGGTAAAAATCGACACAAGCCTCTGCAAGAAATGTGGCTTATGCGTAAAAAGTTGTGAGATGTTCGCGATCACCAAAGAATCTCTTGCAAAGGGAAAAACGACAATCGAATGTGCTAAGTGCGGAAAGTGCATGGACAAATGTCCCGCAGGTGCGATCGATTACAAGCTGATGTTTACTGACCAGAGAATTAGATTATGTTTTATTCCGCTGGCAGTTATCTTTAACTTGCTTATTGTGTCAGGCTTCATATGGATGATTGTACACTACCTAATAACCGGTGAGATAGGGAGTTTCTGATAATTGCATTTACTTGTTGATTGGCAATAATGGAAGTTTCTGAAATGGCTATTGACATAAAAAATATCAGGCTATGGGTAATGTATCTGTACATGATTCTCATTGTGGTCATTGGCTTTGCTCTGTTTGCAAAGTCATGAGCGGTGGCTGATGATCATAGAGGCTATTTCCCAGGGCATACTGCTAGGGCTGTCCACGGGCATTTTCTGCCTGGTCACCTGCGCTCCTGTATATGTGCCTTTTGTCCTATCAGAAGATCGAAAGCTGAGGCGGAATATACTATCCATTGGAGAGATTGCAATGGGTAGGCTAATTGCTTATCTGTTTTTTGGCTTTATCCTGGGAATTCTCGGCAAGCTGATAAACGGTCCATGGCTCAACAGAACTATCGGGACTGCTATGATTCTGCTGTCTGCCTTTATGCTAGCCTTTGTGGTGGTGAAAAAATGGCCTCACCTCGGGTTGTGCAAGATGAGTAAAAAATACGTGAATTATCCTGCTTTCTTTGGCTTCCTGACAGGAATCAATGTGTGTCCTCCATTTCTTCTGGCGATGTCCGCAGCTCTATCTTATGCCAGTATTGCAGGCAGCACACTACTATTTGGAGGATTTTTTGTTGGAACTTCATTTTATCTCATACTGCTGGTGCCGCTGGGCTTCGCAGCTAAAATGGAAAGTATTAGGCAGATTGGACTGATTACATCAGTAATGTCAGGAATAATGTTTCTTGCACTGGGGCTGGGGTACCTGGTATTATGAAGATAGATTTGATTTAGTGACTTTTTGAGCTTCTGGTCTTACAGAATTTTTGATACGTTACTCTATCTATGTCTCCACTGCTTTGAAATAAGATCTTCCAAACCATAAGCTGCGCGTACTCTGGTAAAGCTGCAGCTGTGATAGGACTCTTTACTGCAGAAAAGGCTGAAAAGCAGAGAGTAGATAAAGAGTATAAAGCTCTACAAAAAGGGTAAGCATGTCAGAAAGAAAGAGAGTGAAAATAGTTTGCGCAGGTTAATTTGAAGTAAGTAGAGAATTAAAAACAATTTTCTAAGCTTGGTTAGAAAAAGGTAAATAATTAAGCGGGCTCGAAGGGATTTGAACCCCCGACGTCTGGGTTAGAAGCCCAGCGCTATATCCTGGCTAAGCCACGAGCCCTGTTTGCTTTTTTTACTGCGGAATACGAAATGAGCCTTTTAACATAAAAGCTTTTTGTATGGATACATTAATTGGGATTGAATATATCTTAAAATATTTATATAGAAGCGGAATTGTAATATATATTTAGTATATACTGACATATTTGGCATTTTACTTAGAAACTTACCAGTATGGAAACTTCCCTGAGGCTTTGAATTTTTAAAACCCCTCGCAGAGCTTACATACTGTCAATGAATGAAAAAAAGTAAATGGTTTATAGGGTTTACATATTACAACCATATTTAATTGACATTATCAGGAAAATAGGTAAACTCTATAAAGTAGTAAGATTGCAGAGGATTGTTCGCAAATGAGTGAGTTACTTATCTACTTGGATGGGAAGTTTGTTCCCAAATCCGAAGCCAAAGTTTCGGTCTATGACCATGGTTTCCTCTATGGCGACGGTGTTTTTGAAGGCATAAGGGCATACAACGGACGTGTCTTTAAGTTAAAAGAGCATGTTGACAGACTTTATGACTCGGCAAAGGCAATTGCAATGGATATCCCCCTTACAAAGGAAGAGATGAGTGAAGCAATACTTGAAACCCTCAGGAAAAATAACCTTAAAGATGCATATATCCGTCCTGTTGTTTCGAGAGGAGCTGGAGATCTCGGACTTGACCCTCGCAGTTGTGAAAAGCCCTGCGTGGTTGTCATAGCCCAGGGTTGGGGAGCCATGTACGGTGACCTGTATGAAGTCGGGCTCAAAGCTGTCAGTGTCTGTGTCCGGAGAAATGCCCCTGATGCCATATCCCCTAATATCAAGTCCCTTAACTACCTGAACAATATCCTGGCAAAGATTGAAGCCACTGAGAAGGGAGGAGACGAAGCTGTATTCCTGGATCATAATGGTTTTGTCTGTGAGGGTTCTGGAGATAATATCTTCATAGTCAAAGACAACAAAGTTTTTACTCCCTTTACGATCAACAACTTAAAAGGGATTACCAGAGCTACAGCCATCGAGCTTCTGGATGAGATGGGATACAAAGTCATCGAAACAAATCTTGGTTTATTTGACCTTTACACAGCCGATGAGGTTTTTGTCACAGGCACTGCAGCTGAAGCTGCCCCTATAACCAGACTTGACGGAAGGATCATAGGTACAGGCAAACCCGGGCCCATGACAATGAAGATGGTTGAAGCTTTTGAGAAAATAACCCAGAATACGGGCACATCCATTTATAAATAAAAGTGCAGCCCTGAAAAATGAAAGAAACAAAAAAGGCAATAAAAAAATCATGCGGGACTTTTCCCGCCATGGTTCTTTTTTATCAGTTTTTGGTGGAGCAATTCCCTTTAGAACTACGTTTTGAACTCCCTTTTAAACTTCACTTTATAATCCGTTTTGTACTTTGTTTCTAGTTTTTCCTTTAGCTCCTATTTGAGTTTTCCACTCGCAGATTTCTTTCATACAGGTTATGAAAAGCGATTTCTTCCTGGCTTGTCTCTCTGTGACGGTCTTTCTTGAAAAGGATCTCCTTTACGTTAACTGCTTGCGGTGTATTCCCTAAAGGAAAAAATAAGTATAAACAGGGCAGGTAATGCTATTAAACTAAAGAACTCATCTGAAGGCCGATATTCAGGATTTGATATTTTATGAAACGCAAAGAATTTCGGAAACTTATCTCTGTAGAGAAAGCACGTAAAATAATAAACAGCCTGCAGGTTCTTCCCAGACAGGAAAGCTTATCCCTTGAAAACGCTTACGGTGGAATCCTTGCAGAGGATATTGTTACCGAAATTAATGTCCCTCCTTTCCCAAGGGCCGTAATGGATGGTTATGCAGTCAGGGCAGAGGATACGTATGCATGCAGCGAAACTGAGCCTGTAGAACTCAGATTCCTGGGAAATCTCCCAGCAGGCTCGGATGCAAAATTCAGAGTTTCGGCGGGGGAGGCCGTGGAAATAGCTACCGGAGCTCCGGTTCCTGAAGGCGCTAACGCTGTGGTCATGGTTGAATATAGTTCTGAAGGAGACGGAACCGTATCGATTTACAGGCCTGTAACTATGGGAGAAAATATCATGAAAGCCGGTTCGGACATCCGGAAGGGAGAGCGTGTGCTCAGGGCAGGACGAAAGCTCGGAACCAGGGAAATCGGAGTGCTTGCTTCTGTCGGAAAAAAGGATGTGCCTGTCCTAAAACTGCAGGTTGGGATAATCTCAACAGGAGACGAGCTTGCGCGCCCCGGAGAAAAACTTACTTCCGGGAAGATATATGACGCAAATTCTTACACCTTATATGCCGGCATATGTGAATGTGGAGCCTTTCCCCTGCTTTACGGGATTATAGGAGATAACGAGACAGCCATGAAAAGGGCACTTGAAACTGCGGTTTCGGAATGTGCCCTGATTCTGACTTCTGGCAGCACGTCATCAGGATCCGGGGATGTGATGTACAGGCTCATAGACGAAATCGGAGAAACCCTTGCCCACGGTATAAGTATAAAACCTGGAAAACCTGTGGTTATTGGAATAATACAAGGCGTCTCCATAATAGGGCTTCCCGGAAACCCTACATCTGCATTAATGATTTTTAACGAATTTGTAGCTCCTTTGCTCAGAAAAGCCCTTGGAGAAGATAAGGTGCTTAAAAAAACGGAAAACGGAATTATGGGCACAGGCTTCCGTTCCGAAGGAAGACAGCAGCTTCTCCCAGTAGGCCTGATTCGGGGAAGAGTCTATCCTGCAGATAGAGGTTCAGGTGCCATAACCTCTCTTTCCGGTGCAGATGGCTTTATTGAAATTCCATCCAGTACAGAGTTTATTGAAGCGGGAACTCCTGTAGAAGTGACTCTTTTCGGCGAGGTTGAAAAACCTGACATCCTGATAGCAGGCGGCTTCTGTCCTGGCCTTGACCTGCTTGAAGACCTTAGTGGACTTCGTTTTAGGACTCTTTACACAAGCTCAAACGGGGGCTTTAGCGCAATTGCCTCAAATACGGCAGATATTGCAGGCGTGAATATGCCATCACGAGACTCCAGAGGACAAGACGGAATCCTGTATAACATCTCTACAATCGAGAATATGAGACTTTCAGGCGTTGTTCTTGTCAAAGGATATAAGAGGGAAGTAGGGCTTCTTGTCAGACAGGATAGACCGGTTTCCGGGCTCGCGGACCTTCCGGGAAAACACCTGATTAACCGGAACCTGGGTTCAGGCACAAGGGTACTTTTAGACCTGAAAATTGCAGAATTCGTAGCTGGAAAGGAAATCAGTAAAAAGGAGTTTACGGATTCGATTCCGGGGTATACGTCCGGAGCAAAATCGGAGGCAGCTGTCTGTGAGGCAGTCACCTCAGGAAAGGCTGAGGTAGGTGTGGGAATAAGAAATTGTACCGAAAAGGGCGGTCTCCAATTTATAAAATTTGCAGAAGAAGAGTACGATTTCCTTATAAGGAAGGAAATTCTGGAAACTCCCGAAGTCCGCAGGTTTCTGGAAATTCTTAACTCTGCAGAATTCGCTTCAAAGCTTCCCGACGGGCTGCATGTGTATGAGAGGACAGGAGAAATAATCTCCTTTGAATAAAAGATAGTCTTCTCGAATAGGAGAGATAGTCCCTTTGAGATAGTTTTTTAGAACAAGAGAGGTAGTCTTTGAGACGTTTCCTCCCTTGAATAAGAGATACAGACTCTTTAAACAGGCTTCTGGTGAAGAACTTTTCACCAGCCATAGCCTTCAATAAGCTTTAAGTATTATTATAATTATTGTGAAATATAATTGTTCTGAGTAGCCTTTTCATTTAGAACCAGTAAAGAAGACCATTCCATAGGTATATATATTGCATTCAACTATTCAGAATAAAATATCCAGATACGAATCTCTTTTGGATCAAAAAAGGTTTGCAGAAACCGTTTGGACGCGGTTTCTTTTTCCAATTAATATGAAGATCATTTCTTTAGTCCCTAAATCGGCAGGTTCCAGATGAGCAGCATACAGGAGCAAATACAGGAAGTCGAAGATGAACTTCGAAAGACCGTGTACAATAAGGCAACTTCCCATCATATAGGCCGCCTCAAAGCTAAGTTAGCCCGCCTGCGAGACGAGGTTGAAAAGAAAGCCTCGGCAAAAGGAGGAGGGGAAGGGTACTCAGTCAGAAAATCAGGAGATGGAACCGTAACCCTTGTAGGTTTTCCATCAGTAGGAAAATCTACGCTTCTGAACAAAATCACGGGTGCCAATTCCGCAGTGGCAGCATATGAGTTTACTACCCTTACAGTTGTGCCAGGCGTACTGGAACACAAAGGTGCAACAATCCAGTTCCTCGACGTCCCTGGGCTTGTAAAAGGCGCGTCTTCAGGGCGTGGACGTGGAAAGGAAGTCATATCAGTTATCAGGAACTCGGATATGGTTATATTTTTGCTTGATGTCTTCCAGCCCAAGCATTACGAAGTACTTATGGACGAGCTCTACCAAGCCGGAATTCGCATAGACCAGGAACCCCCGGATGTAGTAATCAAGAAAAAAGATAGGGGTGGAATAGAAATCAACTCAACCATCGACCTTGACTTGGATGATGAGACTATCAAGGCTGTGCTGGATGAGTACAAAATCCATAACGCAAGTGTACTTATAAGAGAAAACATAACGGTTGACCAACTTATTGACGTTGTCCTGGACAACCGTAGTTATGTCAGGTCTCTTATAGCTGTTAATAAGGTTGACCTGGCCTATCCCCAGTTGATTGAAGAATGCAGAGAACTATACCCTAACTCGATCTTTATTTCAGCCCACGAAGGCACTAATATCGAGACTCTTAAAGATGCTATTTATGATAGGCTGGGTTTCATTCGAGTCTATTTAAAACCGCAGGGTCAGCCCGCAGATATGGAAGAGCCTCTGATCGTTATGAGCGGAACCAATATAGGTCAGATTTGTGACCGACTGCACAGGGATTTCCGCAGGAAATTCCGCTATGCCCAAGTCTGGGGCATATCCGCAAAACATCCGGGGCAGAGAGTAGGTATAGACCACAGAATGCAGGACCAGGATATCCTTACAATTATCATCCAAAAGTAAAAGAAAAGCAGAGACACGATAAAGAAAAATCAGATCCTTTCGTGTTCCAAACTTTTTTCGAATTTTATACGGTTTCAAAGGCCTGTACTGTTTCGGAATCCTCCGAGAAAACACTTTCTTTCTGGTTATTCTCAGTATCCATACAGTTTTTGGCTTCGATCTCTTCCTCAAACTCGGCAGCACATTCAGCCGGGCTTTTTCTGGGAGTGATCTCAGGTAATTTTCTGGAAAGCCCAACTTTTCCATCATTTCCGAGACCATATCTTTCCTTTGCAGCTTCGATAATGGCAGCAAGCATTCCAGAATAGGAAATATTAGCATAAGCCGCCATTTTTGCCAGGTGACCGTCCCAGCACCATCCAGGATTGGGGTTTACTTCCAAAAGCTTAGGTTTGCCTTCGGCATCAAGCCTCCAGTCAAAACGGGCATAGTCCCGACAACCCAGCCTGGTAAAGAGAGCAAGACAACATTTCACAATTTCCTTTCTGGTTTTCTCAGGGATATCTGCAGGCACGGATTTTATATTCCAGTATGGAGAATCCGGAAGCCATTTGGCCTCATAGCCGCAGATCTTTGGAAGTTCCTCCGGCACTCGCGAGTAATCTTCTTCCGTGATAGGCAGGACAGTGCATGCCGGTGGATTCCCAATGATGCCAACACTGATGTCTTTTCCGGGAAGAAACTCTTCAAGCAGGAAAGGCCTACACGAACCCATCTTTTTTCGGGTTGCCGCAAGAATTTCAAGAAGCTCCTCACGGCTGTGGGCAATGCTTTTCTGTGTAATCCCAAAACTTGAGTCTCCTGAGTTAGGCTTTACAAGCAAGGGGAAAGATAGAGAAAGCTTTGAAAGTTCCGAGTCTTCGGTCACAAGCATTCCTTTTGCTACAGGAATGCGCATCTCTCTGGCAACACCTCTTATAATAGACTTGTCATAACAGAAGGCAAGACATTGAGGGCCTGCTCCTGTATATGGGATGTTGAGCTGTTCAAGCAAAGCCGGAACATGAAGCTCTTTTGTGGGATCATTATAAAATCCTTCGTCACAGAGATTAAGTACAAGATCAATTTTCGCTGCTTTCTTCTTAAGATCCTCCAGTAGCGTTTCGTGCCTGTCAAGGAAAGTAAATCTAATGAAGGGAATTTCTGCGAGTGCCTTTTTCATTCTCTCAAGCGTATCAAAATCGTCGTCGTCGAAGACACAGGCAGGCTTGACCTGATCTTCTTTTCTCGGATCTCCGAGCACAACTGCAATATTCATTGTTTTTTTATTCCCGGCTGCCTGAAGAGAAGGAGGCCATGGTTTTTCAACATAAGCCGACACCAGGATTCTCTGTTCCATCATGCCTGCATCCTGAGTGCCTGCAGATACCGGGCTGAAAGTGGTATGAAAAGCGGGATTACTAAACCCTGAAGCGGTAAGTAGCTCAAAAAGGCTTTCTTTATTGTATAACCTTTCAGCATAAAACTGGTCTGCAATTACTCCCCTGTCAATACGGCTTATTACTTCCCTGCAAATTAGCCGATCCCCATTGGCTGAAAGAGCTCTTTCCCTGCAGACAAAATATTTCCTGTCCAGCCATTCCCATGACCTGGGCTGGAAACTCTTTTTCATGTAGTCCCCATCCACAGCATCGATGAAAACCCTGCCACCAGGCTTCATAACTCTAAAAATTTCTTCAAGAACCTTTTGGTCCTGGAGCGTTGAATCAAAGTAGCCAAAACTGTTGCCCAGTATAGTAACTACATCAAAAGCATCAGATGGGTAGGGAAGCTTTCTTGCATCTCCCTCTCTGAACCTGACCTGCAGGTTCTCTTTCTGTGCTCTGGTTCTGGCTTTCCTTATAAGGTACTGCGACCTATCATATCCCTCTACATTTGAAAAGCCTCTTCTTGCCAGTTCAATTACGTGTCTCCCCTGTCCGCAACATAGATCCAGAATTTTTTCTTCAGGAGCCACTCCCAAAATGGAAACAATTAGATCGACCTCTTTCCTAGTAACCTCCATATCATCCAGAAGATCGGCATCGGTCTTAAGATAAAGTGAGTTAAAAAGAGTCTGCCACCAGTCGGACTGGACATGAGTCTCAAGGTCTTCAACAGGCCCAAAGGTTTTCTTCTGTACAGTGCACCTGGCGCGCTTGCGCCTGGTATTTGGATCTGTATTATTCTGGGTCATGATCTCATATCTTCCACAAAAAAGTGTATGCTTTTTGAGTATATCAAGTTTATTGAAAAGTTAAAAATTACTTATACTTTATAACGAAAAGAGGCAAAATTATTGAGAGTTAATATGATTGAGAACCAAAAAGCCTTTAAATCGAATTTTAACTAGGAATAAACCTCGTAAATCAATTCTAAGATTATCTCTAACATATATTGGTTAGAGAAATATAAAGTAAATAATAGCATCCAAAATCGTAATTAAAACTCCAATTTTAGAGAATTCAGCAAATGAGAGAGTTTTTCCTTCTTTTTCTGCGTTTTGGATAATTATGACGTTGCTTGCAGCTCCCAGAATTAGAAAGTTTCCCGCAATAGTACTTCCCGCAGCAAGAGCCATCAATTGACCTTGAGAAACTGTACTACCCATCGCAGGCAGATAGAGCGCAACAAATGGAACATTAGAAATAAGTTGGCTTAGTCCAATACTGAGCGCGAGGATCATTGACACCGAGCCTAACTGAGGAGACAGCTTGGCAAGCAATTCCTGGCATGTTCCGGAAATCCACACACTTTGCATTAACACAAACATTGAAACAAAGAAAACCAGAGTTGACCAATCAACATTTTTCAGGATCTCCACGCGCCTTCTACTGAGCAGGACAGGCAATGCGGAGAAAAGAGCAATCCAGCTCAGACTGAAATCCCAGGCAGGGATAAACTCCACCAGAAAAATCTTACAGGCTATAAGAATCAGCAAAAGAGAAAGAGACATTTTTGAGGCACTGGCAAGCTCAGAGTCAGTAATGATTTCTTCGGAATGGGTAAGGGTTGATTTTCCGAATTCCTCCCGGAAAAAGAGTTTTAGCACGACATAGGCAATTAAAAGACATATAAGGGTTGGCAGGGCGAGTGAACGCAAAAATGTTACAAAAGGGGAATCCAGATTTCCATTGATTGCTATGAGGAGATTCTGTGGGTTTCCAATAGGACTCATAACACTTCCTGTAGTTACCCCGAATGCTAGGGAAAAGAGCATGAGTTTGGGAGAGACGTTGTACTTTCTGGAAAACCCCAAAACAAGTGGAGTCCCCATGATAGCCAGGGTATCGTTCATTAGAATTGCGGAAAGAATTCCTGTAGAAAAGAGCACAAGCAAAACAAGTTGATCCGTGTTCCTCGCCCTGGATACTATCCGGTTCCCGAGCCAGGCAAGATACCCACTCCTGTTAAGCGCTTCCCCCACACAAAAAGCCCCGAAAAGAAAAATGAGCACGTCCATGTTAATCGCCGCAAGAGCTTCTTGCGGTGAAATTTCGCCGAGCAATAATACCAGTATGGCTCCAAAATTCATAATCTGCCAGATCTGCAACCTTAAAGATCCGACCTGTCTGAGAGCGGTGAGTACGAAGACACCCAGAAGAATAAGCACCGAAAGGTCAGGTAAAGGTACAGGAGAGGATAGTATAAACTCTGTTGGCATAAGACCCACAAACTTGACAATATATATTTAGAATGTGATATCTGCTTAAGTATAAATTTCCTGCGCTTAAAAGGAGATTTCCCGCAAAAAAGACCTTAATGAACAGGAAGGTACGAAACATTTAAAACACAGACTGATAGATATTTCACAGAATGGTAATCTGGTTTCCCTTCTCTGCAACCATCCATCAGGAAGAAGGCTTCTATATCTCAGTCTGCCCTGAAGCTGATATAATTTGCAAGGGAATCACTATTGAAGAAGCTATTGAAAACCTGAAAAAAGAAGTGGAAAAATTCCTTGGGGAAGAACTGTCCCAGGGATTTTCAAAAATCGTGTTTTACTGAATTGGAAATTTCTTGCCCTCTTCCGGAAATATGGATTCTTCGGATTGGAATCAGGCAGTTATCAATGATTTTCATCAAAAGTCAGAAACTTTGTAACAGAATAGATTGGATCGTTGGCTGGGTTCCCCCGCGTCAACTTGACTGCTTTTAACCATGAGGAATAGGTGGTATTTTTCCTGGAAGCGACTCGACGGTTCTTCCAGTCGTTATTGCAAGAGAAAGCTCAGCAAGTGTTAGAGCGTGTCTTAAAATTAAACTTGATCCCACCAGTGGGTAGAACTCATGCATTTAACCGAAAAACAATAGTATTAAACCGTTAAATGCCTAAAATAAACCGCTAAATGCCTAAAACGTAAATTTAAGCTATAGCTTTTACTGTACTTGATTTTATGTCTCAAGTGCTTAAGTCACATGGAGAAGGTACTATCTTTAAGGTCAACGTATGCCTGAATTTCGGAAAAATTTACGATCGAACTTTAATGTTAACATTGCCAATTATCCAATTGTAGAAATGGTTTGAATTTTAGACAGCCTCTTAGGAATAGCATTTAATGGCCTGGACCTTGTGGGAGCTGGTAAAGAGACTCCGGATTCTGCCGACATCATGAAAAACACGGTAAAAGGTTTAAAAGATATTAGTATAACAGAATTAGTAGGAAAATAAGAAAAACGCACATTAAAAGGAGGGTAAGGAAAAGCCCGGAAACTTATGCTCCTTTTACCATAGCCCCCGATACGGTCGATCCGAAAATACGCTCCCCCAAGCATATTACTCGGAACAGGATCATAAGCTTTCGAGCGATTCTTTATTTACTATTCATATCCGTTACTCACTCTTCCTGTTATCTCTAGTGTACAACATAAAATAATCCCTGTAATTATTTTAAATTAATTATACCAAAAATTAGTCTCAAATGAAAAATGCTTTCGCATAAAAAGTTTTAAAATCGGAGTATTATTTCATGTTAAACGAGTTTTTAGCATCAACAGGGTATTAATAAACCTTGAAACGTGAATAAAGTAGTAAGAAGTTTGATCATGAGTTAATTTACAGCTTACTATCTGGCTACAACTTACTATCTGGCTGAAGCTTTCAATAAAAGTCTACAAAGATATTTTCCATTTTTCAAAGTGTTAAATGAGACCTGAAAAAAAATAAAAAATATTACTCAAAAATGAATTTTAAAACCATAAAGTGAAAACATAGAGCAGAATAAACCTTTGTTATTTGAAATCACAGCAAAAGAACCTGCCAGGTAATGAAAAAAGCAGTAAGATAATAATAAGGCCAGAAGGGAGAAAGAGTAAAAGAATAACAAAAGACCAGAGAGAACAAAAGAGTTCATAAATCCGAAAAAATCGTATGAAAATCAATTGAAACGATGCCCGAAAGGCTTGATGTACTGACTGAAAACTCAGGAGACCAAAAGGCAACTCACTGAAACACTGACATCCATTAAAAACAGGAGATCGGCCTGTATCATTTGCTATCAATTGGCCAGAAGAACGATCCAGGAAACCCCTGAGTCTTTAGCTCAGGGATATTGTAAAATGAGGTTTCTTAGTTTCACGGTCGCAGAAGTTGGTAATGCAACTCTGCATCAAGAAGTTTTGTAAATGGATACTTAACTATTTCCCAGAAACCGGGCGGGAGGCCCGAAGCATGCCCCCATCCTTTAGGGTAGGGTGGCCGCACGCAATTTGATTTTATCGACACCTGTAAATTTTATTAATGAAGGAAGTGGCGCATGCCTGTAAAGACCATGGCAACCCCGAGCCGATTTGCAGCATCAATGACTTCGCCATCTCGAATTGATCCACCTGGAGAGACTATGTAGCGGATGTTATTTTCTGCTGCATAAATTATGTTGTCATTGAAGGGGAAAAAGGCATCCGAAGCCATTACGCACTCTGACATCACTTTCTGGCAATAAGCTTCAAAGGAGGTTGCAGGATTTTCCCGTTCGTAAATTACTCTGAGATTTTCAACAGCTTTTGTAGCTGCCAGTTTGCGAATCGAGTCAACCCTATTCGGTTGTCCTGCGCCCATAGCAAGTACCATAAAGAAACCTGGCTCGTACTCGTGAGCAAGGATCACTGCATTGGATTTAGTTGACTTACAAGCTTTAAGGCAGAATTCCGAGATAGAGCGCTTCTCTTCAGGATAGGGAATGTCTGTGACTGACTCCCATTTTTCGTAAAGGCCAATATCACGACTTTGCTTGAGCATGCCTCCGATCACATACTTATATGTGTAGTCTGTCCCGAAAGCTTCTTTGAGCTCAGGCAGTCTAAGGAGCCTAAGGTTTTCACTTTTGTTTTTCAGGTATTCAAGGGCATCGGGCTTGAAGTCAGGAGCAAGAATAATCTCCACAAATTTTCCGTTCAGAAAAGTCGCAGCTTCGAGGTCAAAGGTTTCATTGGTGCAGATTATGCTTCCGTAAGCTGAAATCGGATCTCCGTCCCAGGCAGCCTGAAGAGCCTGCAGGAGTGTGCTTCCGGTTGCAAGTCCGCATGGATTATTGTGTTTTACGATTGCCACGGCAGGATGAGCATTTCCGAGTTCTTTTACCGTCTGAAGGGCATTATCGGCATCCACATAGTTATTATAGGAGAGTTCTTTTCCGTGCAGTTGGGTGGCTTTTGCCATGGTAGGGCCTTCTATTTTGGGGTCTTTATAAAAATAGGCTCTCTGGTGCCAGTTTTCCCCATAGCGAAGTTTTACACCGTCGGTAAAATTCAGGCGCAGCACATGTTCTCCGAGCAGAGTTTTGCTCAGGTAGGTATCAATGGCTGCATCATAATCCGCAGTATGCCTAAAAGCCTTAACTGCAAGGGCAGCTCGAGTCGCCTCCGAAATTACTCCGGTTGAACGAAGTTCTTTGAGGACACGCCCGTAGTCAGACGGGTCGGAGAGCACTGCAACCGAACGGTAATTTTTAGCTGCCGAACGAAGAAGGGTTGGCCCTCCGATGTCTATATTCGCAATGGCTTCTTCAAGTTCTACGCCTTCCTTTGAGATCGTTACCTCAAAGGGGTAGAGGTTTACAGCCACCATATCAATAAGCGAGATTTCTTCTCTTTCAGCCTCAGTCATCTGTTCCTTGCTATCTCGCAGGCATAGGAGCCCGCCATGAATTCTTGGATGGAGAGTTTTTACCCTACCTCCCATCATCTCTGGACATCCCGTGACTTCCGAGACATCGGTAACTTCTATGCCGGCGTCGCGAAGAATTTTCGCTGTTCCGCCTGTTGAAATAATCTTCACGCCAAGTAATTCAAGTCCGCGTGCGAATTCTGCAATTCCTGTCTTGTCTGAGACGCTGAGAAGTGCCCTCTTTACCAAAAAATCACCAATATCCTTGCTTTAAAAATTCTTAGCTATAAAACTTATGGTCTACACATTATTATATTAAAAAGGAGCATTTTTTCTGGATAAACCGGACTTATATTTTACAAACCTAGTATTTCCATTGAGGTGCTGTCAGGACTCTTCTGGGAATATAGTTCTTTAAGTTTTTGGTACTTTTTATACATAACTCTATGAAGTTGCACATTTTTTACTTCTCTTCTTGAACCAGATTTAGGTAATACTTTTTTTCTTGGACCATATCCAGGTGAAATACTTATTCTCTGAAATCAAAATGGATAAAAATTGCATATAAAATATACTTTTAAAATATCTTCTTAATTCATTTCAGAAAATAATTTCAGTGGGTTGGGGAGTTTAATGGAAAAGAAATATGATATTATAATTATCGGGACGGGTACTGCGGGTAGAACCTTTGTGGGTAAAGTTGCACGTTCAGGATTAAAGATCGCTATTGTTGACTCAAGGGAATATGGAGGTACCTGTCCCCTAAGGGGATGTGATCCGAAGGAAGTGCTTACCGATATCGCTGAGGTCACTGACTCTAACAATCGGCTAATAGGAAAAGGTGTAGGGATAAATACTCCTTTAAAGCTCGACTGGACTTCACTCATCGAGTTTAAAAAGACATTTACTGAAGGCTATTCCAGCAAAACAGAGAAACATCTGGTTGAGATGGGAATTGATACATATCATGGGAGAGCGCATTTCGAAAATCAAAACACAATCGTTGTTGGAGAGGACAAACTTAAAGGAGAGTATATTTTCCTGGCTACAGGTGCAAAGCCCAGAATACTCAATATTCCCGGTGAGGAGTATATTACCACAAGCGAGAGGTTAATGGAAACCAAAAAGCTTCCTGAGAAAATCATTTTCATTGGAGGCGGATATATATCTATAGAGTTCGCTCATGTTGCGCGAAGAACTGGAGCCGAGGTGACAATCCTGCAAAGAAGTGAAAGGATCCTGGGAGCTTTTGATTCTGACATGGTGAATATGCTTATAAAAGCCTCCGAAGCCGCAGGAATCAAAATTCTTACAAATAAACCTTTGATTTCAGTAAAAAAAGAAAACAATGGATTTCTTGTAAAGGTCCAATCTAAATCTGAAACCGGAACCGAAACTCAGAGCTTCCTTGTGGATATGGTAGTGCACGGAGCAGGTCGTATAGCCGATATAGAGGATTTGCATCTTGAAAATGCAGGGGTTAAAACTGAAAAGGGAGCTATTGTAGTTGATAAGCACATGAGAACCTCGAACTCCAGAATCTATGCTGGAGGGGACTGTGTATTGGAGGGAGCACAGCTTACTCCTGTAGCAAGCCTTCAGGGAGAAGTTGCTGCAATTAATGTCCTTGAGGGCGATAGTATCGAGGCAGATTACACAGGCATTCCAAGTGCGGTCTTTACCATTCCGGTTCTAGCATCGGTAGGAATCAGTGTGGCTAAAGATAATGACAAATATAAAGTGATTTTCCAGGACAGAAGCAACTGGAACACGACCCGCAGAGCAGGAATAGAGTTTGCGGCTTCAAAGGTAATTATCGATAAAGCAAACGACCGTATAATGGGAGCTCATATTCTGGGTCCGAATGCCGGAGAAGCTATCAATATTTTTGCTGCGGTAATGCGGCTCGGGCTCAAAGCCTCAGACATAAAAAAGCTGGTTTTCTCATATCCTACTACATGCTCGGATATTCAGTATATGCTGTAACCTGCTGACCAGACGCAGAACTAAAACTTCTAGGGCCTTCAAGAAAATACCGTTTCCTCAAACAAATAGTTCCCGGCTAAAATCTGGAAACAACTAGAAGATGGAGTTAGCATGCCTGAAAGAAAGCCAAAAAAATCTGACACTCAGGATTTTGTTTCTGAATATGATATTCCTGATAATAAACATAATTTCGACCGGATCTGGGCTCTTCTAAAAGAAGAATATCCTGATGTAAAACCCTCACTTAATTACAGTAATCCTCTAGAACTGCTTGTGGCAACTGTTCTTTCAGCTCAGTCGACCGATGTGCAGATTAATAGAGTGACTGACAAACTGTTCAAAAAGTACAGGACTGCAGAAGATTATGCTAGTGCAGACCTCAGAGAACTTGAAAACGATCTATATTCCACAGGTTTTTACAAAACCAAGGCAAAAAATATCAAAACTGCTGCGCAGATGATTGTTGAGAAGTACAATGGAGAAGTTCCGAAAACTATGGAAGAGCTGATCAGTTTGCCAGGGGTCGGAAGGAAAACGGCTAATATAGTGCTTGCCAGAGCATTCGGGATAGCAGAAGGAGTTGCTGTAGATACTCATGTAAAAAGAGTTTCAAGAAGGCTGGGATTTACAAAAAACTCCGACCCCGCTAAAATCGAACAGGACCTTATCTCACTTGCCCGAAGGGAAGATCTTGATTCAATCTCCATGATCTTTATCTATCATGGGAGGAAGGTCTGTCAGGCAAGGAGACCAAAGTGTAAAATCTGTATTGTAAAGGACTTATGTCCTTCTAGTATTATATTTATTGGCAATAACTGAGATGTTTTTACCAGAAGTATGTGAGTCGCTTCTTACTCTACCTTTTTGGGAGAATATGGGTTTTTAAGGGGTTTTTAAGGGAAGAAAAATGGGCTTTATGTTAGGCTTTTTTGTTGAATACTTTACCCAGCCCTAAACTGATTACCAGTACTGCAAGTGTTCCAACAGCTATAGCTACTACTTCTCCACTCTTTCCCAGTCCTTCGATTGAATAGTCAGCCATTGGAGAACTTACAACAGGCTTGCTGTCTTCCAGTTCGGACAATTTTGACCCATGAATTACGTCTGAAGCAGCACTTTCCAGTCCGTCTGGGTCGGGAGATGCAAGGAAAGGAGCTAGAACCGCAAGCAGAAGTGCAATCGCAATTCCAACGTAAAAGAATTTTATGTTTGATTTTCCGTTCATGCATGTGTCTCCTTTTTATGTTTTTCTGGTCTCGCAGTGAAACTATCCTCAAGAAGGTCAGGACGGGATTTTGCAATCGCAGTGATTACAATTGAAGTGATCAGTCCTTCGCCGATAAAACCAATTATCAGATGATATGTACCCATGGCAACCAGGCCGGGAACTAGCGGGAAAGTACCTGCAATCCACATCTCAACCGCACAAACTATTGCCGAAATAAACAGTCCAAGCCAGGCGCCTCCGAAGGCTGCTACGCTTGTGCCTATGCTTTTCCGAAGGGCAACATATGTATAATATCCGACAAATCCGGAAATAACACCCATATTCAGAATATTCGCTCCCATGGTAGTGAGTCCCCCGTCACCGAAGGCTAATCCCTGCACAAGCAGGACTAGAGTAAGCACAAGAACACCAGCCCAGGGGCTTCCGAAGACGATGGCTACAAGGGCTGCTCCTACCATATGCCCGCTTGTTCCCATCCCTATGGGAATATTCATAGCCTGGATTGCAAAAATTCCTGCTGCAAGGGCTGCAAGAATCGGTACTTTCATCTCATCAAGCTCTTTTTTTGCCCATTTCATTGACATTATAATAAACGGAAGGGCAATAACCCAGTAAATTATTGCCTGGCTAAGCGGTATGAATGAATCAGGTATATGCATTTCATTTTTCCCTCTTTTTACCCCGATCTCTTATTTCCTATAAATCCAATCAGTAGTTCTTTTCAGATTCAGGAATATTCCTGAATCTGAAAAGAATATATCCTTAACATGAAACCCGAAAATTCTTTTTCAGGAATAATCTTAATATTTTTGAGTCTCTTACAATGTTTCATGTAACTGTTTTCAAAGAATACTTCCGATAATACCACAATGTCTAGTATTACATATATACGTTTTGGTATTACTTTTTTCGACAATATTTTTATTGAATCCTTCTCCAGTATCTGTATTTTTATTTTTTAGTCAAATTAAGTATCCTTGTATCTTCCACTAAGTCAAACATCTGTTCTCATTAATTTTTGACTCTATCTCCTTACCTGTTTTGAAACTTAATGAAAAAAAGAACTGGAGATTTTTGTTCCAAAGTAGATAGAGTAAATACCTCGCTTAGGTCTAAAAGGATACAGCCTATTTTATTTCCCTAGTTGTATTTATTATTCATATTGTGTAGCTCTTTAAACTGCTCCCCTCACTCTCAATGTTTTTTGGCACTGCAAAATGATAAATTCTCCCAAAAATAATACCTCCGCTGCGTAGAAATTTTATTAAAAAAGTTAACAATTTGTAATAAAAAATCTACCAAAAATGTTAAATATTGGTTGGTAATATCGATAACTAATCTCTGGCGAACAGACACAAAATAAAATTACCTCCTATATCGCCTAAATCATCTGAACTCTTTTTTTGCCCCTGTCTGTGGTAATAAAGCAGGCAGGGACTAGGTTCAAGGGTTCAGAATTCCAGGCTAAATTGAGGATTTTTTTTCATAGTCGTCTGTTCAAGGATATTTTCCGATCTATCTCACTCTCTCGGCTCTGGTTAACCATCAATCCTGTCATACAGTTTTTCCAGATCCTTCTGCAACCTGTTAACTTCCTTTTTCCAGATTTTTTTATTAAATTCTATACAGGGGCTCATTTTCAAAACTGCTAATTTCACATAATCCCGGGAAATTTTTCTGTTGCTGCAAGGAAGGCCGAAAGCTAGATCGGTTTTTTTGATGCTGTATTTTTCGTGAATCAGAAATTCGTAAAGTTCAGGAACCAGGTCTGGCTTTTCTTCAGAACCTCCTCTAAAATTTATATTAAGATCAACCAAATTTCGAAGGTGGGACTGAACATCATAACTTTCAGGGCACAATTTCTTCGAGTTTGCAAACTTAAGTAGCTCTTTGAACTCAAGGAAAACATCTGTCTGCTCAAAACCTGAGGATAGAGTTTTTCCAAGGAAGATAAGGATATGGATGCATTCGTGAAAGAGGATTTTTGCTATTAGGAATTCAATTCTATCCTGAAGATTCCACAACTTTTCAACCAGTTTCCTTTCCCACAACTCATATGGATTTACCAGGATAAGGGATCTATATATTATTTTCTTGTTTTTCCTAGAAATGATCTTTTTCGGCTCGAAGGCTAACCCCGGCATCATTCCAAAAAATTGAATTCGGATTGCCAGATCCCAGCAATGTTTCCAGTCTCCAAAACGAACACATTTCACCTGATAATATTTTCCGTCAAAGTTGACTCTTTCGATCAGCCGGTACAGGTCCTTGCTTTTTTCTTTGATAAGAGCCTTTATCACGGCTTCCCGGTAAATGTTCAGATCAAGATAGAGAAGCCCTGAAGGAAAAAACGAGCAGTCAGGAGTGGGATAAGAAATAGGATAAGTAAAAGGAGAGAAGTATTGAACAATAGGAGAGGCTGGTGAAGATGCAGGGAATAACTTGTCCCATGCTCCATGGACCAGCAAGGTATTTTTTCCTTTGGCGAATTTTTTTGTTTTTACTTCCTGCACTGTAATTTACACCTCTTGGCTCAGTTTTCACACAATGATAAATCTATTTATATTACTAAAATTAACTTTAGTATCAACATATGTTATTAATTATCGAATAATAAATACTTTATCTCACAAAAATAAAAATTAGTAAAAATAAAACTAAGGATACAAAGAAACTCTAATTGGCTTTAGATTTTTCAGGACTCTCTTAGCTCTAAGAACAGGGAAGCTTAAAAATCCTTAATTCTCAAAATAACCTTCCATAGGTCTATAGGCCCAAATGTACTGGAATATTTGTATTTTTTTGAATGACTTTTTTAACTGATTGGCATCATTAAATTTCGTTCTGATGTTACTTTTATACATACATTTATTACTTTTGTATGCAAATTATTACAAATAGGAAATAATTTATTCTATCAAATCTGTTATATGTATGAGCCAGAAGTTGAGAAATCCTTTCTGGTCAGGAAGGAGTAAAATATGTCTGAGGAAACTGCAAGAACAAATGTTATTAGGTTAAAAAATACACGTATGAAATGCCTGAAAATTAGACTTCGGAAGTCAAAACCGTTCGTCGTAAAGAATGACACTGAAGGATACAACAATCAATAGAGCCAAATCATAGTAATTTGTGAAACTGGCTTTAAGTTACATGAAATTTGCAACACTGCCGAAAAAGGTTCTAAAACTTTAACTTTGGAAAATTGAAGTTTTTCCAAACCAGCTGAAAATGGATACATAATTGAAGCCTTCCAAATCTCTAACTGAAAAAATCAGAACAAACTTATGTAAAAAAAGGAAGAGAAAGGCCTCTTTTTATAATCTCGTGGAGGGTATTTTTATAGACTGCAAGAAAGTTATTGCCAGTTATTGGAATATAAGATCTTCCACATACACAAACGGGATAAATGGCTTTGATGAAGAAGAATACGCGGTCTGGAAAAAAATACTTGAAAATTCTCTTGCTTCCAGAGAGCATTTAAACGTACTGGATGTTGGGGTACAGGCACTGGGTTTCTTGCCCTTCTCTTTGCTGAGATGGGGCATAAAGTAACAGGTATAGATCTTTCGGCAGGTATGCTCAAGAAAGCGAAGCATAATGCAGACAATATGGGGCTTAAAATTGATTTTTTTCATGGAGACGCGGAAAACCTGCCTTCTGAGGATAGTTCTCTCGATCTGGTCACGGGCAAATTTCCTGCTTTGGACTATTCAGCAGCCTTCCTGCGCTGTTAGGGAATGGAAGCGAGTCCTTAAACCAGAATGGATGATTTTTGCCATAGATGGAGACTGGTTTGATCCCCGACCAAGTAGACGCTTTAATAGAATGCTTTCTGAGTGGGCAGATAAGTTTATAAAAAAGAACCAGCACAGTTCAGTCTTCAAGGACTATTATGGACCAATCAAGAGTTCTCTGCCTTTTTATTAGAAAATAAGTCCTGAGAATGCCTCCCTCCTCTTTTCGGAAACCGGATTTGTAAATACCTCAGTCAATCCTCTTCTGGAGGTACAGAACTTTAAAAAAGCAAGCAGTCACTTTCACAGAGGATTCTCAGGAATAATTCCATCTTTCTGGTCTCGGGACAGAAAAAGTTAGAATAAATTCCTGCTACTATGGATAACCTGAATCCCAAGGCACCTTCACATTTTATTTTCTCTCTGCTACCTGTAGGCCTGTTAATAATCAATTTTATATAAATGTCAGAGGACACTGGAAGCAGTCTTTTCAGACGTAAAGGTGGATATACAATATGCAGCCTGCACTCAGGAGCAGAAAAAAGATATCCTGGGTTTTGATTTTTGTTCTGTAATAAGCCTTTTCATGCCCACTTCCGTAGCCTCTGCAAAGCATGCTTATATATGTTCTTTCTCCTTGCTCGTAAGAGCGTATGAAAATTGAGCTAATGCTGTTTCCTACCTGCTCGATGACCCATCTTCTTGGCACATCTTTGTTCCACATATCAAAGAGTCTTGTTTGCTGTGCGATCCTTATCCTTTTCAGAACGGCCCAGAAAAGGAAGAGGTAGCGTACCATCATGCTCAAAAGCAGAGTAAATTCTCTTGGGATGCCTATCCTGTCTGCGGCTGCAACCATATCCCTGAGCCGTGTCGTTGAAGAAAACAAGACAATGGCTGTTATGCAGACCAGAAATTTCGCCAGCAGTGTACTCCCAAAGTCAAGTCCCTCATAGGTTATACTGAGCCCAAAAGGCAGGTCAAGAGGGTATGGAGTATAATTTTCTATAAAGGAAGGTCTGAGGAATGGCTGGATAAGGACAATTGCGAGTCCGAAGGGTAAAATCGCAAGAACGCGAAGGAAAAAGTATCTTAAATCAAGCCCTGCAGCAAGCACTAGGAGCATCAAATAAACCTCTATGGCAAAAAGGCGGACAATATTTCTTTCATGAATTCGAGGCAGACTAACCGCATAAATGACTATAACAAGTGCAAAAAGCAATTTTACCCGGGGATCAAGCTTGTGTACTGGACTGCTTTTATACGATTCGCGTTCAATATCCGTGAGCGTTACCATTGAAACTTCTCCTCTAAGGACTCTTTCAAGCTTTCACTCAAGCTTCACTTTTTGCTGCCTCGAGCTTACAAGCCGCAGTATTTCATCTCTGGCTGCTTCGGCTGTTATCTGTATGTTAACATTGAGTCCTTTTTGCTGGAGCATTTCGAATACTTCAGCTACTCTTGGAAGTCTAAGGTGAGCTTTCCTCAGGAGTTCAGGATCGCTGAAGATCTCTTCCGGGCTTCCATCAGCCTCAAGTCTTCCGTGATGGAGAACAAAAGCCCTTTCTGCAAAATAAGGAACCACATCCACATCGTGGGTAGAAAGGAGCAGGGTGATTCCAAGTTCCCTGTTCATCTTCATAATTAGCTCAAGCACGCGAGCAGAACTGAGAGGGTCAAGGCCGGCTGTCGGCTCATCAAGGACTATAACCTCAGGTCGCATGGCAAGGATGCCTGCAATTGCCACAAGTTTCTTCTGCCCTCCGCTCAGATGATGTGGGGCCCTTTCCTCAAAACCTGTGAGTCCGACCATTTCAAGGGCTTCTTTGACTCTCATTTCGACTTCGCTTCTGGACAAACCCATATTAATTGGCCCAAAAGCAATATCTTCTTCAACACTCGGAGCAAGCACCTGGTCATCAGGGTCTTGGAAGACGATTCCTACGGTTTCCCTGCATGTCCGGAGATTTTTCTTAGTCATTTTTTCCCCTTTTATCAGGACTTCCCCTGAAAGAGGCCGTAGGATCCCGTTAAGATGCTTGAATAAAGTCGATTTTCCTGCTCCATTGGCCCCAAGCACTGCAACTCTCTCCCCTTTGAACACTTTGAGGTTGATTTTATCAAGGGCATTTGAATCAAGATGTGGGTATCTATGGCATAGATCTCTGACTTCCAGTACAGGAATGCCGCTTCTTTCGGAGGCCTTGCCCGATTTTTCGGAACTTGTTCCGGATATCTGGCTCGTTCTGCCTGTTGTTTCTTTTGGGAAAGTTGCTGTTTCTTCTGAGTCATGTAGGGAATTCGAGGTACTCATGCTGAAAACGTCCTGTATGAAAATCGCGTCTACTGCTGAAAACTAACTTTTTTAAAAATAGTGTTACAAGTAATGAAGTTATCTTTCTTATGTGTTATGGTTTGTACTTTTCTGTTTCTAAAGTTTGAGAGATAATTATACAAATCTTCCCGACATATTTTTTTCGATGCAACGTGTTGTTCTCCATGTGGACATGGACTATTTTTATGCAGCCATTGAAGAACGAGAAAAACCTGAACTTCAGGGAAAAGCCGTTGTGGTCTGCATGCTCTCTGGAAGAAGCGGGCTAAGTGGGGCTGTAAGTACCTGCAATTATAATGCGCGAGAGTCGGGGATCAGAGCAGGCATGTCCTGTTCGAAGGCAAAGAAACTGAACCCTGAAGCTGTTTTTCTGCCTGTCCGAAAAGATTTCTACACTTCGGTCTCGGACCGGGTTATGGAAATTCTCAGGAGTTATGCGGATGCCAGGGAGACCGGAGAAGCATTTGAGCAGATCAGTATAGATGAAGCATTTCTGGAAATTACCGAGAAAGCAGGTGGGGATTTTAGCCTGGCCTTTGAGACCGGAATCCAGATTAAGAATGAAATAAAAGATAGGGAGAAGTTGACCTGTTCTGTGGGGGTAGGTCCAAATAAGCTTATTGCCAAGATGGCTTCCTCTGTAAAGAAACCCAACGGGATTACAGTTATAAGTCCGGATAAACTCGAGAGCTTTCTCTGGCCCCTTAAAGTGTCAAAACTCTGGGGGATAGGGAATGTAACCGCAGAAAAATTGCAGGAAATGGGCATAGTCACCATAACAGACCTTGCTGAACACGATGTTATCGACCTGATTTCCACTTTCGGAAAAGCCAGGGGAATCTGGCTTAAACAGGCTGCAGTAGGGATCGACGATTCTCCCGTGAAAGAAAGGGAAGGCTCCGAACAGATAGGGAGAATTGCAACTTTGCCTGAAGATACCCTTGACATTACCCCTATTTCTCAGTTACTTGAAAGGCTGGCAGGGGATGTAATCTCAAAACTCGATTCAAGGGGGCTTTCCTTCAGGACTGTAACCGTTACGGTCATAAACTCAAAGTTCCGAATGTATACAAAAAGCCGTACATTAAACCATCCGGCCTATTCAAAAGAAACCCTTCTCGAGGTAGCTCGCGAAATCCTGGACGAGTTTCTTTCGGAAAGCCGGACGGAGTTCAGGCGTGTAGGAGTCAGGGTAGGGGAACTCCAGAAAAGGATGGGCCAGAAAAGCCTTTTTGATTATTAAGTTTGCCTTTTTGAATTTTTACATTTACTTCTATCTGAGTCCTCGTTTTTCTTTCTGCAAAGTACTACAGTTCTAACTCGTGTCAACTGTAAAAATTTAAATAAATTTAACAAGCGGACAGACTTCAATACATACTCCGCAGTGAATGCAATTTTCTTTAATCCTAACCTTCTTTTCCTTTATTTCAACTGCGTTGTGCTCACAGTGGCCCACGCAAACTCCGCATCCCTGGCAGAGCAAGGACCTTCTTACCGAGAATTCAACAATTTTCATAAGTTTTTTTAGCTCTTTTTCATTCTCGCTTCTCCCGTTAACATTCCCAGAGGCAAAGACCTGTGCCCTGGATTCCCCAAAAGCGACTGACGCAGCTCCCTCTATAAAAGAAGCCTTTCCGATGGGGGAAAGCATTCCGCTTTCTTTCAGGGTTTCTATATCAATTGCCTGCCCAAAACTTCCGTCAGCAGACATTCCTCCTGCTTTACAGGGCCTGTATCCTGTAGCCACTTCAAAATTAAGCTCTTTTGGGGCCTTCTGGGATGGAAGAAGAGAAATTCCTTTTTTCTTGGCAAGTTCCTGGAGCACCCGAGGATACCGCTTGTAGCGCCATAAGCCATACTTTACCCACTCAGGAGAGAGCCCCATTTTTTCGGCATAGGCTAGGAGATGGGAGTTCAGCTTTTTTGCAAGTTCGGGATGGCTTTCTTCAAGCTGGAAGAAGTCGGCAAGGGAAGAAGACGGGCAGAGCCAGCATCCCATTCTGTCATATCCTTTCTCATAAGCCGGATTATAGGGGGCTTTCGTCCTGAAAAGGTAAAACCATACATGAAGGGCTGTCCATTCCTGTATAGGGGATGCTCCTACCTGATTTCCCACCCAGGGATTTTTCCAGATTTTCTTGCTGATTGAACGAGCGTGAGATTCGTACTGGCGCTGCCCTATGAAACTAAGGCATCCGCTTCCGTAGTTCTCATCAATTAACCGGGTAATCGGCCCGAGTTTGCAGATCTTGCAGCACCAGCGGGTATCCATGGTAGGGGGGCCAAAAACACTTATCGAATCCCAGAAAGCTTCTCCTGCACTTGAGGTCCTGATTTTTCTTCCATAGTGCTCAACGACTTGCTTGACGTTCTCAAGGGTTTCCGGAAACTCAAGCCCCGTGTCTGCAAACATAATCTCATAATCATCAAGGCTTTCACTAACTAGCTGGAGCACAGCAAGGCTATCCTTACCCCCAGAATAAGATACGCTTACTTTCAGATCCATGCTTCCTGCAACATTTTTTATGAAAGCATGGGATTTTTCTATCATACTGTCCAGGATCTTTTCGTTGGCTTTTATGGCATCTTCCCAGGTCTGCCCTCCGGATTTCGTTTTTTGAGTCTCTGGCTTCCCGCTCCAGCGCGGTTTTACCGCATTCCCGCGGTTTTCCTCACACATCTCCTTTCCTGACATTCGGGCTCGCCCACAGCAGATTATCTCTCCTGTAGGGTTCAGCACAACTACCTCGTCTTCTTTTTTGATATCAGGATCGGCATCAAGAACCCCAGGTGCCAGAATACTTGCTCCCTTTTCCAAAATAAAAGGCACAACTGCCTGCTCGATAACAACCCATTTTTTCAGGGCTTTTCTATCCCTGCCCTGGAAAAGCCTTCTTGCCCCTTCGAGCCTGGGAAGCAGGACCCATTCACAACTCTCAATTTCAAATCTGAGAGATGCAAGCACTTTCCCGTCAACTATAATTTCGTCCATGCGGTCTTCATACGGAGCTTTATTTAGCACTACAAGGTGCCCATCGGGTATAAGGGGCGCATTGAACTGTTTTTCCGAAACCGAGTTTATGCGTTTTATATCATAATTAAAAGCTGGGCGGATATCCCCTGGAGGAGTGACCTCAACTTTTTTTGTACTTTTACCGCATCCGCACTTTTTCCCTAACACAGGCACATTACAGGCCTCACACCAGTGCAGAAGCATTTTTCCAAGATATGCTGGTCTGGACATGTCATGCAGATTGAGAGAGGTTCTCCCTTAAAAGGTTTTGTCTTAATCTTTTTAAAAAAAGCTTGATCAAAAATTCCTTTAGAATATTTTGTCTCAATCTTTTTAAAAAAAAGCTTGATCAAAAATCCCTTTAAAATGTTTTGTCTTTCTCTCATATTTTCTCGATATTTCGTTAATGATTTTTTGAGTAACGGCGCCTTTCTTTTAACAGATGAAAACTGCTGTCACGTAAAAACCCAGAAAATTCTAAAAGATTTTCTAAATATTTTGGGAAAAATTTATATTAATTCACGTGTATGTAATAAAATATGCACAGTTAATTCCTTTACAATTTCTGAAGACTTTGATCTTTGTGTCAGAGTTAACTAGGTTAATTGAATACATTTGTAACTCTAGTTTGCCATATAGAAAATTTCTAATAACTATATTCATTAAGGGGGGCTATTTATTATCAAATCAAAAGCAGACTATGATTTTTATATTAAAGCAGATAAATTAGCATGCGGAAAAAATTATAAAAGGCCCAAATTAATTGGCGATGATATATGGAAATTTCAGAGATTATTAAGAAAGGCCGAATATTATAATAATTGTAAAAAGTCTCTACTTTCTAAATTATATTTAAACTATATATTGTACAGATATCACACTATGAGTATCCATCTGGGGTTTACTATTCCACTAAACGTTTTTGGTCCCGGTTTATGCATAGCCCATAGGGGAACTATAGTCATAAATAAGGATGTTAGGATTGGAGAGAATTGCAGAATACATGCCTGTACTAATATAGGATCCAATAGGGACGATATCTCGGCACCACAAATCGGAAATAATGTATACATTGGGCCAGGCGCTAAAATTTTTGGAAACATTACAATAGCTGATAATATTGCAATTGGGGCAAACTCTGTTGTAAACAAATCATTTTATGAAAAAGGTATTTCTATTGCTGGAGTTCCTGCTAAAAAAATAAATAATAAAGGATCAAATGGAATTATAACTTCAAACAAAGTATTATTCCGTTCTAATGTCTCGAAACTTGCTGCGAAGATGGATCCACCTTCAATAACCGTTCCTAAATAACGAATTTATTTTTTATTATGCGTTTTCTGGACTTGTCAAGCAGATTGAGAGAGGTTTCCTTTTAAAAAGTTTTGACTTAAGTTTTTAAAACAAAATTTGATCAAAAATTCCTTTAAAAAGTTTTGTCTTTTCCTCAGATTTTCTCTACTTTACCAGAATAATTTTCTGAGTACTTGTACTTAGAGATATTTATCTTTCAGATTCAAAAATAATAGTACCATAATTATATAAATTGCAAAAAATATGAGTTATTGGGGAATATCATGGTAGTCATAAAAGAAATTGATTCAGCCGGATTCGGGAAAATCCTTACAATCCTTTATGGAACAATGGGTTTCGTTTTCGGATTCTTCACAACAATCGCTGCTTTTATGGGGATTTCAATGCCAAAAAAATTCGGAATTTTTTCCTTGATTTTCGGGAAATGGGCTGTACTCAGTCTACCTATATTTTATGGGGTATCCGGATACTTCATAGGGCGTATTGCAGCTGGCTTATATAATACTGCGGTAGGCTCGAAAAAAGGGTTCAAGGTGGAGCTTTTACGTTAAAAATACGGCCTTTATATAGAGTTAAATCCGAAGCTTCGTATCTCAAATTCGCTTCTTTTTCTGTTTTTCCTTCCTTTTCTGGTTTCTTTTTCTGAATCCTTTTATTTTTATGCTAAACCTTTTTCCTTTATTCCAACTCAGAAAAATTTCGACATAAGGGAAGAATCTGAAATACAGTGTTCTGAAAAATTACATTCTTTGCAGAACTTCTCTTCTTTTCTCTCAGGCATGAATCCGGCTTTAATTTTCTCCACTTCTCTACAGATTTTGAGAACTTCCCGCCTATCCGAGCTTCGAACAACTACCCTACGAAGTAGTCCAAAACTTACATACTCTACAAAGGCAAAAGGAACTTCTTTTCCACTTTCGGCTTCAAGAAGAAGGATAAAAGCTGCAGCGTGTATCCGGTCCGAAGCCCATACTCCCTGTTCAGGGCAGCTTCCAGGCTTTAAAATTGACGGAACCTGCGTACCTTCAAAGCAGACCAGTTTGGAGGGAATACCTTTAAGGTTAAGTCTTTCTGAGGAAAGAAATGGCTCGGTTTTAACAGGCGTGAGTGCCGCAAGCATAGGCTCTTTCCCGTATTCTTCAAGTGCCCCCAGCAGGTTGGCTGCAATTTCAGGGATTTTAGCTCGTGCCCGCGCTTCTCCGTCCTCAAAAATCTCACTCGTAACATCCGCAAGTTCCCGCGGAAACAGGAGTGGGAGGTCCGTACATACCTTTGCCAGGGAAATTTCAAGCTTTTTATATATATTATCGGCATTTAACGAACACTCCTTCACAATTTCGGGGTAATCTAGGGAGAGTTCTTTCAGGATTATTCTTTCGAGCCTGGATGCCGTCACTTCTGAAAACAATTCAAAGCCTCGACTGGCAAAGTATACTCTTCTCGGACAGTTAGTATATAGAACAAGATCCGAGACGTTTATCTCCTGACTGGACGAATCGGCTGACATCAAATACTAATTCTTTTACAAGTATTATAAATTTTTGTGAGAATCATCACAGTAAGTTGAACAGAAGTTATGCGACAATTGCCGAATTCATATTCGTTAGATATATATGGTAATGTTTCCTCTTAGGGTACGTGAGTCATGACATCTAATGAATCCTCAGAAAATCTGCGCAACCGTCTGGCAGAAAAAATGGCTGGAGATATAACCCTCTCGGAAAAACCGGGAGAGTCGCTCAAAAAATGGAGATCGAATTTTGAGATATCCCAGACCGATATTGCAAATTATCTTAAGGTTTCCCCCTCCGTTATCAGTGACTATGAAAGCGGAAGACGAAAGTCTCCAGGAACACTAATTGTAAAAAAAATTGTTGGGTGTCTCCTTGAGATTGATATGGATAGGGGAAGCAAAAAAATTCACGCTTACGAGTCAATACTTAATGCCGAAAGCGGTACGAAATCCATTTACTCAACATACGAGTATACGATCCCGATACAGCTTGCGAAATTGGTCAACGTTATCGAAGGAGACATTGTCTACAAAGGAGTTGAAAGGCCTCTTTACGGTTTCTCTGTCATTGACAGCCAGAGAGCAATCTTGGAACTTTCTTCCCATGAGTTTCAGAAGCTCTACGGCTGGAGTACCGACAGGGCCATGATCTTTACGAAGGTCAGTACCGGGAAATCCCCAATGGTAGCCATCCGAGTTACCAACCTTAAGCCTGGTGCCGTGGTACTTCATGGCCTTCGAAAAGAAGAGGTCGAGCCTGTTGCAGTCAAGATGGCGGAAGTCGACCGCATCCCCCTGGTCTCAACTATGATGGATCTTGACCAGATTGTCCAGTTACTGAGAAAATACAGTCAATACTATGCTAGGGAATAAACCCCTGAAATCTAATGCCCTGAAACACTCAAAAACAGGTGGAAATAATGACTATTGGAATCGTATCTTACGGTGCTTATGTTCCCCGATACCGTATAAAAGTCGAAGAAATCGCCCGGGTCTGGGGCGATAATGCAGAGGCTCTTAAAAGTGGCCTTATGGTATATGAAAAATCCGTTCCTGATCTCGATGAAGACGCAGCAACTATAGCTGTGGAAGCGGCAAGATACGCGATGGCAAGAAGCGGGGTTGATCCAGAGAGGATTGGGGCGGTATACACGGGCTCGGAGAGTCATCCTTATGCTGTAAAGCCAACAAGCACAATTGTGGCCCAGGCTATAGGAGCGACCCCAAACATGACTGCAGCAGACTTCGAATTTGCATGTAAGGCAGGGACAGCCGCAGTTCAGGCCTGTATGGGACTGGTAAGTTCAGGGATGATCGACCTGGGCATTGCTATAGGAGCCGATGTTTCCCAAGGAGCCCCAGGTGACGCCCTTGAGTACACTGCAGCTGCAGGTGGAGTTGCCTGTCTCATTGGGAGAAACGAATCCGAGATTGCTGCAATTATTGAAGACACTTATTCCTTTACAACTGATACCCCTGACTTCTGGAGAAGGGAAGGAATGCCCTACCCTGAACACGGAGGCCGTTTTACAGGAGAGCCAGGCTACTTTAAGCACGTGACTAACGGCGCAAAAGGTCTTCTGGAAAAACTCGGGACAAAGCCTGATGATTATGATTATGCAGTTTTCCACCAGCCAAATGGAAAATTCCCGACCAAAGCTGCAAAAACCCTGGGTTTCACCAAGTCTCAGATTGCTCCGGGACTTGTAGTTCCAAAAATCGGGAACACGTATTCAGGTTCCTGCCTTATGGGAATTGCTGCGACTCTGGATCAGGCAAAACCAGGGGACAGGATTTTTGCGACCGCCTTTGGTTCAGGTGCAGGGTCTGATGCTTTTAGCATAACGGTTACAGACAGGATCGAGGAAATCCGAAACAGGGCTCCGACGGTTTCCGAATTGATTAAAGATCCTATATACATTGACTATGCAAGATACGCCAAACATAAAGGGAAGATCCGCCGGTCATGAAAACGGAGTGAAGAACATGAGAGACGTAGCAATTATCGGAGTAAAGAATACTAAGTTCGGAGAACTCTGGGGAAAGTCCCTTAGGGATATAGTGGTAGAAGCCGGGGCCGGAGCACTCGAAGACGCAGGCGTTGGTGGAAAAGAAATCGATTCCCTCTACGTAGGAAACATGAGTGGAGGTCGATTTATTGATCAGGAACATATAGGGGCTCTTATAGCGGATTATTCAGGACTTTCCAAAAACCTGCATGTTCCAGCTACCCGAGTTGAAGCTGCCTGTGCATCGGGCGGGCTTGCCCTGAGGCAGGCCATCATGGCTGTAGCTTCCGGTTACAACGATATTGTAATTGCAGCAGGAGCAGAAAAAATGACTGATGTCGGCTCTGAGGAGGCATCTTCAGCGCTTGCAGCCGCGGCTGATCGGGAGTGGGAAGGGATGACAGGAGCAACTTTTCCCGGAATTTATGCAATGATTGCAAGGTTGCACATGCATAGATATGGGACTACCAGCGAACAGCTTGCCGAGGTTGCCGTAAAGAACCATAAAAATGGCTCTTCTAACCCCATTGCCCAGTATAAAAACAGAATTACTGTGGACGACGTGTTGAACTCTATAATGGTAGCCGATCCTTTGCATATTTTTGACTGTTCCCCAATAACGGATGGCGCTTCATCCGTTGTACTTGCCCCAGCGGATATTGCGCACAAGTATACGGATACTCCAATTTATATCAGGGCAACCGCTCAGGCAAGTGACACGATTGCGCTTCATGACCGACGCGATATAACAACCCTTGATGCAACCGTGGTGGCTGCACAGCGGGCATATTCCATGGCAAAATTGAGGCCTGAAGACATCGATCTTGTGGAAGTGCATGACTGCTTCACAATTGCTGAGATTTGCGCAATTGAAGATCTCGGGTTTGCAGAAAAAGGAAAAGGCGGAATTGTCACAGCAAACGGGGAAACCGCAATAGGAGGCAGAATTCCTGTCAATACGTCTGGAGGCCTCAAAGCCTGTGGACATCCGGTGGGAGCAACAGGCATAAAGCAGGCTGTAGAAATCGTAACCCAGCTGCGCGGCGAAGCAGGCAAGCGTCAGGTCGAAGGCGCAGAGTACGGCATGACCCATAATGTAGGAGGGTCAGGAGCTACGGCAGTAGTGCATATTTTCTCGAGGGAGAGGTGAGATACGATGTCTTCCGTTCCAAGATTCTGGAGAAGTATCGGCAGCAGATATAATCTTGAAGGTACCCGCTGTAAAGAATGCGGGGAATATTTCTATCCCCCGCGCAACTTTTGCGTAAACTGCAGGCGTATAGGCCATATTGAGCCTTACAAGTTCAAAGGCACTGGCGAAATAATTTCCTATACAATAATCCATACAGCTGCGGAAGGTTTTGAAGACCAGACTCCTTACACCCTTGCGATAATCCAGCTTGATGAAGGCCCCCGCCTGACCTCGCAGGTAGTTGGCGACCCCGAAAATATTCATATTGGAATGAGGGTTAGATCCGTATTCCGCAAACTCGGGGAAGACGGTGAACGCGGCATGATTTACTATGGCACCAAATTCGTTCCTGCAGAGTCATAAAAGATCCGGATTTTTCCGGATTCCATTTTTTTAAAGTTTATTTCCTGATTCTATTTTTTGGAGTTTATGTTGAAAAACGTAAGCACTATATAATTCTCATCTTATTTTTACTTTCGAGAGGCGATTTGATGAGGATAAAAATTGCGATGGCGTTGATGTCTGTTATTTTTATGTTTGTGGTCGCAATTATATCCAATGGATTCTATTTGCTGCCTGGTAGCGATGAAGCTGTCCTTCTAGAAGTAATGAGCACTATCTCTCTTTTCGGTTCTGTACTTTTCTTGTTAGATACAAGAAAAGTACTACCCAGATGGTATTTGGCAGTTCCGTTTTGCATCTCACTATCTTTACTGGTTCTCGTAAGTTTTTGGCAAGTTAATGGTAAAGAATTTCTTAGTGGCTATAGGCACCTCGTAACCCCCCTCGTGATAACAATTCTGGCGTTACTGTCCCCATTCTCGTTACTGGTCTTTTTATCTTTGCATAGACATCCATACTCGATGAAAGCATATCTTGCAGTATCGTCTATAGCCAGCGTTATCTCTATATCTTCCCTTCTCTTTGCAGTATGGGAACTTTCATCAAGGCACTCACACGAAGCATCTTTTAGTGACGGTCTAATAGCAATTCATTTCCTTTACTGGCTAATTGTGATGCCGATTATAGGATTAAGTTTTTTACATCGTGCAATAAAGTAAAGGAATACCAGGGTTGTGTCGAGTCCATCAGAGTGGACAATTTCATGGGTTCGACACTCACTATATGAATTTTTATCCCCAGTAAACTTATCACCATTAGACTTGATAGAGCCGCCTCAAACAAATACTATATATCATTTTTAGTGCATGTGTTTAGCCAGCAGTGTTTAGTCAATTTAAACGGACTTAACCGGAGATGCCTGAAAACTATGATTGAAATAGAGGTCAAAGTCAGAGCAGACCATTCAAAAGCTCGATCCATTCTTAGAAAGTTAGGGGCAGTAAAACTTGGAGTTGAGAATCAGTCCGATGTTTATTTTGCAGCTCCTCACAGAGATTTTGCGAAAACCGACGAGGCACTCAGGATCCGTTCCCTAAACAGCCAGGCAGTACTAACCTACAAAGGCCCCAAACTCGATGGGATCTCCAAAACCCGAGAAGAATTCGAAACTCCTGTAGACGAAACAACTACAATACAAATCTTGCATGCCCTTGGTTTCTCCGAAGCCGGAATAGTTCGCAAAAAAAGGGAAGTCTTCAGGGCAGGAGAAATTACCGTCTGCCTTGATGCTGTCGAAGGACTCGGGGAATTCCTTGAAGTCGAAATCGTGGCTGAAAACGAAAAAGAGCTCGAAACTTCAAGGGCAAAGTTATTTGAATTGCTAAAACAGTTTGGTGCTGGGGAAAAAGATTCTATTCGGACTTCTTACCTTGAGATGGTGCTGGAGAAAAATAAGAGATAATATGGTTGGTAGATGTACTAACCAATCTTTCGGCACTTTTCTTACCTATTTTTATAAAGTTTGCATAAACTCTTCTTCCGCAGTTTTTATTGATTTCTTCTTATGTGTATGACTGCCCCCAACATTACTGCAATCGCACTGATAGGACTCATGAAAGGAATAGTGTTTGATTTCTGGGTCTGATTGGAACTTTCTTTCTGCTCGCCTGTTGTTGCTGTATTCTCTGTGATTCCGGTGGCGTTTGTCTTATTTTCAGTTTCATTTTCTTCTTGCTCTACATATTCTGCATTTTCTATTTGTTTTATCTCATTTGTTTTATTTTCTATTTGGTTTTCTTCCGGCCACTTACCCAAAGATTTCAGCTCCTTGACTACTGCGTCTCTATCAGAAACAGGGTGTTTTCCTGGCTCTCCTATAGCAACATGGAAAAGCTGTTGATCTATATTTATATCCTTTAGCATCAAGAGTACTGATTCGTTCTGAATAAAATTAGGCTCGGTTGACATCGCTACATTAGTCCCGATTCCACTTCTTACTTTTATGGTCTTTGTGGGCAGAGAGTTATAGAGCCACTCATTAACTTTAATTGTAGCAATCATGTGGTCACGAAACATATCAACCCTGCTCACTGTACCAATAACTATGTGATCAGAGCTGTTTATCTGGTACGGTATTTCTCCAGCTTCTGCAGTAAATGAAGCGGCTGCGAGATTTGGAACCAGAAGAAGCAGCATAAGCGTAAAAAGTATCGAAAACAAATTTCGGCGTTTCATCAAAATTCTCCTGTTCTTTATTTAATTGTAATGAATAGGTTATCGAAATCACTGGCTGTTTTTTTACGATTTGTTGTAATACCTGCCTGCTTTTAATTTATTAAGACAAATTGGTCTAAATCTACTGAATCTTAAAAATAAAAACCGAAAATAGGAGATTCATTTAGCCAACTTGCTTTATATTTATATATACGCTGCAACTCTATAAAAATATTCTCTCTATTGAAAAAAATGTTTTTGTCAAGGATTACATTGTTGTGAATGACGAAGAGAGATCTTTTATTTTCGAGCTTGGCAAAGAGGATTTCAAGTTTTGCAGTTTTAGTCTCTGATACAAAAAGCAAAAGCTTTAATAGTTTAAAATTATTCTTTAGTACACGTACATATGAACAGATGTTCATATATTCTGCTATTTAATAATCATTCCAATTCGAGGGCTAGCTGTGGTTGAACTGGACAAATGCGAGATTAACTGTATACATGAAGAGGCGGTAAAAGCAGTGCGGCAGGCTTTATTTGACGAAGATGTAGCTGCTTCACTGGCCGAACTGTTCAAAGCCCTGGGGGATCCGACAAGAGTGAAAATCTTGTTTTCCTTAATGACCAGAGAGCTTTGCGTTTGTGACCTTACCGCTGTAATAGGAATTTCTGAATCGGCGGTATCTCATCAGCTTAAAATTCTCCGGACTTTACGCCTTGTCAAATTTAGAAGGGAAGGAAAGGTCCTGTATTATTCCCTGGATGATGACCATATCGAGAAATTATTCGCTCAAGGGCTAGAGCATGTTACTGAATAAAAACCACGAAGAATGAGGGAGAAGTTATGACCGAGACGGCAGAAAATATGGAATCAATAGTATCATCCAGACTGCTCGTAACCGGTATAGACTGTCCGGATTGTGCAGCAAAGGTGGAAAAGGCCGTTAGACGTATGCTGGGAGTAGTTAACGCAACATTTGTTTTCCCATCAGGAAGCCTCAACGTAGAGTATGATCCGCAACAAACCGGTGTTACTCAGGTAGTAGACAAGATTAAAAAATTAGGTTATGAGGCACGGGAAGACGACCAAAAATTATCCGAAATTTCTCAGACGACTGATTTTTGCATCGCAGGAATGGACTGCCCGGACTGTGCAGCTAAATTGGAAAAACGCATGGCCAAGGTTCCTGGAGTCGAGACTGCACAAGTAAATTTCGGCGCTTCTAAAATGACGGTAGTCCATAGTGCGCCAGTGGCAGAAATCCTTTCAACGATTGAAAAAATGGGTTATTCGGGGAAAGTGGACGAGGGCTATCGGATAAAGAATGAACCGGCCAGTTTCTGGAAATCAAATCAGTACGTCAAGCCCACAGCGATTTCTTTAATTATGCTGATCTCCGGGCTTGTTTCCGGGAAGCTGGACGCCCCGGATCTTATAGTAAATGGGCTGTTCCTTACAGGGATCTTTCTGGGCGGCTTTCTACCAGCCAAAAATGGCATTTCCTTACTAATTAGTGCCCGGGAATTTGACATGAATTTCCTGATGACGATAGCAGTAATCGGCGCGTCGGCACTCGGTTCATTTGAAGAGGCTGCAACTGTTGTATTTCTTTTCTCTTTCGGGAATGCCTTGCAGAGCTATACCCTCGATAAAACAAGGAACTCTATTCGGTCTTTAATGAAACTAACACCAGATGAGGCTCTGGTCAGGCGAGGAGCAACTGAAATAACGTTACCCGTAAAAGAAATTGTGATTGGGGATACAATTATCGTTCGTCCAGGTGAAAGAATTGCCATGGATGGTAAAGTCTCTACTGGTTACTCTACAGTGAATCAGGCCCCAATCACTGGAGAATCTATTCCGGTGGAAAAACGTCCTGGGGATGAAATATATGCAGGAACGGTCAACGAACGCGGTTCGCTTGAAGTCAAAGTTACCAAGCTGGCCAGGGACAATACAATATCAAGAATTATTCACATGGTTGAGGAAGCTCAGGGACAGCGAGCTCTATCTCAACAATTTGTAGAGAAGTTCGCGAAATATTATACTCCTGCTGTTATATTCTTGGCTGCCCTGGTTGCTGCTGTACCTCCACTGGCTTTGGGCCAGCCGTTCGAGAAGTGGTTTTACGAGGCTATGGCTATGCTATTGGTAGCGTGCCCTTGCGCACTCATAATCTCCACACCTGTATCCATTGTATCTGCAATTGGGAGCGCTGCTAAAAACGGCATACTCATTAAAGGAGGTATGTACCTGGAAGAAGTCGGGGCTTTGTCAGTAGTTGCCTTTGACAAAACCGGCACTCTTACTGAAGGAAAGCCGAAGGTAACCGATATCATTCCTACTGATGGCATCCCCGATAAGGAGTTCTTATCAATAGCATCGGCAATTGAAAGTCGGTCAGAACATCCTCTAGCCGAGGCAATTGTCAAATCCGCTAAAGAACATGGAGCCGAAATATCTAGTATATCAGCATTTGAGGCTATTCCCGGCAAAGGAGCCAAAGCAACGATTCAAGGCAAGACTTATCAAATCGGGAATTCCAGACTCTTTACTGAGCAGGCAATAGATGTGAAACGTGTTGAAGATAAGATTTCCCGTCTGCAAAATGAAGGAAAAACCGTAATGATGCTAGGAGACGAGGAACGTATTTTGGGCCTCATAGCTGTGGCAGATGTATTGAGGGAAAATTCTGGACAGGCTATTAATAAGCTGAAAAAAGCCGGTATTAAAAAAGTCATCATGCTCACAGGAGATAATGAAAGTACTGCCCATGCTATTGCCACAAAAGCAGGAGTCGATGATTTTAGAGCAGACCTATTACCAGAAGACAAGGTAGATGCGATTAAGAAACTTCTTGTTAAGCACGGCAAGGTAGCTATGGTTGGAGACGGTGTCAACGATGCCCCGGCAATGGCAGTATCCACGGTCGGAATCGCGATGGGAGCTGCAGGCACTGATACAGCGCTAGAAACTGCAGATATCGCCTTGATGACTGATGACCTTACAAAACTTGCTGACGCGATAAAATTGAGCCGGAAAACACTAGGCATTATCAAACAAAACATTGCACTTGCCTTGATAATCAAAGGATTAATTCTTCTGATGGTCGTTCCAGGCTGGTTAACTCTGTGGTTAGCTGTGGCAGGGGATATGGGAAGCTCGCTTCTGGTTACCCTGAATGGGATGAGATTATTGAGAGTGAAACATGAGGATTAAACAAATCCATGAATAAGGAGGGAGATGATGGAGAATTTAAAGGTTTTAGGTGTAGACTGCAACAACTGTGTGGCAAATGTGCGTAAGGCCCTTGAGGGCGTAGACGGTATCGAGAATATTGACATACGGCTTTCAGAAAAGATCGCCATGGTAACCTTTGACCCCTGTAAGGTTAGCAAGCAGGAAATTACTGAAAAAGTTGAAGACTTCGGTTATGATATCGAATAAATAATATGTATTTACCATTCAGATCGATATATGGAGCTTGAGGTGTTTTTCTTAACAGTCAGGAAAGGAAACTTGTCAGGCTATGAAATCCATATGTATTACTGAGTTTGTCAGAAAAGCTATTTGTTCGTTAAATGCAAAAATATACAAATTATTCATGCCCGTAAGAATGCGGGCATGAAAACAGGTAATTTCCGATTTATTCCTGAATCTTACCTTATTCTGGAACCGGGTTTTATCTCTTTGTCCGGCATCAGGGTTGCTACAATATTATCTGCACAATTGTCGGCTGCAAGCATCATGCCGTTTGATTCGACTCCGCAGAGTTTGGCAGGTTTCAGGTTGGCGAGTACGATTACAGATTTTCCTACAAGCTCTTCAGGAGCGTAATAAGAAGCAAGGCCTGCAACAAGCTGCCTTGGTTTTTCTTCGCCGATGTCAACCTCAACCCTTATGAGCTTTTTTGACTTCTTCACGGGTTCAGCAAGCAAAACTTTTCCTACGCGGATGTCGAGTTTTGCAAAGTCTTCGTACTCGATCGTGGGAAGTTTTTCTTTTCCTTCTTCCGCGGGTTTTGCCGCTTCTCCAGTTTTTTCGGCTTGTTTTGCTTCTTCTGCAGGCTCCATCCCTTCGGATTTGGCGGGCTCTTTCCCGTTACCTTTTCCTGCGGTTTTCTTTGCATCTGCGGCTTTTACCCTCTGGTTTGCAATCTCTTCCATTTCCTCAATCCTGTCATCTTCGAGCTTTGTAAAAAGGATTTTGGGCTTTGCAAGTTTTGTGCCTACTTTTAGAGGTACGAGGGTATCATCATACATGGTGGTGTGCAGGTCTCCTTCCTGCCCGAGCTCTTTCCAGGCGGTCTCCATGCTTTCCGGGGTCACGGGCTCAAAAATGAGGCATAGAGCTTTTGCCAGGTGCAGGCAGTTGTAAAGCACCTGTCCGCAGGCTGCCTTATCCTGTTTTATCAGGCTCCAGGGCTCGTGGGACTGGAAGTATATATTTCCGAAAGATGCAAGGGACATTGCAGAATCAACGGCTTTTTTGAACTCGTATTCGGCCATTGCGGTTTTTACTTCCTTCAGGGCCTTTTCGATCTCTTCCCTTACCTCAGGTTCAACTTCTCCTTCGGGAACTTCTCCATAGTTCTTGAAAGCGAAAAGCATTGTCCTGTACAGGAAGTTCCCTAGAACGGCAACAAGTTCGGTATTGATCTTTTCCTGAAGCACGCGCCAGGAAAAATTCAGCTCCTTTGTGTGGGAGGTATAGCTTGCTAAATAATATCTCAGCAGATCAGGATGGAAGCCGTGGTCAAGGTAATCTTCTCCTACCCAGACCACATTACCCCGGCTTTTGGAAAATTTCTTATCTTCAATTTTGACCATGCCTGAAGCTACAACGGCTGTAGGTGCCGAATAATCTGCGCCTTTAAGCATAGCCGGCCAGAAGATACAGTGGTGATAGGTAATGTCTCCTCCTATGAAATGGACAATTTCCCCTTCATTTTTCCAGTACTTTTCCCAGGAATCTCCGGCTTTTGCAGCCCATTCCTCGGTAAAGGCAATATATCCTATGGGAGCATCTACCCAGACATAGACCACGAGGTCATCATGCCCAGGGAATTTTACTCCCCATTCGAGATTCCGGGTAATACACCAGTCCGTAAGCCCCTGCCTTACCCAGCCAAGTGCATAGTTTCTGGCATTGATGGTTCCTCCAAGGTCATTTGAGAGATAATCCATCAGGTAATCGCTGAAATTGGAAAGCTTGAAAAAGAAATGTTCCTGTTGCCTGTACTCGGCAGGTCCTCCGCAAATAGTGCAGACAGGATTCAGAAGTTCTCCGGGTTCAAGGTGTTTTCCACATCCCTGATCGCACTCGTCCCCCCTTGCAATTTCGCCGCAGTGAGGACAGGAACCTTCTACGTAGCGGTCAGGAAGAAAACGATTGCACTTCGGGCAATAGGCAATTTCGATAGTTTTCGGGTACACATAGTCTTTTTCAATCAGCCTGTTGACAATATCCAGGGTCCGGTTGTGATTTTCTGGATCGTCCGTAGTCCCAAAAGCATCAAAGTAAACTCCAAGCTGCTTGAAAGTCTCGTCAAAATGTTTATGATACACTTCTACAAGCTCTTTAGGGGTGATCCCTAGTTCTTCGGCGTTTACGACAATAGGGGTGCCGTGAGTGTCCGAGCCGCAGACAAAAGTAACGTCCCTCCCTTCCTTTCGCAGGGAACGGACAAAAATATCAGCGGGCACATAGGTCCGGAGATGCCCGATATGAGCCTTGCCGTTAGCATAAGGCAAGCCACAGGTGACAAGTACGGGTTTACTGGATGATTCTGGCATTCTTATCTCCATGTATTTTTTATGAATATATTCCTCTTCGATGATTGCAATTCTGAAATATATTTCGCTCATTCTTTTTGATCAAACTTTTTTTGAAAAAGTTTGTTGCAATTCTGAAATATGTTTCGCTACTTATTTCGCTACTATGTTTTACAAGGTAACCTATTTGAGGGATAGTTAATAATCATATATAAAGAAGGATGGACGTAGAGACAGATTAATAATAACTCCGACAAATGAGCTGTTAAGTAAATTCTATTGCCTACGGGTTTCTGTATGAGCTGATCCCAAAACTCAAAATTACTTTTCGAAATTTTGAATTTGGATTAATCAATCGAGCTTCGGCTCATGAAAATAATTATGAAACTCTCATTTATTTGAGAATAAAGTTGGTTTTGGGATGGCCTCTATGGCCTCTATGTTATACCTTTTGCATCGCCCGGTACCATTATATATCGACATATTTAACTAAAAATTTAAGCAATGATCAAGACTGCAGACTAAATCGGTAAATCTAAAATATACGGTCCTAAGATATACGGTCTTATTATATGAGCGATGAAAACATAAACCCTGAAGGCACGAACTCAAAAGATCTATCTGGGGATGACAGCCTACAAAGCAGTCCTCATAACGGAAGAGATAGCTCCGTCCCTGATAATGGAACTTACGGTACGAGCGATAACTCCTTCGGCGACTCTGTCCCTGATGGTCCGGAAAAAATGGTTGATCAGGGAATCCACGTTGAAGTTTCTGAAAATAAAGAAATTAAAAACAAGAGTTTAAGCATGAATCCCAATCCGTATCCACAGAAAAAAAAGTATAGATGGATGCCCTATCTACTGGTTGTACTGGCTCTCGTTACTGTTATACTGGTAAGTCTTGCGGTAATCTCCTCCAATTTCGGTGTTGGGAGAAGCTTGGGAAGTTCGGAGAAAGTAGCTGTTATCTATATCCAGGGCACAATACTTACAGGAAATGTTCCTGAAGGGCTTGGCTATGCGACTTCTGAAGAAATAACGGAAAGCATCCACAAGGCTGCTGCAGATAGTGGAGTTAAGGCAATTGTGCTTCGAATTAACAGTCCTGGAGGGTCTCCAGCAGCAGCACAAGAAATCGTAGAAGAAATTAATAGAGTTCAGGCGAAAGGAATTCCTGTTGTTGTGTCAATGGGGGACCTTGCAGCCAGCGCTGCATATTATATCTCCGCGCCGACTGATTACATTATTGCAAATCCCTCTACGAATACCGGATCTATTGGAGTGATCTGGGTCTTCCAGAATATGTCTGCCTCTTATAATCAAACAGGTGTAAATTATTACGTTGCAAAGTCCGGGGAAATGAAAGACATGGGAAGCACCTGGAGAGGGCTTACTGATGAGGAAAAAGAGTATGCTGACTCCATGGTTATGGAAAGCTACGAGAATTTCGTAACTGAGGTTTCTGAGGGGCGCCACATGTCTAAAAGTGAAGTAAAAGCTCTTGCTGATGGTCGCATATACACTGGAACCAGGGCAAAGGAACTTGGGCTTGTGGATAGCTTGGGAAATCTTTATGATGCAATTGACAAGGCTGCGGAACTTGGAGGAATTTCAGGGGAACCAAAGGTTGAATATATGAATAAGGCGAGTCTTTCAAAGCTGCTTTTGGGTTCAGATTCTGGAGAATCTAATGAGACAGCCGAACAGTTCGTCAGTTACTTTGAAGAAAGTCCATATGGAAAACTTCTTGCCTGAAATCCTAACAGAGTAGACGACCAATAGGTAAGATAATTTCAATTACAAGCAGTTAAATTTTTCACATTTTTTTAATTTCATTTTTATCTTGATATTTCCCTGTTTGTTCTCTTCTTTTTTAATTTTGTCGTTGTCCATACTTGTTGTCCATACCAGCTTTACACCCAAAAAATCACAAAATATATATTCTCTTACATGCAGGATATCTCGGGCTTAACATGCTAGACCTTAAATTTGTACGTAACAATCCCGATATAGTTAGACACGCTCTCATTAATAGGAATATGAGCACCGAGCTTATAGATAACCTTCTTAAATATGATATGGCGTGGAGGGAACATCTCATCGAAGGTGATGAGCTAAAACATAAGCGCAATGTGGTCACCCGTGAGATCGCGAAGCTAAAGAAAGAAAATAAAGATACCTTATCCAAAATAGAGGAAATGCAAGGCATCAATAGTCGTATTAAAGAAACCGATGAGAAGGTACGCGACTATAAGTCAAAGATACATGAAATAATGCTCAACATCCCCAATATCCCATCCTCGACAACTCCAATAGGTAAGGACGAGAATGATAATCCAGTTATAAGGGTTGTTGGAGAGCCAAGAAAGTTCACATTCACTCCAAAGCCCCACTGGGATATAGGAGAAGCGCTGGACATACTCGACTTTGAGAAAGGAGCCAAGATAGCAGGCCAGGGTTTTACAGTCTATAAAGGCATGGGCGCAAAACTCGAAAGAGCGCTCATAAACTTTATGTTGGACGTACATGCAGGGCAAGGTTATATTGAAGTTTTTCCACCTGTACTTATCAACGAAAAAGCCATGACTGGTACAGGGCAGCTTCCCAAATTTAAAGATGATATGTACTTATGTACTGACGGTTACTATCTTGCACCTACCGCAGAAGTCCCCGTAACCAATCTCTTTATGGATGATTATATTGAAAAACTGCCTGTCTTCCTTACAGCATATACTGCCTGCTTCAGGCGTGAGGCAGGGAAACACGGTCAGGATACCAGAGGCATCATCCGTCAACACCAGTTCAATAAGGTTGAACTTGTCAAATTCGTAAAGCCAGAAACCTCATATGAAGAACTTGAAAAGCTTACCAACGATGCGGAAGAAATTCTTAAGCTTTTAAAATTGCCTTATCGCGTGGTAAATCTTTGTACTGGAGACCTTGGCTTTTCAGCAGCGAAGACTTATGATCTCGAGGTGTGGGTGCCTACACAGGAAAAATACAGAGAAATATCTTCGTGCTCCAATTTTGAGAACTTCCAGGGCAGAAGGGCTAATATCCGCTTCAGGACTCCTGAAGGTCCGCAGTTCGTCCATACCCTTAACGGCTCAGGCCTTGCTGTAGGGAGGACTGTCGTTGCGATACTCGAGAACTACCAGCGTGAGGACGGAAGCGTGGAAATCCCTGAGGTTCTCAGGCCATATCTCGGCGGGGCAAAAGAAATTAGTAACGAAGTTGAAACTTAAACTAAAAAAATCTAAATTTAGACAGAACGTGAAGAAAAAACAAAATAGATTCCAAAACAACTGTCAACGCGAAAAAGCGTGCAAGAAATAACTTAAGGACGCAATTTTTCAGTGCTTTGCGTGCTGTTAGCGTCTGTTTTCTTTCCTAATTTTTATATAATATTGAGTTAGTTTATCCCAAAAACAACTTTGTTCTTAAATCCATAAAGTCTCAGAACTATTTTTGTGATGAGAAAATCGATTGATTATTCAAAGTATGTGATTAAGAGAAGTAATTTTTGAGTTTTGGGATTAGCTACTTGTTTTACAATATTGAGAGCCTTCTCATACTCACGATTTTCAATAACTGAATCTCACGATCCGAGTTCTTACCTTTTTTTAAACTGTTTCCGGGATTTAAATGTCTTCGTTTCACGTTTTTGTGCTCAAATGCTGTTATTTCAAGCTAATCCGCTTCAATTAGATTATTCCATAGATATATTCTCTCTACTTTGAGGATTTTTATAAAACTGTGAATAAAATGAGAAAGTTTAATAACTGATATAATTGTATTATATTAACATTTTTTATATGAAAAATAAACTAAAGACAAGGAGTCTGATAATGAAAATTAACGAAAAATTGAGTTAAATACCCTTAGCATCAGCCGCTCTGATTTTATTTTCAATTTTTGTTTCATCTGTGGCATCGGTAACTACTGAGGAAAGTGCTTCATCTGCAGAGACGTATGCATATATTACGAACACTGGGAATAACACTGTCTCTGTAATTGACACAGTAACTAACATTGTTACAGCCACGGCAAATATGGGAAGTGATCCTTGATGAAATATCAACAATCCAATGTTTTTAAGATAACGTCACTATGTTTGATTTTACTGTTTTTTGGATTGATGAGTGCTTCTGTTACGCATGCTGAATCTTATACTTTTGTTACCAAGTGGGGTTCTTATGGCGGTGATAATGGACAATTTACTGAACCATCTAGTATTGCTGTAGATTCGTCTGGCAATGTTTATGCTGCCGATCAGGACAATAATCGCATTCAGAAGTTTGATAGCATTGGCTCATTCCTTACCAAATGGGGTTCTTATGGCAGCGGTAACAGACAATTTATTTATCCATGCGGTGTTGCTGTAGATTCGTCTGGCAATGTTTATGTTGCCGATACGGACAATGATCGCATTCAGAAGTTTGATGGAAGCGGAACATTCCTTACCAAGTGGGGTTCTTCTGGCGGCGATAACGGACAATTTTATAGTCCTTATGGTGTTGCCGTAGATTCGTCTGGTAACGTTTATGTTGCCGATTACGGACAATCATCGCATTCAGAAGTTTGACGGAAGCGGAACATTCCTTACCAAGTGGGGTTCTCAGGGCAGCGATGAAGGGCAATTTTCTTATCCATGTGGTGTTGCTGTAGATTCGTCTGGCAATGTTTATGTTCTCGAGTTTGGAAATTGTCGCATTCAGAAGTTTGCCGCAGCAGTACTTCCTGTAGCAAATTTCACAAGCAATGTAACCAGTGGTTATGCCCCCCTGACAGTGCAGTTTACAGATCTTTCTAAAAATGCAACGTTATGGAAATGGAACTTTGGAGATGGAACTAGTTCAACAAAGCAGAATCCAATGCATAAGTATTCCAAGGCAGGAAAATATACGGTGGCACTTACAGCAACAAATGCTGAAGGCAATAATACCACAACAAAAGCAAATTACATAAAAGTGAAAGCACCTCTAAAACCGGTTGCGAACTTCACCGGTAATGTAACATCAGGAAAAGCGCCATTAAATATTATATTTACTGACAAAAGTACAGGAATACCGACTA
>NZ_DAVG01000079.1 GCF_002505485.1 Methanosarcina sp. UBA5 | reverse complement strand
GCGCCAGCGCAACTTTGATTTGAATTTTTATTCGGACTCTCCGACCGTTATTGAGTAGTCGAAACTGTTTGTATTTTTCGGGAGAATTGTAAGTTCCCAGGTTCCGATTGCTCCGGGTACTCTATACGTTTCGAGATATTTCCTGCTATCATTTTGATAGCTTGAGCCATCTTCAATTGCCCAGATGGGGGAGATATATCCCTGAGAATATACGGTACCACTCTCAGCGGCTTTCACAAGGGTCATATTAACAGGGATGGAATTGCATATCAGGTTCATTTCAAAATATGGCTCTGCCTTTTCAGGCGAGATACGCACTGATGCATGCGGGTCATAAGTTTCAGCCGAGACTTCAATCGTTATTGGGTCGGCAGTTGTGGTGTTAAAAGTTTTTATGTAAGGAGCTGTAGGCTGTTTGTCAACCGTAAAGCTCAGGCTTATTTGCGGGACAGATCCGCCATTCTCTTTCCCATCAGCGTTCATTTCGATGTAAGCATTATAACTTCCGCTTGCATTCTCTGGGACTGGTACCCTGATGGTCATATTAGCAATTTCACCGGCTTTTATGGTTGAAGGCGCAGAGATCTCTATTGTATCATCACTAAAAGCTGGCTCGTCAAATGAATAGTCATATATCTCGTATCTCATTACTTTCGGATCAATAGTAACATCTTTCCCTGCTAAGTTTTTAATTTTTATAGCGTATACATATTCCTTTCCAGGCTCGATGGTGTCAGAAACATAACTTGTTTGAAGCTCAAGCTTCGGACGGGCAGACACTGAGACCCCAAGGTGCATTGCATTGACGTACATAGAACCATTATATCTTTCATCAGATATAGAATCACTATATTCTTCATCAGATATAGAATCACTAGATCCAGAGTCACTATATTCCTGAATATATACAGGGTTATCGAATTCTTCTGGATAAGTATCATTTGTGAAAATTATCTGGGCTGCATATTCCCAACTTTCCGCATCCTCGGGAATACTTACCTCAATGGCAAAGTCCTGCTCTGCTCCAGGGCTTACCGTTATGTTTTCAGGTAAAATCGTAATCCAGCTTTCGTTTACAACATCATAGTAATCGTCAGGTGCAGCTATAACTTTCGGGGCTATGCTGAGGGTTTCGTTACCTTCGTTCCTGAAACTGACATTGAAAGTTTCATTTTCTCCCGGCATGAGATATACCGAATAATAGGCTGGTTCTATATCATGTACTGTGTAATTCCCGTAAATTTCTTCCAGTCCAGGAACTATATTACCTTCGTAAGTTCCGTTCTCGTAGATTACTGTTCCATTAAGCTCTTCTTGCTGAGCGAATGCAGCCGGTAATAATGTCAGGCAAAGGAATAAACATAAAAACTGGGATGCTGCTTTCAATGCTGTACTTTTACTCATATTTCTGGCTCCTTTATTCTGGTAAGGAATTATACACTTCTAACCAAATGCACTCAGGGTATCCAATTTCCTGCAAATTGGCAGTATAACACTCTTGCTTCGTAAATTATAATTTTTAACTAAGTTAAAGAAAATGGTCATTTTTTTGTAATGTATACAATCTCATTATGTGACCCTCTATAAAATACTTATGAAATTTACGAATACTTTTGAAGATCGTAATGGAGCTCGCGAATCAGCACTGAATCTGTTTCTCAAACGGTCTGAATCTAAAATTAGAAAAATAGATTTAGGAACTGTCCTGAGGAATAGCTTTAAGTATTTTCAATAAGTACAACAGTATAAAAAGGATTATGTTTAAGTACAAGCTCGTTTATTGAACATATAAATTTCCAGATAAAGGTTTTCAGATGAATATCTTCAGGTGGATATTCCCAGGTAAATATCTCCTTGTACAATAATTCTAAATTATAAAATTGTCCTTACGTATGGCACTTATTTATTCCACAGAATTTTATAATTTCTTTTTCTCAAGAATATTTCTTTTTTGCAAAGCTATATACTTTCGGACACGGCATACGGCATGCCCATACTCAGGAAAAATCAGCCTGTGCCTGCTTTTTCAGGGTTACTTTCGGGATGTTTCTCTCTTTTTTTCTAGAAGCCCCCATAATTTTTCACATTCACTGGCTGTAAGCCCGATTTGCTTGACAAGGTATTCTTCCGTTTTCTGGTTCTTTACCGTGTCTCGTATCAAATGGCTTATCGTATCCCTGTGATGACCTGTTATTCGTTCAATACTTCGTATTCCGTTTTTTTCAAGGAATAGCCGATATACCAGTCTTATCTCATCCGCGGACAGGTGCTTGCGATAAACAGCGGTACCTTTTGTATCCATAAAAAACTTTCCGCAGTGTTTACAATAGTATCTCTGGTGTCCGGTTCTATACTTTCCCCGCTTTATAACAGCTTTCCCTTCTACCCTGAGATAATATTCGCATTCAGGATTTGGGCAAACAGTCTCATTTTGGCTTTCAACTGACATAATATAATCAATAAGTTGTAACTTTAATAATATATTTATTTTGCTCGGTTCAACTTCAAACACTTTGTTTAGATAGATTAGCATAAAGACAAGCGTTATTCAAAACTTATTATCAAATTAACTCATAAATAATACAAATAAAATCCATCATATTTATTATTTATGAGAACGGATAAAAAATGTGTCGGCCCCTTCCCCATGAGATTCAGATTTATCCGTAACTTCGATCCTGCAAGAATACTCCTTACCCTGAAGAAAGATCTTTTACTTTCATTAGCCCGGAAAAATGAAAAATAAATTTAAAAAGCCTCACTGTTCACAGTTATCGATGTTCAAATTTAATTTTTTCAATATTCAAATATAATTATTACCTTTTTATAGCCGTCTGTACGCTGAGAAAACTCCCTGTAGGCGGCAGGCGTGTCCTCAATAGAGATTCTGTGATTTACTATAAAGTCTGGCTTTGCTACCCCTGCAATTATCATATCCTTGAGCATCAAAATGGCCTTCTTCACTGGTTTGGCCTGTTCCAGTTGTTAAGCTTTTTTCCCATATCTGTTCAAAGGATCATAAATCTGTTAGCGGAGACTATACACAAATATTAATTCAGGAGTTTTCAATACTAAAATTTTTAGAACACATTATTGGGAATATAATCAGGATGGGAATATAATAGGATGGGAATATAATCAGGGTAGATGAAATAAAGACTTTTCTTGTGAACCATTGAATAAAAACCAAAAATTAGTATGAGTAGTCACTCGGAACTAAAGCAAATCTGAACTACTGTTTTTGATTCGATTTTGCGCTTTTTATACCCTTTCAAAAAGCCGCCGTAGAATATAAGAGTAAAAGAAACAGTTTTTACTCGTTAAAAAGTTCGGATAAACTCTTTACTATCTTTACATATGGATATTGTAAAAACTCGGTTTCTGTTGTCGTTCCTGTGGTCATTGCCGCAAAATCAACATTTGCTGCCAGGGCCGTTTTAGCATCTATCAGACTATCTCCAATATACAGCACATTATCAAGTTGTTCGTTAAGGCTGTCAATTGCAAGCAATAATCCTTCTGGAGACGGTTTGGGTATTTTAACATCCTCTCCTCCAATAATGATATCTATTAAGCCCAGAACCCCATGCAGATTTAAAGTCTCAACTATTCTAAAATGATATTTTGTGGTTACGATGCCTGTATTCAGTCCACTCTGTTTTAATCGCTCTAACGTATTTACTGTGTCGATATACAGCACGGTCTCTTTGGACATTACCTCATTAGCCTTTTCCCGAAACAAGCTTAGAAAACGATTTATCAAAACTTCGTTTTCGTTATTTGTTAGCTGAATAAATGCTTTGTCGAGTGGTAATCCGACGGTTCTTTTTATACTTTCACGGTCAAATAAGGGAATATTCAGCTTGCTGAAGGCGTAGTTGAAACTTGACACAATACCATTCGTTGCATCGGCTAATGTGTAGTCAAAGTCAAAAATAACAGTACTGTATTTCATCTCTCCCGCCTTGAGTCCTGCTGTTGACATCAAATCTTGCAGGAGTGGCGTAGAATCCTGCAATATTGGCATAGAGTCCTGCTGTACTGACATGATATCTTTTCGCCCAAAAACAAAGGTTTTTCATTTGCCGTTTACATTCGCACGCTTTATTCTTGGAATTGAGGGCACAAAGTGTTAGGGTAAATGTTATTCTTGAAGGTATTTGCTAGAGTACTTTTGCATACAATTTAACAAAAAATAAAAATTCATGTATCCGGATAATTTAATTAGAATTCATTAAACTGTTTCATGAGTTGATTCGATAATTCGAAGTTTTTGGCGGATATTATCCAGTATCTTATACCTTTCTTTACGATGTACTTTTTATGGTAAAGGGCTATTTCCTGGCTAAAAATGAGCCATAAAAACCCATAATTTTTGATGTAAGTAAATAAATTAAATAAGTTTCTTACTAATTAATTTAAAAAGAAAGGGGTTAACACTTACCAAATACCATATAAAGTTTGGCATGTGTAGAACCATGAACTCGACAAATTCAATTGATTTCGAGATTCTCTGAAAGCCTGCGTTTGTTTTGCAGGTTGACTCTCCAGAGATTTCATAATCCGGGCTTAAATATGTGAAGTTTGCCAACTCGATCAAGGCGACGGACTTAAGAAATAACATGTCGGACTAAATAATAAGGAAGGGCAAACTCGAGCTAAGAAAAAAAGAGTAATAAAAATAAGCAAAACAAAAATAAGAATTTTCCCTTCACCATGCGAGAGTTGCCCAGCCAGGCCAAAGGCGATAGGTTCAGAACCTATTCTCGTCGGAGTTCGTGCGTTCGAATCGCACCTCTTGCACTAAACTTTTTATCTACTTGCTTGTGATTTTAAACCTACTTGAGCCAGATTAGATTATCATTTTCTGTCACTGTAAATCGCATGGTGAATTCTGTGCCATTGTTCCTTTTCAATTCAAACTCCCCATCTAGCTGGTCTACAAGGGAGGTTACAAGCTGAAATCCAAAATATCTAGAGTATCAATATCAAGATTTTCAGGAATGCCTACGCTATTATCTGAAGCGGTTAGAATGAAGTTAGTGCTCTTACAAGCTTCGGTTGTTCTAAAACACGGGGATGTACTCTTTTTTCATAACTGATTGATAGCGCCCATAATAGGAAAAATAAAACAGTAAACCAGAAAAAGAAAAAATTGTGATAAAAAATTAAAAAGGGATAAACTGAAGAAATTTAAAGTTTGAGTTCCATAGCCATTTTTTGGAAAAGCTTTCCTTTGTTAGTGGTAATGAAAAGCCCGTTTTCGTGCTTGATGAGTTCTTTTTCATTCAACATTTCTAGATATTTTTGGGCAATATTGAAGTTTAGATTTGCCTCAGATATAATATGAGTTTTCTTCGACCCGTTCATTGCTACTCTTAAAATATCTATGGCGATATCAATGCTGCTCCTTCTTTTAATACTAACTCCTCCCCATAGCGAATTCAAAAAACAACTATAGAAGTTCGACATTAGTCGCAAAAGACTTTAATCCATGCAGACTTCGCAGTACCTAGATAAGTAACAGCCACATTCCTTTTTTGTAGTTGTTGTTTTGCTGAAGATGCATGTGCAGGATTTAAGCTGGAGATACAATAACGAAAGATGAACCATCTCCCTTTATAATCTGATCTCCAGCTAAGTACGTAATGTCAGATCTTATCCCGCTGTATTATCCCGTTTGAATTCAGACCGGAGTTTCTTTGGTAAGGATATAAGCAATCATTCCAGGGTTAAGCTTGCTTTCTCTTGAAACCCTAGCTTCAATATCCTCAGAAGATTTTCCTTCTATTTTCATTTCCTTTATTCTTTCAATCACTGAGGACGGAACGGTGTAGTATTCGTTAATGTCCTTCCTGTGACCCCAGACATCTCCTTCAATAAGCTGGATTCTCTGCATCTCAAGGAACATTTCTATGGATTTTGAAACCGTGGTCATGTAAGATTTCGGTAACTGAATTACCTCAATTTTTGGGCAGGTCTCAACCAGGCCCAAAACGTCCTTGTTCGACGGCCTGAAGGCCAGGTGAACAATACGCTCATTCGGATTAAGTGTAAAGATTTCTTCTCTGGAACTAACTACTCGAATTCTCATACTTCTCCCCCACTATAAATTTCTTTTAATTGTATGATATAAACTACATATACTCATTATAAATAGTTATCTCATTAAACTAACATTATTTAGATAGTCTCTTGGAGATAACTAGAATCTTAGATCTCCAAGTTTGATATAGAAGGACCAAAAAAAGGAACAAAAATCGATCTTTGAATGTCATTTTTTAATTTATGCTTCACTTTTGTTCTATTTCATGCTATAATTTTTTCTAAAAGCTAATAAATTATTCTAATCTTTGATCCCTTTCAACTTGGTACTTAAATAGGACTTTTCCATTCTCCAAGTAAAGGAAAATTTGTTTGTAGGAGTCATGTACTGAAAACCAAAAACAGAAATTTTTTTATCGAAGATGGAAAAACAAAGCAAACTTAGTAACTACTCAACCTACCCAAAATCAGGTTGAGGATATTGATTTCGATGTAACTGGTAATTGTAATTACTAGCTAATAAGTAAAGATGAAACATTTTTTTATGAAAATGTCAAACCGGATAGATTATCGTATAAATATATATACTTTGCAAGCATTTATATACTGTAATCAATTTTCAAGGGCAATTATAAAAATATCATTTGAAAATCTAAGTAATAATACCATGATATTTTTAGCTGATAAATTATCCATAAAAATAGAAATACAAGGGGTTATCATGAAAGATTCTGAAGTAAAAATGCTTGATGAAGACGACCATATTTTTATTGAAACGTTAAGCAATTTTGGTATGTCCAGAAATGTCGCTACAACCATGGCATATCTTATGAATGTTGACGAGGCTTCATCCCGTGAAATTGAAATCAGTACTGGGTTAAGGCAACCCGAAGTCAGTCTTGCAATGAAGTTAATGTGCAATAAGTCTTGGGTTAATATGCGCTCGGAAAAAAAACCTGGAAAAGGGCGGCCGATGAAGATTTATTCTCTTGCGACTCCGGTTGATGAGATCATAAGTTATTATGAAGACAAGATTTACAAAGAATCTCAGGCAACCATCTCAGCAATCAAGAAGCTGAAAGTTATGAGCAAACAGGTGTCTATGAGCAAACAGGTGTCTTTTACTTCCTCAAAGTGAAGAATGTCAAGTAGGATTAGCTTCATAATGACTGACAATCCTTTTTGGCAACTCACTGTTATGGAAAACATTTAATATGGACAGTTTCTTTTGAGTAACTTTGTTTAACTTTTCTATTTCTCATCCCTAATGTGCAGTTGGTACTTCGACAGGCAAGCTCTTTGCGTCCTTATATCTATCCTTATCCCAAGCGATAGCCCTGACCTTTTTACGTGGCTTCTGGCTAGATAACTATAGTATAAACCGGGTTTAACTGTCATATTTATCCCGAAACTCTCGTTGAAGAATGGCTGAAACCGAAATTAAGGATCAGAAAAGCAATGGAGTTTCTGAGGTAAACAAATAGGGTAAAAAGTGGGACAGAGATTTTTAGTGAAGCACTGTATTTGTGTATTAACTTATTTAAATACTTAAACTACATATGTAGTAATGTGCAGCAGTACAAAACTATCCGACTCTCAAAAAGTGTATTGTCAGACCTGAAAGCTTTGCAAAAAGGCGGCGAATCAATTCCAGATACCGTCAGAAGACTGTATTATGATTACCTTGATTGTATGGAAGAAATTCAGTACAGATATTCAAGAGATATAAAGAATGACGGGTCATTTACTCAGTATATTTCTATCACTGCGTATGATAATAGTAGGTACGGATCACGATATATTGAATATTTCATGAAGATAGGGGAAGAGCTGAACGACATTGTTAGGCTCCCAAAAGACATTCTTGATGAAATCAGTTGGATACCGCAACACCCGGACGAGATATTCAATACTACTATGTTCACTTTGATATCTGTTGAAAAAGCTTTAATGGAATGGAATGGAGAAGACAAAAAGTAAGACGCATTTCAAAACAGTGTAAATGGATTTATCCAGGCCTGCCCAGAAAGTTCCCCAGGCAGCCGGTAAATAACCCCTTACTCGTCGATTATTTCGATTCTCTCTTTCTTCACAAAGGGCTTGCTGATTTCCTCCGGCATCCAGGCAGGCCTATTTTCTGGGGCTTTAACAATTTCCTTCCATCCCTTGAACACTTGAACTTTCTTTGTCCCGCGTTCTCTGAGTCTAATCGTTACAGGCTCTGATTTGGTTCCATTGCACCGATTTGCGGCTTTCAGAGCAGCCTGTCTGGGCTGTTTCCCTGTGAAAACTCCGTGCTCAGTGCCATCTTCGTCTCGTAAAACAAAATTTCTCGTATCGGCTATAATAGTCACCTCGAAAATCAGTTACTAGATACTTATTACGTTTTAAGTATATATAATTTCCTTCAAATGTTGTCGACAGTTATTGGTTTATAAAACAAATTCTGTTATTCTATGAAGATTATATAAAATTAAGTTTTCCAGGCTCTGTGCGTGGAAATGAGGGATAGACGTATCGTGCCAGCCTTCCACATATCCCATAAGTCTGGTCCCTACTACTTGTTATAATTTTTTTGCGGAGCTGTCCGGGATCATTTGGTCCATCTGGCTATGAGCGATAGCCCTTGCCTTTGTACATGACTTCTAGACATATGCGCGTGGTTAGGTACGTTCTTCAGGAATAGACGTGTCAAAATAGCTATCATATCACTACACTACCGAACTCGATAGAGATTATACACCTACCCTATCAATTTTCAGAATATACTGAGCCGAAAGTTGGCTAAATACTCAAGACCAGCTTCTCAAGCCTTGTGACGAGGTTGCTAGAGGGTTTCTCGGGTTTATTACGTGGTGTGCATATTATTCGACGACTGCATATGCAAAGTGCCCATGCTCAGACGCATGATGTACATCCGTGCGTCCTTTGAAGTAACGCTCTTCGATGTCTGCTGGACTCAAGTTCTCATAGAGACTTANNCTTAATCCTAAACTTGCAATGTCTTCGGCCAAAGTCAACGGATTGAAGCCCGTTATCATCTTTTCGCCTAGCTTTTGAAAAACCTCCTGCTTCTTTTGCATTTTAGGAGATGATTTTTCGTGGATAAATGCATTGGTATCGAAATGATATAAAACAAATGCACTGCCCTTAGGGGCAATCTCAGTTATGGAATGCAGTGTCGAAAAACTTCTTCCCGAGTCAAATACATGGTGACTCCAAGCCAGCTAAAGAAGCTTTTAACATTCGGACTATAAGATGAATGGGTGAGTGCTGTTGCTAAATTTTCTTTTGTGAAATCTATAGGAATGAAGTGTAATTGTGATGGGTGTTCCCATCACAATTCGGCAAGGCGAAGAAGCTTAAATTTTGTGTGGCTGGAAGGTCAACCTCAAATACTTCCAACAGTTCCCTCGTTTCAGGTCGCCGAAACGCAAAGGTATCCATCCCTGCTCCAAGGATAACATACTGTTTTACTCCCTGCCTGACAATCTTCTCTAAGGCATCTTCCGTGTACCGGGCACGGCTGAGAACATTGGTTGATTTCATTAAAGACGCAAAGGTAGTTGTCTGGTTTGAGAGCGATGTAGTACGCTCAGAATTATCAAACTGTTTATCCCTAGTCAAACCTTGGTCAATTAATGCTCGTACCTTTTCCGGTATCAAACGATAGGCCAGAAAATCATCAAAGATTTTAGGCGTATCATGCATTGAATGGTAGGCACGAATGTAGGCAGTCATCATAGCAGAAAAACTAGCTTGGTTCTTGTTCATTGATGATCTCCTTTTTACTGTAGTGCTCCGGGGATAAGGACCAGCTATATTATTCTCTTTGGGAATAAACCGACATAAAAGTGAATGGATTACAATATTTGACTTCTTCAAGGCCAGAGTAATTTAGATTATTGACTTGTCTTTTTTTAACTATACTGATAGTTTCAATTTCTTTTAAAGTCTTACTTGCAGAGCGAAAAGACTTAAGATCTGGCTTTGAAGGAATTCGTGGGTTCGAATCCCACCCCTCGCATTAAGTTGT
>NZ_DAVG01000040.1 GCF_002505485.1 Methanosarcina sp. UBA5 | reverse complement strand
TATTACTTATTTTCTTTTTGATGTGCTTCCCGTTATATATTTTAAGAATAATTTTTCTCAGGTTAATAACTTCAGGTTGAATTTATATTTTAAGATATATTTAAATAAATTTTGAGTTCTCATTTCAATGTGCCTGTTTTTAATATCCTGATATTTCTTGGCGGTCTCATACTGCTCGTAAAAGGATCAGAACTTTTTGTATTAACCTCATCCTGGATTGCAAGAAGATTTGGAGTCTCAGAATTTGTAATAGGATTGACTCTTGTGTCCGTGGGCACGTCAGTGCCTGAGCTTGCATCTTCTCTGACAGCGTCTTTCCAGCAAGCAAGCGGGATAGTTATGGGCAATATACTCGGGTCAAACATTGCCAATATAGGCCTGATTGCAAGTACGGCTGCTCTCCTGACAAACGTCAGGACCGAAGAAGTTATGCTGAGAAGGGACGGCTATATAATGCTATTCTCCTCTTTTCTCCTTTTTCTTTTTATGCTTGACTTCGAAATTTCGAGGTTAGAAGCCTTAATTTTTATTTTGTTTTATATTGCCTATATTTTATTCCTGCTTGATAAAGTGAAAAGACACGAAGAAGAGATATATTTTAAAGATTTTATGGTTTATTTTCTCAAATTTGAGTATCTTTTCGATTTGAAATCGAAAATCAAACCCCAGATTCAGGAATACGTAAAAGGAAAGCGAAGCCCTGGAGACACGAAAAAAGGCACCCGGAAAAACGGGAAAAGGACTCAAAAGAAAAATGGAAGCGAATCCGAAACTGAAATGAGAACCAAAAACGGACCGGTAGCAGAATTGGGAATCGAATCGAAAACCGAGCGTGAATATGAAGATATTGATGTCGACATTACAGCAGAAAACCTTTCCGAAGCCAGCCTTTTAATAGAATTCTTCAAGCTTATCGCAAGCGGGGCTGCAATCATAATTGGGGCAAAGTATTTTATCGAACAGGCAATCTTCTTTGCTCTGATACTGGAAGTTCCGGAGACGCTCATCGGAATAAGCCTTGTTGCGGTTGGGACTTCAGTTCCCGAACTCATGGTAACCGTCTCGGCAGTCCGGAGCAATTATGCTGGCATTGCTCTTGGAAACGTCATAGGGTCAAACATTGCAAATATACTTTTGATACTAGGCTGTTCAGGACTTGTCAGCCCTATCACGACAACCAGCCTCAGCACTTATTACATAGCACCTTTTATGTTGATAATGAGCTTTTTGCTCCTCCTTTTTATACGAACGGGTTGGAAAGTCAAACGGCTCGAAGGACTTATCCTCCTCCTTCTCTATCTAGGCTTCATGATCCTGATTTTCCGCCTAGGATAGACGTACTTTCTTAAGTGTGTGTGCAGTCAAGTGGTCTGCAGGAATATTAAGAAGATTTTATATTTTAAAGCCTAATTTCCTTCAACCTGCTTAAAGGTACTAGTTTTCCTTTTGCCTCGTTTTCAAAACTTCTAAGCACCAATTCCTTTTCTTCCGCGGTGAGCAGGCTGTCTATGTCCACCATATGTTCCTTAATCTCCCCAAGTTGCTTTTTAATAAAATTGAGTTCTTCAAATAACTTTTTCTCGGTTTTTTCCCCATTCATAAAATCACAGCCTGTATTTATCCATATTTGGATTCATATATATTTTGTTTGACTTATTATTGTTTACTTTAAATTCATTGGTTTATTACTTGACTCACTTTTTTTTACTTGACTTACTTATGTTCTACTTAAGAACTCATTTGAGTTTCAGGAAACCTTCATATTTATTGTTTCTTGTTTTTTACTATCTATTCTAATTTTTATATATAACTTGCAAGAAAATACTTAATTTTTCCCTATTAACTAACAGATCGTCAACTTTAAAAAATATACGAATATCAATTTTCGGGGCAGGCATGTAATATAAACAAAAGACTAAAAAGAACCTTTATAATATTCCAGGAAGTAAATATATAACAAATGAAATTATATGTATAAGTTACAAAGTGTTAAAAGGGCAGGAGTAAAAAGATGATAACTGAGACGATTACTAAAAACATTGGGTTTTTCATCTACACATTCACATCTGTCTTTGTCGTTGTCAGCCCAATCAGCGGAGTAGTAACTTTCATCTCCCTGACTAGCAAGATGACACACGAAGAAAAAAATCAAATTGCAAAAAAATCAGTCACACTTGCGTGTCTAATTGCCTTTTTTTTTGCAGTAGCCGGCAACATAATACTTGATCTGTTCAACATTAGTGTGGATTCATTGCGGGTTGCAGGAGGGGTACTGCTTTTCAGCATTGCCTTTGATATGATGCATGCCAAAATCTCAAGAGAAAGCATTACTGAAGAAGAGATTTCGCAGTCCCAGGAACGTGAAGATATCTGGATATTTCCTATAGGACTGCCTCTCCTTACAGGCCCAGGTGCAATCAGTACGGTAATTGTCCTGATGGGAAGCACAGAAAATATTGAGCAGAAAATGATAATCCTGATATCGATTATACTGACCTTCGTTCTCTGCCTGTACATATTCCTCTTTTCAAGAAGAATCCATAAATTTATAGGGTATAATGGGATGCTGGTCTTTTCGAGGCTCATGGGACTTTTGCTTGCAGCTCTTGCAGTAAAACTTACTTCAACAGGTATAATAAACATATTTAATTTAGCAAAATAAGACAGCAATTCAGGAAAGTTAGGACAAAGTTTCAGAATCGCTTTTCACACTCTATTTTTACATCGTTTTCTGAGTCCAATTACTTGAATAATACGTAATGACCGCATTTGAATTTGCTTCTTTTTCAAATAGTAAGAAAGCCGAATGACAAAGTGTAAAGCAAAACCGGTCGGGTAATACCTAATTAATTGATAGGAACTGGTTTTGCTGGAAATCTTCTGTTTTGAGAGTTATTTCTGGATGAAGATTTTTTAAAAATTGATTATCGACCGAGTTGTATGTTGAGAAGATGTACTGGCAGAAATAGCCGAAGATATACACCCGCATTTTCTACAGTAATAAAACACATTTGAACCAATTACCTGCTTTTTAAGAGGTGTGCCACATCGGGTACATTCTACAGAGGATTCAAACATTTCGGTTTCACTCCATGATTATCAATGGCTCAAGTCTCACAGTTTCCTTTTTTGTCCAGTAACCACACACAGGACAATACTGAAACTCCTTGAAGAGATTATTTTCGAGTTTAGAATGGCACTCAGGACAATATTTTAAGAAAGACATTCAAATATCTCCCACTTTAATTATCAAATAAATCTTAATCAATCTATTACTCAGAAATTTTTAATTATTTTAGCCTGGTTTTCCAGATCACTCCATATCTTCCAAGTTCCTTTCCAGGTTTCTTTTTAGCTTCTATTATTATCTTTCTAACCTTTTCAACTTTTCTAATTATATTTCAACTCTTCTTTAACTTTTTGCTATCTTTTCGGTTTTTTGTAGCTATTCATTATAGATCTAATCTGGCTTTTCACTGTTTTTCCAGTCCTTTTTCAGTCTCCAGAACTTAAAGGGTGATTTTCATAACCGAATCTGGATTAAGTGAAATGGAATCAATTCCTTTGATTACCAAGAACTCGGCAATTTCAGTAAAGGCGCTTGGAGCCTGCCCGCAAATCCCACTATGTCTTCCATCCGTTTTGCTCCCTGGACAGCCATTGCCATAATTTCATACCCCCAGGGTCCCGCTCATCGAATTCTGCGGCAAGAAGTTCGGAATCCCTATCGACGCCAAGGGTTAACTGGGTCAGGTCATTTGAACCTATAGAGAAGCCATCAAAATATTTACTGAATTCATCGATAAGGATTTCCCCTTTTAAAATTATTTACTGTAATCTAAATGTACGGCAATACATTTAAAGATTCACACAAAATTAGGAAAGCTTTCCAATATTTGTACGGGAACCCCTTGTTGAATCTAACCCCAATTATAATTATGAGCTAATGAAAGAAATGAGTTTCCCGCTAAATAAAGATCAGAAAAGAGTTTACCTACAAATAAAAATAGGAAACTTAAATTTTAGTGAATAAATAACAATAAATCATCTTTACTTTATAGAAATACATGTAGAAAAAAGCTTTTACAATGCAAATTTACATCCTATATGATTTCCTGTCAGATTTTGATTATTGATTTTATTCTTGAGTTTGAGTATTGTTTCTGGTTCTTTCAGTACTTTATCTTATTTTCGGACTCTTTCCATGCCTTAAAAGCCCTCAAAGCCTCTTTCCTGAGTAACTGCCTGAACTCTATGTTCCGCTCCTGAGGAGGACGTGAGATCTCCTTATAAATATGAGAATCTGCAAAGCCAATTTTTTGAGCGTCAGACGCGGTATTGGCAAAAAAGACTTTATCAATTCTGGCCCAATAGATCGCCCCAAGGCACATCGGGCAGGGCTCGCAGGAAGCGTAAATCATGCAACCGCTGAGATCAAAGGTTTTGAGTTTCCGGGCTGCTTCTCTTATTACATTTATCTCGGCATGGGCTGTAGGGTCATTAAGTGCAGTAACCAGATTGCAGCTCTCTGCAAGGATTTCTCCTTTTCTGACGATTACCGCCCCAAAAGGGCCTCCTCCTTTCGTCACATTCTCAAGGGAAAGTTCGATTGCCCGTTTCATAAACAAAGTATCGTTATCTGACATTTTTTGCTCTCTCTTCAGGTCTTATTTACTTTTTCAAGACATTTTATTCAAAATGAAGGTCTCTGTTTTCAAGTAAGAAATTTCCAAATAAGAAATTCTACTTCCATTTGAGAAATTCTATTTCAAAGTAAGAATTAACTGCATAGTTGAGCCTTTGCAGAAAATCTTTTAATTACAAATCTATCTTAAACAATTATTAAACTATTAAGTCAAAGATTAAATAATTAGTTGGAGTTATAGTAATCGGATTCCGTGGCCTATTGAAAATCACTTATCTCTTGGAGCCATATCTCACTATATTTTCATACTATGGAGCGTACTACCAGATCTTTAAATTCATCGGGTCTTACTTCACTATATCTTCGTATTTGTAGGGTCTTCCCTAACCATAACCTCACTATATCTTCATATACCAGCTTGTGCCATAGCCAGAGCATATGGCGAGCTACAAAGTCCTTGTAAAAGATGTTATCAAAAAAGCTGACGTCCTTCTTGAAGTAATAGACGCCAGGTTTCCTGACGAGACCCGAAACAGCGAAGTCGAGCTCGAGATCAGCCGTTTGAACAAACCTTTCGTAATAGTAATCAACAAATCCGACCTTGTATCAAGAGAAAAACTCGAAAAAACCAAAGCCCGCCTCTCAAAAATTGCACCTGTAATTTTTGTTTCCAGCAAGGACAGGTCAGGAACAACAATGCTGAGGCACCAGATCCTTGCGTCGGCCGCTATAAAAGCCGGTAAAAAAGGACAGGATGTTCTGGTCGGCATCCTGGGATATCCCAATGTGGGCAAATCATCGGTGATCAACGGTGTTACAGGCCGCCATCGGGCAAGCACGTCTCCTGTATCGGGTCATACAAAAGGCGTTCAGCATGTGGGCGCAGGCTCTCGCATCATGTTTATAGATACTCCTGGAGTGATCCCTTTTGATGAAAAAGATGAATATCTCCAGGGCCTGCTAGGAATAAAGGATGCAACCCATCTCAAGGACAAGATCGGAGTTGCCCTGAAGATAATTGAAAAAATGCTTGCTGAAAATAAAGCAGCCCTCGAATCCTTCTATAGTATCGCACTCGAAGACGAGACTTCCTACGATGTGCTTGAACTGATAGGCAAACAGTGCAATTTTCTGCAAAAGAAAGGCGAAGTGGATGAAACAAGGACCGCTACGAGAATAATCAATGACTGGCAAAATGGGCTGCTTTTTATTTGATCATGATCTGCACCCTTAAGATGCCTATAAGAACATTGCAGGAAATATAAAGTAACATGCTTTCTAAGTTATTACGAATATTATTAAATGTATGAGGGGATGAGATTCTGACAACTGACCAGGAAATTCTTGCTAGAATCGAGAAAATAGAAAAGAGAATGGAAAGGATGGAAGCTGCACTCGAAAACATTAACAATATCCTGAAAAAAGTTGAGCAAAATACCTATTTCGGGTGCTATATGTCAGAGGGAAAGCTGGAGTAAAGAGAGATAAAGGGACGATTTTTCAGATTTTTCTTTTTTCGACGCTCCTCTTGTTAGTCGTTTGATGTTATTCCGAGGTAACAAAAAGGTGTCTCAAAGTTGTTATTGTCCCGCGCAGAGGTGCGGCTGGAACTGAGAACTTTATCGAATCAAAACCAGATCTGGCTTGCCCTAGGAAAAATCGCAGACAAAATATCGAGACTTCAATAGTTTGCGGCCTTTTATCTGATTTTTACTGTAAATTTTCTCCTAAATCTTGATTTTTGCATTGGCGCTGTTGTTCAGGAAAACTATAGTTTAAATCTAAATTCAAACCGAGGTTATCTAGTGCTTCGATTCCAAAATCAATTCCTTATTTTCTGGAATAATCCATGATCTTCTGATCTATTCAAAAGTCAAGTTTTATGAACCTATTTCGGAATCGCAGTACTAGGTTTCGCATATTTTCGCTTATTTTTCCGAAAAAGCCGGTCGTTTGCGACAGGTGAGAGTCAGGGGTTAAAAAACAATAACTATACAGCTCCAATAAGTAAATTTCCAGCAGTAATCAATTGTTTTCCCTATTATGAGTAATTTCATAGCTTACATTTCCTCTGCCTATGCGGTCCCTGACAAGCTTTTCTCTAGGGGAAAGGGTTCCGTTTTTCCGGTCTCGTTTATTTATCCTTCAGGATTTTTTCTACTGCAATCACAAAATTTTCAAAATTTTTCTGCCATTCTGTATCGTGTTCAAGCATTTCCTGGACAACTGTGCCCTTATCTTCCATTTCTGCGACTTTTGGCTCTATAGGAAGTCTGGCAAGGATAGGGATATTGAAATCTTTTGAAGCTTTTTCCACTCCTCCATTCCCAAACACGTTTATTGGCTTACCGCAGTGGGGGCAGATCAACCCATGCATGTTGTCGACAATACCTATAATAGGAACATTGAGTTTTTTAGAAAATCCGATAGATTTGCGGACGCTGACGAGAGCTACGTCTTGAGGAGTTGTAACAAGTACTGAACCATCAATATTGGGGATCAGCTGGGCCAGGCTCAAGGGTTCATCTCCTGTGCCTGGAGGCAGATCTATAATTAGAAAGTCAAGTTCTCCCCACATGACATCTTCCAGCAACTTTTCGATAATCCCCATTTTTAATGGCCCTCTCCAGATGATGGGAGAATCTTTATCTTCGAATAGAAAACCTATAGACATCAACGAAAGATTGGGAAAAACCTCAACTGGCATTATGCCTTCTTCGCTAACCTCTGGCTTTATAGATTCCATGCCGAAAATCGTAGGAATAGTCGGTCCGTGAATATCGCAATCAAAAAGTCCCACTCTATATCCATGCAGAGCCAGTCCGATAGCTAGATTTGCTGCAACTGTGCTTTTCCCCACTCCGCCTTTCCCGCTCATAATCAGAATCTTACGCTTGATGCGTCTGAGGTTGACTATCATTTTGGGTTCAGTGGACTTTTTCGATAAGCTTACCAGCGGTTGAACCTGATCTGTCATTTTTATCACCTGTTTAAATTTCCCCTTTTCCCCGTCAGTTATCTCTTAAAAGGAAAGCATCTTAACTAATTATTAGTATCTCTAGACATGAAGCTGATCCCAAAAACTCGAAATTACTTCTCTGAATCTCGGATTCCGAATAATCAATCAATATTCTGACCGCAAGAGTAGTTGAAACTTTAATAATTTGAAGATAAAGTTGATTTTGGGATGTGTTTTAAGATAATATGTTCTTAAACCTATTCCGGTAGGTCTGTAGATCTACACATACAGATCTGCAACTAAGTTATGTAGATTTGCGCACATAAATCTATGATTTGTAGACCTGTAGATTTTTCTAGTATTTATTCTAAATATTTTAAGACATCATGAGTTTCTTCCATATTTTTTATATATCCTAAGTCAAAACTATTTTTTGTTATCAATTACTGCGTGAATGAAAAACCATCATTTATAACTATATAGATCCCTCAAAAGATAATTAGTTTTTTAAGGGATATTGAGGCTTATTTACCCAATCAAACGTATTACCAGTCCTCCCAATTAATGTACATTTATTAAACAATTTATTTGTTATTTAGAGAGCTTAAGTGCTCCAATTAATTGATTAAACATCGTTTTTTCCTCGCTTTTATCATTTAATTTCTTCTGGATGAAAATGACATCATGCACCTTAACTATAAATAATCATAAATTGTGAGCAAATAAAGGTTATATCTTGGTAATTTGTCAATTTTAAAGATTATTGTAGGTTATTTCTCTAAAAAATTGATTTTTAGAATGTACCTTTATTGGAGAAATTCTAAATGCATATCTATTATCCAAAATAAGCATTCTATATCCTTAGTTTTAACACTGATTTGGAAGGACCCTAAACTTACAATAATAAAAGGTATAATTTCAATGTAATTGATTAAGACTTATAACCCATGCTCAATCCATATATGTCCCTGATATGAAATTTACCAGCTATAAAACTAAAAGAATTTGCATGTTAACTTTATTTATCCATCTTCTTTCAATTTTCCAGCCTCTTCTGCTACTCCCTACATTCCGCAGTATTTTTTAGAAAATCTATACTCACGTTAGCGTTTTTAAAATATCTTCAATAATAGAGGAAAAAATTGGAACTTGGTGAAAATTGAATGATATCGCTTTTTGATCTCTAAATAAACCATATAGTTGCTTGCAATGGGGTGCGCCAGCGCAACTTTGATTTATACCTGTGAGCAGGCTGACGGTTCTTATTTCCGAAAATAGCTATATTGGCAAAAGGTATATATGATAAATATAATTCCTGTTTTTCATTTTTCAAAAGGAATTACGGCACGGGCAGCAGAAGATAGATAATATGGTCAGATACAGGGAATATAAAAGAGGAGCATGTGAGCGAAATAAAGATCTTTTCATCACTGCCTTCAAAACCACAATTCCTGTGCTTCTCGGGTATATCCCTCTCGGAATGGCTTTTGGGTTTCTGCTTGACGGTGCAGGATATCACTGGATCTACGCTTTTATTATGAGCCTTTTTGTCTATGCAGGCTCGGGGCAGTTTCTGGCAGTAGCTTTACTTTCTGCAGGTGCAGGATTAACTGAGTTTGCCATAGCTACGCTGCTTCTGAATTTCAGGCACGCTTTCTACGGTTTGTCCCTGCTTGAGAAGTTTTCTGGAGTTGGAAAGGTCAAACCTTACCTTATCTTTGCCTTAACCGACGAGACGTACGCTCTCCTGACTACGACAAATGTCCCGCAGGGCATCTCGAAGTCAAGGTTTTACTTTTATATTGCAGCCCTTGACCACCTTTACTGGATTGCAGGTTCCGTACTGGGGGCTGCACTCGGCTCTGTCCTTGATCTTAATCTTGAGGGCATGAGTTTCGTGCTGGCTGCGCTATTTGTAGTGCTGACTATAGAGCAGTATTTCAGTTCAGAGGCCCGTTTTCCCTTCATAGCCGCAATTGGTGCAGGAGCTCTTTCCCTTATTCTGTTCAGCCCTGATAATATGCTACTTGCCTCAATTGTTCTCGGGACCCTGATACTGATTGTCAGGGAGAAGTCGATGCAGAGGACACAAAGAGAGCAGAAAATACAGGAAACCCGGAAAACACAGGAAATGAAGGAAAAATACAAAGGAAACGGAGAAAAACCCGAAAATGAAGAAAATATAGGAATCTTTCAAGTAAAGAAGGAAATCCGATCGATTAATACATCCATACAGCCTGTTGAAGACAAAATAAAGGAGGAAAACTGATGCTGGATACTCTTCAAATGCTCGTAACCATTGCGGTCATAGCGCTTGCAACCTTTACAACTAGAGCTCTTCCGTTCCTGTTTTTTGGCTCAAGGGAACCTCCTGCAGTGCTTGCAGTTATCGAAAAAAACCTACCTCCTATGATTCTCCTGCTGCTTGTCATTTACTGCCTGAAAGACGTGCAATGGCTTACAGCCCCTTACGGAATTCCGGAATTATTTACCATAGGTGTCGTTGCCGGGCTGCACTTATGGAAACGAAATGCCATGCTCAGCATCTTTACAGGGACGGCGCTTTATATGGTACTGGTGCAATTCAACATTTTTTCATTTCTTTGACTTTTTCTTTTGTCTTTCAGTGATCCAGTTTTCTTGTCTTCCCTAATTCAGTTATCTTGCCTTTTTCAATTCAGTTATCTTACCTTCTTCAATTCAGTTATCTTGACTTTCTCTGGTATGGATGTACTTCCAAATATCCAGACTCCCGAATTCGGGTAAAAGCTGCAATCTATCAAAAAATCGGCTGAAAAATAATAAAATTTATATATATCAATAATAGTGCTTTTGCAATAAGTGACCTTATATGAGTGAGAAAAAAATAGATGTGTCTTTACTCAAAAGTAAAGGATTTCTGCCTCAAAGGCAGGAAAATATGTTTTCAATGCGGCTGAAGGTTGTGAGTGGGAATCTAGACGCCGAAAAGTTGAGGGCAATTGCAGATGCAGCCGAGAAGTATGGCTCTGGCTATGTTCACATAACCTCAAGGCAGCAGATTGAGGTTCCTTTTGTTAAACTTGAAGATGTGGAGGCAGCAAACAATGAACTTGAAAAGCAGGGCATTTCAGGAGGCTCTGCCGGAAAAAGAGTTAGAGCTGTGGTCGCCTGCCAGGGAGATAGGGTCTGCAGAAACGGATTGATAAACTGCGAGGGTCTGGCAAGCAGGATCGATGAAAAATACTTCGGGGAAGTGGTACCTAAAAAACTCAAGATTGCAGTAACAGGTTGCCCTTCAGCTTGTGTAAGGCCTCAGGAAAATGATTTTGGAGTCATGGGTACAGTAAAGCCTGAAACCGTTGGGGAAAATTGTGTCGGCTGCAAGCGATGTGAAAAGGCGTGTAAGGTGGGGGCAATAAAAGTTCTGGAAGAAAAAGCTTCTATAGATACTGAAAAGTGCATCCTCTGCGGAGCATGTATCAAAGCCTGCCGGAAAGATGCCCTGAGGGCAGAAAAAACCGGATGTACGATCTTTGTTGGAGGCAAGGCCGGACGCCAGCCCATGCAAGGGATAAAGCTTCTTGAGCTTGCAGGCGAGGAGCAGCTGTTCTCAGTCCTTGAAAAAACCTTTGAGTACTATAAGAGAGAAGGCCTTGATGGAGAGAGGTTAGGAGACCTCCTTGACAGACTCGGTATTGAAAAATACAGGGAAGAAGTCCTTTCCTGAAACTTTCCTCCCATTTTTCAGTTTTTCTTAAGTTTCCTGATTTACTAAAGTTTCCAGGTTTTCTTAAATTCCCAAATATTTCCAAATTTTCTCCACATTTCCCGATTTCCTCCAAATTTCGGGTTTTATCAAGTTTTTTGAAAATCTGCCTGAAGCCACCTGGACGAAAAAAACTAAAGTTTTGCTCACTTAAAAAGTCAGCCTACTTAACCTGTCGATCTGGCGCGAATTGCAAGCCAGGTTACTATCGCCCCTAACCCAATAATGAGGGCAATAAAACGTATAAGTCCTCCCAAGAATGGAATTTCATATACAATTGCAAATAGGATTGCCCCGACAAGATAGTACATCATTTTTCCGGCTTCCTTTTTTAAAATTTTATTATAGAGTATCTCGCCAGCAAGCAGTTTCACAGGCACTGTCGCGATAAGAAGCGCGAGTGCCAAAAGCAGTATAATCAGGATTGAAAGGCTCCACCCAAAGAAAGTAATTAGCAGAATTATTGAGAGCACCGGAAGGAAAAACAGAGTCAGGAAACCCAGTAATCCTGTTTTCAGAGGTGAGTCTTTTACAAGTTCCGCAACCCCGCCTACAAAACCCGGGAAAAGGTAGATAAGAACCAGGCCCAGAGCCAGGGACGCAAACAGACCCAGGATGAAAGAGAAAATACTAAAACCTTCGGAAGTACGTTTATACTGTTCTTCTGTCGCATTTACCTGTGTAATATTCAGGTTTCCCCCTACCTTATCGTTCAGATTCGATGGATAATTATCGGCTTGAAGTGCGAAATTTCCTTTAAGCTCGAAGTCATCTCCGGTTTTGAGGGTGCCTGTTGAGACTTCTCCATTTCCGTTAACCTTGCCGTCAAGCGTTACTTCCCCTCCGTCAAGCAGGATATCCCCTTTGACCACGCTGTTCCGGGAAAGAATAATCTTGCCGCCAAACGCTGCCACATCTCCACCTACATTCCCGTTTACCCGGATAGTGCCTCCGGCTGCGATAATGTTTCCTGAAACGTTTCCATTAACAATTATCTCCCCGCCTGCACCCAGAAAATCATTTCCGGTGTTCCCGTTTATTTCAAGTCGAGACCCTGCGAGCGCCAGGTCTCCCTGAATGTTCTGGTCAATCTGAAGGTCTTCACCAGCTCCAAAAGCGTTTCCTGAGCTCGTATATTTAAGAAAATTCTCATCGGCAGCTCCTGCTGAGTAAGGCAGTGCAGCAAAAAGTATTATAAGTAAAATAAGACCTAATACAAGTTTCTTTTCCATAAACCAGCCCTCTTTGCACTATTGCTTAATTTTGTACTTGATTTGCATTACTGCTTAATTTTGCACATAATTATCCTTTAAATTAGATAATGTTTTCAAAAAATTATCTTAGACTAATTAAAGTTCAAATAAGAAGAATAAAAAGTAAAGGAAAGCTTCAGTGAAAAATAATAACGGTATTTTCGATCAGGCATTATTCTGGATTCGTGTTCGGATTCGAGAAATTTACCAGGAATTACTATGGATTCTGGAAGTATCGTATCTCATTCTGCCTGATTTTTCCTCTGCTGGATAACCCATTGCAATAATCGAAAATGGAGTTACATGCACCGGAATATTTAACAAACCCCTGATTTCCTGAACCATCTTTTCAGCGGGATAAACCCCGATCCAGACGGCCCCAAGCCCGAGATCATGGGCGGCAAGCAGCATATTTTCACTTGCAGCTGAGCAATCCTGAATCCAGAAATCTTTGAATTTTGTGCGCTGGTCGCCGCAGACAAGCACTGCAGCGGGAGTGCCCTTCAGCATTTTTGCATAAGGATGTACCTCTGAGATTTTCTCAAGCAGATCATGTTGATCAATTATAACGAAATGCCAGGGCTGTTCGTCTCCTGCGGACGGTGCGTTCATCCCGGCTTTTAAAACATTTTCAATCACATCCCTGTTCACCGGGTCTGACAAATATTTTCGAATACTCCTTCGGGTTAAAATTGCATCTATTGTTTCCATAAAATTCCCCCAATCGATAATGTTTTTTTATAGCGGATAAATCTTATTGTTACAGAGCTTTATTTTCACATAAATTGTATACATTTATAAAAGTGTATTTATATGTTTAAAAATATCTGAAGAACATTGAATTAAAAAGTATTTATGTTAACAGACTTAATTGTCACATAAAGATAAAAATAAAACACGAAAGTTCAACAAAGTTATACTTTATTCGGTTTAAATATTGGAAGTTTAGATATTGGATATTCTATTGAGGAACCGAGGAAGCAACTTCCAGAATTGGAGTCACTAAGAAAATAGATTATTATTGGCAAAATCAATGGAATGAGAAAGGTTACGAAGGTGTACTTTTTAAATTCGTTGATGTATACCAAAGAAGCCCGAAAACAATGGAAAACTAAATCGAGGTAGAGGCTATTAAATGGAATTAGCTTATTTGTTTGATATTTTCTTAGACGCTTTAACAGACAGCGCAAAAATGATCCCATTACTTTTTATCATTTTTGTTGGAATTGAGTTAGTTGAATATAAATATGCAAACAATATCAGGGAAGCAGTACAAAAGGCTGGAGTATTTGGACCTGCTATAGGGGCAGTGACAGGTAGTTTCCCTCAGTGTGGTATATCCGTTGTGGCTTCGGCTCTATACACGCAAAGGTTAATCACTATTGGCACTTTGCTTGCTGTTTATCTGTCCACTTCAGACGAGGCAATTCCGGTAATTCTATCTCAACCAGAAAAGGCTAAAATTATTGTGCCTTTTATAATAACAAAAATAATTATCGCTCTAATCGGTGGATATGCTGTTGATTTTGCCTTTAGAGAATCGAACAAAAAGACCTTAGTCCATATTAAGGCATATGCAGAGGGTCACGATAACGAATATCATAACCATGAAACAATCCTGGAAGAAAAAGCTTGCTGCGGTCACAGCGCAAGCCCTTCATCAATAGAATTTAATCCAAAAGAGATTATCCTTCACCCCATAATCCATACAGTCAAGGTTTTTATTTTTATTTTTAGTGTTTCGTTTGCAATAAGTTATGTCATTGCTCAAATGGGGGAAGAAACCTTGGAAAAAATGTTCTTAATGCACAGTGTTTTTCAACCGTTTTTAGTGGCGTTATTCGGACTTATTCCAAATTGTGCTGCTTCTGTCGCAATAACGATGTTGTATCTCAAAGGTGTTATCACTTATGGCTCAGTGATTGCTGGACTCTGCACTAGTGGCGGTCTAGGATTATTAGTCTTGTTTAAAGAGGAAAAAGACAAGAAGGATGTATTGATTATATTGCTTCTACTGTTTGGTATAAGTGTCTTAGCGGGATATATTATTCAGTACATATAACAAAAGGGTAATATATCACTAAAGAGTCCGTATACCTATGAAAGTGACTGATTTAAAGCAAGACCCAATTGTTATAGAATGGTTGCAAACTATAAATGCTAAGCCGAACACTGAAAAGGCATATTTGCAAGACATGCAAGAATTCACAAGTTATACAGGAAAAGACCCTGAGACTCTATTAGAAGAAGCAGAAGAAGATATTAAAGCCGGAAAACTCACAAGGCAAAGGCGGATCAAAAGGGATTTAATTGGTTTCCGAAAGTATTTACAGGACTTGGGAAAAGCACCCTTTACAGTAAGAGGGCGGATAGTAGGAGTAAAGTCTTTTTTTGAAACCTTTGATATTGAAATCCCAAAGTTACCGAGAATGGGAAAAGCGAAAACTTTAGAGAAGAATACGAAGATTCCGCAAAAAGAAGATTTGCAAGAAGCCTTAAAAGTGGCTGACCCTCTAGAAAAGGCAATTTTACTAACTGGAGCTTCGTCTGGATTGGCGGCAAATGAAATATGTGATCTGAAAGTTGGTGATTTCAAGCGGGGATATGATCCGAAAACCAGGATTACTACACTATCCTTAAGGCGTAAAAAGGTCGGATTCGATTTTATAACTTTTCTATCTCCCGAGACTTCGCAGGCAGTTTTAGATTATTTGGATTACCGAAGCAGGACAGTAGACACAAACCAAACAAGAAGGAAATCCAGGCTTGGAAAACAAAAAGTGCATACTGACAACGATTATCTTTTTATTCGTCGGCAAATTCCAGATAAATATCTGGAAACACATGAAGAAAACCTGAGGAAATTAGACACAAAAGCAATTACAAAAGTCTACAGGAGACTCGCAGAAA
>NZ_DAVG01000107.1 GCF_002505485.1 Methanosarcina sp. UBA5 | reverse complement strand
AAAAGTAAATTCTGCAGTCGGCGGGGTCATGAAAACCTCAGGATTCTGGTACATCAGGTTGGGGACAGCCCCGCAGTGATCAAGATGTCCGTGGGAAACAAGCACTACCTTTGGTTCCATGCCATTAAGAGGATACTCTGGAGTATATTTAGTTAAATGATAAGATATCTAATTATATGAAGTGATTGAATGAAAGTTTCGGATCTAAAAAAAGATGAACTTATAACAGATTGGTTAAAATCCCGAAGAGCAGCACATAACACGCAGCGAGGCTATCTGATGTCTATGCAGTTTTATACAGACTTTACAGGCATGACCCCTACAGAATTGCTGGAAGAAGCCGAAGCTGAAGCAGAAGCATGTGTATTGGTGAGAAAAAGAAAGATTAAAAGCAGGCTTATAAACTTCAGGGAATTTTTAGAGGCGCGTGAAGTCGCGCCAATGACTGTTAAATCTCGAATGAATGCTGTTAGAAGCTTTTATAAGTCCTTTGACATTCCTGTCCCTGAATTACCCAAAAGTGAGCAGAGGGCACAATCATTACCGCAACATAGAGCAATACCCACAAAAGAAGACATTCGTGAAGTACTAACTATTTGCGATCCTTTAGAGCGAGCTATTTTGCTTGTGGGGGCTTCAAGTGGTCTAGCAGTCAACGAGATAACGAAACTTAGAGTGAAAGATTTCATGGAAGGATATGATGAAGAGACTGGGATTACCACGTTGCAACTGCGGAGAGAAAAAACCAATTATGACTTTATTACGTTTTTGACTCCTGAAGCTTCAAAAGCAGTCCTTAACTATCTCAATTATAGAAATAGGAAAGTTAAGACAAATCAGCAAAAAAGAGCCGAACAACTTAAAAAACAACGCGTGATACTTAAAAAAGATGGAAAACCGGCAGAAGAAGGATATCTATTCATTTGCCGCAATGTTCCTGACAAGTACCTGAAAACTAAAGACGAGTCGTTAAGGAGACTGAATGAAAAGACAGTAATGAATAGATATCGCAGGATATCTGAAGATGCACAGAAAAATACTGAAAAGGGAAACTGGAATATTATTCGATCCCATAATTTAAGGAAATGGTTTAACTCCAGACTTCTCAATGCTGGAGCTGAGCTGTTTTTCGTTGACTTTTTAATGGGTCATAAAATAGACAGTGTGAGGGAAGCCTATTACAGAGCCGATCCTGAAAGTTTGAGAGAAATATATAGAAAGTATATTCCATATCTGACAATACAAAAGGAGGTAGATATAAGCGAAAGTCCTGAATATATGCGGATTAAGCAGGAAAACCAGATCTTACAGGCTGAAACAGTGCGACATATTGTAGAAAGAAGCGAACTTCAGGAATTAAGAGCAGAAATGGAAAAGATAAAAGAAAAAGAAAAAAGAGAATGTAATATTGAAGATGAATTTAAAGACTATATCCAAAATAATCCAGAAATGATTGAACTATTAATTAAAAAAATAAAAGATGAAATTATTAAAGTATGACGAAAATATAACTTTCAAGTATTTCCTTTATCAACAATTACCTTTACCGATGTCGTCTTTGATATTTGTTTGGCAGATCAAATTATAGAGCTATTCCCAAAATGGAGCTCGAAATTATTTTTAACCTTTCAAAAATAAATTATTTTACGTTTTTCCAATATTTTTAGTATCTCTATGATTCCAAAAATGTTTCACTAACTGTCTATTTGTGTTTAATACCTCTTTGAATCGGTTTACAGTTTTTTGGTTTCATAAGGCTAGATAAATCTGGATTTTTTGTATTGAGATAGTATTTTTCTAATTCCCACACCAATTGGCTCATTTTTTCGTGGTCTTCTTTTGAAATAAGATATGGTTGATGGTAATATTTATTTCTAATGGTTTTGTAACTCTCACAAAATAGTTCATCAAGTGTTTCTGTTGTTTTTTCGCTCATAATTACTGGATCTTTAACTAGCTTGTGGGTTTCCAACAGACGAGGGACTAAAGCTATTTCTATTCTATCCTTAAAATCTTGAAGTTCTTTTCCATCGTTTCTTTGAGCATATTCGTAAAGCATCCAAATTAATTGACATATGATACCTGAAATTTCATCCCCTAAAATCCTCCAATGATTATCTTCCGTAATATGCTCATGAGGTATACTATTTGATTCAATATTCATTGAATATTTTGTAGGATTTCCGACTCCTTCTTCGTCGGTTCTATTTATCTTGTTTTCAATACATAATTGTTTTAAACACTTATTCAGGGTATGTTTACTTAATTTTATACCTGTTTCTTTAATTAGCCTCTTATGTAACTCCGTATATCCAATAGGTTGCTTTGCTTCCTTAATTATTTTGAGTACAGTAGGGATGCGACTTTTATATGAAATCTTGGTTGCGGGCATATAGTTTCAACTATTATAATTACTATTTGGTGCTATCATAGTAGCACTAATATATCAGAACTCCCTTATAAAGATATGGTATTGAAAATGTTAAAAAGAAAAATTCAAACCACTGGTAAAGGCAGCTTTATAATTACGCTGCCTAAATCTATAGTTTTAGCTATAGGACTGAAAAAAGGAATGGACTTTGGTATTGAATTGGAAACGAACAGGATAATGTTAACTCCGGTCCCTGTCACCCGCCAAGATGAAGTAGGAACCGAAGACCCAGCAGCCACCGTTTAAGGAGATGCCGGTAAATGGAAAATAAAACTCTCTACCTTAAATCTTTTTCTACTTGGGCAAAGGAAATCCAAAACCAACACCCTAAAATTATTGAACACTGGCTGAACAGCTCCGATCTCTACAAAAAAGCAATGGCAAAAACTATCCTAGAAGCCGCAGAAGAGTCTTAAAACGGGCTGAGAAAGAAGCTTCAGGCCTTTTAATTTGAGGCTAACATGAACAAAATGTCACTAGGAGAATCCTTCTTCGAATTATGGGCACATTTTTACCTGAAGTACCCAGAAGTTATTGCTTTTTGGAAACAGAATTCAGATCCCTTTACAAGAGCTAAAGCTTTATTGATCATCAGGTACGCAGGGGGCAAAAATAATGGGCTGTAGAGCCTCACCCAAACTGATCAGTGATGGGGATATATGGGTTTCATCTAGCGAATGGAAAGAGCTTCCTGAATGCAAGTATCGCATCAGGCAACAGGTCACATGGGCTAATTGTGTCGGGCGTGGTTACCTATGAGCTCAACCACGAATGAAATGTCACAAATAGAAGCTGCAAAATATTATGCTTCAATCGGAATTGTAACACAACCCTTAAAAGGCAGTCGGAAAAAGTGTAAATCGCCAGGAAAACAACCTTTTCTCGATGACTGGCAGAAAATAGAAAAACCATTTACGGACAGTAAAATTGACAGGTTATTCAAGAAAGATAATAATATAGGTTACATTTGTGGTGCCAGATCCAATTTAACAGTAATAGATGTGGACTGGTATGTCAAAGGAATCTGGGATGAAGTTTTGCAAGGTGTAAGTACAGCCGAGTGGGTAATGCAGAGCCACACTACAGTTAAATGGCATTACCTTTTTAGATATTTCCCGGACATCAAAGCAAAGACGTACCAAGAATTAGGTTTTGACATACTCAGTGATACCAAAAAAAAGGACGAAACCGGCATTCCATACGTTGCAGGCAATAACTGCGTTGCAACTCCTTCAATACATCCTGATGGGAATAAGTACCAGATCACCGGAAACATTGAAGATAGACCGGCTATTCCTGAAATCGTAATCAAACGGCTTAAATATGTGGTTCAAAAACATGAGGAAATTAAGGACAAAATACTCCCAAGATGTAGATCTCCTTTTCAGAAACTATGGTCGGCTCTTTTTATTGATAAAACACATCAACTGTATCATCAGACTTCTATCTTTTTCGGTGATAAAGCCGCAAGAGATCGTTTTTTGCACCTTTGTGCTGAACTAAAGGCAAACGGAGCCAATAACGTTCATCTTGATCTTGTATGTAAGTTAGTGTTCGGTGACAGGTACAACAGCTCACAGACTGCTAAAGAGCTTCAGTACATTAACGCACTATCCACAGCAACCGCCGCGTCACTCCTAGCTGATCCAGTTTTTAAGCAGTTCCATACTTACGATGACGGAAAAAAAAGGTATGAGGAGAAAGCTGCCTGTAAAGCAGAACTTGAAAATGGCGAAGATGCAAAGGAGATCACGCAGGCAGAACTAAGCGAAATAGCACAAAGTCTTCATTTAAATAACAGGATGCCAGATTTGTCAAAATACTTGTCAGGAGATCACTTTTTAGTTTTGTTTCCAGATTGGGTATCTGGGTTAACTGATGCGTATTATGAGTACAATGTATGTAGTGGTTTTTGGTTACTGTCGGCATTAACACAAGGAAAAGTTAAGATCGTGCTAAAGCAGGGAACTATAAAACCAAATGTGTGGGCAATGCTTATTGGTCAATCTACCAAAAGCCGGAAAACAACAACAATCAATAAAGCCATAGAAATATGGATGGCTGTCACTGGCGAGGCTTTGACAAATAATGATTTTTCCTTTGAAGGCTATCTGGAAACGCTATCAACAAAGTCGGTTTACAACTTCGTAAGAGACGAAGCAGCTGGTTTACTGGCAAAATACAAACAAAAATACAATGATGGTATTCTGGATGCAGAGTGTACGCTGTTTGATGGTAAAAACTACACGAAAACATTAGCATCAAAAGGTAAAAGAATCACTCAAACCTTTGAGATCAGGGACCCGTACATTACTCACTTATATGCGACAACACCGGATAGGTTATTGTCAAGTATGCAGCTGGAAGACTTTTCTAGCGGTTATGGTGTACGGTTTTTGTACGCGTACCCCACGTACCATAAACCGAGAAAGGACATTGAACTTCAGGACACTGAGGACATTGAGAAGTGGGCATCAGTCACAAAGAGAGCAAAGGTTCTCCATGGTTACTTTGCAAAACAGCCTGAAGTCAAATTCACAATGACCGTTGAAGCCCTTGAAACATATAACCAGATCACCGCAGAGCTTGAAGACGTCACTGAGGAACTGAGAGATGGTTTACTGGATACTGCAGCCGGAAGAGCGCAGGATTACATACTCAAGCTTGCAATGCTAATAGAAATTGGGAAACCTGAGCTTGCAATACTTATCGATACCGAAAAAGATGAGCCAAACTTCACAATTGAGCAGGAAAGCATAGAACTTGCATCTCTCCTAGTTATAAAATTTTTCTTACCTTGTTTTACGAGTATCAAAGATTTGCTTTGCGAGGATATAAAACACAACAATATCGAAAAAATGCTTAGGATATTCCGGAACAAAAACGGGGTATGTAGTAAATCTGAATTGATCCGGTTAGGACATTTTTTGCAACGTGACAGAGACGACGCGCTTGCAGCACTTCTCGAATGTGGAGCAGTAGAAAAACGGAAAATTACGGAAACAAAACAAGTGACTTACGTACTCAGTAATGATAATACCCCGAAAATTGAGATTGAAAGTTTAACTGAAAAATTCCAAAATGTCCAGTTTAAGTCATTCTCCAAAGTTCACAGAACTCGCAGAGTTCGCACTCTTCGCAGTTTCACAAGTGTTTCAGATACCTTTGCGAACTTTGCGAACTCTGAACAGAAAAATGACACCGATAACAAAATCCCATCCCCCGTGATCATCAACGATAAAAGGGTATACACTTGTGAAACTGCGAACTCTGTGAATCCTGCGAATCCTGTGAACTCTGCAGAGTTTTCCAACTTTACCGTTGATCAGGGATGTGTTCCTCAGTTTAATGGGACTACGGGAGATTTAACTCTTAAGAAGCACCCTGATTTAATCGCAGTAGTCACGTTACATTCTAAAAAGTACCGCCGACAATTTGACGAAGGTAACGAAAGCATTAACGAAACTCAAACTATGACGGTAAGTTCAGGCGTTTCTCATCTGGGGTATACTATCGAAAAAATAGAAGAATATCTGAATAAAGAATGCCATGGAAATTCTGTAAATAAACCTATTGATATCCACATTACAGATTTTAAGAGATACTGTCCTGAGTTCAAACAGGTGGATAGGGGGTACCTAGAATATGCTTTCAAGAAAGTACTGAAACCTACTCCGACTTTATATAAAATTCCAGGTAAAGAGGAAGTGGAGTCTCCTGCAGTAAAAAAGAAAAGTATAGGAATTGAGGTTCTGGAAAAGGCATTGAAGGCCGGAAATGAGAAGGAGGATATGAGCCTTCTTTATCTCTATACCGAGACTATGCGCTTTGATCCAAAAGGTAAGAAACCTGATTACCGTAGAGATGAGATAGTCACAGTCCAGTTTTTGACCGAATTAGGTGATTTTTATATTATCAAAGATGAAGAGCTCAACAATTTATCTGATTATAAGGAGCTCTTTGAGAGCTTTACTGTTGTTGGTCATAACCTGAAATTTGATTGTGGTATGTTAAAGCAACAGTACGGTATCAATATCCAGTCTGTTTACGATACTATGATAGCAGAACTAACCTTATTTGGTGGTCCTGCCTCTGTAGATAATTTCCGTACTCAAGGTGACCATGATAAAAAAGGTGTGGCTCTTAAGGATTTAGTTTATCGTTACTGCAATGGACAGAGGATGAGTAAAGGGCTTCAGTGTTCTTTCAGGCTTGGAGAAGAGCTGACATTTGAGCAGATTGAATACTGCCGGAAAGATCTTGAGTATCTTCCTATCATCGTGAAGAGGCAGCAGGAAAGGACAAAAGAGCTCAATCTTGAATCTGTCATAAAAACAGAAATGGCGGTGGTTTCTTCAATTATCTGGCTTGAATTGTCAGGTATACATTATGATCCTGATAAGTTAGGGGAAATTTCAGTAGAATTGGAAAGATTGGAGAAAACCTTGAGGTACGATTTGTACGCTACTCTCAAGACCAGCAAGATTAATTTAAACTCATCTAAGGATATGGTGAAACGGTTTAACCTAGAAGGTATTTCTGTTACCTCAGTAAGGGATGACGAGTTAGCAAAGTTTGATGATCCACTGGTTAGTAAGTATCAGGAGTACAAAAAAATAAAACGTTTAATTACAGGTTTTTCTTCTAAGTTACCAAAGTACAGATCCCCAAAAACAGGTAGAGTTCATGCTTCTTTTAATCAGTACGGCACTAAATCAGGACGTTTCAGCTGCAATAAACCTAATCTCCAGCAGCAGCCAAGTAAATACAAGAAGTGGAGAACTATATTCACAGCTGAGCTAGGAAATAAGATAGTCGCCTGTGATTATTCTCAAATTGAAATTAAGATCCTTGGGGAGAGAGCAAATGAGACTGAAATTATTAAGGCTTATGCTACAGGTGTGGACCTTCATGCTCTGACAGCATCAAAAATATTCAACATTCCAGTTAATGAGATAAAAAAAGAAAGCAGGGAACGAGATATTGCTAAGCAAATCAATTTTGGTCTAAATTATGGTATGTCTGCAACTGGGTTAATCAATGCATTAAGAACAGAAGCAGGAATCGAATTAACAAAAAACCAGGCTGAGACGTATATACGGGCTTTTAAGGAAGCTTATCCTGCAATTACTGCATATCTGAAAAGAATAAGCCATGAAGGGACACAAAAGAGGGAATTAAGAAATGCTGCAAATAGACTGTTAGTTATTGATGAGGATAAAGATGAGAACGCAGCAGGGAGAGAAGCAATGAACTTGCCTATCCAGTCCTTGTGCGCAGATATGATAAAGGAAGCTATTCCTAAGATCCAGTCTAAACTTGAGCCTATGGGTGTAAAGTTCATTAATACCGTTCATGATGAGCTTGTCTTTGAGTGTAAAGCTGAGCAAGCAGAGGAAGTTTGCAGTTTTGTCAAGGCAGCAATGGAAGAGGCAGGAAGGAAATATTTGAAGCAGATTCCTTGCCAAGTTGATGGAAAGATTTCAGATTACTGGCAAAAATAAGGAGTTTGGTAAAGTGTTATTTCAAACATACTTTAAGAATGTAGAGAAAATGAGAGAAGAATACCATGCAGCGAAATTTATTGCGGTATGTAGAGAACGAACACAATGGGTAAATCCTGATATAGTCTGTGATGAGTGGGAGAAAAATCTGGCACCTAGTGGTGAATTGCTGAGGGACTGGAAAGCACATAATATTAACTGGGATGAATATGTTCAGCGATTTCTTGCAGAGATGGAGAAGCCAAAAGCACAGGAAGTTATGCTTACAATTGCAAAAGAAGCTCAAACTCATGATGTCTTTCTGGTATGCTATGAAGGTCCAGGGAAGCACTGCCATAGATACTTACTTTTAGATTTGATAATGAAATTAGCTGTCCAAAATAATATTGAGATTGAGGTTTGTTCTGCAGTTAAGCCCAATAGGAAAGATATGGATTTGTTTTCTTTTTTATCCATTTCATAACAATTTTACCCCAAAATATAGTTTTTTCTAAGGCTCTACAAGCTTTTTTACCCTTGTGCTTATACTGTTAGCAGTTCTAAAAACCTCTCATAAAGTTTCAAAAGGTCATTTATTCAGAGAACTGCGCAAACTTTATTACTCAAGATAATAATACCCTATTACAAATATTATTTACAGGGTAGACACAGTATGGCCTCACAACAATTCAAAATAAGTAAGTGGTGATCTGAAATGAATTGCAATTACCTTCAAGATAATAGGAAGGAAATTGAATCTAAGAAAAAAGACTTCACATACACAGCGTTAGTCGGAGTCGAAGATATCCCCTTATTCAGCTGCCAGACCGGAACCAGCAAATATGAGCCCACAGAGGGAGAAAGGCAAAATTACTGCACCGCTGACTTTTTACATTGCCCGCGACTCTACATCAAACTGTTTAAAAAATAAAGATGTCTTGATTGTTTATTCATATCTTGATATAGTTTATGCAAAATCTCAAAGCCGTGGATACTGTTATTCCTTTCAAGGCTGTTCACGCTCCCAGGGAGAAAGGCAATAAGGGCGGATTTCACCATTTTGGTACATTTCCAGAACTTGAGGATCAGATGTGTGCTGGATACCAGGGGCAGAAAAGTCACCAGCCAGATAGATGCTCTAGTTTATGCCTTGTCAATTTTAAATTTAAATGCGTACGCAAGCAGTGATTTTTAATATACTGGCTTTTAATATTTCTTATTCGAAGAAGTTGGTTATTCTATGGATTCGAATGGTTTTGAGAGCATATGGTCGGATGACTACTATTAACTCATATATGAGCCTTACTTAGGTAATATGCTTTGCTCTTTCTGAACAGGGTGTCCTTGTGACCGTGGTCATATAAGAAGCAAAAGGTAAGAGAAGCCCTTTTTGGATTGAGGATTTGACTCCAATCCAACTTGCCAACTTTGACATTGAGGAATACTGTGAGGGACGCAACCAGTTTACTTCAGATGAGTGGATAGACTTTCTGATAAGAAGCCTTGTAATGGAGCCATCCAACTTCGATAGGCGTCTTAAGTTACTTTTCCTCTCAAGGCTCATACCATTCTGTGAAAATAACTACAACCTTGTAGAACTTGGACCAAGGGGAACCGGAAAATCCTATGCCTATCAAGAAATCTCCCCATATGGGATACTCCTCACAGGTCCTACGACTGTGGCAAATTTATTTTACAATATGAGCACGCAAAAAATGGGACTTGTAGGGATCTGGGACGTAGTAGCATTTGATGAAGTTGCCGATTTACAAAAGATGCCCAAAGAAATAATTACAATGCTTAAAACCTATTGTGAATCAGGGACATTTGCTCGAGGAAAAGAAGCTCTCTCTGCATATGCTTCCATTGCTTTTTTTTGGTAACACAAATCAGCCTGTTGAAGTAATGGTTCGTTCATCCCATCTTTTTGTTCCAATGCCTGCAATTATTAGAGAAGACATGGCATTCATTGATAGAATCCATTATTATCTTCCAGGATGGGAAATTCCTAAAATGCGTTTTGACTTCTTTACAGATGATTATGGGTTCGTTGTTGATTATTTCGCTGAAGCATTACGAGAGCTTAGAAAACAAAATTATACAGATGTGATTGACAAAGACTATTCAATGGGATCACATCTAAACGCAAGAGATGTAAAAGCAGTACGTAAAACCGTTTCAGGACTTGTGAAGTTATTATACCCGCATGGAAAATTTACAAAAGAAGAATTATCCGAAATGCTTGATATTGCTATGGAAGGCCGTAGACGAGTTAAAGAACAACTTAAAAAGATGGGATCTTTCGAGTATTATCAAACATCATTTTCTTATATCGACAATGAAACCAGAGAGGAATTCTATGTAGGTGTACCTGAAGAGGGTGGAAGAAGTATGATCTCCTCCGATCCTCTTGCACCTGGTTCAGTCTATACTGCATCTGTTGATCACGAAGGAAAGGTCGGACTCTATCGAATAGAAGTAAGTGTCTCTACTGGAACCGGGAAACTCAAGACTGCTGGAGGAATTCAAGGTAGTATGAAAGAATCAATCCAACGTGCATTTTCTTATATTCAGAGCCATAAAGTAGACATGGGAATTGCGAGCATTTTTGATACGTCAGATTTCCATGCTGAGGCCATTGACCTTTTATCTAACCGTACATCATGTGACGCAGGAATTGCCTTTGTAATTGCAGTAATGTCAGGGATAAAGAAGCACCAAGTTCTTCCTGGACTATTAATAGTTGGCGATCTGAGTATTCAAGGAAATATCAAAGCGCTTCCGAGTCTTTCAGAAGTACTTCAGGTCGCGATGGATAATGGAGCAAGAAAAGCTCTTATCCCTCTTGAAAATAAAAGAAACTTTTTAGATGTATCCGCAGACATCATGGAGAGAGTCGATCCCGTATTCTATGGAGATCCTATGATGGCTTCCTTGAAGACTTTGGGAATTAACTGATAAAACAAAGCTATTATCTTATATTTTTAACGAAAGAGTGCAATTTGAATACAGAAGCCACATTAGAAAAAGATGTGGATCTATTATACTTTACCTGACGTGCAATTCTCGTACATTTATCATACTTATTAATAAAAAATGTAGTTCTTGATGCCAAACTATGAAGCAAGTACTAGTTGATTCAATGAGTGAAATCAACGAAAAAGATCTTTAACCTATTACCTTTAACTTAATTTCTCGTCACACCTTATAAATATAGATTGAATCAGGTAATTTAAACAAAATAAGATTTAATTAAAACTTAATGCGAGGGATGGGATTTGAACCCCCGAACTCCTACGAGAATAGGCTCTGAGCCTATCACCTTTGACCTGGCTGGGCAACTCTCGCATGTAGGCTTGCTTACTACTCTCTATTAAAATTAGTTTTCTATGTTATACTCTGAATCGAGGGCTTTTGACCTTGCTGGATAACTCTCGTATATTGAAAGACAGATTAAAGGAACTTCCAGTAAGTCAGCCTATAACACAATAGCACAGGCTTTAAGAAAAGCTTACAGCTCAATTTTTTATATTGAATGTATGGTTAATCCTGATAGTAGTTGAGAATATATCTGTAGCTGGCTTAGAATAGCTTCCATTTTAGGTGCTTACTGTTAGAGAGTTGAGAGAAAATAAGGAAAATTAAAATTTATTTTTAGTGGCTAAAAAATCTCATTTTTAAGAGTGATATATTGCCCAAAAGCTCTAAGTATTTCAATATCTAACAAAACTTTTGGTTCATTGGCAAGACTTTGCTTCATTGTCTTACTCAAGACAACAACCATGAAGCGATCGTATCAGAGCATTATGTCCGCAGCAGAGCGAATCCTCCTGATATTGCTCCTCTGACTTTCCAGACCCTTTCCGGCTGATGCCCGAGCCATAGGATCGGCATCTGTAGGCAAGCCGAATGATAGGCCAGTCAGCGCCTCAACCTGCGCTACCGGCACTTGCCAGGTCTTGAACTCATCGTCGAAAAACTCCATGCTCTCCAGATAATTCTTCTGCGTGCGCAGGTAGGCAGTAGCACTGAGCTTCCCGTTTTTATTGACGAATACTACCACCTTCCAGAAATCGGCAGGCAGGAGGTACTCATTGCGGTAAATCATGTCGTCTTCGCGAAAGACAGGACCAATGAATCCCGATATTTGCACATTGGCATTATCTGCGGTCTTCAGTATGTAGTCTTCCACTTCGAGCCAATCATGCTGGTTGAAGCGCTCGTGCTGAGGCGAACAGTTCGTAAAATGGAACGTATCCTCTCCCGCATCCTTGGCATTTGGACCCCAGCAGGGATCTAGTCGGCGAACCAGATGTCCGCGGTCAAGTCGATTGTTTTCATACAATTTGGGTCCGGCTTGATATTTCTGATCGAGACGCGGATCAAAGTACCATTTGTCGCGGCCGCGTTTGATGTTCTCCAGCTTCTTGCCGTCAATATTGACCGCGGTATAGAAGGCCAGCCTTCGATCAGCATTCATCACAATCGAGAAGTGCAGGTAGGTGAGAATCTCGCTCCCGTCCTTGAGCTTTGCGACTTTGGACTGGAGATTATCAGCCAGCTTGGGAAGCGGCAGATGGTACTGAGAACCCAGGAAATCGGGGTTGTAGCCATCCGCCAGATGGTAATGTTTCGCGGGCAGTTCTCCCAGTTCCATTGTTGTGCCGGAAATGGGTTCTGGGGCGGTTATGATCGCAGGTCCGACCGGACCAGTGCCATTGCTGCGAAGCCTGCGCAGAGCTTCGGCCACCATTGGCTCGTTATCGCTTCGCGACTCCAATGCCTGGAAGATGCAGCTGATGCGCACGCCTTCATTGGCTACCCAGGCTATAGTGCTAGGATTGTCGATGCCTTCTCGATATGCCTGACCGTCTGTCTTGAGGATGTTGCCCTGGGCATCTTTCTTTGGTACTCCTGAGTGGTGTAGGCCAACAACCAGCCATTGATCGTTGAATACCGGCGATCCTGAGGATCCACACTCTGAGTCTGTCATATAATGTAGCCAGTTGTCAAAGATATCTACAAGTTCGTTTTCTCGCAGGCAGCATTGCTTGAGACCACCTTCAGGATGCTGAATGATGGAGACGTATTCGCCGATCCGGATCTTTCCCGTGTCTTCAATGAGACGCAGTAATCCGTAATCGGTAAGCTCTGTCCCTTCTGTGGAAAGAGAGGCCATGGATACTAGTGTGAAGTCCAGGTCAGGATCGGTGATGAAGACCTCGTCGGGTCGCAGGTCGAAGGACTTGGATATCTTTCGTCGACCGTTTATATCTTGCTCAAACCCGAACTCTGCAAAACTCTTCCTTGCCAGCTCTGCTGTATCAATGACATGGTTATTCGTTAGCAGCAGATTTGGGCCGACAAGAAAGCCCGTGCCATAACCCTCTGGCCTGCCGAAGGGATTTACAATCTGAATCCTGCAGACAGGTCTGGCCGCGAGCAGTCCAAGTTCCAAATAGGAGATGTCGACAAGATCGCTCTTTCCCATTATCCTTTCCAAGGCCAGGCCATCACCTGGTTTAAGAAAGCTCAGGCGCCTCTCTATGGGCTGTGCCTCCGCCATGATGATTTCACGTCTAAATCTTTCGCTTGGTCCTTCCATTTCAGTAGCTTTCTGCCTGCTATAATACCTTTCAGAGGCTTTTCTCTGTTGCTCTTCTTTTCGGGCATTTTCAATCATACCTTTTCCCCACCATAACCCAATAGTTTGAGATAATTAAAACTTTAAGAAACCGATTTTGAGTTTTGGGATTAACTCAATAAATTGTAGTTATAATTCAATCATGAGAATATACTTAAAATTATATATAGATGAGCATATTTAGTATAAAAATAGACTAAATATAAAAATAGTTTAATTTATAGAGAATGTGAATTCTAAATTTGAGGTATTATACTGATATGCAGTCGAATCACAGTGCTTTCTTGTGTATTTATGGCTCTGATAAATATGATTTTTGATTGAGTAACTTTAGAAGCAAAATTACGCAAAAACTCGTATTAATTTATTCATTTCAGGATTTATTCGTTTAAACAGAAAAATTAAAACTACTTAGACAATAGTGTTGCAAGAAATATTTTTTCACGTTAAATTAAAAGTCTATAACATGCAACCAATGAAACACATATAATTATGAAAGTTGAAAATAATATGGGAAATAGGCGAATGAAAGAACAAACGACTGGGCAGACAATTAACATATCAAAACAGGAACTTGCTGAAGACTCTGGAAAGGGTGCAGTTATAAGAAACGCCGAAATTACAGTCTATAGTGATAATCTGGCCCTAATAAAGGAAAAAAGGAAGCTTGATCTTAAGTCTGACGCCTTTGACCTGGCTGGGCAACTCTCGCAAATTGACTTGTTTACTGTCAAATAAAGTATAGTCCTCTATGTTAAACTCTGAAAAATGTATAAATCGATTTAGCTCATCTAAGCCCTTTTGTTTTAAAATATAAGATGTATACATTTCTTAGTTCTTGTTTTTGCAAAAGTTGTAAACAAACATTTTATTGCTCTTTCTATTCTAAAATTTAGATAAAGTGTTTATATTTAAGAGCTTGTCTGAAAAGTTAGTAACACATGTTGAGAAGTTATAATATATCTATAATATCAGAGTACCCATTCCTATTTTGTATATCACATGTCGTGATACTTCTGGCAGGTAACCATTTTTAGCTAGACTATAAATACAAACGGACTATCTTAGAATCCCAAAGCCAAAGTTTAGTACTTTAATATGCACTATGTAGATCCGTTATCAGGCACTTTGTTTCTCATTAATATATATAGTATTTTTTATAAAGAATATAATGTTGTTTGTATAATTCTAACACTTTAGATAATCAATAGCCTTCACTTCTTAGTGAGAAGAATCTTGATCGATATAAACTCCCTTTTGTAATTATTATTCAGCACTCATTCTTCATTACAGTTAATAGCTGATTTACTATTTATGAACCAATTGTTACTTTTTTCAGAGACTTTATGTATTCATTGTCGCTGAAAGGGAGAATAAAGTGAATAATTTAGACAGTGATATCAAGAAACTACGTGTCCGAGATCCGAAGGTAACCTTTACGCTGAACACGGAACAATCAGCAATAAACATACTTCGTGGTAATCTTGCGGCCCCTGTAAATGTCTCAGAACTCAGAAAGTCACCTTATGAGCATGCTCGTCAATTCCTTCGGGAAAACAAGTCAATAGTCGGGGAGATAGACGAGACAAACGAGTTGATAAATGAAAGGGCAATGACGAACCGCCATGGGATGACACATGTGGTCTTCCAACAAAAGCACGGCGATGCTTTGGTAATGGGAGGTACACTTTCGGCACACTACGGCGCAGATGGAGGAATGTACCTTGTAAAATCCAACCTTACTCCCATAATTGATGTCCCAAAAGAACCAAAAATACCAGCTGATCGTGCTGTGGAAATCGCAAAGAAACATGCGGGAGAAGGAGCATTGCTTTATGAGAATATGAATCCAATCCTTACCGTAGTGGATGCAAAGACATTGCATCTGGATGATGAACCACAGAGATATTATCTTTGCTGGAAGATAGGAGTCATTCTACCTTCTGGGCTCCAGCAAGTAAATTCTTTTTATTTTGTTGACGCTCTTAACGGAGAGATACGCCTTGTTTACCCAGCAGTTCAAATGGGGATAGGAATGGGTCACTACTCCCAAGGCATAGCGCTGAACTCGGAAGCATTTGGAACAACCTACCGACTTCGGGACATAGTAACTTCATTACCATGGCCTGTGACAAACAATAAATTGGTCATCCATCTCTTCGATGACAATGGCTCAACAAGCTTGAACTTGATCAACTATTCTGAAGACTTTAATGATAATTGGGACAATGGAAGGGTTAATCCCTCTAATAGGGCAGATGACCAAAGTGAAGAGGTCGATCTTCATCGTTACATGGGCTATGTCCTAAGTTACTACTACCAGACACATGGACATAATGGCTGGGATGGGAAAGGTGCGGATTCTAGATGTCACGCTCATAACGAGTGTTATCCTAACAATGCTTTTTGGGACAATTTAGGCAACGAGATGTATTTCGCCAGTGGGGATGGTAAATATTATGACTTTATGTGTCCATTGGATGTCGTTGGACATGAGTTCACACATGGAGTGATATCCGGCTTTAATATTCTCCAGCTTTATAAAGGAGAGACTGGAGCGTTGAATGAAGCTATTGCAGATATCTTCGGGGCACTAGTTTCACTTCAATATCCTGCAGAAGTGCCTAATCCTTGGATACATGGCAGTCAGTATGATCTGCCGTTGCACCTTGGTCGAAACATGTCCGATCCAAGCCGCGACATTAACGGTGTCGTTCAGTATAACGACGCTAATGATACTACGAAATTGGAGAGTTATCCTTATTGTCCAGATCACTACAGTATCCGCTACAAACCCCGAATACCTTGGACTAAAAATAACGATTTTGGAGGCGTTCATGTTAACGCCCCAATCATCACTCACGCGGTCTACCTGATGATAAACGGTGGTATCCATCGCCTCTCCAATATCTCAGTCACCGGAATTGGTGTTGCACCTGTTGAAGAAATGCTTTATGAAATCATCTCAAGCGGCTTACTCAATAATACGTCCGACTTTGCGGATTTCTGTATTGCCTTCATCGAAGCATGTCAGACCTTGTATCCAGAGAATCTTGACTATTTGGTTACGGTCAAAGCGGCCTTCGACGCCGTCGGCATCGCTTACGACATCTAATTTCCAAAAATCCAACTCATAAATTAAACCATAAACAAAGAATATCCTGTTACTTGATGGGTAGTACAAAAAAAGGTTCCTGGGAACTTTTATTACTTTGGGAGCGAGGGAGATCACGAATATCTAATTATTAAGAGTGGTAGTGAGTGAACCTTTTATTTAGAGTGGTAGTGAGTGAACCTTTGACTTTTTAAGTTTCGTTTAAATCTCGATACTATTTGTAACAATAGAACCCCAAGTGGTTAATTTCCAAGGTAAACCGGCTGCTCAGTCCAAGAAGGCCTTAGAGATCAACACCTAATATTGAAGTGTACAACTAATCGAGAAATCGATAGCAATAGGCACCAAAATTAGTAAATTCGTTTATTTGTTTTACTACACAAACCCGTGAGATTAGTTTTTAATACGTTTGCGACCCAGCTCGATGCAAATATACCCTGAAGTTATGCGTTCTTCGGGCTTAAATTGACCATGGCCGGAACTGAAGTCATCATCATGCTCTGGGCTCTGATTGCAGTGACGATCCTAAATTCAGGTATATCTTCAGGATCGCTGCCTTCCTGAACACGTATTGTAGAGAATTAATCCTTTGAAGGCCTAACCATCAATAAGGTGACCACTGATGAAGTAGTCACTCTTCTATGGTGACGCCAATGCACCCTTGCATAATCTCGTCCCTAATTGCGGGCCCAACAGATCCAGTCCTGAGGTCCACGATCCTGGTTTCTCCAGCTCCACCATCAGTCTGACTGGTGACAACCAACTGGTGGCTTGCCTCATCGAGAGCACAGTGGCTGGTATACCCTTTAAATCCATCGATCTCACCAATTTTCTTTTTCTGAACTAGGTCGATTACTGCAACTGTTCCGCGATCCCAGGTGCACACATACGCAGTATCCCTGGCGCGGTTCAGCTCAAGGCCGAAGAGCTGTTTTGCCACATTTACCCGATGTATCACCTGACGGTTGACCATGTCTACTATCAAAAGCTGGCCTGCAGCAAAGTCCGTGACGCAACAGAAATCTGGAATTGAGGTGAACTTGATATCATAAGGATGGCAGCGGGATGCTCTGGATTCCCTCAAGGGAATGGAAACCGCGTGCGCTCTCTCTACTCCAGAGGCTTCTAAGTCGTAGACGGACAGGTCTGCACCAAATCTGTTTGTGGCTGCAAGCCACCTCCCACTGGCTGAGACGTCCAGGTGCACGGTCTTGCTTCCCGCAACCATAGATGATAGAAGTTCCAAGGTAGTGCCATTGTGGGCATAGATCTTATCCAGGTTCTCGTCAGCCACATAGATAACATCCCTTTTTTTATCGTAAGCAAATCCCGAAGGAACGCTGACTCCTGGATAGGCAATCTTCTGGAGAACCCTGCCTGCCTTGAGATCTACCAATACCAGGAACCCCTCGTTCTCTTTCAGGTTGTAGTTGTGGAGGGTCACCAGCAGCTTCTCAGGGCTATGAGGATGGATAAAAGAGAAGACTGGATACATCCCCACAGGGATATTTCTGGCCCAATCGCGCTTCTTGATATCTATTTCAGTAACTGAGCAGGCATCAAGATTACAAACGTATGCAGCCCGTTTTTTGAGGAATTTATCGCTTGATTCAGGGAAAATAAGAGCCGAAACCAGAAAGGGAAGTTTAGAAAATGACCTTCGGCCTTTCATCATATAACATCACCGGTCTTTTATCAAGATGTCGCCGTTCGGTTAAATACACTTCGTGAGCTCATCCCAAAACCAATTTTATTTTCACATCATTAACAAAATTAGAACTATTATTTATGATCGGAAATTCGATTGATCATTTGGATTTGAAAATTCAAAGATGCAATTTTGAGTTTTGGGATCAGCTCCGTATATAAAAGGCAAAAAAGTTGCCTTAAAAAGATTATTTTCAGGCAATTGCCCTCAATTTCTCTAACCCTTCATCAATCTTAACCTGAGCATCTTCAATGATCTTTATAAGCTCTGCATGCTTTGGAATTTCCTCCTCTCCCATACTCGGTTTTGCTTGTATGGATGTGCCCACCTGGAATGTTACGATCTGGCCGGGTGCTGAAATGTTGGAGATGATCAGGCCGGACTCCGAGCCGTCCCACAAGTTGGAGGAGGGCAGAGTGTCATGGCTTATGGCAGTGTCCGCCGTCTCTTCGTAGAGATCCATCTCGTCTCCCATATTCCGGTTGGTTTCAAGGTCCAGATGTCCGTCGGCCTGAAGCAATCCACACTGATAATGTTTGGTGGGAGTTCCTCCCTGCCACTCGTTGGACCCCAGTATATCACAATGATATACGGCCAGGCCGCTGGAAGGTATATATTTATCAAGGCCCAACTGAGACCGGTTCTCAATCAAGAAAAATTCATTGGGTTTTCTGCTCTTAAAGATCAGGGCCGTTTTGTAGTCTCCATGCTCTGCCTTATACTCGCCAGGTTTGTCCAAGCAGACCACGTTGTCGCACCATCCCACAAGATAACGCAAATAAGTACCTACTGGGGATGGTGTCCTTCCGCTATCGTTATGGTTGCCTGCGCTCATGAGGGAGTAATAGCCGAGACCTGAGCTTTTCTCAAAATCACCATCTCTGACACCGTAGTCATATTTGTCTGGCCAGCGGCAGAGCATATGGCCGGTCTCATGGCAGAATGTGCCAATGCTCAAGTCCTCTTTGCTCCGACCAAGGCTGGAAAGCATATAGAAATGGGTCTTCATGTTGTCGCGTTCGAGATCCAAGAAGTAATTATGGGGCCAGAGCTCTCCTATGTACTGAGTCTGGCCTGCATAGAGGAAGTTGATAGCATCCACTATTCGCTCATTTCGAGAGTCGAAATCCTTTAGATTTACGCCGCTGGCTATTGCCAGGTCCAAGGCCTCCTCGACCAAGAGATGATCGGCATAGTATTGCCGATTCTTGCTCAAGGTTACCGGCCCGACAACCTCATTGGTGTAATCCAGTTTTCCTCCGGACATTAGCTGGAAGTACTCTCGGGCTGAGCAGAAATTGCCGTTCTCGGTGTAATTTCCTCCGTTGAGCATATTATCCACGTCTTCCCGGGTGACAGTGCTTTTCACATCTTTGAACTGGACCATAATGGTCAATCCCTTAATGTTTCCCTCGGATAATCTGCGACCTTCAAGAAGACCCTTATTGGGCCCATAGGTCCGGTAAGCTGGAACCGGAGGATTCATCTTGGCATACTTGGTCTCGAACTTGGCATTTCTTACCTGTTCGGATTCCTTGAGATGCCGCCAAATCTTCGCGGGTGGAACACAGCTTAAGTCCACTCCGCTGGAGAAGAATTCGCCTTTGATCAGATATGCGTAGCAGAACCGCCCTAAATCAATATCATAGCCCACGGTATACCCGTCCAGGTTCTCGTAGCGGGAATAAAATTCATCACCAAAAACTCTAAGCTTTACATCAGGTCCCTTCTCCTGAGAGAAGGTGAGTATCTCCCCAGTTATTGCACTCATCTTCAACCATCCACCTAGTATTCGCTTTAAAATTTTTTGACAAAATATTCTATAAACCGTTTAACCTGATCTCATAAGAGATAATTTGGATTTGTAGAAATCTTCTGAAAGAATGGATCTCCATTAATTTGAACTGAATAATCCGACACATTTTTGTTCATTTTTTTCCAGCTTCTTGTAGCTGATTTCGATAGTTTTTCTACATATAGATTTACTATAAAGCCGTTTTAACGATGGTTTTTTTCTGTTGGTTAATATAACCAACATTGGCTCTTCGTTTTTTTAGTGGGTAACTTCCATTCATCTTCCGAATGTTAAAGTAGCATATATAAATAGAATCATTTGTTGTTGAAAATCACATTCAAGCTTGATGCTTTTTCTTTTTGGTCTGGCTACTTTCTAATAAAGCTTTTTTTCAACCCACACAAAATATCGAATAATCCTCACAATTTTATATATATATATTAATATAAAATGGCATATGAAATTATATTTAGAATCTATTGTTTTTATAAAGAATTCTTTTTTTATGTTTAATCTTATTTTTCAAGAAATCTAAAGATTTTTTAGCATCATGGGGAAGATGTCTCTATTACGGCGATTGGTGCAACAGGATTTACGAGTTCTTACTCAAGTTATTATTATTCCCGTAGAGCATGGAAGCTTCGAAAAAGCTTTCTGAAAACTTCAATATCAGTAGACACGAAAAAGAAGGGAATATTAGGATAGAAGATTAGCCAGAAAACAGATCCTAAAATCAAACATGAAAATGCTCTCTAAGACAATCAAACAGGACGAGAAAAATCACAATGTTACGTGATGGATAAAGGGTATGCTTCCGAAAAAATTCATGTTCTAATTAGAGAAGAGATCAAAGCAGGCTCAATTATACCTTTAGTAGAGAAAAAAGAAGAAAGTTGGGGGGAATATAGAAAACAATTGCATTTGGTCTTTAACAAAATTAAGAGTCTATTCGAAAAGTGTTGTTACCTGCTGTAACTTTTACAATATGCAATATGTAAAACCGAAACGGATGCCCGGATACTTAGACCTGTTGTAACTTTTACAACATGCCATTATTGACTTTTCGGATAGGCTCTAGATACAATCAAAGGGATACATCAGAGACAACATTCTCTGTAGTGAAAAGGAAGTTTGGGGAAATAATTAAGGCAAGGAAGTTACGTAACCAATGAAAGGAAATTAAATTTAAACTGATAGTCAACATAAACAAAAAAAGCAGGGAGATGAATTGCATCAAATTAAGGATTTCTACAGAGCCGATAATTTATATATTAATTAACATAATAGGTTTGATGGAAATGAATGATGCTAATTGATCTTTATATGGCAGCTAACGTCGGGAGAATCTTTTTTCGGCCTTTTGCATGCGCACCTCATCTGATTCTTCTAGATGTTTTTCAAGTCCAGGTGGTGGATTAAGGCTTAAATCAACTCCGCTGGAGACGAAGCGGCCATCTTTTAGTCGGGCATATGTGAATTTCCCTACAGTTTCATCGTAAATCACGGTGTATCCTTCTTCCGTTTCGTAGCGAGCGCGGAGTTCATCTCCAAAAACCCTCAGCCTTACCTCAGGACCGTTTTCTTGATCAAAGCTCAGTAATTCCCCAAATATAGCTGTCATCTCTTATCCGTCCACAGTATACCATAAAAATACTAATATATTGATAAAATGTTTTTGCAAATAAACCTTTTTCCATCCCTACTAATGAATATGTCATCTTGGAATCGTTTCCCATTTTTTTGAATAAAACCCATAAATATAAAATATTTTTTGATTGTATATAACTTCAAAAATTAATATTTAATTTAAAATTTTTAAAAACATTACCGTGATTATTTTGCAGTTGCGTACAAAAAATTTGAGTTACTATTACAAAAATAGTAGTGAGAGGTGATTCGAACCCACGAATACCTTCATAAACGAATCTTAAGTCCGTTGCCTCAGTATCCAATCTTACAGTAAGTCAAAAAATGTAAATATAAGATCATGAACAAAAATAAGAGGAGCTAATAAAAAAGTTTGATGCGAGAGGTGCGATTCGAACGCACGAACTCCTACGAGAATAGGCTCTGAACCTATCGCCTTTGGCCTGGCTGGGCAACTCTCGCATGTTGAAAGATAGTTTTTTGTATTCGTCTATTCTTTACTTAAATATTATTTTACTGCTAATTTCTTCCCTTTTCCTTGAGTCTTCTACAAAACATTTAGTCCTGTATGTTAGACTCTGAAAAATGTATATATTGAAGAAAAACAGAATTGAAAGGTGCTTTGAACAAAAATTTAGACGCCCCGAAGGAGCTTCCCTGTTCTTCGAGAATAATAATGACTCGCATATGAACTCGTAAACCCGGTTGCATCTAATTTGCATGCAGGTGATCTATGCATGGCAAAATTGGAAATGACTAAAGTAGTGGCATTCCAAAAATCATAATTTTTGCAACGGAACCAATTTTTGGATTTTATAGTTTTAATTAGCAAATAATTTTCCAATATTAAAATCTTTAAAAAAAGTACTAATTATTTTTGTGATATATCCTACAAGTATAGCGGAAATGATTGTTCCTTCTCCCAACCCATTTATAGTTCTAAAAGCAAAAAGTGAAATGACAACTGCTGTTAGAACCAATGTACAGTCAAATATAATTTTTATAGTTCCAAACTCTTTTCTCGTTTTATTGGCAATAGTTTTTACTAAACCTTCACCAGGATTTATGATTACATTAGCTACAACTTCTAAACGTACTCCTAAAGCAAGAAGAATGCAACCAAGCAATAGAAGAATGATTTCGTCAGAATAAAAATTTGAATTTACAAAAGCGAATATTTTCATTCCAAAATCTATGAAGAAACCAAAAAGCGGGCCCACCAATACCTGAAGATATTGTTCTTTTGGAAAATCTTTTTTTAATATCAATATTTGAATAAGTATAAACAAGAAGCTTACTAAAAAAGTAGTTACTCCAAATGTAAGAGGGAATATTAAACTAAGTACATATGAGACACTTGCAATTGGAGAAGTCCCTAAATTTGATTTTGTAATTAGGTCTACTCCTAATCCCATAAAAAACAATCCAGCTACTAAAACAAAATATCTCATAACTATTTTAAAATTTATCAACTTCTAATTCTCCTAAAAATAGGCATCATGCCCTGTTTTTCATAAA
>NZ_DAVG01000078.1 GCF_002505485.1 Methanosarcina sp. UBA5 | reverse complement strand
TCCATATTTCTTCAGGGTATTTCCTGTAGGCGTTCCTATAGCTCCTACTACAGCCCTGCTGAGAGACTCTTTTATAGTTTCCTCTGCTCCCAGCTCTTTCGCATGCTTCATAAAGCCTTTGACCATCATCGAGCTTGTAAAAGCAAAAGCATCTACTTTCCCTGCAAGCGTGCACTTGATCAGCTCTTTCTGAATTGTTCCTTCAGGAATACTGAGAGTATACACGTGGGTCTCATAAACCTTAGCTCCGCATTTTTCAAGCCCTTCCATTAAGGCTTTAGCCCCAAAAGCACTCCTGGCAAGCTCTACAGTTTTTCCTTTTACCTCGGGACAGAGAGCTTTTACAATTCCTTCGGAACTATAGTCCCCTGGCAAAAAGGAGTTTTCGATCCCTATTCTTATGAGCTCTTTTTCCGTGTTAGGGCCAATTGCTATTACTTTGCTTTTTTTCAGCGCGGTGATAAAGTTTTCCTTTTCGATTTCTGAGAGCTTGTCCAGAGTAAAACTTATTCCGTTTGCGCTGGTAAATACTACATAATCCGAAGCTCCTTTGAGGACTCTTTGTATGAAGGGCTCAAACCCTTCATCTTTTATGCCTTCAAGCCGGATCATGGGGACATATAAAGGCTCAAAACCATAATCTTGCGCAAGGGCCTCTGATTTTTCCCTGTAGCTTTCCGGCCTCATAATTGCAAGGACAGGTTTTTTTTCTTCTGCCATATTCCCTTCTCCTGTTATGTCCCGGTCTTTCAGTGCCGGGTTAAAAGTCAGCTCCTGCCCGCTGTTCACCGAGAATTTCGTGCAGACGTACAACATCCCCTACAACCGTAATAGCTGGAGCCTTCACTCCACGCTCCTTTGCAAGCTCTGCGATATTTGCAAGAGTCCCTACAGTTACTCTCTGGTCAGCCCTGGTTCCTCTCTCAATGACTGCAACAGGGGTGTCCGGAGCCTTGCCATGTTTCATTAGCTCTTCTGCGTTCCGGCCGAGCATTTTCACGCCCATAAGGATTACAATTGTTCCTCCAAATTTTGCCAGAGTATCCCAATCAAGTCCGCTCTCCTCTTTTGTGGGGTCCTCGTGCCCGGTTATGAAAGTGACCATTGAGGTACTTTCCCTGTGGGTTACCGGAATTCCGGCATAAGCTGGCACTGCAATTGCAGAAGTGATCCCTGGAACAACCTCAAACTCAATGCCTTCGGCTACGAGTACCTCGGCCTCTTCTCCCCCTCTCCCGAAGACATAGGGGTCACCTCCTTTAAGTCTGACCACAGTCTTTCCTTCTTTTGCTTTTTGCACAAGCACTTTATTAATCTCAGCCTGGGTCATGGTGTGGTTGCCGGCATATTTTCCAACATCAATCTTCTCCGCACTTGTCGGCATTGAGTCCAGAATAGCTTTTCCAGGAAGCTGGTCATAGATAATTATTTCAGCACTGTCAATCAGGCGGCGGGCTTTCAGGGTGAGAAGTTCCGGGTCTCCAGGGCCCGAACCTACAAGGTAAACTTTTCCGTAATTTCCTGACATATGATGACGGTTCCTTTTTTCCTTTTTATTCCTGATAGATGATTTTTCTCTCTTCGCACATTTTTTCATATTTGACGATAACTTTTATCCTGGCTGGGAAAGCCCGATTAATACTAAATTACTTTTCCGAGAAGAAAGTGCATATCTTCTAAAGGAACGGTTTGATAGAAATGTAAATCTGTAGGGTTTAAAGAGCTTTTATAATAAATACTATCCCATCTTAACAGATTTTTATCTACGTAACTTGTATATGTCGAACCTTATACATATCAGCATGCGGCTCCGCTCCTGAAACACTGCAGCTAAGATGCAGCTAAGACGATAGCAATTAATAAATACCTCTTAAGTAATTAGTGAGTTCAGTATGCTTCGCATAATCTTTCTTGGCACTGGAGGTTCTCTGCCCACCCGCAACAGAAACCCGTCGGCAGTAATGGTCAATCGGGAAGGAGAGCTTATCCTGTTTGACTGTGGAGAAGGGACCCAGCAGCAGATGATGCGGGCAAAGACAGGAATGATGAGCCTGTCCTCTATTTTTGTCAGTCACTTTCATGCGGACCATTTTCTGGGAATCCCTGGCCTGATCCAGACCATGTCTTTCATGGGAAGGAAAGAGCCTCTTTGGATTTACGGCCCTCAGGGTACCAGGGAATTTACTGAGCTTTTTAAAGCTCTTGGTTATTTCAACCTTAAATACGAAGTTCAAGGTATCCAGTTGAAACCCGGAGATGTTGTGGAAAGAGAAGAATATGTGATCCAGGCTTTAAAAACCGAACACAGTATCTCAAGCCTTGGGTACGCCCTTATAGAACATCCTCGTCCAGGGCGTTTTAACAGGGAAAGAGCAATCGAACTGGGGATTCCTCCTGGCCCTCTTTTCGCAAAATTGCAAAAAGGATACACTGTAGAAGTCAATGGAAAGCTCGTAAAACCGGAATATATAATGGGAGCTTTAAGGCCAGGGCGGACTGTTGTATACAGCGGAGATACCAGGCCTTGTGAGTCCATTTTCGAAGCCAGCCGGGATGCAGATGTATTGATACATGACGGCAGTTTTGCGGATGAGATGGCAGATTGGGCTGAAGAGTCCAAACATTCGACGGCAGGGGAAGCCGCAGCTCTCGCAAAGGAGGCAGGGGTCAGGAAGTTGATCCTTACCCATATTAGCTCTAGGTATACTGATGATGCTGAACCTCTCCTTACAGAATCGAAAAAAGTGTTTGAAAATGTAATTATAGCTGAAGACCTGATGGAAATTGAAATCCCTTACAGGTCGAAATAAGGCTTAACTCATTTTTATTCAAAAAAATCATAATTTTTACGAAAGTATGAATTATTTTGTGAGAGTAACTAAGTGACATAAACTAAGTGACATAAGTTAGATTAATAAAGAATAAATATAATAATTCAAAGTGCTTTCCAAAAAACTCGAAATTGCCTTAAGAAAAAGATTAAGACTCTCCCGGGATTTTTAGATCCGGACGTTTTAGCGAAAAGAAGCTATAGCAGATAGGATCTGCATTGCAAAAGAATCAGAATAATTCAGACTAGAGCCCAATCCAGTTTTTTGTTTTCGGCATCGTAAAGTGTGACCTGCATGGTTTTGTCTTCGACTTCATAGACAGGCTTGATACCTAAATAAAGTGTGTCTCCATGATTAATGTTGAGCTCGCCATTCACTCTTCCGAAATATACTCTGCCTTTTGTGCCTTTTTCTTCTACTGTTATACCTTTCCACATAAGATTTTGAATTACATTTACAACTTTACACTCAAACCTGTCGACTTCACGTATCTCATTCATGGGGATCCCTTTTAATTCTTATTTCATATCTGGTTAAGAGTTTATTAAACTCGTTCCTGTTAGAAAATAACTATTTTTATACATAAAATTATTCCTGTTCTTCAAGCAAAGAAGAGAGGTATGTAAAAGCATCACAATGAAGCAGGTAAAATACTCAAAAAAAGAGTTGTATAGCAAAATAAAAATTATTTTCAAAATTAGCCATCAAAAAGCAGGTACTTTAAAATAAGTACCTTAAAAGTTCATAGTTTAATAGTATGTACCCTCCTCTGGATCAAATATAAAGTTCAGAAGGACCCTGGGGGGCATCTCTCCTGCCAAGTTTTGCAAGCGCGTTTTCAAAATCTTTACTTGCTACAATTTCCCGGTCTTCTATAATTGCCTGGTGAAGAGCGGTTTTTAAAACCTTTTCCACAAGGTCTCTGCCCGAAAGTCCATTCGCTTTCTTTGCAAGTGCCCGGAAGTTACAGTCCTCTACCTGTAAGGGGAAGGTTTTTACATTTGATTCGAATATCCTGACGACTTCTTCCTCTTCGGGAAGAACGAATTCAATCTCTTCTTCGAACCTGCTTCTTATAGCTGAATCCAGTGAATAGATCCTGTTTGTAGAGCAGATGGTACACACTCCATCGCGTTCTACTATGCCATCCATTTCGGTCAGAAGAGCGTTTACAATTTCGCTTACGTCTCCTCTCAACTCCTGGAATTTTCGATCCAGGGCTATGGCATCGAGCTCGTCAATAAAGATTATACAAGGAGACATCTCTTCTGCTCGGTCATAGAGCTGGTGGATCTGGCGGGCCCCATCTCCCACATATTCTCCTATAAGTTGTGTAGCCTTGACAGGAATAATGGGCACATCGGTTTTGGTTGCAAGAGCCTTTGCAAGCATGGTTTTTCCGGTACCTGAAGGCCCGAAAAAAAGGATATTTCTTGGCGCCCATTTCCCAAAGCGTTCGGGCTCTTCAAGGAAGCGTTCGATCAGCCTGCACTTTTGCTTTGCAAGTTCCTGCCCGATTACGTCTTCAAATTTAACGCTACTCTTTATTTCTGCCGAGGAAGGAAGCCCATTTTCTTCTTCAGTTACAATAATTGAGGTTGAACTTCCTATTATGGATTCTGCAGGTTCCACATCTATGATGCGATAAGCAAAATCAGGGAACATCCGCCGATCAAAGAGATAATCTCCCTTACGAGCAACATATCCGTTCCACTGTTCCCGGGCATAGAATTCAAAAACATCCCGATTTTCAATAACAGGGTATTCGTCCATCATGCCACTTAGCGGATAACCTTCAGGCTTCAGGATAAGAAGCTCGGAGGTAGACTTCCCAAACTCGGTATTATTTTCATGAGTCTTTTTCGCGTTCACTCTTTGTGAAACTGGTCGCACTTTGCTATCAACTCGAATACTTTTCTATACCTTAATACTTTTCTATACCTTTATAGTACTATAACACTATAGTACTCCGAAGAGCTAATAAAATTAACCCCATAAACCAGGCAAGATATTCGACTGCGAAAGGCTCGTCATCTTCTTGAAGCCTAAAAAGGTTTTCTAAAACCCTGTCTTTAAGCTGCCCCTGGGATAACTATCTTCAAGATTTCTTCTCAGGGTTCAGGTAATTATTATATATCCAGATATTCAATGTAACAATGCATAAGTCCTGTGGGACACAACATAAGTGTAAAATATTTATATGAGTAGCCAAATAGGTTGTTTACTATTTGAAATATATTTGAATTAAAAATCATGTAATATAACAGGCTTTCTAAAGATTCTAATATTAGAATTTTAAGATTGTATTTCTAGATAGTGCACATGAAAGTCTGGTCTAAAAGAGAAAGCTAATATATTAGGTAAATAATATAAAACTTATAATTATTGAATCAAACGTATTTTCAAACTGTTTGGAAATGTATCAATAATACTGAGTAAATTACCTGACTAATATATTTATGTATAAAGTATTAAGTTGTACAGCAATATTATGTCGGTAATACAGCAGACTAACGACTTAAAATGTAGTGCCTAAATAAGGTAGTTTCAGAGTATGATTTTTATGTTTACTATGGAGAACACGGAAGGTTTTGACCAGAAAACTCTTGATAAGATGAACGCTGAAGTCAAGAAAACAATGAGCAAGCACGATACTAAATCAAAAGATTACAAAAAGTTATTCGAGCAAGTTGAAGACCAAATCTTCGACAAATATTGTTCCGAGGTGTTCAGGCCCTCTCTCAAACTTTGATAATTTACCGTTTTGGATTTACCGCTAATTAAATTCTTCAGGTAAATTCTCTTTTATTTTATTCTGCTTGATGCATCCTAATTAATCAGTTGACATTGTTATATTCCTCTAATTTAGTAATTAATGCCGACTTGCTTTTGTAAATCCAGATTCTTTTTCAGGATCTTTTTGACAATTTATTACAATTCTGTCATCTCAACTTTGGAAATGTTAATTCATTAGATCTTCGCTTACCTTCTCACATATCCCGCTGCGCAAAACACTCGATTGCCAACCTTGAAAAAAGAGAAAGACAATAGATCATAAAGTAAGCAGATAAAACAATTTTAAAAACATATCCAAAGC
>NZ_DAVG01000104.1:478-13900 GCF_002505485.1 Methanosarcina sp. UBA5 | reverse complement strand
AGAAAGCTAGAAAAATGATCTTGCTTTCTTAACTTTATAAAATTTGATAAAAACTTGTAGTTTATAATAATAGGTTAAATTTTTTCTTTCCCATTTTTAAAAATATAATTATATACTTTATAATATATGAATATAGTTTTGCAGAATACAGAAAAAATTTATAGATTTATAAAATCAATATAGTAATAAAAAGTTTCGAAATGCTTTCGAAACTTCATTTACAGTAACTAGGCTTTTTCATAGCTGAAATAGAAGAAATCAACCTTTTTAGATTTCGAAATAAGAGGGTTCAAATGAGAATAAACCATATCATAAAATATAACTTAGAAACAAGAGCAAAGGACCTGAAAGGGGCGGGAAAGACTCTTGAAGAGATTTCGAAAACTCTGACAGCAAAAGCGAAAACTCCTATTACTGTATCAACTGTTTTCCGTTATTTCGAATCAAACGAAAAAGCATTGATTCAAGCAATCGAAAAAAGTGATAAATTAAAGGCAAAGGTAGCTGATGCCGAAATTAACACAATTACCAAAAGAGTAGAAATCATAGACAAGTTTTTGAGGATAGCAGAACAGGCTCAGAGGTGCGGAGATTTCAAGGCTGTAGTCATGGCTCTTAGAGGAGCTACCGAAGCTCAGGACAGCCTGGATGAAAGCTTGGAAAGTTGAAAGGCCCACAACCAACTAACGTCAATATCTTAAACGTTCAGGAGGCGGTTAAAACCTGTGTATAGATCTCTCCTGCCCCAATTGTAAAAAAGAATTCGAATGGGAAGTAAAGGTATGACTGAGGGAGAAGTTGAAAGCGAGGCTGATAAGGAAGACATCACTTTTATCCCAGCCAAGCCCAATCCTTTCTGGAAAAAGAATGCTGAAAAGATGGTAGGGGAATCTATTTCGGTCGTGGAAGATACGGCAAAACAATTTGTTGTTGTCGCGGGGCTACTTCAGGGAATTTATTTTCATGCCATTGCATTTTCAGACATCAGGGAGGCAGAGGGATATTCGGTTCTGATTTATCTGACTCCGCTTGTTTTGTGGTTGCTGAGCTTGATTTTTGCGGTAATAGTGCTCTCCAGGAAAAGGTATGAGATTAATATAAACTCGACCAGAGACTCGAAGGAAAAATTCGAGGAAATGGTGAAAATTAAGTACAGATATATCCGGATTTCAGGTGTGTTCTTGGTCCTTAGTTTTTTGGCACTTGCTGTTGCTGTTGTGCATTACTTGGGTATTTTTGGTGGTAAGACAGTTGTAAGTTAACGCTATTAATTTTGTACTTCAAGTGAATAAGTCTTAATTAAAACAGTTTAGTTTTTTATGAATATTAATTCTTTTAAAAACAATTTTTATGTTTTTGTTTAAATTTTAACTCTGTTTTATTATTTTTATTGTTATATACACTTTAAATTTATTAATTATGAAGCCCAAATAGTGATCGGTGATTTTTTTTGGAGTACTCTTCTCTCGATTTTCTGATTACCCGATCCCCCGACTCCCATTCTTATATTTATCATGCCTCAATTTTGGAGGATGGGAATGTTGTAGCAAGCAATGATTTCGAACTCAGGCAAGACCTGAGACTTTCTCAGATGCTTGAAAGTATAGAGGAAAAAGTTACCAAAAACCCTAAACCAGAAACTCAAAAGGAAAAATCAGGGACGCTGGACGAAAAGGATAGAGAAGAGCCACATATCGAATTTGGTAAAATGCTCTACAGCAAGGTGTTTTCCGGTCAACTCAGTGAGTATTTCAACAAATCCATAACGGAAGCTCAGGAAAATGGTAGTGGACTCAGGATTTCACTCAGGTTTGGTGAAGATGTCCCTGAAATTTCAGCGCTGCCCTGGGAATACCTGCACGACAACGAAGATTTTCTGATTCGAAGAAGAAACGTTCTGATTTCAAGACTGCCAACAAGCGTGAAGAAGAAAAAACTGGAACCTCTTGACTCAGTACTAAGAATGCTGGTAATAATTTCGGGTCCTGATGATCCAAGAATTTCTCCTTTGAACACGGAAAAAGAACAGGAGATTATCCTTGAAGCCGTAGACAAACTCCAAAGAGATCAGAAAATAAAAGTGGATTTTACTGAAGATGCAACCTTTGAAAACGTCGAAGGCTACCTTAACGAACAAGATTACCATATTATCCATTTCACAGGCCACGGGATCAGCATAGATGGTAAAGGGCATCTTGTTTTTGAAAACGAAAACCAGAAAGCAAGGCTTATTGACAACAAAATCCTTTCCGACCTTTTTTCCGAACGAGGCATCCGGCTTGTAGTGCTCAGTTCCTGTGAGTCAGCCAAAGGTTCAAACAAGAAAGCATTTGGTGACTTGGCAAGCATGCTTTCTAAAAGAGGAATTCCTGCTGTTGTGGCAATGCAATATTCGGTACTAGATGATGTCGCCACAAAGTTTGCGTACCATTTTTATAGAGCAATTGCAAGCGGAAAACCTGTTGACCTTGCTTTAAAAGAAGCCAGACTCGTGATGAAGAACTTAGAAAACGGTAATGGGCTTGACTTTGCAACTCCGGTACTTTATCTTTCAGACTGCAACTGTGTTAATGTAGGGAATTTAAGACCGGAACCTTCTGAATTCGTTTTCAAACCTATGATGCTGCCGGATTTGCAGGTTATGGAAAAAGGTTTTGTTGCCAGGAGAAAAGAACTCAGGCTGCTTGAAAAAGGCTTCAAGTCCGATGTAAAACGGGCTGCAATTACCCACGGATTCGGCGGGATTGGAAAAACCGTACTTGCAACTCGATTTGCGTTGAAAATGGGATATTACTTCGAAGGCACTCTGGGGATCAAATTTACTTCCACAACCAGGCCGGAAGATGTCCTGAACAAATTCAATAGTTTTTTGCTGATGAAAGGAAGGCCAGAACTGAACCAGATCCTGAACCAGCAGGTTCCTCTTGAAGTTAAAACTTCGTTACTGGTAAACATACTAAACCAGATCAGATTCCTGGTCATTTTCGATAACTTTGAAGATTGTCTGAATGAAGAAAGAAACGACATAGAAAACCCTGAACTTAAAGTGTTCATCCAGCACCTCCTTAACAACACAACCAGAAACACAAAATTCCTCATCACAACCCGTTATGATTTTGATCCACTTGAAGGCAGACTTGCCTCCGGAATCGAACACATTTCTCTTCCGGAACTCCATTTTCCTCAGACAAACTGGCTCATGAACAATTTTACTGAACTGGAAGATCTGGGAATTCAGAAGAAAAAGGAAATATATGATGTTATTGGCGGCCACCCCTGGACGATAGGCCAGTTTGCAAAACATGCCGCTGTTCAGGGAGTAGATGATTTATTGCTTGATCTGTTGCCCCTGAAAAAGGATCTTATTGAATTTACCTTGCTGGATAAATCTTTTTCCAAACTGGATGAGGACGCCAAAAAATTGCTCCTCTGCGCCTCAGTCTATGAAGAAGCAGTTTCTGTTGAAGCATTGTCATGGATTATAGGAGATGAGAAAGATGAAAGTCCCTCCGTCGTAGAACCTCTGCAAAAACTCCTCCAATGGGGTCTGGTTTCAAAAGAACAGGAGTACAACAAGAGTGTTTACTCATTACACACAATTGTAAAAGATTTTGCACTCAAAAAACTGGAAACAGACGGACTGGACAAAAAAGAGCTTCTTATCAGGGCTGCTAGATACTACGAAAATTTGGTTTCTCAAAACGGAGGCCTCTGGGAATATTTGAAAGCACGAGACTATTACTTCAAGGCGGAAGACTGGGAAAGTGCAAACGAAGTTGTAGAAAATACTTCAGACCTCCTGATTCGCTGGGGATATATTAAACTTGCAATGGATTTATTAAGTGATTCTATCAATACCACATCAGGAGAAACAAAAATAAATACCGAGTATACACTTGCGACTATTTACCACCGCCTAGGAGACTTAACCACAGCATTAAAAATATATAATATCATTAAATATAAATATGAAGAAACGGGGAACAAAAAAGGAATTGCATTAACACTGCACCAGCTTGGAATGATTCATCATCTTCAGGGCAACTACAAAGAAGCAGTGAAAAAATATAACCAGGCCCTGAAAACTTTCGAAGAACTGAGAGAAAAAAGGGGAATTGCAAGTTCACTAAGCCAGCTTGGAATGATTCATAAGGACCAGGGTAACTATGAAGAAGCTTTGGAAATATATAACCAGGCCCTGAAAATTAATGAAGATCTGGAAGACAAAAGTGGAATTGCAAAAACACTGCAGAATCTTGGGATAACTCATCACCTTCAGGGCAACTATGAAGAAGCAGTGAAAAAATATAACCAGGCCCTGAAAATTAATGAAGAGCTGGGAGACAAAAGTGGAATTTCAGATGCACTTCACAATCTCGGAAATATTCATTATGTTCAAGGCAACTATGAAGAAGCCATTAAACTGTATAACCAATCTCTGAAAATTGCAGAAGAGTTGGGAGATAAAAGTGGAATTGCAAGTTCACTAGGCCAGCTTGGAATGATTCATCAGCAGCAGGGTAACTACAAAGAAGCAGTGAAAAAATATAACCAGGCCTTGGAAACGTTTGAACAGATGAGGGACAAAAGCGGAATTGCATCTATACTGCACCAGCTCGGAATGACAAATGAAGAAAACGGAGAGTGTAGTAGTGCTCTCAGGAACTATTTAATCTCTTTTTCAATTTTCAAGCAACTTAATTCGCCTAATGAGGAGATTGCCGCAAGATCCCTTTCAAGGTTACGAAATAAAATGGGAGAAGAAGAATTTGATGCTGAATTTGAAAGGCTGGTGAATGAATGATTTCTGAACTCATCAAATGCCCTCTATGTGGGTACAAATATTACACAGATGTAGAAAAAATTGTTGAAGATGGGGAAACTGTTGCAGTACGTTTCGGACTCTCTGATGTTAAAAAAGCATTCAGCCGAAAAACTCCCAAAAGCATGTTTATAGATCTTGCCTGCCCCAATTGTAAGAAAAAATTCGAATGGGAAGTAAAGGTATGACTGAAGAAAAAATTGAAAGTGGGGCTGGTGAAGAAGAGATTCCTTCCTTTCCCGCTGACCCCAATCCGTTCTGGAAGAAGAACGCTGAAAAACTTGTTGGGGAATCTATTTCGGCTGTAGAAGATACGGCAAAACAGTTTGTAGTCGTTACAGGGTTGCTTCAGGGAATTTATTTTCACGCTATTGCATTTTCAGATATTAAGGGAGCAGAAGGGTATTCGGTTTTGATATATCTGGCTCCGCTTGTTTTGTGGTTGCTGAGCTTGATTTTTGCGGTAATGGTGCTCTCCAGGAAAAGGTATGAGATTAATATAAACTCGACCAGAGACTCGAAGGAAAAATTCGAGGAAATGATGAAAATTAAGTACAGATATATCCGGATTTCGGGGTTTATCCTGATTCTTAGTTTTGTAGCTCTTGTTGTTGCTGTTTTGCATTACTTGGGTATTGTTCCTACCTATTGAGGCAGTATTTCCGGTATCAAGAGGCGCTTGTCACACCCAACTTACCTGTCTTACCTAATTGCAAGAGGTAAATGTAAAGAATAATTTTAATTTCTATTTTGAAAACTTAACTTATTATTTTAAGCCGCTATTTTTGAAAATTAAATTACTCTACAAGTAACTTAAAAATAGATATGACAGCTATGACAGGTAAGACAAAGGGCTCTTGTTATTGTTTTTTTTAGTCTTACCCTCTGCATGTGAGATAAGACAAGTAAGACAAGTCTATTGATGCTGAATATAGCACAAGAGATGATATATTATTATTTTATAGATTTATTTTAATTACTAGGTTCATTTTCTCTGCTTGCTTTTATCTTGTCACACCATACATTAACCAGAGATATGACAAGTAAAACGATACACGAACGAAGTATCTATATATACACGTAAATTACAAAATATCTCTTTAAAAATCTATATATATTATGGAAAATATGTATTACTATAAACACGACGGATAAGCGACAATAACTTATAAGGGGATTCAATGAAAATCGCTAGTAGTAACGCTATAAGCCCTTCAAACCTGCTTACACGTGAATCACTATTAAAAGCTAACTCAGAATTAATCGGACACCTGCAAAATAGGTTTAGAGCCAAACGTTTCAGGCCACAAGAAGGCGACAGTGTAAAGCTCGCTTACATGCGGGTTTTTATTCAAGCACTGCAGGTTCAAAACTCAATACTAAAAGACTCAGAACTTGAAGAACTTCAGCGCAGACTTGAAGCTCTGGAAAATATGCAGGCAGGGAACCACGGAGGGAAGCAGTTTCATAATTTACATATCGGAGAACAATCCGAATATGCAGAATAACTAGGGATTATAAGTTGGTAACAATTATCTGTAAGAAACAGGCTTGAAGCTATTAAGCAGAGTCTTTGGAGTCAGAGATAAATGCTTTTCTTAGAGATGGGGGGCTTGACAGGAATCTAAAAAGTATGTGGGAGGCTGTTAAAGCTTTGAAGCAGGCTTTATCCTTGGGACTATCCTCTTTTAAATGCTTAAAAGGAAACTTAGCTTTCAGCTTCTGATACCTAAATATTTCGCAAGGCAATTATTATAGATGAATCGTTGATTTTGAAAGCGAAATCATTGAGAGATTAAGGAGTATTGAAGAGGTGGAGAATGAAAGGGAAGATTGAAAAAAGATTAGATGCACTAGAAAAGATATTAAATCCTAATCCCTCCATATGTGGCGAAGTTATTATTTATGACGCGGAAGAAGGGATTCCTGAAGACATTCTACAAGATGATAGTGTATCAGTTCGTATATTTATTCCTGATAATCATCGGTCCCCTGAATATGAGCTGATTTATAAGGAAGAACTTAAGCAAAAAGTAGAACGAGCCAGGATCAGAAAAGCGTCTAAAAGCTTTTTGCCTTGAACAGTGATGAGAACTAGAAGTCTATTAACAGGAATCAGAACTTTAATTCATATTAAGAAGTAATGGAGCTGACCATTATTAACTACAGAAGCTCTGTATTAGTGGTGGGATATTGTATACCTAGGACTTCGTCCATTTAGTTAAGTTATTTGTAACTTTTTCTGGAACTTAAATTGCCTAGAACCTTATAGCATATTATAATATAGCGGAGGTAAGTATACATCGCTGCTTGAAGTGAAGTTTACCCCACGTCTTTGGTTTTAACTGTATCTTGTTATCCCCGAGAATATGTGTTTTAACAGAATATTTACAAAACTGTAAGTAGTGAAAAATATGAGAGTAAATGGGAATACAATATTGATCACTGGTGGAGCGACTGGAATTGGCTTAGCTCTGGCTGAAGCCTTTGTAAAAACAGGTAATAAGGTAATTATCTGTGCGAGGACCGAGAAAAACCTGAAACAGGCTAAAGAAAATCTCCCTTATATACATATAAAGAAGTATGATGTTTCGAAAGAAGCAGATTGCGAGGCATTGTATTCCTGGGCAACTGCTAATTTTAAGGACCTGAACGTCTTGATAAATAACGCGGGTATTTTATATAGTAAGAAGAGTCTCTGACTTAACTTACTTCGTTATCGAAGCGGACCCTGCAGTTACCAGTAAAGAAGGCTCCGATGACGCTGGAGTTTCGATGCCCCTAAAAGTCAGGAAGTAGAGTTTTCGATAGCAAGTTCAGAGAGATTGTCTTATATTTCTACATAAAACACTTAGTTTTATTTTTGAGCCTATCCCGAAACTAATATTATGTTGAAATTATAAATTTACTTCTATGTCATTCCGTGAAATCGATGATGTTCTATGGGAATCCATAGAACCTTATCTGCCTCCACAGAAACCACATACAGGAAGACCACGTGCAGATATGAGAAAGTTAATGAACGGTATTTTGTACGTTGTTATGACAGGTTGTACATGGAAAGACGTTCCCAGTCAGTATGGATCTAAGTCAACAGTTCACAGATTTCATCTCTATTTATGTGAACATAGTACTTACCAGAAGATTTTCAATGAACTTTTAAACAAAGGTTATGACCTGAAGAAAATAGACCTTTCCCATTGTTTTACTGATACAAAGGATATTCCTGCCAAAAAGGGGAAACATAGATTATGATGGTTACAAGAAAGTAAAAGGAGTAAAACTAAGCGTTTTAGTTGATTTAAAGGGTTTACCTCTCTCAATTATTATAGTTCCTGCAAATAAGAATGACTCAACTCTTTATATTCCCACACTTAAAAATTTCAGAATAACGAGACCTGTAGGAAGTCCTGTAAACAGGCCTTCAAAAGTAACAGCTGATGCAATGTATGATACTGCTAACATCAGAAAATATAACCGGAGAAGAGGAATAAAGACCAATATACCAGTAAACAAAAGAAATCAGAAGAAAAAGAAGAGAGGAAGACCAATAAAGGTAGATCAGGAAGAATACAAAAAGAAAAGTGCAGTAGAAAGATTCTTTAGCTGGATAGAATCATGTAAGAAAGTACTTCCAAGATATGAAATCAAAAAGATATCATATCTCGGAGTTGTGATGTTAGCAGCAATAATGAGACTAAATGAGGTTTTGGGATAGGCTCTTTATTTAAAATGAATATTTGGAACTTATGAAACTCTGAAATACAGGCTCTTTATCCTTCATTTCTCTTCTCAAATTTTTATATTTTGTTTTCAGAATAAATTTTCAGAATAGGTTTAGTCTTGAAATCTTTCTTGGACTGATAAAGACACAAAAATTCACACCAACTATTAAATTTACGACATCGATATGGATAAGTAAACTAGTGAACAAACATTTGAGAACCAGAGTTTGTAGTAAACTGGTATAATTATAAATGAACTAACAATAAATTATATGATCCCAGAAAAAGCAAAAAGTTCAATTTTATAGCCAGCTTTACTGTCTGCTTTGTGAGCGGTTATTATTACTTTTACCTAATACTGCTATTCCAAAGTATATTCATAAATATTTGGGTTACGATTTGTCTGTTGATTTATATATTCCAACAAACAAAGGACTTATTTTGGAATCGACGAATTAGTCTTTATGTCTTTTATCCGTTTACTGCACTTCTGTATTCAGCCCATGTTTTTATCCAGTACTTATAGTTTTCTCTTCTTATTTCTGTAATCAAATTTCTTCTTGTCATTGTACCATTTTCTCTGACTAATTTTTTAAAGAAATCCAAATTATAAAGAAGCTTCAAGTCATATTTATACACAGAATTCCGGGGTTGATGGAATATTTCAGTAAGGAGCTCGTCAAAGTTTGAGATAGCTTGAGGATTGAATGTATGTTTTAATTGTTTTTTGGTTAAAATTTTCAATGGAACTCTAAAGTTAAAAAATTTGTTCAGTATATTAACAATAATCAGCATACTTGTAAAAGAATTAGTACCTAAATACTTGTCCTGAAAATCTATATCAAAAAAGATTGGGATATACTTATCTTGGAAGGTCAGTTGCAAGCTTATTTCTCTCTTACGTTCTTGCTCTTTCTGTTTTGATGATCTTTCTGGTGTTTGATATTCAAAATATTGATAAAGTACACTTCTTATTACATCAGCTCTACTCAATGAATACTTTTTTGCGAAGTAATCAATATAAGGAAGAATTGTGTTAAGATCCTTATATTGCAATATTATTAAGGAAGTATGCATTTTCCCTCCTTTAATTGCACGTACCATGAAGTATCATTTTTCGCTTGGATTTGAGAGTTGCTTTTCTACTTGATTTCTCAGTAATTGACTCATAAACTAACCTTTTAAACTCAAAATCCAACATAACTTTGTCACGTTTTCTTTTCATGTCTACCGTGAAGTATGGTTTTGCCAGTATAAATCCAAGTTTAATTTTTTGGTTTTACATGCAACTAGGAAAAATAGGAGAACTGACTTCCTCAGTGCAGACTCCTCATTCGTAAATCATGATTGAATCAAGCCTTACAGTGCCTAACTTTGTCCAGTATCCACATACAGGACAGTATTGAGTTTCATCGACTGGACTCTTTTTCAGCATGGAATGACATTCTGGACAAACTTTTAGACTTTTCGTAAATAAACCTCCGTGATAAATTGATAGTTATCTGGGTAGAATCTTAAATGAAGGATTTTAGAGTTATGTAGAAACCTTTATGGTTTAGGCAATACTGCAAATCACAGTATTTCCAAATGTGCTACTAGGTTGGACTTCCTTCAGTTACTGTATTTATTAAATTTGTGAGCTGCAGGGGAAGAGATGCCTACAGCTCATAAAGATCTGGTTGAAGGTACTGGAAACCTTCTAAACTATAAATAGAATAAATTTATTATATACCTTTTGGATATATTCTATATAGTAATAAAGTAAACTAACTGGTTTTCAAGTAAGTATTCCTTATCATAAAGAATTCCCGCACTTGAAGTACAAACTCAAGCACATTCGGGATTGTGAACGACTTGGTAGTTTAGACAGTTGATGGTTAATGCTATTGATTTCCCAGCTCAACCGCTTTAATCTACCAAATATAAGCTATAGGAATTAACCTCTTAGAAAAGAAAGGAAACATTTTGGAGCAATAAATGGGAAAAAGAACAGAATAATAAATTAAGAGATCTTGCGAATTAAAGATTATACTTTTTTTGTAAATTAAACGCCTGAGATTTAGGTCTTTACATTCATATTAATTGAAGCCTCTGCGATATCGCCGCTATATTCAGCTATTTTCCTTAGACTCTCCAGAACCATGCTAATTCAACGTTACCTGTATTTTCCACCTTCTGTGACTCCAAAGAAATTCCAAACTGAGAACCATTTTTAGCTTCTGCAACAATTTTGTTGATCGTCTGCAGATCTTTTTTTTCTTTTTTGTTCTGAAAGGCAGACTAGAGAGTGGGCTAAAAGAGAGAGAAAGGATCTTTTTGGCTGCAGATGAGAGCTTTCTGCAGCTCGTAAGGAGATCTGTATGGAGGTACTAGTGTTCGATTGAGAAAGAGGTACTTTTCGAGACGAAGTCTTTTGGTAAATAAGAGATTGTGCGGATATGGGAACATTTTCTGAATCGAGTCACTTGATACCTCCAAAATGTAAATAAAACAAGTTTATTATATATCTATTGGGTATATTCTATATAGTTTAATTCTAGTTATCTTGTCCTAAATGATGGTAATCGGGTTTTTTCCTATGAATTCACAAAAAGCAAGGTTTTAACTTAAAGCTGATAATCAAAGGGCTCTGTAGAAATCCTCTGAAATAACGGATTTCCATTAATTTGAACTGGATGACCCGATATATTTTTACTTCTTTATTTTCAGTCTATTGTAGCTGATTTAGATAGGTTTTCTACAAAGCCGGAAAATCTACTATAAAAATAATAAATTATACTATGGTTGGATTACTGCAATCGGTCAATTCTGTTCTGAAAATACTATAATAAATAATAAGTTTTGGAAATCCGGTATAGCCCTCTTTGAAATATACGATAATAAAGTAATTGGCAATACCATCGACAGCGCAAGCACCGGATTAACGTTACAAGAAGGAGCAAGCTGCACGTCAATCCCAAAAACACGTTTAAAAACTACAATGTAGGGGTTCAAGTCCCGGCTATCCCACCGTATTTAATTGGAAATAAATACATTAAAAATAAAGTAAATATAAAAATAGTACCAGATTACTTAGAGGGATAAGCTCCTCCCGTCTTATTTTTCACCTTTTTTGATTTCGATTTTGATTTTGTTTTCTACATGTTTCCAATCCCGTTTTTTAACAATAATTAATTATCTACTGATCAATCTTTTTTAATCTTCAGAGTATAACTTCTATTTTTATATACCTTATATTGTATATTTAGAATATTTTATATGTACTAAATACTCTATTTAGATATGTACCTCTCTATTATCTATAACGAGAATGTTTATATATTTTTTTGTAAATGTCATACTGTGCATTTAAGAAATTAAATGTATATAAATATCAAATAAATTAGTAGTTGGTGAACGGAGAATAGATAAAATGGCAAATAAATTAAAAAGGTACACACTCCTTACATTACTGGTAATAGGATTTGTGTTTCTGGAAATTGGATGTAGTGCAGCGGCTCCTGTACTGGAGTCTACTGCCCATGTAACAGCACAGAACATTTCTGTGAAAGGCTCTGATACAATCCTGCCTCTTGCACAAGCTGAAGCTAAAGAATTCATGAAGGAAAATTCTGGAAAAATTATATCAGTTAGTGGCGGCGGATCTACTGCCGGGATTAAAGCATTCATTAATGGCAAAGTAAATATCGCTACTACATCCAGAGAAATGACATCCCAAGAAATCAAAGCTGCTAAAGCAAAAGGAATTAAGCCAGTGAAGCATGTCATTGCCTATGATGGCATTACGGTAATTGTAAACCCCGCAAATAATGTTTCTAAACTTACCTTTAATCAATTGCGCGGTATTTACAATGGGAGCATCAGTAACTGGAAGCAAGTTGGTGGTAAAAACAAACCCATTTCCATAATCGCTAGAGATAACAGTTCCGGAACTTATGCAGACTTCCAGAAAGACGTGATGCAGGGGGACAAATATCGGTCTGATGTCATCACCAAGTCTACTAATAAAGAAATAGTTACTGCGGTCTCTAAAGACTCCAATGCAATCGGGTACATTGGCTTTGCATATCTCAACAAAAAAACAAAGGCCTTAAGCCTGAGCAATGGAAAAGATTATGTGTATCCAACAGCCAAAAGCATCAGCAGTGGTAAATATCCTCTTTCAAGACCTCTCAATTTTTATAATAACGGGAAATCTTCTTCAGATCTCACAAAGAAGTTCATTGATTTTGTGCTGAGTACGAAGGGACAGAAAATAGTAAGTGAAGTTGGGTTTGTTCCGGTAAAAAAATAAATCAAGTAGGACTTATGCACTTGAAGTACAAACTCAAGCACATTAGACCTTTCGGTTAATATTTACATTATATTAAAGATTTAAGCTATTAAATTTCCCATCTCAACCGCGTAGGTCCTCTCGAGAAAAAGGGCTTTGTAGAAAACCTATATAAATCAGCTTCAATAGGCCGAAAATAAATAAATAAATAAATAAGGGTAAGCGTATCTCCTACTTCAAGCTCGATATCGCTTATCCATTTTACTGGGAGAGAAACAATATAGGTAGAATTCCCAGTAAACTGAACTTTTCGTTGATCCTTGGTAATAGAATGATCCCCCTAAGGGTGTTTAATGAACTTTACGAATTTGTATGGGCAACTGTAATCACAAAGGTTTTCTCATAAGTAATATGCTAAAAAGGAATTAACTCCCTATCTTATTTTTTATCAATCGTTTTTACGTACACCTCTAGAGTTTTTTCAGCTATTGTTTTCCAGTTATACCGCTTTTTAAGAAGGTCGTAACCTTTTTTCCCCATTCGATTATGGCCAAGTCCTTCAAGGACATAATTGAGGCCCCAGGCGATAGAAGATGGCTCTC
>NZ_DAVG01000104.1:0-463 GCF_002505485.1 Methanosarcina sp. UBA5 | reverse complement strand
TTGCATCCCAGGCTTCAAGCACAACTATTCCGAAGGGTTCGTTTCGGCTGGGCACGCACACAAGATCACAGGCATTGAACAAGTCTAGTACAGTGTTATCCGGGGCATATCCAAAGAAATGACAGGAATTTCCAATGCCAAGTTTTTGGGCTCTATGTTCACACTGAGAACGCATATCCCCTTCACCTATAAACACAAACTGTGCATTCCTTTTTTTCAGGACTTTAGCCGCAGCTTCCACCAGTAGGTCAGGTCCTTTCTGATATTCCATTCTTCCCGTGAACAGCACTACTGGAAGACGTGGATGGAGTCCATAGTGCCTTTTCACATCTCNNCCATAGCTTGTAATCGGGAATTCTGTAGATATGCTTGACCTCTTTTTTCAATACAATCGAAGTTATGATAACAGCCGAAGACTCATATCCTCCGAGCCATTCTCGATGTGAGATTTCCTTTGCCTCCC
>NZ_DAVG01000102.1 GCF_002505485.1 Methanosarcina sp. UBA5 | reverse complement strand
TCTTCAAAATTACTGACAGCAACCGGCACTAGAAAAGCTTCATCCACGCTAAACTGCTGGAATTTCTCAGCAAACCCTCTCATTATCTCCATTATGTTCGCTGAGACCTGTGCATAGAGTTTCATGTTCACAGGCACAAAGGCAGCATCTGGACAAAGTTTATAAGCCTGCGAGATTGGCATTGCCGAGTGTATCCCGTATTTCCTTGCCTCATATGAACAAGTGCTAACGACTCCCCTACCTTTTCCTCCATTCGGATCTGAACCAACTACAACTGGTAGACCTTTAAGTTCAGGATGCTCTCTAACTTCAACTGATGCAAAAAACGAATCCATGTCTACATGGAGAACAATCTGCCTTTCGGTACTGTTTGTAGGTTGAGTGGGAGCGAGCATCAAGGCAATATTAGATGAAAAAATATTAAAAGGCTTGAGGAAGCTATGTGAAAGTATTAATTTCATAGACTTAATATTCCACTAAAAGACTGACTTAAAAATATATCTTACATAAGCACTTATTATGTAGAAAGAGGTTAGTGCCATGTGTGGAGCGTATGGACTTTCAGTACGAAACATACAGAATCTCATTGATAGATTTGATATTGTAAATGCTTTAGATAATTTCAAACCAAGGTGGAACATCAGACCAGGACAATCAAATCCTGTGATCGTAAATCAAGGAAATAAAGAAATTGAGTTAATGGTTTGGGGATTACTACCTCACTTTGCCGCTGATGAGCAATATAAATATAAAACAATAAACGCTAAAGCTGAAACAGTTGATACGCTACCTACATTCCGTCATTCTTTTGTCAAGAAACGTTGTCTTGTACCTGCTACTGGATTCTACGAACCAGATAAGATTAATTTTGTAAAACAACCCTTCCCCTGGCACTACTTCAAGATGAAAGACAACTCAATTTTTTCCTTTGCTGGACTGTATGACGTTTGGAAAAATAAAAGCAACGGAAAAGAAATACGCAGCTACTCGATCATTACTACAGTACCTAATACAATTGTTGGCAAATATCATGATAGGATGCCTGTTATATTAGAAAAAGAGGAAGAAGAAATATGGTTGAATCCTGATATTGATGAAGCGAGGCGGCTTCTCCCATTATTGAAGCCCTTACCTGATGACAAATTGGAAGAATGGGAAGTTGGAGCTAAAGCGAGAAATCCGATAAACGACTCTTTAGAAGTTATTGAGCCACTTAAAACCAACAAACAACGAACCTTGTTTTAAGCACTAAACAGAAATGAAGTACAGGTATTATGTATAAGATATTACGAGAATTCAGTGTAGCTCTGGAGGAGCGCTGAAAAAGGACATGAAGGAGTGACATAGAGCCTCAAAGCTGAGTCCTCCGGAGTCCTAAGGAAACTATAAAATATTTAATAGTTCTAATCAATATTACTATTTTTAAAATTCTTTTATACTGACCTACGCTTTAGAGAACATGTAGTAGCCAGAATTTCTCACTTTCTCCCTGAATATTATATTTTTCGCTTAGTTAGAGAACGTATTTTAAAATTAGTTAAAGGTTTAGGGATAAGTGGAGGGGGGACACCAGGACAATTGGTATATTCTCAGCCTCTACGTTGAGTTTTTAGAAGTCTTCTAAGGATTTACATTAAACTCATCCTAAAAGTGTCTTAAATCGCCTCTAAATAGGTTAATACCTTCCCATGAAGGCAGCACTTTTTACTGGCCAAGCCCCAGCAAGCTTAGAAACGCAAGATCCATAAACGGGAACAAAGGTAGGTTTTCTCAAAAAGATCAAAGTACTTGAGCAGATTTCGGCAGGATAATATAAAATAAACTCAACGATTGTAAGCAGTTGAGAGGATAGTAAATCCAAAAACTGCCTTGTGGAGATTTGCAAATGGCAATTGGTCCTACAAATTTGTTGATAGAGAGGCCTGCATCCAGACCTTCCGAGAGAATATCCAGAGTTTAGGGAACCGAGAATACAACGTATTATTTTACTACGGAATTGCAGGCATTGGGAAAAGTAAGCTGCACAGAAACTTGATGAGCATCTATTTGAGATCGAAGGATTACTATCTAAAGAGCAGATATATACTATAAGGGCTAAGATAACTAAAGGGATATAACCATTATACTTAAACTATCAGGATGTTACATATTATTGCCTGGATATCATTATTATTTTCTGTATTATTGGTTTAAGTTTTGCAAGTAAATTACTTTCACGATATTCACAAGTCTTTTTTATCTGCTTATTCATCTTTCACTGATGTCTGCCTCGAATCCTGAACAAGATAATCACGAGACAAGAATTGTCATGCACGTAGACATGGATTCATTTTATGCTTCAGTTGAAGTAAGAGAACAACCCGCACTGAAAGGCAAGCCTGTGTGTGTTGTTATGAAGTATAATCCAGAACTTAGACGAGGAGCTGTCAGTACGTGCTCTTACGAGGCAAGGAAATTTGGGGTGCATTCAGCAATGCCAGTAGCCAAGGCCAGCAAATTGTGTCCTGATTGCGTTTTTTTACCTGTACGGATGGATCTCTACAAAGAGGTATCTAGCAGAGTGATGGAGACCCTAAAAGGATATGCTGAGCAATTTGAACAAGTCAGCGTGGACGAAGCCTACCTTGTTCCAGTTAGTGTTCACAATTTTGACGATGCTGTTGTTTGTGCTCTCAGGATTAAGGATGAAATTAAAAAAAATGAAGGAATTACCTGCTCTGTCGGTATTGGTTCGAACAAACTCATTGCAAAGATTGCATCTGGATATCAGAAACCTGACGGACTTACAGTCGTTAAACCAGAGGATGTGAAAGACTTTCTATACCCGATGCCTGTCTCAAAAATCCCAGGTGTCGGGGAAAAGACAACAGAAGTCCTAAAAGTAATAGGGATTACAAAAGTTGAAGAGCTTGCAAATGTAGATGTGCAGTTGCTTACGGAAAGGTTTGGAAGAATGGGCTTCATAATGAAGCAAAGAGCTAATGGGATTGATTATGGGGAAGTTCAGGAAAGGGAAGGTGTAAAGTCCATAAGCAAACACATAACTTTTGATGAAGACACAGACGATCCTGAAAAAATAGAGTATACGTTAAATATGCTTGCTGATGCTGTATACAACAATCTGAAGAAAAATCACTATCTGTTTCGAACCGTAAGTGTACTTGTTCGTTTAAACAATTTCAGCACTTATACACGAGCAAAGACAATCCAGACATGGACACAGGATGTTGAGATCATAAAAAGTTTAGCAAAGGAACTTATAAATGAGTTTCATGACAAAAAATTGAGACTTGTGGGCGTAAGTATCTCAAATATAAAGAAACAAGATGAGCGACAAACGCTCATTACGGATTTTAAATAAGTATATGTTGTACGGTTCTTGAAAGTTGCTTAGTCAATCAAAGGCGATAGGTTGAGTGCCTGTTCTCGTAGAGTTCGTGCGTTCGAATCGCACCTCTCGCACCAAACTTCAATTTTTTCCTGGGAGTCTTTGGATTGACCTTTGGAGTAATACCGGCTTTGTAGCTCCATCTTTCAAGGTCCTCAAACCAAGTATTACGTGCTGGTGGTCTCTTGCCCTCTAGTAAAGCCTTGAATAGATAGGGAAATGTAGCTGGTAACCTATCAATTGTCCTCTTTACAAGCTTTTGTTTTACTTTCTTCTGTGCCTCTTTAGGAAGGAGATAATCTGATTTCTTTCTGTATAGTACCATTTTTCATGATCGTGTAGACTTTGAAGCTCCACGTACCGAAGGCCTGTAATTGTATTTATTTCAAAAATAGGCTTGAACTTCATTGGAATGAAATTAACAAATCAATCATATTATGCTACTGTGAGAACCTTTGTTCCATCAGAGGTTACAAGTCCATTATCCATGAGAAATAGCACACGAACAGAATATTAAAAGGTTCGTATTTAGCGAAGAATATTCTAAATATCGATAGAATAATGAGTTATTTTCTCCAAAAATACGAACGTTGTTTGTCAAAAAGTTAGGATATTGAAGTACAATGCAAAACTAGAGTTTTAGATTATTTGCTACATGACAGAGTTTACTTCTGCCATATATTTTTTGCAACAGAATCTTCTCGCTTATCATTTGTTCCATACGATACCTTATTTGCAAACTAAATTTATTAACAATAGGTTAGATCATTTGTTTAACAGAAAGTCAAATACTTTCAATGGTCTACTGTTTGAAGTAGAAGTTAAATCATAGTGTTTATGTACTTGTTTTTATAAATAACTCAGTTAAATAATAAGTTCCACATTTCGTTTTTTGGGAAAAATAGTCTGGAGGTAGATAAACTGAAACGAATATATTATGTGATAATTTTACTCAGCATTTTAACTGCTATATTTGTATCAGGATGCGCCAAGAAAGAGATTGCTAATCCAAATATTACTGTTTCGTTGAGTTATAAAGTACAAGGAAGTCCTAATAATGAGATAGAACATTATGGTGATGTTATAACTTATACATATGTTATCAATAATACAGGCAATGTAAATTTATCTTGTTTATCGACTGATAATATTTATGAGCCTCCAAGTGAGATCAGGTTTGGTAATATTTCTGTTATAGATAATGTTAGTCTTGATAATCTTGATCGCGATTATTTTATGAATAATGATTTTTTAGTTAGTGATGATTCTTTCGTGAAAACTGGATCTACAAATAGTTATCACCCTTTTATAATTGAACCTGGAGAATCTTGGACATATAGCTTTAATCATACTTTTGATAAAAGAGACATTACTAATCCAGAAACATTACATAGTCGCATACTGCCAGTTTCAGTTAGCTCTGGTTTTGAATACTTTAATGAAACAGCAAACGAGACAGATATAATAAATAAAAGCTTAGTAGTTAATATGAAAATTAGCGATTCGATGAATTTGTATTTGACAAAGCTTGTTAATCAAGCTACTTTGTATGACAACATGAGCGCAACGAACACAACATATGATAATGTGATTAACTTTATACAATCAAGCAATACTACAAACATCGCAAAAAGTAAGGTACAATACGATGAACAAGGCAATCCTTATCCTACATCGCTCTATATCTTTGCGGAAGAATTACATAATGCAGCAGAAGCTGCGGGCATAAGTTGTGGTATAGTATACTTAGAAAGTAGTGAGACTGGGATGCCTGAACCAGAAATTGATATATACGGTCATTCAACTGGTATGCTTACCACACCAGAGACGGATTACATCAGTTATGGAAATTACTTTGATACGACTGATAGAGGTAGAGTGTACATTGATACGAGCTTTGGAGATATTGCGGTATTTGAAAATGAGCCGAAAGTTGGTGAAGTCTGGAAAGCACGTATGTCTAATGGAACTGGGATACAGTCTGAAATGCCAGTTCAATCAATAGATTACCTTGATTGAGCAAAATAGGCTCTTTGCTGTTTTGAGTAGGTAACTCGGTTCCGTTGCAAAAAGTCTGGCTTTGTTACAAAATCACTGAAAACTTTCACAATTAGGGAAATTAACCAATTATATCAGCCAAAAAATAAGATATAAAGTCACTAATTATAGCCTCAAAGTGCGATAAGGAATTCTTCGCAACGGAACCCGATTTTGATTAAAATAAAGGAGACTAAAACAAATGACTACATTTGCTGATAAAGAAAAGAAGAATGCGAAGAGAGTATGTTTTGGTTTACCAATTGGAGTAATACTGTTATATATTGCATCTAGTAAATTGCTTGATAAGGCCTCAGTAAATGCGATCCTGGGATTCACAGGCATATATCTTGCTTTTATTGGATTCCTAACTGCATTAGGATTACTATTTAAAGAGTACAACGGAAAGTCATTACCTTTTGGTGCTAATGTTAAGCATTATAGGTGTCCATACTGTCATATAGAGTTAAGAACAAATCAGATAATGATAGGTGAGGATTTCAGATGCCCTCAATGTTATAAAGTTATAAAAGGTACTAGATAAGGCGGTTCCATTGCAAAAAATATCTGCTAAGGATATAATGAAATAAAAAGGAAATAAAAATAGTAATATGTTATCTAATTCCTTTAAATGGAAACACTTTGTAGGTGAAATGGTTCTGTTGCAAAAATCATATAGTAGAAGTAAAACTTTGTTATGCAGCAAATAATCTAAAAGTCTAATTTTGCGGTATACTTTAATATCCTAACTTTTTGTCATAGAATGTTCGTATTTTAAGAACAAAGTCACTTATTTTTCTACCAAGATTTAGAATATTCTTCGCCAAATACGTACTTTTTAATATTTCGTTCTTCTGATCCTGGCTCGTTCTACTTTTTGCTTAAGTTCTTCCTTATAAATGAGCTCATATTCAGGGGAACGATGATTATCAGGAATAAATATACGAACTGATACACTATCATCTCGTAGAATGTCTTCAGGAACCCCTTCTTCCGCGTCATAAATAATAACTTCGCCACATATGGAGGGATTAGGATTTAATATCTTTTCTAGTGCATCTAATCTTTTTTCAATCTTCCCTTTCATTCTCCACCTCTTCAATACTCCTTAATCTCTCAATGATTTCGCTTTCAAAATCAACGATTCATCCATAATTTTAGATATCAGAAGCTGAAAGTTAAGTTTCCTTTTGAATACTTAAAGAGAGATAGTCACAAGGATAAAGCCTGCTTCAAAGCTTTAACAGCCTCCTCCATACTTATGAGATTCCTATCAAGCCCCCATCTCTAAGAAAAATATTTATCTTTGTACTCTAAAGGCTCTGCTTAAGAGCTTCAAGCCTATTTTTTATAGATGCAGTTGGTACCAAACTTATAACTTCTGGTTATTCCACGTATTCGGATTGTTCTCCGATATGTACATTATGAAACTGCTCCCCTCCGTGACTCCCTGCCTGCATGTTTTCCAGAGCTTCAAGTCTGCGCTGAAGTTCTTCAAGTTCTGAGTCTTTTAGTATTGAGTTTTGAACCTGAAGTGCTTGAATAAAAACCCGCATGTATGCAAGCTTTATACCGTCGCCTTCTTGTGGTCTGAAACGTTTGGCTCTAAGCCTATTTTGCAGGTGTCCGATTAATTCTGAGTTAGCCTTTAATAGTGAATCACGTGTAAGCAGGTTTGAAGAGCTTATGGCATTGTTGTTACCGGTTTTCATTGAATCCCTTTATAAGTTATTGTCGCTTATCCGTCATGTTTATAGTAGTATATATTTTCTATAATATATATAGATTTTTAAAGGGATATTTTGTAATTTACGTGTATACATAGATACTTCGTTCGTGTATCGTTTTACTTGTCATATCTCTGGTTAATGTATGGTGTGACAAGATAAACGCAAGCAGAGAAAATAAACCTAGTAATTAAAATAAATCTGTAAAATAATATATCATCTCTTGTGCTATATTCAGCATCAATAGACTTGTCTTACTTGTCTTATATCACATGCAAAAGGTAAGACTAGAAAAACGACAAGAAGAGTCTTTTGTTTTACCTGTCATAGCTGTCATATCTATTTTTAAGGTACTTGTAGAGTAATTTAATTTTCAAAAATAGTGGCTTAAAATAATAAATTAAGTTTTCAAAATAGAAATTAAAATTATTCTTTACATTTACCTCTTGCAATTAGGTAAGACAGGTAAGTTGGGTGTGACAATCGCCTCTTGATATCGGAAATACTGTCTCAATAGGTAGGAACAATACCCAAGTAATGCAAAACAGCAACAGCAAGAGCTACAAAACTAAGAATCAGGAAAAACCCCGAAATCCGGATATATCTGTACTTAATTTTCACCATTTCCTCGAATTTTTCCTTCGAGTCTCTGGTCGAGTTTATATTAATCTCATACCTTTTCCTGGAGAGCACTATTACCGCAAAAATCAAGCTCAGGAACCACAAAACAAGTGGAGCCAGATATATCAAAACCGAATATCCTGCTGCTCCCTTCATATCTGAAAATGCAATAGCGTGAAAATAAATCCCTTGAAGCAGCCCTGTGACGACAACAAACTGTTTTGCCGTATCTTCTACAGCCGAAATCGATTCCCCTACAAGCTTTTCAGCATTCTTTTTCCAAAAAGGATTAAGTTCAGCGGAAAAGGAAGGAATATCTTCTTCAGCAGCCCCGCTTTCAACTTCCTCTTCAGTCATACCTTTACTTCCCATTCAAATTCTTTTTTGCAATTGGGGCAGGTAAGATCTATACACAGACTTTTGGAAGTTTTTCGGTTGAATACTTTTTTAACATCAGATAAACCAAAGCGTATTGCAACAGTATCTCCATTTTCAACAATTTTTTCTACATCGGTGTAATATTTGTACCCACAGTGAGGACATTTGATGAGTTCAGAAGTCATTCATTCACCAGCCTTTTAAATTCAGCATCAAACTCTTTTTCTCCCATTTTATATCGCAGTCTTAAAAGTGATCTTGCGACAATCTCCTTGTTCGGCGAATTCAATTGTCTAGAGATTGACAAAGAAATTAAATAATTCCTGAGAGCACTACTACATTCTCCCTTTTCTTCATCTATTCTTCCTATCTGGTACAATGTTGCTACAATTCCGCTTTTTTCCCCCAGATCCTCAAAAATTCTAATGGCCTGATTATAATTTTTCATGGCTTCTTTGTAGTTGCCATGATCCTGATGAACCATTCCAAGCTGATGTATTACTCCTGCAATTCCTTTTTTATCTCCAAGCTCTTCTTTTATTTTCAGGGACTGATTATAATTTTTGACTGCTTCCTCGTAGTTGCCCTTATCCTGATAAACAATTCCAAGATTATGCAGTGTTGCTGCAATTCCGCTTTTATCTCCGAGCTCTTCTTTCATTTTTAGGGACTGGTTATAAAGTTTCACAGCTTCTTCGTAGTTACTCTGCTGCTGATGAATGATTCCAAGCTGGCCTAGTGTATATGCAATTCCTTTTTTGTCTCCGAGCTCTTCTTTTATTTTCAGGGACTGGTTATACTTTTTGACTGCTTCCTCGTAGTTGCCCTGGCCCTGATAGATAACTCCAAGGTTGTGCAGTGTTGCTGCAATTCCGCTTTTATCTCCGAGCTCTTCTTTCATTTTTATTGACTGGTTATAAAGTTTCACAGCTTCTTCGTAGTTGCTCTGAAGATAATGAACATCTCCAAGCTGGCCTAGTGTATATGCAATCCCTTTTTTGTCTCCGAGCTCTTCTTTTATTTTCAGTGACTGATTATAATTTTTGACTGCTTCTTCGTAGTTGCCTTGGTCCTGATAAACAATTCCAAGCTGGTGCAATGATTGTGCAATTCCACTTTTATCTCCTAATTCTTGAAAAATCTTCAGGGTCTGGCTATACTTTTTCACTGCTTCTTTGTAGTTGCCCTGATCCTGATGAACCATTCCAAGCTGGCCCAAAGAGCGTGCAATTCCATTTTTGTCCCCCAACTCTTCTGTAATTTTCAGGGACTGATTATAATTTTTGACTGCTTCTTCGTAGTTGCCCTTATCCTGATAAACAATTCCAAGCTGGCCTAGTGTATATGCAATTCCTTTTTTGTCTCCAAGTTCTTTTTTTATTTCCATAGACTGATTATATAGATTCACTGCTTCTTCGTAGTTGCCCTGATCCTGATCAATCATTCCAAGCTGGTGCAGTGTTGCTGCAATTCCGTTTTTATCCCCCATTTCTTCATATTCAGATTTAATGTTATTATATATTTTTAAAGCTGAATTCAGATCTCCAAGGTCATAGACAATATTTGCCAGAGTGCCCTGGAAATCTAACCTTGTAATTCCTAATGTGGTATTGATAGACTCGTCCAACATGTTCATTGCAAGCTTAATATGCCCCCAGCGGATCAGATGAGTTACAGTACTTTCTACAATTTCGCTTGCGCTTTCCCAGTCTTCTGCCTGGAAGTAATAGTCGTGTGCTTTTAGATAATCCCAGATATTTCGAGATTGAGAAAACAGATTCTCATAGTATTCGGCAGCCCTGATAAGAAGCTCTTTTTTGTCCAGTCTGTCTTTTTCCAGTTTTTTCCGTGCAAAATCTTTTACAATTGTGTGCTCTGAATAAACATTCGTGTCGTACTCCTGCTCTTTTGAAATGAGACCCCATTGGAGGAGTTTTTGCAGAGGTTCTCCGACAGCAGGACTTTCATCTTTCTCATCGCCGATAATCCATGACAATGCTTCAACAGGAACTGCTTCTTCGTAGATTGAGGTGTAGAGAAGCAGTTTTTTTGCTTCTTGATCTAGTTTGGAAAAAGATTTATCCAGCAAGGTGAACTCGATAAGCTCTTTTTTCAGGGGCGCCAAATCCAGCAGTAAATCATCTACTCCCTGAACAGCGGCATGTTTTGCAAACTGGCCTATTGTCCAGGGGTGGCCGCCAATAACACCATATATTTCCTTTTTCTTCTGAATTCCCAGATCTTCTAGCTCCGTAAAATTGTTCATGAGCCAGTTTGTCTGAGGGAAATGGAGTTCAGGAAGAGAAATGTGTTCGATTCCGGAAGTAAGCCTGCCATCAAGAGGATCGAAATCATAACGAGTTGTGATGAGGAATTTTGTGTTTCTGGTTGTGTTGTTAAGCAGATGCTGGATAAACGCTTTAAGTTCAAGGTTTTCTATGTCGTTTCTTTCTTCATTCAGACAATCTTCAAAGTTATCGAAAATGACCAGGAACCTTATCTGGTTTAGTATGTTTACCAGTAAAGCAGTTTTAACTTCAAGAGGAACCTGCTGGTTAAGGATCTGGTTCAGTTCCGGCCTTCCTTTCATCAGCAAAAAACTGTTGAATTTGTTCAGGATATCTTCCGGCCTGGTTGTGGGAGTAAATTTGATCCCCAGAGTGCCCTCAAAGTAATAACCCATTTTTAACGCAAATCGAGTTGCAAGTACGGTTTTTCCAATCCCGCCAAAGCCGTGAATAATTGCAGCCCTTTTTACGTCGGACTTGAAACCTCTTTCTAGCAACCTGAGTTCTTTTCTCCTGGCAACAAAACCTTTTTCCATGACCTGCAAATCCGGCAGCATCATAGGTTTAAAAACGAATTCGGAAGGTTCCGGTTTTAAATTCCCTGCATTAACGCAGTTGCAGTCTGAAAGATAAAGTACTGGAGTTGCAAAGTCAAGCCCATTACCGTTTTTTAAGTTTTTCATCACGAGTCTGGCTTCTTTTAAAGCAAGGTCAACAGGTTTTCCGCTTGCAATTGCTCTGTAAAAATTGTACGCAAACTTTATGGCGACGTCATCAAGTACAGAATATTGCATTGCTACTACAGCAGGAATTCCCTTTTTAGAGAGCATACTGGCCAGATCCCCAAAAGCTTCTTTATTCGAGCCTTTGGCTGATTCGCAGGAACTGAGAACTACAAGCCGGATGCCTCGTTCTGAAAAAAGGTCCGAAAGGGTTTTGTTGTCAATAAGCCTTGCTTTCTGGTCTTCGTTTTCAAAAACAAGGTGACCTTTGCCATCTATACTGATTCCGTGGCCTGTGAAATGGATAATATGGTAGTCCTGTTCATTCAGGTAGCCTTCGACGTTTTCAAAGGTTGCATCTTCAGTAAAATCCACTTTTATTTTCTGGTCTTTATGAAGTTTGTCCACGGCTTCAAGGATAATTTCCTGTTCTTTTTCCGTGTTCAAAGATGAAACTCTTGGGTCATCCGGACCGGAAATTATTACTAGCATCCTGAGTACAGAATCAAGAGGTTCAAGCTTTTTCTTCTTCACGCCTGCTGGCAGCCTTGAAATCAGGATGTTTCTTCTTCGAACCAGAAAATCTTCATCGTCATGAAGATATTCCCAGGGCAGCGCTGAAATTCCCGGAACATCTTCTCCAAACCTGAGTGAAATCCTGAGTCTATTACCGTTTTCCTGAACTTCCTTTACAGATTTGTTGAAATACTCGCCGAGTTGACCGGAAAATACTCTGCTGTAGAGCATTTTACCAAATTCGATATGTGGCTCTTCTCTCTCCTTTTCTTCCAGTGACTCTGCATTTTCTTTATGATTCTCTGGCTCTTCAAGGCTTTCTGTAACTTTTTTCTCTATACTTTTTAGCATCTGAAAGAGTTTCAGGTCTTGCCTGAGTTCAAAATCATTGTTCGCTACAACATTCCCATCCTTCAGAATCGAGGCACGATATATATAGGGAGATGCTTCGGGGGATCGGGTAATCTGAAAATCGAGAGAAGAATATTCCAAAAAGATCACCGATCATTATTTGGAGTTCACAATTAATAAATTTAAAGTGTATATAACAATAAAAATAATAAAGCAGAGTTGAAAATTAAACAAAAAACAGAATTTATTGTTTTAGATACATGCATTTTCAAGTAAAATCAATTTATTTTTGTACTTTTATCTATAGATTAGATAGAAAACTCCATCATTTCCTTTATTTATATATAGGTTTTATTGTAACTATGCGTTATAACTTTAGACTTAATATTGGGTGTTAAGAATAAATAAAGGATAGCCTTTAAGAATTGATATAAAAATAAAGAGAGTGCTGACGCTCTGCAATTTATACTATCAAACCTCTTGGCATAGTACAAATCAATTTTGTGAGATCAAGAGATCCAGGCCGCATAGATCCTTCAGTAAATTTGGTAATTGCCCAAACAAGAGCATCTATTCTATCTGGCGACTTCTCGACTCCTGGAACCCATTAACACATCTGGTCTTCAAGCTGTGAGAACGTACCGAAATGATGAACCTTGCCCTGCTCAGAAAGAGCACTTATAGGCACTCTTTTGGAGGGAGATGCTCAGGCCTATCCCAAAAGTGCCAATTATGTTCAAGAGCGTAAGCCTGCTCATCAGTTAACTCATTCAGAATTTCAATTTTCTTCGACTCTGGCAGCAATGACAGTAATTCGGCTTGCGAGTACTTCCCTTGCACTACTAACCGCCTCCTGAACGTTTAAGATATTGACGTTAGTTGGTTGTGGGCCTTTCAACTTTCCAAGCTTTCATCCAGGCTGTCCTGAGCTTCGGTAGCTCCTCTAAGAGCCATGACT
>NZ_DAVG01000016.1 GCF_002505485.1 Methanosarcina sp. UBA5 | reverse complement strand
TTTAGTTTTAGTTTTAGTTTTAATTTCGTTTTATCTTTTATTTTTAAGCCCGGCCGAGCAATTTGCAGGTCTGGCACACATCCTCAGTGCAGGTCTCCCCGCAAATCCTGCATTTTCCGATTTTTGCGGGCGGCATTTCCTTAATAAGTGCTCTTGCAAGCTTGTCAAAGCCCCTGAGCAGAGAATATTTGGTTCCCGGATGTTTTGCCTCAAAGTTGTTCAGAAGCTCCCTAATCTCTCCTCGTAAAGCTTCTCCTGCATACGGGCATTCGCTGAAGTCCACAGGAAGGGAATTTACAAGGGCATAGAGTGCCACTTCTTTCTCAGGGATATTCCTCAGGGGTTTTGCCCGCAAGACCAGACCTTCAATAGCTGCAGGCGGGGCAAGCCTGACCATGCGCTCCATATCTCCCCTTAAGTGGTTGAGAAGAATTGTCTGGGCTTCATCATCTAGGTTATGCCCTGTAACGAGTTTTGTTGCCCCGATTTCAAGCGCAGTTCTATTAAGAATGTTTTTCCTGAGAACGCCGCAGTAGCTGCATGCGCCTTTTTCCCGGTCCATTGCAGCCAGCTCGTCCATAGTTACTCCGTGTACTTCTTTGAAGGACTTTATGATATGCCGCACCCCGAGCATCTTCGTGAGGCTTTTTGCAACTTCGAGGGAATGGGGGCGGTATCCATGTATTCCCTCGTCCACCGAAATTGCAACTATTTCAATGTCCGGCCTATTTCCCAGAATTTTGTGCATTACATAGAGGGCAACAGAGCTGTCCTTACCCCCGCTCAGGGCAACAGCTATCACATCATTTTTGTGGATGCTATACTCTTTTCGAATTGTCAGTTTGATTTTCCTCTCGACATCTTCTACAAAATGTTTCTTGCAGAGGTGCATCCCAGAATATTTCTGAAAAACGATGGCTTCATGATTGCATTTTTTACATTTGATTGTCATTTGAATCCTTTTTCTGCCAATTACTGAAAATAATCTGAAAAGCTAAAACCTGATAAGAAAATATAATTTAATTATTTTTTAATTCTGTTGTGTCATAATTCATTAAGGAAAGGAACCGCTCGTATATATTGTTTTTTACGTGTTTTTACGGAAAAAATGTTTTTACAGCTTTTATGTCTATTTTCGGAGTATTCTCTGCATATTCTCTGTTTATTTACTCTCTTTCGGTTTTATTTGGATAGTCAATCTGTATCTGATTAATGTTATATATTAAAAATTTTATATTTTTTATGGAGGTCGATTCCGTGGAGGCCTAACAGGATCGATCGGATAGGATTTTGAGAATTACTTTTTATCTCTATGGTTCCTGTCGCCTTAAGCTAAGAAAACGGCGTGCTCCTCTCAACATAGTATCAGCCCCTTAGTTGTAGCATCAGCTCACAGAATTCAGGCCAGGAATCGTAGTATTCGAAAAAGAGAATTCAGAGTGTACTGAGAATAAAAAGCCGAGACATCCGGAAAATAAGAAAATCGAAAATCCGGAAAATGGAAAGTCAAAGTGTCTGGAAAATAAAATGTCAGAACAGCCGATAAAGAAAATAAATCAGGGGCTGGCTGAGTTTTTTCTCTTACCAGACAGTGTTGTTTTTCAGAGTTGCGAGAATGTTTGTGAACTCGTTACTGAACCTGCAATTCCCAAAGTCCGGAGAACTCAGAATATTCTTCTTTATTTCCTGCAGTCCGATCAGGAGATTTATGTCGTCACTGTATTCGAATCTTCCATCGGATGCCGTGATGTTTTCGGCAAGGACGTCAAGAAGTTTTGGATCAAGGTCATTCGTGATGTATGTGTCCAGAACCAGAAGATCCGAAATTCTCTTGTAGAAGTCAATAAGTTCCTGGTAACCGGGTATTGCATAGGCTTTTGCCATCTGTTTTTGCCTGTTCAGATAAATCAGGTAACGGGAGATTGTGCTTATAACTTTCTCGGTATTCTCTTTTTTAGGGAATGCAATTGGGAACCTTTTCAGCATTTGTGAATTAAGTTTGTCTCTGCTCTGTACCCCTTCACGGCTCCAGATCTCAGGAAAAGCCTTTGATATCGAAGAATTGAGTACAGCCGTGACATAAAGATAGAGTGTGGGATCTCCGAGAACAACTCCTACTCCGTTTGCAAAAACGTTCTTTCCGGCCGGGTCATATGAGGCCTGCATGCGGGAGTTGCTGGTAATGATGATTTTAGGTGTGTTTATATACCGCAGGAAACTTTCGTTTTCAAAACGGTAGTCAGCCGAAACGAATTCCTGTTTTTCGGTCTCCGACTCTTTTTTGATTTCCATTAGATGTTTATAAGCTACAGGAAACTTTGCTTTCAGTTCCTCGGGCTGAAATATCCTGTATTCTTTCCTTATGTTATTGTCAAGGATTTCATAAGGCAGCATAAACTGGTACTGAGTTGGCTGAACCGCAAATTCGTTCGAGATGGTATTGTCTACATAAGGGTACATGAGTTCCTTTTCCATACCTGCCTGGTGTATGCTCACATTTATGTGGGAATCTCTGCAGGCGTAGGATGCATCTGTGCAGTTCTTGCTTGAAAGGCCAGCTTTTTGTAAAAAATCGCTTGTGGGGGATACACCTTCAAAAACTTCTATTGAGATGTCTTCCAGGGTTCTAGGGATTTTGCTCAGCCTTTCTACAATATAGTCCTTACTCCAGAACATATATTTCACTTCTTTTTTATATATATAGGGAATTCTGGGTAAAATGGTTTCTTTGTTGTGGGTTGGATTCTCAAAAATTCGTTTTTGATTTTGAGGCACCTGATTTTTAACTCCTCAGAATCTCCATACTAACCTTTGAATATACCTTTTAATATAATAATTTATTCATAATAAAGGTTAACAATCAAAACAGAACTTCTCTGGTTAACAAGAAAAATGAGAACTAACTCCACTGAGTACAATCATTTCTTTCAGGATAAACCAGGCTTTTTTGAATTAAGGAATTAATTCAAGGTTTACAAACCTGAGAAGACTTTCAACGCCGTTCTTGCATTTTCCAGCATATTATGGTCGTTATTGAAATAAATATAGGTCTTCTCAGGCCCGAATACATGAATTTTCCTGATAGTTTTGCTAATTTCTTCCTGGGAATAATTATAACTGTACCATCTGTCCCTTCCGTGCATCCTCATGTACACGGTTTTTCCGGGGAAGATGCGGTTCCTGTAGTCGGGCGAGTCTACGGACACAAGGGTCACTTTTCCCATAAGCTCTGCACATGCCTCGTCATTTCCTAGCAGCGCTTTATTCCTGATCTCCAGGGCAAACCTCTTCCCGAGTTTTGCGGCTTCTGCAAACCTGAGCACCCTTTCGACATCATCAAACTTTGGAGGTACCTGAAAGAGGTAAAAATCAACAAAATGATCCATGGGTTCGAAAAGCTCAAGGAAACTTTCCAGGATTTCCAGGGAATTTTCACTGAGTTGTCGCCAGTGGGTTATAGACCTGTGTACCTTTATGCTCCATCGGAGTCCCGTTCCCTTCCTGTTCCAGCCTTCAATCTGCTCAGGCGAGGGAAACCTGTAAAAACTGGCATTAAGTTCAACACTGTTCAGCCCGGAGTTCTGGATAAACCAATCAAGGTTTCTCTTTTTATTCCAATCATAATACCAGCCGCTTGTGCCCACACATGCATCCATACAGTCCCCTTTCATATATCGGTCTGATAGCAGATCTATTTTTGGTTTCCCCTTACTTATTTTACTACAATACGATTTTACTGAGTTATCAGGTAACATAAGATTCTTCAGATAACATAGAACAGGTTCTTCAGATAATATAGAACAGGTTGTGATCCCAAAAATTAGGTGCTGAGAGTATTTCCAGTGCTCGAATTTCATTGCAACCCAAATATTTCACAAATGTATTGAAAATTTCTGGTTGTGTCTTACCGAAGTCCTCGGGAGTAGGCTCTCTTTTTTTGTAGACTTTTATTTTTTCATAGATATCAACAGACAGATTAAGGTAGTAAGGAACTCCTTCGCTAGCTTTAATAATTATATCTTGGATACTTTTGTTATCAATTCCAGACTCTCTTAGAAATACTTGGCAATAGCTTTCTGGAAGTTCGTCTACTGAATGTTGTTCTAGATACATATCCCACTCAGGATCACATTCTGTAACCCATAGTAATCTCTCTCGTCCACAGATTACCTAAGAAACCCCAAGCATGTTTTGGATAAGGTTATCTCTTATCCATTTATCTTTTTCATGAAAACTACCTTTATTCCTCGGACCATCCCAGAGAGCTTCGTAAGTGTCAATAAAGATGTAGAATTTCGAGTTTTCGCCAAAATGATTATAGAAGTCTGCGGCAAAAATTCCAGGTAGTAGTTCTTCAATCTCATTTGGCTCTAATAATTCGACCTTGGAAATGTTAAGATGATGTAACTGCACAATTTTCTGAAACTGTCTGATGCGCCGTTCAATAGTTCCCAGGCTAGTTAAAATTTGCCAGAGTTCTCAAGGACGCCACTTTAACTAATTTTAAAATACGTTCTCTAACTGAGCGAAAAAGATATTTTGGGTGAAAGGAAGTTTCTGGATATTAATTTCTTTTACAAAAACCTGCCTAAGTGAAAATTTAGAAAAGGCAGTATTAATTATGGCTGTAAAATATTTTTATAGTTCCTTTAGGATTCCGGAGGACTCAGCCTTGAGACTCTATATCGCTCCTTCACATCTTTTTTCAGCGCTCCTCCAGATCTTAACTGAATTATCGTAATGTCTTATACATAATACCTGTACTTCATTTCTGTTTAGTGCTTAAAACAAGTTTCGTTGTTTATTTTTAAGTGGCTCAATAACTTCGGGAGAATCGTTTCTCAGATTTCTCGCTTTAGCTCCAACTTCCCATTTTTCCAATTTGTCATCCGGAAAGGGCTTAAATAATGGGCGAAGCTGACTCGCTTCATCAATATCAGGATCTAACCCTATGTCTTCATCCTCTTTTTCTAAAATAACAGGCATTCGATCATGATATTTGCCAACAATCTTATTAGGTACTGTAGTAATGATCAAGTAACTGGGTCTTTCTTTCCCGTTGTTTTTATTTTTCCAAACATCATACAGTCCAGCAGAGGAAAAAATTGAGTTATCTTTTATCTTGAAGTAGTGTCAGGGGAAGAGTTGTTTTATAAAATTAATTTTATCTGGTTCGTAAAATCCGGTAGCAGGTACAAGACAACGTTTCTTAACAAACGAGTGACGGAATATAGGTAACGTATCAACTGTTTCAGCTTTAGCATTTATTGTTTTGTATTTATATTGATCATCAGCGGCAAAGTGAAGTAGTATCCCCAAACCATTAACTCAATTTCCTTATTTCCTTGACTTACGATAACAGGATTTGATTGTCCTGGTCTGATGTTCCACCTTGGTTTGAAATTATCTAAAGCATTTACAATATAAAATTTATCAGTAAGATTTTGTATATTTCGTACTGAAAGTCCATATGCTCCACACATGGCGCTAACCTTTTTTCTTATAATTAGTAATTTTAGTCTTTATATAAAACAGGACTTACGCATATTTGATCTCCGCAAACTTAAAATCATTTGGAATTAATTATTTACTACAAAAATTATAAAATTGGCTAAAGTCATGTCAATAAATCCATCCAAATTCACTGACCTTGATTACATTAATTTTCTTATTGCTGCATCAACAGTTTTTAGTTGTACTGAAGCTGCTCGCTCTTACCCCTTTACATCCAATGCTCCCTCTCATGACTGTTTTACTCGTCTCCTCCAAAAGCAACCTTTAGATACAGAACCCCTATGGACTGAAGTAAAAAATTCGTTACATTTAAATAAGGCTATCTGATTGCTGATGACACAGTACTTGATAAACCTTATTCTGAAAAGATGGGGTTTGTTCGACATCAGTGGAGTGGGAAACATCATTGTACTGTTAAGGGAATTGGTCTGATTACTTTAATCTGAACAGATGATACTGTCGTCTTACCTATCGATTTTCGCATTTATAATATCGATGAAGACAATAAAACCAAGAATGATCATTTCCTTGATATAATTGATAAGGCTGAAGAACGTAAGTTTAGGCGTAGATATGTTATGTTTGATACATGGTATGCAAGCGTAAATAACCTTAAAGCTATCAGGGAGAAATAATGGCATTTTTTAACAAGATTAAAATCAAATCGTTTGGTGAATCCTGATAATACTAAGAATATCCCCCTTGAAACAGTTGAGATTCCTAATCAAAGAATTAGAGTTCATCTCAGAGAATACGGTTTTATTAAGGTAAGATTTTAAAATTAAGTCTCTTATAGAGACAAAGAATCTTGCTACAAAAAAACAGTTCTGTAAAGTTATCGGGAGTCTATAACTTTCAACTATATATTTATAGTAATGATATATATCAATATATGTACCTATACTTATATATATTCAATATTCATAAGACATATATAGTCCCTTAGTTAAAGAATCAGCATGAAGTATCCGAAAAACGTGGCGCACTTATTTAATTTATCTCTTTTACAAGGATTATTGCCACTCAATCCAATGCAAATTCCTATGGAAATCGTTGCTGGCCTCAGTTTTGCAGCAGTAGCAATTCCACAAGGTATGGGGTATACTAAAATTGCAGGTATGCCAGTAATCACAGGTATATATACACTGCTACTACCAATGGTGGCTTTTGCTATTTTTGGCTCGTCACGTCATCTTGTCGTAGGTGCAGATTCTGCAACCGCAGCTATTATTGCCAGTGGGTTGGCAACTATGGCATTACCTAACTCTTCTGAATATGTTGCATACGCAAGCACTATTGCATTGATTGCGGCAATTCTCCTTCTTCTTGCTGGTTTCTTAAAATTGGGTTTTCTTGCGGATTTTCTTTCACATACGGCTTTAATTGGATTTCTTACCGGTGTTGGAATTCAAATCTCTATATCACAAATTAATGGAATGTTAGGAGTGCCTTCAGGTCATTTTGGTACATTGACGAGCATTGTGTTATTGGTAGAAAATATACACTATCTTAGTGTCCCTACACTCATTGTATCAGTCTGTGTGCTCTTAATAGTTGTTCCGTGTAGGATAAAATACAGTAAAATTCCTTGTATGTTAATAGCAGTCATTGCCGCAATTGCCGCAAGCTGGTTCTGGAATCTTTCTTCTTATGGAATTGCAACTCTTGGTGAATTACCTACAGGCTTGCCTGCATTATCTATACCAACTATACCACTTTCTGACATACCATCAATTGTAAGTACATCTGTTGCGTGTTTCATGGTAATCCTTGCTCAGAGTATTGTAACATCAAGAGCATACTCCATCAAATTCGCCGATACGTTCGATGAAAATAAAGAATTGATTGGTCTCGGACTTGCAAATATCGCTGCAGGAATAACGGGAACTTTTGTAGTTAATGGAAGTCCAACAAAGACGGAGGAAGTAAGACGCTCAGGTGGACGTACACAACTTACTCAACTTGTTGCCGTGGCAGTTACAGCGGCATTCTTACTCTTTCTCACAAAACCATTTGCATACCTTCCAACAGCTGTACTCTCAAGCATAGTTTTCTTTATTGGATTTAACTTAATTGATATGCATGGAATGCTCGACCTCTATAAACATCGTCGTGTGGAATTTGTAGTAGCAGTTGCGACTGCGATAGCTGTTATTCTCTTTAATGTGGAAGCCGGTATTGGTATTGCAATAATACTTTCGATAAGTGTTCACCTGAGACACAGCTATAAACCACTTAATCTATTGATTGTTCCTAAAAATGAGTGCTGTACGAAGACAGTTCCATTATCAACAAATCAACATGCAATAGAGGGACTGTTAATATATCGCTTTGGTGCAAATCTTTATTTTGCTAATGAAGGTCATTTTGAGGACGAAATATTGTCGCTTGTAAAGAGCAGTTATCCAATAAGATGGTTCTGTATTTCTGCGACTAACATAGATGACATTGATTATACATCCATAGAAACGATGAGAGTCATATATAACCAACTTAAAATGCGAAAAATAACATTGGTCATGTGCGATGTTGTTTCCCCTGTCATGGATGAATTAATAAAGGATGGTCTTATCGATTTAATTGGCAAAGAACATATTTTTGAGACGGTGTATGATGTAATGGAGGCTTATAAGAACACTAGATTTTCTGATGTAAAAGCACACGATCAAGCTACCATTCAATGCTCTTCTAAGATGCCTTATACATCCGCTCAACGAAGTGACTTGGAACAGTCTGCTTAACCTTACAAACATGTATACCGCTTTATAAATTATCGAACTTACGCAGTTGAACAGAAAAACAGGTACAGTGAATACTTAACTGTCCAAACCATAGTACTTTTGATGAGGTTGTCTGCATTTTATTTTATATCTCAATCGCGTAAGTCCTATATTAATAACAGACAATAAGGAGTTAAAAGACCGTGACATACGAGATCGCACTCAACAAGGCATGCGAAGATTGTAGCGCTATCTCCTTCTCAAAAATACACCGTCAAATTTTTAACTGATATTTATGAAGTAAAAGTAATCGATAAGATCGTGCTGATGAGGTCATCTGTTTCTCCTGCAAGCAAGGAAATATCAGTACTTATCCTTCGTTACCTCATAGGCATCCTAAAGCATGGGTATAACCAGAAAGGGGAATGGATTTCATTCAAAGAACTTAGGGGTGGACCAAGCTATTATCCAGCTTTTTAGAAAAATACAATTAAACCGATATTAAAAAGCCTTAGAGAAGAGCCAGATAGTTTGATCAAGAATCTGACGGGTCGCTTTGGAGGCGAGCTTGTTGAAGGTAGTGATGTCTCGGTAGAGCTGGTTACCTTTCCAAATGTTCGTGTCAAGTTTATTTTTTGGTTTGCAGATAAAGAGCTTCCACCTGAAGTGACTATACTATTCGATAGGGAATTGGCAGAGATTTTTACCACAGAGGAAATTGCAGCTTTAATGTTTTTCTTAGCTAATAGCATTGTTGCCTAATGGATTAGGCACCTTAGGTTAATAGCAATTTTTAGCCGTGTTAATACTTTCACATAGCTTCCTCAAGCCTTTTAATATTTTTTCATCTAATATTGCCTTGATGCTCTCACACACTCAACCTATAAACACCACCAAAAAGCAGATTGTTCTCCATGTAGATATGGATTCGTTTTTTGCATCAGTTGAAGTTAGAGAGCATCCTGAACTTAAAGGTCTACCAGTTGTAGTTGGTTCAGACCCAAATGGAGGAAAAGGTAGGGGAGTCGTTAGCACTTGTTCATATGAGGCAAGGAAATACGGGATACACTCGGCAATGCCAGTTTCACAGGCTTATAAACTTTGTCCAGATGCTGCCTTTGTGCCTGTGAACATGAAACTCTATGCACAGGTCTCAGCGAACATAATGGAGATAATGAGAGGGTTTGCTGAGAAATTCCAGCAGTTTAGCGTGGATGAAGCTTTTCTAGTGCCGGTTGCTGTCAGTAATTTTGAAGAAGCTGCAATAATTGCTCTAAGGATAAAGGACGAAATCCTGAAGCAGGAAAGAATTACATGTTCAGTGGGGGTCGGACCGAATAAACTAACTGCAAAGATCGCTTCAAAGTTTCAGAAACCGGATGGGTTGACCGTTATAAGATCTGAAGATGTCCAAGAGTTTCTTTCTCCTCTAGATGTCTCAAAAATCCCTGGTATAGGTGGAAAAACAACCGAGGCTCTTAAACTGATGGGAATAACTAAAGTCGAAGAGCTAGCAAACTGCGATATTCAGCGGCTTTCTGAAAGGTTCGGTAAAATGGGTCTATGGATGAAACAGGTGGCACATGGTCTGGATTTCAGTGAAGTAAAGGAATGGGAGGAAGCGGTAAAGTCAATAAGTAGGAGCGGAACATTTTCGGAAGATACAAATGATCCAGTAAAAATTGCTGGCTTTCTGGAATTGCTTGCTGAAAGCGTTCATAGAGCTCTTCTAAAAGACAGATTTCTTTTCAAAGTGGTAACCCTTAAAGTGCGCTTCGAGGATTTTTCCACATATACACGGTCGAAGACTGTATCTGTATGGACTTCGGATATATTCGTAATTAAAAGGGTCGCCATGCAATTGCTTTCTGAGTTCATTGGAACACGAAAAATTAGACTAGTAGGTTTAGGGGTCTCAAGACTAAGAGAAAGAAACACGAGGCAGACTTTGATTACGGATTTTTAAAATCAATTTTCGAACGGAAATTTCTTACATTACTCTTTTCATTGCTTCTTTTGCTATTCCTACAGGCTTTTCTCTTACATGCATGGTGGCTATAACAGAGTTTGTGGATGTGTCAATCACAGAAATATTGTTGTCATGTTGATTTTTTATATAGCATACATCATCGTGGTTGGAAAAACTGGTTTCTCTAAGGATATTTTACATTATATGAAGCAAGATGCCAACTCAGATAAATTGTTTACTAACAACAGTAATTATATTTTTAGACTACATAACGTTGATTGATAACTTCCATTCTATTGGTTCTATGAATACAAAGAACGTATCTCAAATATAGTTCTGTTTTGAAAACAATATATATAAAGAATATTAGGGTGTATCAGTATTAACATTTTCTGAATCCTATGGGGGCAAAGAGAATAAAATGAAAAATAAGAAAAAGTTGTATTCGATAGCTTTAGCTTCAGCAACCTTAGTTTTTATGATTTCAATTTTAATTTCACCCGTGGCTTCAGCGGCACAGGTGACGAGAATTGGTAATGGATCTGATCCTGCTATTTATGGTAGCAAAGTTGTATGGACGGACAGTGGTGTTATTCACGTTTATGATTTAACCGCCAGAACAGACACCACAGTTAGCTCTTCTGCAGCATCTCATCCAGCTATTTACGGTAACAAATTAGTTTGGCGTGATGAAAGCAGTGGAGTGCCAAGACTTACAGTTTATGATATACCTTCGGGTGCTCGGTCTTATATTACTGAGGATGTGGACAACAGCAGCATTCCTTCTATTTACGGCAATAGAATCGTTTGGAGTGCAAATTACAATGAATTAGACTATAACTACAGCATATATATGCGGGATATATCGACTTCTACACAAACTAAAATTGCGAAGGGTAATAGTCCTGACATATGTGATACCAAGATAGCATATGGCTACGAGGATGCAGATGGGAGAAACATAGCGGTTTACGATATTAATACTAATGAGCCTATAAAAGTAGATTCTTCTAGCCAGATATTTATTCCCCATATATATGGTAATAAAGTGATATGGTCAAACTTCTACTCTAGGGATGGATTTATACAAATGTATGATCTTGTCACTAAAAAGGCTATAGATGTTACCAGTGATAATACAGGTAATACCTTACCTGAATACGCAGACTCATATACTGACGCTGGAGACGACACGGGCACTCATATTGACATAAACGGGGACAAAATCGTATATTCAAAATCTGGCGATGACCAGTTTGGTTATGCAGGTGTATATGTTTATGACATTCCTTCTGCAAAAAGCACTCCAGTCTATATTTATCCAAGAGATACTTACACAACACCTGATATATACAATGATACTATTGTATGGGGAATAAACGGTAACTATGATGGGTATGGTGAGGTTAATAACACTGGTATCTATATGTGTGACCTTTCTGCCACAAACACCTTGCCACCTGTAGCTGAATTTACTGCAAACACAACTTATGGAGCTGCACCTCTAGTTGTGTTATTCACCGATAACAGCACTGGCGGAGTACCTACTTCCTGGATTTGGAATTTTGGGGACAGGACTTACTCAAAACATGCCATGAATGCAACGCACACATTTACCAAGCCAGGGAGTTATACAATCAGTCTGACTGCGGGAAATGACGCAGGTAATAATAAAGTAGTGAAGCCAAATTACATAGTCGTTACTAATCCACTTCCAGTTGCAAATTTCAGTAGTAACATTACCGAGGGTTATCCTCCTCTCTCAATTCAGTTTACTGACCTTTCAGAAAATGCAACTGGATGGAACTGGGATTTTGGAGATGGAAGTAATTCTACACAAAAAAACCCAGTTCATGAATATGCAGATCCAGGAATCTATTCAGTTAATCTGACAGCAATCAATGAAAATGGTACAGATTCAAGGTTAACTACAATAACAGTAATGCAGCTAGTCGGTGTAGGTCCATATGCATATATTACGAACTCCGGCGACAACAATGTCTCAGTAATTGACACGGCTACTAACAAGGTTACAGCCATGATTCCTGTAGGAAACTATCCTATGGGAGTTGCTGTTACACCGGATGGAAAGAATGTATACGTCACTAACTTTTTTGGCCATACTATATCTGTAATTGACGCAACAAAAAACAAAGTTACAGCAACAATTCCTGTAGAAAACGCCCCTCGTGGAGTTGCAGTTTCTCCTGATGGAAAAAGGGTATATGTGCCACACCCCGATTTGGGAAATCCCAGCAACAATACGATCCTAATTATAGACACGGCTACCAACGAGGTTGAAGCCACAGTACTTGTAGGCAAAATTCCTTTTGGAGTTGCTGTTGCACTGGACGGGAAAAAGGTGTATGTGACTAATCTCGATGACAAGACTGTCTCTGTAATTGACACAGCAGCAAACACTGTTATAGCCACAATTCCTGTAGGAAACAATCCTCGTGGAGTTGCAATAAGTCCGGATGGGAAAAGGGTATATGTAGCGTGCGACGAAGGAAGCAATAACGGATATATCTATGTAATTGACGCAGTAAAAAACAAGGTTACAGCCACAGCACTTGTAGGATCCTTTCCAGATGTAGTTGCTGTCACACCGAATGGAAATAGAGTATATGTGACTAACGGCCTTAGCAACACAATCTCTGTAATTGACACGGCTACCAACAAGGTTATAGCCACAATTCCTGTAGGAAGTACTCCTGATGGAGTTGCAGTCACACCGGATGGATCAAAGGTGTATGTGACTAACTACCTTAGCAATAATGTCTCTGTAATTGACACATCGACAAACAAGGTTACAGCAACTATGAGTGTAGGACATGGTCCTAATTCCTTCGGGCAGTTTATAGGTTCTCTTCAAGTACAATCAATATTCCCTGTTGCAGACTTCAATAGCAATGTTACAGAGGGTTATGCTCCCCTGACAGTGCAGTTTAACGATCTTTCCCAGAAAGCAGCCTCAAGGATCTGGGACTTCAATGGCGACGGACAGCCTGACTCCAGTGATACAAATCCGGTTTATGTATATGCAAGTCCTGGAACCTATACTGTCAACCTGACGGTAAGCAACGGAAATGGAACTGCTTCAAAAACTGCTATAATAAATGTACTTACACCAAGTAGCTCAAGCGGTGGAAGTAGCCACAGCAGTGGAGGAGGTGGAGGTGGCTCCCCTGAACCTCAAAGTAATGTCCAAATAAAGGAACTCTCACAAGCTACTGTTGTAAATGGGAAACTTGTAAAGTTTGATTTCCCTAAGAATGCAACCTGTGTCGTTTATGTGAGCTTTGATGCAAAAAAGACCTTTGGCAAGACCACAACCATTGCTGAACAGCTCAAAGGAAAATCTTTTCTGGTTTCTGGATCACCTTTAGGAGAAGTTTACAAATTCTTTAATGTCTGGGTTGAAAACGGAGGGATTGCAACCTCAAAAAATATTGAAAATCCAGTCGTTTGTTTCAAGGTTGAAAAAGTCTGGATAAAGGAAAAAAAGATTAATCCTGATTCCATCACTCTGAACAGATACAATGATAAAAAATGGGAGCAATTCCCAGTAAGTCTTTCAGGAAAAGATGATAGATTCCTGTATTTCACAGCCAAAACTTCAGGGTTCTCTTCATTTGCAATAACTGGCACAGTGAAACCATCTGAAACTACAACAAAAATAGAGGTTGATTACCCTGAAACAATTAATAAAAACAATACAGAAAATAAAGAACCACAAGCAGAACAAAAAGAAATCCTGAAAACGACAGGATTTGAAATATATTACGGAATAGCCAGCCTGCTTGCAGTACTTCTGTATAAAAGAAAATAAAAAAGGAAAAACCCAAAGTCTTATGTAAAAAGTCAGTGCGAGGGGTGGGATTCGAACCCACGAATACCTTCGTAAACGGATCTTAAGTCCGTCGCCTTTGACCGTGCTGGGCAACCCTCGCACACTGATAAATATATTTTTATTTTTGCCTGTTCTTATATCTCTTTACTTTTTATCCTTTTGGTTGGATTTACTTCCTGCTTTTGTTTAGTCCTGCATGTTAGATCTTAAGTCTGACGCCTTTGACCTGGCTGGGCAACTCTCGCATATTGAAAGATAACTTTTTATATTTGATAATATAGTTGAGGAACTCCAGAAGATTCAGCCTATTTACAAGTTGATAATATGGCTGTAATGGACTTAGAATGGCTTTTATTTATGTGTTTTATGGAGAGTTGAGGAAAAGAAGGAAGATTAAAACGTAGTTTTAGTGGTCAAAAAATCTCATTTCAATAAACTGATATATTACCCAAAAGCTCTAAATACCCCCTAGCATGTGCAGGTGGTAGCAACTAAAAAAGTCCTGCCCTCAAAGTTTTCAGACCTATCTGGGCTCCTGTTTTCTTTAATGTCTCTTAAAAACTCAAGGATCTCCAGCAGGTTTTGCTTGAACTCATTTCCAGCCCTCCTATGCCCGGCTTCATTTGGTGGCTCTCAAAGACCCAGCCTGGCAGCTTCCGGAGAAGTTTTCCCGTATATTCCGTAATGGGTTCTGGCTTTTTCCGCTCAAATGTAGGGCAGCGGTCTCTTGGGCCCGGGCAGCCATCAGGACAGATTTCTCCTTTCCTGGCGTAAGATAAAAACAGCATGCCGTATTCAGGGTAACTTCCTGCGATTACATCGTCAGGAAAGGAGGTTACAAGCTTTTCGAAAAAAGAAATGGGCCTTTCGTCTTCAGGTCGGATAAAGATCTCAATTACCTGGCGGCTTTTGGTCTGGCTTTCGCTCTCTATTTCCTCCGGATGTCCGTCTTTCTCCGGCCTCAGAGGGAGTTTTTGAAGAGAAGGAAGTATATATGCAACCTCGTGGCAGGGAACCGCAGGGATGATGTATTCAGGGATGCCAAGGCCTAGAAGAAAAGAAATGTTATTCAAATTAATTTTATAAAAATAGGCTTTTTCCCCTCCAATAACAAGGTAATAATTTTTGATTACGTAAGTTTTCTCAAATTGCTTTATTTTCTCCTCGGCTCCCAACGCTTTAGATTTCACATTTTCTATAGAATACCAACCAGATAGCTAAGATGGCAACAAGCTGTGAGTATTTCCTACATTCCTTGCTTGATAAAAACTTTAGTTTCTTTATTATATAAGATCACAGGTGGTTGTCGAGTATGAAAACAGGATATTACAAATCTAATCGTTCAAGGTATCCGGTAGGGTCTACCAGGTTTTCAGGTCTTTCCTCGGCAAACCAGTTGCCTCCGAGATAATTCCTGTGAGCGGTAATGGGTTCACTCCTCCAGACTTCAAAATGGAGCATACTTGGATTTTTGTTTTTCAGCTTCTGGATGTAAAGCGGGCAGGAACTATCAATTTTCTTGGAGTTCAGGACCATCGCTACACGCCCTATCAAATTTCCTGCTTCTATTTCGTCTCCCTTTCTCACATTAAAGCCTGAAAGTTCTCCGTATTTGCAGAACAGCCCCCTGCTATGTTTGATAATCACGTAATAAGTCGAGTTCCAGTAAGGCAATATCTCAGGCGAGGTCATCAGACCGGTTTCTACGGCAATTCCTTCTTCAATCGAGACGACCTCCGTGTTTTCAGGAGCATACAGGTCAACTCCACAGTGGTATCGGTCTCCCCGGTTTTCCCAGAAGGAGCCAGCTTCTCCTTTTTGCGGAACCTGAAATTTCTTGAGGCCTGTGTTCTCTATAACTGCTTTTTCAGGTGCTGTGTTTTCTTGAACCTTTGTTTTTAGAGGCCAGATTTTCATGGATTCTCAGTGTACATGCGAAGTATAAAAGCTTTTTTTACTTCAATATTGGTGTCTGTGAGCGAAAAATTAAGGAAAATATGTGCGGAAAGGAAAGGAATAAGAAAATTGAAACTCGAGTTCTCATTAATTTCTCTAACCTGAGAAAATTATAATTCATTAGAAACTTTGATCTAAAATTAAGTTTTTAATTTTCTTTTTTTAATTTGATATTTATATATAATATCATGTTAATCCCTTTTTTATTCCTTTATGCAAAACAAGGCCCGAAGGAACATTATTTCGCTGAACTGAGTCATTCATAGAGGATGGGGGAAAGCCTGTGGATTGTAAAAGGCAATTCGAAGGATGAAACCGCTCGGAAATTCTTAGATTAGCTAACAGTTCATCTGTATAAGTTCATAGGCATAAACCTTTGATAGGATATCCTGAATTTAGTTGGGGGTTAGTATATGAATGGAAAAGAGTGTAATCTCTCTTTAGATGAGCTTCTGAAGTTTGATGGGGTAATGGCAGCCGGGATTTTCAGTCCCGAAGGAAAGCTTGTGGAGTATAAGTCCAGGGATGGAATGCCAAAAGAGATGGCTGATATGACCGCCAAATTCTGCGGAGCCGTGAATCTAATGTTCGATGCTCTGGCCAGCGCTTACACGCAGCTCTATAAAATGAACTGGGTGCCTCAGCAAAACTGGATGTACAGCGGCGGGGACTGGATTGTTATGATCTCGGGAACAAGAGGGGTTTTTGTTGAGAGGTCAAAGGCAGATTTAAAGAAGCTCTTTACGGCCTTGGGGATGTGTTAAGGACTGAATATATCAGTGCCTGAATAAATCTGGCTGGCCAGCCTGGGTCAGGTAATTATTTAATTTTTATCAGGAAAGTCTGCCCCGTATTATGGGTAATTCGCCGGATTTATCTGTAACCCTTTTTAATAGCCTGCCCTTAGCTTGTTCGTGGCTCGTCCGGAACTTGAACTCAAGCCTCAAAATCAGGTTGCACCTTTTTCGCAGTACCGCTAAAAAGTAGACATATATCATTGTTTTATTATACTATAACTTACATAATTATACTTGGTCCATAGGGTCAGTCCCGATGTATAAAGAAGACGTACAAATAAGGTACGTAATTTAAATAAGTCATAACTTAAATAAGTAATAGCTTAAATAAGTAGTAACTTAACTGAGTACAGAACTAAACTACATTAAATTTGGACCAGGCCTTATGGATCACTTTAAAAATCTAAAAGGCTTTTCGTTATACGATTTTTGATAACTCTTTTGATAACCCTTCTGATAGTTTGTAACTCTCCTCTGATCTCAGATTATTTTAGATTCCAATTTCTGACTTTCATTAGTTATATTTTTACGTCATTGCTACCCAGTTTATTCGTTAGCATATAAGGCGTTGAGAATTTAAGTTCAACCGAATCTCTATAAAGCGTGTTGTATGTGCAAAACGGAATTATCCTGCCGTCTGGTGTAGAATAATGAACTTCACACATAATGAACTCCACACTTTTGACTCTTTCGAGGTTTATATTATACAGATCCTTAAAGTGCATTATTCCGATGAACAGGGTGTTTCTATGGAAACGCACTGTATTTTCTTAATCCTTGGATTTAAGTACATCAAGGATCATGCGGGCTATGTTTGTTGATTTTGGTCCCCTGCTTTCGTCAATGTACCCTGGTATTTCCCTTATGACCTTTGCAAGGATTCGGACCCGGCTTCCGTTCCCATTTATATAGGGGTTACTTCCTCTATGAACTCAAGGAAACCATTGACATCAATAAAATCTGTAATCGGATAAAATGCCTTTCTTCAAAGAACAGGTAAGTTGCAGCCCCGCAGTGCTGGTGGACTGTAAACTCCGGAATCGGAACTTTTCTGAAGCCATTTGCCACCCTGACTATATGAGACAGATTAAGCCTGTAGCCTCTCGCTGTCCTTTTTTCTGAGTTTAGATTTTTCCTTAATTTCACAAATCTATATTTAGTTTATATTATTCCTTATTGTATATTATCTTGGTTTTCTTTTTATCATGGTTTTTATTCATCTTGATATATCCATCTCGATTTCTATTCAGCTTGATTTTATTACCTTCAAATATCCAAGCTTTGAAATTATTCTATTCTGAAAGCTCCAAGTTCCAAATCACAGCCTATTAACATTACATATTCCATTTAGCAAATGTTTAAAGATATAATATAAATATATAGAATATTAGGAAAACCTATATATAGTTGGCAAGTGAATATAGTGATTGTTAGGAAGCATAACCAAAACCTAAGATAACAGAAAACTAAATACAATAAAAAAGAGGTGATATAAAAATGGAAAGACTCAGGAATTTGATTCTCGAAAACGTAGCAATGTTCAATGAAGCGTTTCCGAACAGATTCTGCCATAGTCCGGATGTCATCTCCGCAATCTCGTACGACTATAAGTTCACTTACGGCCAGGTTGAAAACGAGATCGAGAAGATGGTCCATGAAGGGGTTCTTGATGCAGAACTCTCGGACTGGTATGAAATAAAGCTCGTATAATGAGCTTGCTGCCTTTCGAGTAGAAATTAAAGAAATAGAAACCACAAATCACTGCATGACGACATAAAGGACTAACTGAGAAATAATTAAACTAAGTATCTAGGGATTTAACTGGATATTTAGCCGCTTAGTTAAGTATTTGCATACCAAATCAGGTATTCAAATCGGATAAAGAAATAATATACGACGAAAACTTCCATACAGATATGAATTCATTCGAAGTTTCGCAGGTAGCTAGATTCTTTTTCCCCAAAACCTTTTTAATCTTAAATAATCTTAAGAAACTGGCATTTTGCGTAGCCGTTTTTTCTGATAATGCATTTTAAAATTGTTAATCGATTATTTTCATAAGGCTTTTTCAAACAGATCAGGACGCTTCTCTTTTAATGGAATTTCAAGCTCGTCGTCTAATTCTCCTTTATAAAGTGTTTTGACATTAAAAAGTTGATCAATTATTAAATTCTTAACTGCTTTAATGTTAGCACCTCTTAGATCAGCTCCTTCAAGATGGGCTTCTTCTAGATCAGCTCCTTCAAAATGAGCTACTTCAAGATTAGCTATTTCAAAATGAATTCCTTTGAGGTGAGTATCAATAAGATAAGCTTCTTTGAGATGAGCATATTCAAAGTGAGTTCTTTCAAGATGGGCTCTGTCAAAGTGAGTTTCTTCAAGGAATGCTCTTACGAGAACGGCATTTTCAAGATGAGCATCTTCAAGATGTGCATTCATAAGAGTAGCATCTTTAAGATCACTCCCTTGAAGATAAGCTCTTTCAAGATGAGCTCCTACCATGTCAGTATTTTCAAGATGAGCTGCTACAAGGGCAGCATCTTCAAGATGGATCTTATACAATTGGGTGGATTTAAGGTGAAGCCTCTGCAAGGTCAGCTCCCCAGATATCAGCTCACTAAGATCAGCACACTCAATGTGAGCTTTAGAAAGTCTGGCTTTCCGTATATTTACATTTCGTAGATCTAATTCTCATTGAATGAGTGTTCACGCTTACATATAACTTCAAGAACTACTTGGATATCTGTAGAAAGTTCCTTATCCTTCTCTTGTTCTTCAGAATCTTTGTTTTCTGTATTTCCCCTTTTAATAAGTGATTTCTCCCTAACATACGCAGCTAAAATCTTCATTATTGGCAAGTAGTCTTTATCAGATTCATTTGCAATTCTTTCAAGTACATATATTCCACCTAACCTAATCTCTATTGCTGGATTTCCCAACTGTTCAATTGCTCTAGTAAAACGTTCGGTGAGCTGGCTTTCCCTAGCAACTGTAAGATTTCCCCAAGCAAAATAAAGACCTACTAGTACAGCACCTTCTCCAATTATTTAAACCAACGTCCCACGATACTGGTTTTTAACGTTGTCATTTTTGTAGTATTAGTTATCCCGTGATACTTTACTTGTAAATATGGGAGCACTAATAATAACGATATTATAGCCATAACAGTGACAATAAAAATTAGATAAATCAATGGATGTTCTTTTTCTTTTTTTCACTGGAATTACTGAATTCACCTTAATTTCTTCTCTAATAAAAGAATGTAGTTTTTCCGAATCATATCTTTTATCCATCAAATAACATTTTGCTTTCTTTTCTCTTTGAACTTGTTTTATCAAAGCATTTGCATGTTTTATTTCGTGATCAGTTTTCTTACTTATTTTAAAGCCAATAATTACTTTTTTTTCAGTATCGATTGAAATAACCGGAATTGTATAAACTCATCCTGCTACAGGCAGCGGAGCGAAAAGGACACCGTCCTCCTGAGACAGAATTCGGGAAATTAATCAAATAAAATAGTGGTGACCAAGTTTTGGAATGATTCTTTTAATAAACTGATTTAATAATATCCAATTTAATCATTATGTTTTTATAATATGATTTACATACAATTAATTGGTTCATGAGGGAGTAATCTGTGAAGTAAATTCAGGACAGCTTGAAATCTGATCCCGCAATACACTTCATTGCGCGTATCTGTAAAATGAAGCAAATTCAGGACAGCTTCAAAACTGATCCCGTAATATAACTTCATTAACGCGTATCCGTAAAATGAAGCAAATTCAGGACAGCTTCAAAACTGATCCCGTAATATAACTTCATAGGTGAAAGTCAACCTTGTGAACCACCTTACAACCGATTTATTACTCAGTGCTCAAAGCCTATAAATACTGTTTTATCATTTTTCACTACTTTTCCCTGTCTTTTTCGCGTTCTTATTTTCCATCTTTTCCAGAATGTAATCGTTAAAGATTTTGGGCATATTACTTAACCTCAAGCTGGCCTTCAAGGGAAAAGTCTGGAAGTTATTTATAAAAAATTATAATTAAAAAATTATAACTAACTTTGTGAACAGACATTGTGTGTCTGCAGACACGCAGTAAGCTACATCACTGCTTCCTACAATTCTCATCTTCTTTTTCTAATCAGTATTTCCTGATAGCAAGCCTTCAAGATACTACCAAAATTGCACCTCTCTTTTTTCTCCCAGCGCCTCTATAATTGGTAAAGTCAATTTTTCTCACAATTATCTAATAATTTAACTTTTATAAATATAAGAGTCAAAAGAAAAAATTAAGTGTCATTTCTGAAACCTGAGTAAGGGAATTAATTTCCTTATTTAGAAATACTGATAAAAGCGCCAATAGTCCAACGTTATGGAAATGGAACTTGGGAGATGGAACTTATTCAACAGCCAAGAACCCTGTATATAAATACAGTAAAGCAGGAAAATATACTGTTAAACTGACAGTAAAGAATACTAAGGGAAGTAACACCAAAACCATTTCTGGATATTATTGTAGCCAAAAAGTAAAGAACATTTTAAATTAAAAAAGTGATAAGGTCAAGCTTAAAAGGGAATGGGGAGTTTTTTATAACTCTTTGTGTGAGAACTTGATAACAGAGGCAGAAAAAATTGAGAAATAAAGCAGGTATTTCTTGAATCCATAAAAGAGAATGAGCTTTCAGCTTTTGATACTTCCGGCTATTTTTTGCAAGATAAATCTTGCCTGATCAATCGTTATATCTGAAAAGAAATATCTCAGAGAACCTGATAGAAACAGGATATATGGTAGCCGGAATTGGAAATGGGTTATTAAAAATCTGGAAAATGAAGTTATCAAAACTTGTATACAGGCTTAATCTTAGGAGTCTGCAAGTTAAAAAAAGATAATGGGAAGAATTATCAAAAAATTAGCAGAAGGACAGATCTTGAATTAAACTATAGTTTCTGACTTAACAA
>NZ_DAVG01000070.1 GCF_002505485.1 Methanosarcina sp. UBA5 | reverse complement strand
AACTGGGGAAAAGCCGGCATTTATACATGCATTGGAATAAAACTTGCATTATCCCAGAAATGAACCCGAAATCGATGAAAGTTATGAAAGTTAATAGTTAGAATTGGATATCATTAAAAAACCAACCTGGGTACCGTTTGATCGCGGCGGGCCCTCTAACAGAAATAAAGTTAGAATTGACTATCATAAGAGAAGCTACAAAAATAGCAATTGAAAATGAAATGTTGAGTTATGCTATTCAAGGCTCAACTATCCAAAAATTTGGATAGTTATACATGTTTCACTTTTCTGAAATAAAGAATATCCGTAGTTTATACAGAATTATCTGGATTGCTCATTTTCTGGACTGCTTAATTTTTCTATCTGGTATACTGTGGACTTTTTAAAATCATTGGCCTCTATGACAGGAAACACATCAATCTGGCATAAATCAGTAAATGGCAAATTATAAGCCAGATAGTCTTTGACTGTTTCTACGTCAAACAGAGTTATCACACGGCCCCCTCCTGCATCAAACCACTGGTTAATAACCTTCAACCCATCTGGAAAAGCCATATTTTCTATCTTTTCCCATCGCTTAAATAACTCTATGGTATTTTTAGGATCAAAAGTTGTTATGTCTAACAATAACATATTTTTGATTTCCTGATCTGGTTTTGTAATCTATAATAATTTTATATGTACAATATAGCGCGTATTACTTATAATTTTTTTGTGTAAAGATTAGGGATTAAATTAAAAGAAATAACTTTAAAATTCCGCTTAGAAGTTATTTAAGGCCTCAAAAAAAGTGAGACAGTTTAAAATTTGTAAAATTTACCAATATCTCTAACAATTTAAGACTTAAGATTTACTGGCGCAATATTTACAATGCTTTCATGTTTTAGCTGACTTGCTGGAGTTCACTCCGGATTGTATTTTCCTGTGGATATTGCTGGCTCTCGACTTGCAACTTCGTTTTCGACAGGCGTATTACTTGTCATGAAAAGTGTTTGATATTGGGGAAATTATTATTTCAGCGGAGAAAATAAACGCCCTAAGATTAACAAGGAAAATATTCCGCACCCTTGGAGAAATCGGTGTTCTTCTGAAGCCTTTGCCCGAAGAATGAACCTGCCTCAGGATTCAGAAATGTGCGAGTATGTATGCGAAAGTAGAGCTGGATAGGCTTTATGAAAATCTGCAGAGAGGCCTTGAAGATATGGAACTGTTTACTGAATACATCTCCCAATTTTTAGCTAAAAATAAGAACAAGATTTTTTTTGAATTCTTTGATCAAAAGCCGCTCAAGAGCCCGAATCCCTTGCCGGTTTGATAGATAAGTTAAGTGTTAGAAAAAGGAAAGAGAGACAAAGTGAAAAAGCCGGTCTGGATCTTCTAGGTTCCTAAGAATTTCCTGAGAGTCCCCTAATAGTTTCATGACTTCTATATACCGTTCTGGATTAGAAAATTTAGTGTCTAAAAAAGTAAAACCTAAATTAATATATGAATATCATCCAAATTATCTAATAAGACAGGAGGTAATTCTCACGCCAAGAGTAATTCATTTTGAAATATACGCAGGAGACATTGCAAGGGCTAAGAAATTCTATCAGGATGTGTTCGGCTGGAAAATCGAGAGGTCGGAAGGTTCGATGGAATACTGGAATGTAATCACCGGCAATGAAGATGAGCCTGGAATCGACGGCGGTCTGATGAAAAGGCAGGGAAGAGAACCGGGAGCGGATACACCGATAAGTACCTATGTCTGCACAATAGGCGTCCCGAATATCGATGAATACCTGAGCAGGATACAAAAGCACGGCGGTAAAATCACTATGGAAAAAAGACCGATACGTGGAGTCGGTTGGTACGCATATTGCCTCGATACCGAGAGAAACATATTCGGGGTAATGCAGTCGGACGCGAGTATTAGATAAGCTCTTTTTTACCATATTTTTCTTGCTGACTCGGGTTCTCCATACTTCTTTCCCAGACTCTGTTTTTCACTTCATTTTACTGCAGAACCGCTTCAGGGAAAAATGATAGGAGCCATTACAGGGCAAGATGGGTGAGACTATACAGCTCCAAGAGATACCAGAAGAAGAGGAACCGTTACAAGGTAAAATGCTAGGAACTATCCAGCATCAAGAAATACCAGAAGAAGAGTCACTTTCGACTAATGGGGCAAAATAACACCAGCATGCCTGATTATCTAAGGATGGTGTGGAAAACTTATCTGGAATGGACATGGGCATGAGTAACGTAAGGGTGCATTATAATTCGGATAAGCCTGAAGAAGTAGGGGCGTTGGCGTAAAACAGGGGATGGGTATCCATGTGCCTCCGGGCCAGAAGAGATATTTACCGCATTTTTGATATGATTCTGCATTCCATCATTGTCTCATCGAAGAAAAAGCTCATACTAATAGTCTATGTAATAGTTGACGTAACAAACACATGGTTGTGCATTAGTAAGTGGCTGATATTTTTTCTATGAGTATTTTTACGAAGTTGTATAGTTCTCTAAGCTTACCTGCTTACAGAAAATTGAGTGTGCACAAAGCAGAAAACGAGAGCAAAAAGCGAATGTGTGAGTACTCTGGAAAATATTAACTGACTATTGAGAAATCACCAGTAAAAGAAATAAAAGTAAAAATCTTAGTGTACAACATAAATAAAAATATTATAAATTCAATGTGGATGAAATTGAGGATTTCTACAAAGCCGCAAAATCCAACGTTAGATGTAAAAAAGTTAGTGCGAGGGGTGGGATTCGAACCCACGAATACCTTCGTAATCAGATCTTAAGTCCGACACATAATATGATATCGGATTAAGATAATTTTTTATAGATAGTGCACGTTTTATTATTATGAGAAGCTGGCCAAATTTTCAAGAATTTAACCAAAAATTGGTAGACGCATATATTCGACACGCAAGGTTAATGGGGAAGAAGGAAAGAACTATTTTTGGAGAAGTCTGGTACATTAAACCATTTACAGATTTTACAGAAAATAAACCCTTATGGCAGATTACACCTGAAGACGTTGAGAACTATGTTCTGCATAGAACTGAAACTAGGAGCAAGACAACTGTTCATAATGGTATTATAGTGCTCAAAAACTTTTATAAGTGGTTCAATGCTAAAGGTATAAATCTATTGGAGCCAGGAACCACAGTTTCAACTGCCCATCTCTTTGATGGCATAAAAACAAGGCAGCCTAAGAATTACTTACCTGTAGACGAGCTAATTTTAGCTGAGGATGTAAAAGAACTCAGGGATGCTGCAACTTCGCAGAGAAATAGGGCTATTATTATGTTCCTCTGGGATTCTGCTGTTAGAATGGGAGAACTTATTAACACAAATATTGGGCACGTGCAATTTGACAAATATGGAGCAGTAGTAATAGTCAATGGGAAAACAGGTATGAGAAGGATAAGGCTTATTGATTGCGTTCCTGATTTGCAGTTATGGATTAATATGCATCCTCTCAGGGATGATCCTGAGGCTCCCCTGTTCATTACGGATAGAAAATATAAGGGCAAATATCGCAGACTTGAGTCTCAAACTATAAACAATATGCTGAATGGGCTAGCAAAGAAAGCTGGGGCTAAAAAGAATATTCATCCTCATGCTTTCAGGCATGGAAGGCTCACAGATCTTGCCATGAGAGGATTCAATGAAATGGAACTGCGCATTTTTGCAGGGTGGACACGAGAAAGCAATATGCCTGCAACATACCTTCACCTTTCAGGAGCTGATATTGAAAAGAAGATCCTTCAAAAGAACGGCATCATAGAGGACGATACAAAAGAAAGGGAAGAGAAGCTCAGGCCAATAGATTGTCCCCGATGCAAAACAAGAAACCCCATAGGAGCAAAGTACTGCTTCACGTGTTCCATGGTTCTGGATCACAAGTTAGCGGTGGAAGTTCAGGACGTAAAAACTGAAACTATAGGACAGGTTGACAGTACTATGATGTTAGAAATCATGAACTTTGTAAAGAAATTTAATAAAAAATGATAACCGGTTTCATTGCTATAATTTAATTATTTTAGTTTTTGATATTTTTTTGAGAACTTTAAATTTTTGATTAAAGCACTTTTATTTTGCCCTAATTTTGCCTTAATATCCTATTAAAGACGTAATTCCTAATTATTAATTTTAGATTCTGATGTATTTTTCAGACCTTTTAAAGGTAATAATTATTTTTCCACTATTTATGTACCTTTATAATTTACCCAGTCGGCTCAGAAGTACATGCATCCTTTAAGAGACAATCCGAACACACCTGTGTTTATCACAGAACGGAAGTATGAAGGAAATTACCGGAGACTCAATGAGCAGACTGTAAATAATATGCTTAAAGGACTTGCCGAAAAAGCTGGAGTAAAGAAAAATGTTTATCCCCATGCTTTTAGGCATGGAAGGCTTACAGATCTGGCAAAGAGAGGATTTAACGAAATGGAATTAAGGATATTTGCAGGTTGGACCAAAGAAAGCGGGATGCCTGCAACCTACTTTCATCTTTCAGGAGCAGACATTGAAAAGAAACTGCTTGCTCAGAACGGGATTATTGAAGATGATAGTAAGGAAAGGGAAGAGGAGTTAAAGCCTGTTAACTGTCCTAGGTGCAAGACAAAGAATCCAGCAGGCGCAAAATACTGTTTTACCTGTTCCATGGTTCTGGACCACAAGCTTGCTGTGGAAGTACAGGACATAAAAACTGAAACAATAGGGCAGGTTGACAACACTACTATGTTAGAACTTCTGGATCTCGTAAGGAAACTCAGCGCTAAATAATAAATGTGTTCAATGTGAAAAGAAAGTAAATTAATGTATAATGTATTAAAATGCTAGCAAAATGCTAGCGTAATGAGGTCTCTAATTCGAAATAAATATTACTGAAATTTGAGGGTCCGCTCATTGAATCAATTGTCCTCTAAATATTCGGTAAGGTGATGATAATTATGTAACTCCAACAACTCACGCAATACCTCTTTCGAGTCATCTGAAATTTTACTCAAAATTGAAGGCATTTTATATTTTGCCATAAACTCGCTTATAATTTCGTGTTCGTTAAAAATTGAGCGATTGAGTGCAGATTCCACGAGTCTATAATCTTTCTTCTTAAGTATATCCTTGTACTCTTTTCTATACTTCTTAGTTTTTTCCGCAAAATCTAATTCTTCTGGCAAATCACTATCATTTAAGATATCCTGGAAAAGGAAAGATTTAAAAAGTAAATTAAAATATATGTCTTCAAATGTCTCCTGCTGTTCTTTAATCAAAAACAACAATTTAGTCATTTTCTGGCACATGTCTTCATATTCATCGTCCGTTTTTAGGATTTTTGTTAGTTCAATATTGCATAATTCCGGAACTTTTTCTTTAAATTTATCAAGAAAACTTTCTATCCATTTTTTGGGCACTTCTGGATATTCTGGATCATTAGAAAATTCTGGATCATTAATTAGATTTTCAACTCTTACCTTGACGATCTCGATGTTATCTTCTATGAATGAATCCCCGTGTTTATTTTTTAGTTGTTCTTTTGGCATTCCAAATGTCCGCCAGACATAATCTGTGTATATTTCTTCCCTTTGCTGGGGTTGAGCCAATTCTTCCATTGTTTTCCGGAATCTTTCGTAAGACATTTCAAAATTAAATTTGCCTTTAATATATGTAGCATTACATTCATTTACAAGTTTTTTAATTTGGGCTTCGTCTTCAAACCCTTGTTCGTAACGGTAATATTTCCGGATTTTAGAAGTAAGCGATTTCAAATCTGTATCCAAACACGCATTAAAAAATGAACGCGACATATATAACCGGATAAAACAATATATATACCCAGGTGAATTGATATCGTATCCAAAGTTCCGGAGAATTAAGTTTATTGATTTCTCATATTTGTTAAGTTGTATTCTATCAGTTGTTTCTTTGATATTTTTTAAATGTTTGATTTTTGTGATATCCCACAAATTATATTTACGACGACCTTTTTTAACAGTTTTAGTCAACTCTATACACTGAAATTTTTCCGATAATTCATGCAAATGCCTATTAACGTTTCCTGAGTGGCCATGTATTTTTTTCCTCATTTGCGCTTCTTCAATGGGTCCTTTATTATTAAGAATAAGTTCTATAATTTTGGACTTCGTTCCGGTTTCCTCGATGTTAGCACCTTTCTTTCTAACCATAATGTACAATAAGTTTAATAGTATTTAAAATATCTATTATAATCTGCTTTTTCATTAACGATATCAATTAACTGAGTAGTATATAAAACATCTATGATTAATATGAATTAATTACAGAGATTCTTTTTATACAAAGCTGGGCATAGACATTTTGGAGGTCGTTAAAATGAGCTTCAGTTTTGGAAATAGAAAAATCCAAAAGACTTCGTACAGCTATCTCTGCCCACTCCCTGCAGCGTGGGCAAAGAACGCAAAATTAGACCAAAGCAGTTCAGTGAACATTGAACTGATGGATGACAATTCGTTGAAGATAACACCCAGCTCCACAGGCCCTGCAAGATCTGAGAGAGCTGAGTGTGCTACACCAACTGAAAGGAGAGATGCAGCATGAAAACAACGCTACCAGAAAATAAAAACTTTGTCGCCTGGGCAACTCAAACCTACTCGACGAGAAAGGAAGCAGTTAATTTTCTTGAAAACAGTTCTGATCCGTTCGAAAAGGCTCTAGGAACAATCATCAAAAGATATGCAGGATGTGAGGAACACGAAGCATAAAAAAGATTGCCCTGGTGGCGAGAAATGGCAGGGTAAGAAATTCCCGACAACTTTTGACCTAGGACCAGACGAAATTGACACTTCGCAGTTCCACGACTGTTCGCAGGTGTATGGGAGAAATTGTCCTGTTTGCATCAAGGGGGTGCTTTTACCTGAAGCTCGATAAAATTAATTTTTTCTTTTTCATCCTGCACATATCTGTCCGATATTTCCAATACCTCCACGATGAACCACACACATCAAAAAATATGCAGGGCATGAAGGATACGCAGCATAATATAGGGCATTATAGGCCAGAGGTCCTTTTCATACAGGAGCTTAGAGCAAAGAAGGAGTGGGCCAAAATGGCTCTTCGAACTTTAATAAAATTCTGCAAAAAGCAACCTTCAAACTGCAAAATGAAAAGCTGCTCTCAGTGCTGCAGTATTGGGGGGAAAAACCTCTTTTTAAGGCCGCTTAGGAGGGATTATCAATATCTCCCCAAGTAGACCCAGAGGATAATGATGCTGTAATCAGAGCCCAACGGCGCGATCTGCAAATGCTCCAGGCACTTA
>NZ_DAVG01000004.1 GCF_002505485.1 Methanosarcina sp. UBA5 | reverse complement strand
CCCGCGCTAAATATCAAGAAGGGCGAGTTAGAGGAAGGTCTTCTAATTATCGAAGACGTGGTTAAGAAAATTAACCTTACTTTCTAAATGCTCAGTTATAGTTCTCTAAGCCAATTTGGCATGAAAAATAACCAAGAAGGTGTGTTAAACTGGATGAATTAGGGATTTATTAAAAATGGACATTAAGAAAATCGATATAGTTTCAACCGATATAGGCTCTTGATGTCTGTATCAAAAGTCCTAAAACCATCCAGAGATTTTAAGATCTATCCAATTAAGGTTGATAACGATAAGATGCTCATTAACATCGATCACTGGCTTTTTTTAATCCTTTTGTCAGTTCTTCGACATTTCCGACTAATTCCAGGCCGGCGTTTTTTCCAGTTCCAGAATAGATGAGCTTCGTGCCAGAACCAGTTTTCCTCAATAGAGACACGTTGATACTGGAGCGTAGAGACTCGTTAACCTTCGCTGTCATCTCTCCAAGTCTTGGTGCAGGGAGCTCAACACCTTCAGACCTGTCAGCATCGATGTCGAGCCGGTATACCTTGTTTTCCAGCCGTATCCGAATGTTATCGTCAGTTACATCAAGCCCATTGACTTTTGCCCCTGAATATGTCGTAAATTTGTACAATTTTTTGTCATATAAAAAGCCGAAGATGTAACCTGTGAAAGAATTGCCGAGCCAGGGTATCTTTGCGATCGAGCCCGAGAGTGATATGCCGTTACGATCGAAGTGGTTAGTCTGCATCCATATCCAGGAGGAAGGCATTGAAACGCCCCAATCCTTTTCTATATAGCCCCTGCCACCCTTGAGATCTTTCCTTATGCCGTTAACCTCAATGAATCCCTCGACAGCATGATCCATGCTCAATATACCGTGATAGCATTCCATCCAAGGCACGAATGCATACCAGCCCATCACTCCTGGGGACAGCAGTTTTACAGGCCAGGGATATGTATCCTTGAAGCTAATGCGGGCAGCGATCGTGTCACCTCCCTGCTCAAGGTTAAGCTTCATCTCACTAGTGCTGAAAAAAGATTCACCAATAGTAAGCTCGAACTTTTTATCTCCTGCCTTCAGGTTATTGAGAGGATACCTAAAATAACGCATTTGCTTTGTTCTGGCATCCAGAAACATGATGAAAGCATGTGACTTTAATGGATCACCAGCTATGGAGACGCCAGGAATGACAGCATAGGCGTTCTTTTCGCTGTAATCTACCATCTTAAAATACCAGCCATCGAAAAAATCTTTCTTTTTTCTCCGGCCATGGAAAACTCCCGGCTTCCAGGTATCGAGCATCATATATGATAGGTGGATCATCATTTAGAATCTTATGGATAATCCATGCTTTCGCTCGCCTAAAAAGCCATAGCTACTAGTGGAATCTGGTTTAGGAGACTTTTTAGTTTTATGCAACGCCCAAGTTTACTATTAATAATACTACAATTTGACTGTAATCAACCAAAATATAGAAATAATAAAGACATCTGCAATTAATATATCAAGGTTGCAAAGGCCGATCCAAAAGTAGATCCAAAAAAGCCGCTCGGAAATAAATATAGAGCTTGTTTGTTTGAGCCGGTAGTGGAGATAAGTATTCGAAGTGCCTGAATTGAAATTTTGATCAAAAAATTAGTTTTTTTTCTCCCCAACACTTATCCACGTTTTCTCCAAGTTGAGTTTCTTCATCAGCCCAAACTAAACCAAGTTCTAGTGCGCCTTTTTTGGTTTATGCCGTAATAAGAATCAACCCACTTTTGGATCCATCTGTGACGATTCAGGTCAAAGCCAAGTTTTATACGATACTTAATATTAAAGGTCTGTTCTGACGCCGCTTTTATTGATTTTTGTATGTCTATCGACAAATTTACTATTTGGTGTAAATAAAAATACGATCATTTCCGCTTTAGCATTGGTTGAAAAGGCTGGCTTGACAGTTGAGGAAAAAGCCATTGAAAAGCAGTTAATAAAGAAGTTTTTAAAAAAATTTAATGAATGGGAGAGAAGATAATGCCTACAAAAGAAGAGATAGACAGCCAAATTATGGAACTATGGGATGAAATCTTTGCGTTTGAAGATAAATTTGGTGAAGAGCTGGATATTAAGTATGCAGAATGCCGTAAAGTAGAACCATTATTAGACAAAGATGTAAATACAGATGCGGCTGTAATGCATATAGAGTTTATTAAGGGAATTAGTGAAGAAAGTATGTTTATTGATTTCAGCCGAATACCCCACTAGCTTGCTGCGGGTTGCGCCAGCGCAACTTTGATTTACAAAAAATTTAAAACAATCAAAGATAAATGCAAACAAGAAATAGATGAGAACCGCGAGAAAATAGACATATTGAATAAAGAAAAAAAATGGTACAAAATGTTGTTCGTTGACTCTTCAGGAGAAACGCCAGAAATCAGGGTGCTTGATTTCCTGATAGAAAATGCAGATGTCTTCTGATATTAATAACGAATCGGATTAGAACCATACCTTGAACCTTTTCGTTTTTCCTCCTCTACTTTTATTTCATGCGATACAGTTGAACCAGTTCTTTCTTCATCTTCTACTTTTATTTTATGCCAACCACGTAAACAGCAACATTCTTTGCAATGCATAACGTGTTTTACAACATAAGCAAGTCCTATTATTGCTAAGATATAACCCACTATTTTCATTAATTTATGCACAATTATTCACCCCAAGCTATTATTGTACTTTATCATTTATGAAGATACGCAAACCGGGAGATTTGTCACAGGTCTCAGTGTAGACAAAAAAATAGAGTGTAAAAACATTCTCCATCCAAAAACATATTTTCTTTACTATGTTGGCAAAGTAAACTCGTTGAGATTTCACTTTGATCTGTGTTTTGACCAGAGATACCTCTTTTTCGAGGTAACTCTTTTTCAGTATTTTAGAGCTTTCCTTTCTGCTTATTTTGACAACATAAGTATATTTCGGCTCTTTAGTTTGTATAATGCTGGCTTCTCAGTTTTTCTTCTCTTTAGTTTTAGGAAATTACATCTATTCTTCATATTTCTTCAACAAGATACTCAAATATTTAGCGGTTGGTTCCTAGACTTTTTCACTTGGACTTTTTCACTATTACTTGAACCAGCCATAGACAGCAGTGGAATCGTGACCCAAAACCAAGATCAAACCTGCTTTTTCTTTTTACAGACATGAAACTTTTGAGGAGTATCTTAAAAAGAGGTTTTTGATGGAAAGGCTGCTGGACTTTCTGAATTGAGGATAAATGGCCTGAGGGATTGCCAGATAACGGTGACTTCAAATCTTGAAAAATCCTTTAAGGACAACCGCCAAAGGAATCTGGTTTCTGTGATCCGTAAAATAACCAAGATCGACCCTGTTCTGACGGCCTACGACCAGACCGTGAACAGGAACTTCCAGGAATGGGTATTTAATAAACAGGCCGGAACCCTGAAATTTAATGAAGACCAGATGAACTGGCTCCGTATGATTAAAGAATATATTGCAACAGTTTTCATCTGGAAATAGACGACCTTGATTACACTCCTTTTGATGCTCTTGGCGGGCGCGGCAGAATGTACCAGCTTTTCGGGGACGAGATGAATATGGTTATCAGTGAATTGAATACGGCTCTAGCGGCGTGATTCTGGTAATTGTTCATTAAAACATCCTGATTATTAAGGGAAATGAGCCCCAAAATTGTTGGATCTAGCTATAATTATGTTTTGAGAATCATCCATTCTAACATTCTGATTATTAAAACAAATAATTCCGACATCCATATTTTGGCTTTGTAGAAATCCTAAATTGACCAGTTATTATAAAAAAGGGTTTTAAATAAAGTGCTTCTTCCACTTTTTACCACAAAAACGCAGGAGCACCTAAAATAAGTGAT
>NZ_DAVG01000012.1 GCF_002505485.1 Methanosarcina sp. UBA5 | reverse complement strand
GCATCCAGGTGTTGGGCATCCAACTGATTTCATTAAGAACGTCTTTTGGGAGCTAACAAGGTCATTCATCTTCTACTATCTTCATGAAATATTCAGTATATCGTAAACTGTACCTACTGTATCACATTCAGTGATAGAAATCTACTGAGTAAATAACCCGTCATTCATCATATCTCTTGAATATCTGTACTGAATTTTTTCAATACAACCCTAGTAATCATTATGCAGTCTTCTGACAGTATCTGGGATTGATTCCCCATCTTTTTTGCAAAGCTTTCAGGTCTGAAAATATACTTTTTGAGAGCAAATATAGTTTTGTACTGTTTCACACTACTACATATGCAGTTAAAATATATATATAAATTAATACCCGATACAGTACTTCGCGGAAGCTTTTTTGGAGCAGGAATTTCAGTTCTAAAATCTCTTTTTCTCCTTTATTTCATTTACCTCAGAAACTCCACTATCCCGGTTCGTAATATAGCTATCTTTCCTGAAGCCATGAACAAAGGCAAGAATATCGCTCGGGATAAGGATGAAAAAACATTAATCTGATTTTCGCAGATTATTAATCAGCATCACATATGCCGCACTCATCGCAGTTGTCACAAGTGCCGGATTCAGCATTTTGTATTATGAAATTTTTACCTGTTCTGTCAGTTACGAAATCAATGCTACCATCAGTAAAGCCAACCGCTACGTCACTTGCCATGACGATTTTGATACCATTGTTTTCCATGGTTATATCATTGTCATTTATATCATCAGCAAGTGCTAGCCCATATCGAGCATCTATGCTTGATCCAGTTATATATATTCTTATTGCTGATCCTGATTTCCCTGAGTCTTCCATCAAAGCTTTCAGCTCTGCAGCGGCTCTGTTTGTTATTTCTATCACTTATAAATCCCCCATAACGTATATACAAATTAATTGGCGGTATGCGTATATAGTATTATTGACCATTACTATTGTTTTCTCAATCATTACGCCAGATGTGGAATATATGATTGATCTGGCCGATTATCGTCCTTAAAACACAAAAAACTATGAAAAACGCATCAGTAATAAAACAAATCTCAAGGTTGTAACATCCTTAAAGACTGGCACAATTGATTCAAAAATCCCAAAATAATCGTAAAGGGCTCCGCAAATTACAGCGGATCTGGGACTTTTTTCGATTACAATAACTCATAATCGTTATTGTTAGCATTTATACTACTAATTCATTGATATTGCTTACATATAATAAATAATAAAATAAGGGTGCATTTTTATGGTTGATAATAAGCCTATTAATCCGCATAATAATTCCGAAAAAAAGAGTAATCCTTTTAAGAAAATACTAAATGGCGTGAAAAACTTCATGAAAAAAGATGAGGAAGATAATAAGCTGTCTTCTTTTGAAGCATCTAAAATTAAAAAAAATCAAAATTCAAATATTTCCAAAATTGAAACTCCTGAAACAAAAAAAGCTAAGAGATCAACGCGTGAAAGAAAAGCTAATAGCAAGGAGCAGAAGCTTCCAAAAAAGTTTAAAAAAGGTTGGTAATCGACATTATGAACCTGATTGAAAATGAGACCACAATTTGTAGGAATAGTTTGACAATTGCGATCCAATTTTCATATTCATAAAAATATCTACTGATTAGTAACGATTAGTGACGGGTCTGGGAAACAGAAATTCAAAAAGAAAAACTAAAAACAAAGCTAAAAAAACTGCAGATAAAGAAATAAATAATTAAATAAGGGGAAAACAAAAGCTGTTTCCTGTTTACTTCAGCAGCTTAATCATTTCTCTTCCAAAGGCGTGAAGATCAGCAGGACTTCTTGAGGATACAAAATTTCCGTCAATTACAACTTCTTTATCCTCATAAAGTGCTCCTGCGGTTATAATGTCATCTCTTATCCCTATCCAGCAGGTTGTTTTCCTGCCTTTTATGACACCTGCAGAGACAAGAACCTGTGGACCGTGGCAAATTGCAGCAACCGGCTTGTTTTCTTTGAAAAAGTGTCTTACAATCTCAAGTGCACTTTCGTCAAGTCTCATCTTTTCGGGGCCTTTTCCTCCGGATATCACAAGAATATGGTAATCTGCAGAGTTTATATCCTTAAAGGCGACGTCAGCATTAATCTCATATCCCTGTTTTCCTCTAATCGGCCCCTTCTTCATTGAAGCTATATGTGTTGTAATTCCCTCTTCTTTCAGGCGGTGGTAAGGGTAGAAAAGTTCAAGATCTTCAAAACCATCGGCTCCGAATACAAGTGCTTTCATATGAAACTCCCCCAGATTTTAGCTTTACGGCTTTAGCCTTGCTTTTTAGTTTTTCCAGATTAATTTTTCCAGATTAATTTTTCTGATTTAACTCTCCAGAATTAAATTTCCGAAATTAAGTTTCCGGATTCGACTTTCCTGAATTAATTTTACAGGTTTGATTTTGAATATTTAATTTCGCAAATGAATGATTATTCCTACAGCACATATACCTTGTCTTATTTTGAAAATAAAATAGGTAAAGGTGGCTCTGTCTGGCAGGCTTAAATTGCTTCAAGGGCCTGTTTGAGGTCTATAATTATGTCCTCGGAATCTTCGATCCCTACCGAGAGCCTGACAAGTCCGTCAGTTATGCCTACGCTCTTTCTTACTGCATGCGGGATACATGCATGAGTCATCGATGCAGGATGCTGAATAAGAGTATCCGTGGCTCCAAGGCTCACAGCAAGAGAACAGAGCTTTACATTGTCCATAAGCTTCCGCCCGGCTTCAATTCCGCCCTTTACCTCAAAAGAGAGCATACCGCTGAATCCGCTCATTTGTTTTTGTGCAAGTTCGTGCTGAGGATGGCTTGGAAGCCCTGGATACCTAACCCATTCAACTTCTGGGCGGGATTCAAGAAATTCTGCAACTTTCATTGCATTTTCGGCGTGCCTTTCCATCCGGATATGAAGGGTTTTAAGCCCTCTTATGCAGAGCCAGGCTTCATGGGGGCCCATAATGCCTCCTGTATATCCGACAACCTCAGACATCCTGTCCATAAAATCCTTATTCCCTGTAGCTATTCCGCCAAGCAGGTCTGCGTGCCCGCCTATATATTTTGTACAGCTGCTTAAGGAAAGGTCCGCCCCAAGTTCAAGAGGCCTCTGGAAATAAGGTGTTGCAAAAGTGTTGTCCACAACGCAGAGGGCGCCGTTTTCCCTGGTTATTCTGACTATTTCGGGAATATCGCATACAGTAAGCGTAGGATTGGCAGGACTCTCAAGAAAGACCATTTTCGTCTCGGATTTAAAGGCTCGCTTTACATTTTCGATTTTAGATGTATCGACGAAACTGACCTCTATTCCAAGGCCTGGCAAAACCTGAGAAAAGAGGTTGTAGGTGCAGCCGTATATCACATCCGTTGAGATAAGGTGGTCTCCCTGCTTCAGGGCAGTAAGCACAATTGCAGTGATCGCTGCCATTCCCGAGGCAAAAGTCTGGCCTGCTTCCCCGCCCTCTAGCGCAGCAAATTTTTCAGCCAGAACCGCATGTGTGGGAGTATTTGGAGGAATTCTAGCATATACGTATCCTGATTCCTCTCCTGCAAACCTCGCTGCTCCCTGCCTGGCATTCTTAAAAATAAAAGTTGAAGTCTGGAATATCGGAGTTGTATGCGCCCCGAAAACCGGATCCGGCTTTTCCGCTGCATGTACACACTTTGTTGCGAACTTCACTTCTCTTTCCATCTCCCCAAACCTCTGTCAAAATGAATCTCCGGAATAAGTATTGCTTTTCCGGTAATTATTTGTTTGGCGGGAAGATCGAAAAAGTCTTCTCTTTTTCCTGAAGCTAATAAAGATAGATGATACCTATGGTATAGGTTACCTTCGGGGTTTGGCATCTGATGAAAGTTGTTCATTTCTTTTGAGAAAAACATTGAAAAATTATGCGTGGTCTTCCGAATATTATAGTGTGGTTGAAAATATCCCTGTATTTGTTGGGAAGTTCAACAAACGAACACCAGAAAGCTAAATATAAGTTTTAGACGGTTAAAGGTTCAACGCTATTGATTTCTCGTTTCAGCCGCGTAAGTCATATAAACTTTAACTCGCGTTGTTGTTTATATGCTGACGATTCCAAAGAATGTAGCACGAGTTTTACGAGAAATAAGCGAGTATACCGGTATAACGTATGCTTCCTTACTTGGGTTGGTTGTCTTATATTTTATTTGGAAAGGAGACCGGTTTAAATGGGACGAAAAAATAATACCTTCGGACATATTAGATTTGTTGAAATTCGTAAAACGAGAATTAAAGTACGAATCCTCATGTAAAAACAAGTAGATGTGCACACGAACATGTTTACTATCTACTAGACATAGTTACTGTCTGGTAGACATAACCTCCTTCATTATTTAAATTCTCGATCTTGACATTGGGGTCAGTTTTTTCCCTTGTTCCTTCTTATTTTATAATTGAAGGCCTGCAGCTGCCAGGATGATTTTTCTAGTACATAAAGGATAGAAAATTATTGCAGTTTCTCACGGATACAGAGACAAGCTAACCAGGCAAAAGAATAAAACAGAAACGAGAGAAGGAATATAAAAGGAAAAATTAATGATTACTTCTTTTCAAGAAATTATATGAACGAATCTAAATTATGCTCTTTCATTTGAATACAAAAATCATTATTTTTGTCTATGTTTTTATACTGTTCGTACACGGCATTTAATCGACCGGAACTTACGCATTTGCTTGCTTTGCAGGCAAATGCGTAAATCCTAATTCTATAATATTCAAATCAGAAAAAGTATATCTCATTGAAAACAAAAAGTGCAAAATACCAGTTTTAGCTCTGGTTCCATGCGTGAAATGTAAAAACGGCCAGGTGTGGCAAAAACCCGGAAGGAGTCCGGAATGAGCTTTCACTGGAAAAGCGAGGATTCCGATATGACAGAAGAAAATGTGAGTGAAAAGATGGATAAAGTAAAGCAAAAGTGGTCGCAAGCGGCAGAAAAAACCGGAGAACCAGAGGATCTCAGGCAGCTTCTCATCAAAGCCGGCAAGACTGGCAATTACGAAGAAAAAATCAGGCTGTATGATAGAGCCTTAAATCTGGACCCTTTATGCCTCGATGCCTGGATCCAGAAAGGTTTCGCCCTGGATAGGATGGGGAAATCAAAGGAAGCTCTTGCCTGCTATGACAGGGCTCTTGAAATCGATCCTGAAAATCTGGGGATCAGGTGTCTCAAGGGCTTTGCCTTCAATAATTTAAAGGAATTTGAAAAATCGATTGAGTCTTATGATGAAGTCCTGAAAGTAAATCCTGAAGATGTATTCTCGTTATATCAAAAAGGTACAGTTCTGGAAAGCCTTGGAAGATATGGGGAAGCCATGCAGTGTTATGACAAAGCGCTTGATATCGATCCGACGGATGTTTTGATTAGAGAAAAGAAATTGAGGCTTCTGGAAGTTATTTATAAAAAAGGAACTTTAGCAGACTCTCCGGACAGTAGCTTCAATTGAATTAAGAATTTTAGAAATTTAAGAAAAAAGTGCAGGGCCGGAAACCGGCCTTTACTTTTTGCTCTTGCTAGCTTCCTCTTCTATTCTGATCTCTTCAACGACTTTCATCAGTTTTTCCTTAATTTTTACTATGGCGTCAACAGCTTCGCCGCCGACCTCAATAGGAGCTCGTTTCTCCAGGTCGGCCTGCATTAACTTGGGGTCAAAGGGAATTTCTCCAAGTACCTGGATACCCATCTCTTCAAGTTTACCATTAACTTTCCCCGCGCCTCCTTTATTAATTACGGCAGCAAGGTGTTTTATCCCTATTTCGGAAGACAGCTTTTTTATTCTTTCAGCCGTTTCAAGCGATCTTGCTCCTGGCTCAACTACCACGATCATGAGGTCCATTCCTCTTGTAGTGCCCCTTCCGAGATGTTCGATCCCTGCTTCCATATCAAGGATCACTGCACTTTTTTCCCTGAGCATAAGGTGTCTGAGAAGAGCCCTCAGGAAAGCCGAGGCAGGACACATGCAGCCGCTTCCTCCGCGGTCCACGGTGCCCATAACCAGCATTCTGACTCCATCAGGCCCTATAACTCCGTATTTACCTGCAATGTCATCGACTTTAGGGTTGTAGATGAAAGCCCCGCCTTCAGCACCTGCCCTTTCCTGAATGAGGTCTTTGAAATCTGTCAGGGGCTTTGGGGGATTTTCGACCCCAAGCGAAGATGCCAAGTTCATATCCGGGTCCGCATCTATTGCCAGTACCTCGTACCCGTCTCTTGCAAACAGTCTGGCCAGAGTGCCTGAGAGAGTTGTTTTTCCAACGCCGCCTTTTCCGGTAATTGCTATTTTTATGAGGATCCCTCCTGAATATTAATTTAGATTAACTATTTTATATCAACTACTAATTTAGATCAGTTATAGTGATTTTCTAAGCAGGAGGTATAGCCATCAAGCTGTTTATACTTATTCATTTATCCAGTAGTTCCGATTATAATGTCTTGATTGATTACTGATTTCACTTGTATGCTGTAATATCAAGAACTGACTTTAAGACGTTCAAAATGTTATACATTATACATTATTACAAAAAATAACGTCCTTGCGGTAGGTGATTTAGAGCATGTTCGTATCTTAAAATCATTTTTTACTCTATATCCTGTTTCTATATTCCATCTTTTCCTTTATTCTTCAGGTATTTGCTTTACAAATATGTCTATTGAATCCACTTTTTATTTGTTGCAAATAGCATGTATCTTCTCTTGATCCCATAGTGCTACAATATTGAAAGTAGGTCCTCCTTCCTGAAAATAATATTCGAAAACAGTAGACATATTTCATTATACTCTCATTTTTAGGAAACGGATTTCAGAACTAAGGAGATTTGGAGCTACTGTCGTAATAAGAAACTATATATCAGGGAACCCGGTTTAAACTTAAGTTCATATGTGGCAGACATTACTCAAAAAGTTTGAAAAATATCCTGCGCAGGCAAAAGTGCTTAAATTGCTCTTTGAACGCGGGTTTCAGGTGAATGAAGAAGGGAAGGTCACCTCCGGAAGTATTGAGATAGCACATACTCAACTTGCAAAAGAAGCAGGCGTTGACCGGCGAGTAGTCGACGCAACTACAAAGACCATTATTTCAGATGAACTTTTAAGCAGAATTTTTAAAAATGTTCATTCCATTCCCTTCCTCAGAGACGTAGCTCCTTCCCTTGGCCTCGGAGTAATCATTATTATCCCGGAAGATGCCGCTGACGTGGGCATCCTTGCGGAGGTTGCAAGCCTGATCTCCAGAAGCAAAGTAAGCATCCGCCAGGCTGTCTCGGATGACCCCTATCTAACTGATAACCCAAGACTTACAATCATTACTGACAAGAAAGTGCCTGGAGAACTCGTGGACAAAATTCTCGAACTGCCCTCGGTTAAAGGAGTAAGCATTTACTGAATTTTCTTCCACCAGAGATTAAGATTCCATAAACAAAGTGGAAGTGAGATAGGAAACTCCACTTAAGAAACTGTTTTTTCAATTGAAAAAAGGCTTTTTGTAATTGTTAACTGAATGTTAACTGTGAATGTTGACTGGAATGTTAACTGTGAATATTACCTTATTTTCTGCCTCTTCTAAATGCGGAAAGCCCTAAAGATATTCCAAGAAATCCCAAAAACATCGCACGCATAGAAATATTTCTTATTTCATTTCTGTATACTGAGTTCTCAGTGATATTTTCAACAGTGTCAGCAAGCCTGAGGATTTCGTGCCCTACCGATGATCCCACTTCTGCAAGCAGTCGGGTTTCAGTAAAGGAAAGAGCGAAGTTCTCAACAGACTCAAGACTTTTCCGGTTCAGAAATCCCTTGGTATCATTACTCTCGTTTCTGTGGCTTGAGCCTGAATTTACGATATATCTCGGGTTAACGATATATTCAGTAGAGGACTGGTTTGTCGGCTTCAGGACCTGAATAACAACACAGGCTGAAGAACTGCCATTATCGTTCTTTGCAGTAAGGGAAACTGTATAGTTTCCCGGACAGCAGAAAGTATGTTTTGGATCTGGGCAGCAAGACTTCTTTTTATCTCCAAAGCTCCAGGAAAGCGAGGCTGCATTTTTGGAAAAATCAAAAAATTGTATCGTGAGAGGAACGTACCCGACTGTCACATTGGCACCGAACTTAGCCTCAGGAAATATCGGAACCGAAGGGTCCGGAGCTTTCAAGACATTTATGATCACATCGGTTGAGTCGCTGCCGTTCTCGTTCGTGGCATTCAAGGTAACCGTATAATTACCCTCATTGGCAAAAGTATGCAAAAAGTCCGAAGAGTTCGATGTTCCCAGGTTTCCAAGGCTCCACAACAGCGAGCTGGCATTTTCTGAGATATCTGTAAACTCAACCGTAAGAGGCGCATACCCGACTGTCACATTGGAAGTAAAAACTGCTTTCGGCATCACGGGAAATTCCGGAACGAAATTCATTAACGGCATGTAATCCATACTCTTTGTGCGACGATTTATGACATATGCCGTGTCGCCGATATTGTCTCCGTTATCATCCTGGCCGATGTAATCACTCCAGCAGTTGCCTGAGGTCCAGTTCCAGGTATTGAGTTTATCGTCCCTGGCATTATTCGTATTATTAAAGTAATTATTGTATATCGTGTTGCCTGAAGAAGTAAGTGACTTGATACCACAATCGGCGTTTGAAGATACGAGATTATTGCTCAGGGTGTTGTTTTTGGACTTAGACAGACAGATTCCGATATAATTTCCCGAGATATTGTTGTTATTTATTATGCAGTTTTGAGCACCACTCAGGTAAATCCCGCATTTGCTGTCGGTTATTGAGAAACCGTTGATTGTCACGTTACTGCTAACTACCTTGAATACATTGCTCTCTTTATTCACTCCGGTAATAACAGTATTGTAAGGATTTTTTGAATACGAAATTATTGTCAGGTTATCCTGATTGATTTGAATGCTTTCATTATATTCTCCGGGCTTTACAAGGATAGTATCACCTGGCAAGGCATTATCTATTGCTTCCTGAATCGATTCTCCAGGGGGAACATAAATATTTTCTGCTGCGCCGGTTTCTGAAATAGGAACCAGAGCCAGAAATATTGCAAATAAGCAGACCCATCTGAAAATTTGAATTTTTGTCATTTTAACCCGCACATCAATCCAGGAATTTACACCATTATTTTTTAAAAGGATACATATAAAATTGTTGATTTAAAAAAATATTAGAAAATAGAAATTAAAATTAAAAGATATAATAAGACATTATTCGGAAAAAGGAGGTATTTGAGGTCTTTATCATAAATTCACCCGGCATATAAAGTTTTGGAGTGAAAAGTAAAATAAGAGCCTTCTACAAATTTCCCTAAATTTGAATTATGGGGTTAGGTTAAAATTCCGAAGTAGACTCTGAAGTTTAAAGCCTGATTAAGTTAAGCCTGATTAAGTTAAGCCTGATCCAGTTACGCTAGAAAATATGCGTTAAAAAACATAAATTCTAAAACAGAAGTTAAAAAGAAGTGAAAAACAAAAGTGAAAAAATTAATTAGACCTTAGCCATTATTTCCCGAATCTTGTAAAATAATCTTATTTCTCAAATCCTTTAAGATAACCTTATTTTTAAAGCTGCATGTTTGAATCTGCTAAGATTCAGTTCTTTCACAGATTTCTTATAAAAATATGACTGTAGGGACTGAATGATAACGTATATTAATTATAATTTTCAATGGATCTGGAAGAAAAAAATCTCTGTAAAGCAGGTATAAAATCTGCAAAGCCAAAGGTTTTTAAGCAGATCTTAGTTAATTCTTGGAAAATTCAGCTGGAGAATGCGTATCATGCAGGAAAAAATAAAAGAAATTGCAGATCGAGTACGTGAACTGCGTGAACTCTCGGATTTCACGGTCAAAGACATGGCAGAACATCTGCAGGTATCCGATGAAACTTATGGGAAATACGAAGATGGAACTGAAGATATTCCGGCAAGTATGCTTTTCGAAATTGCACACAAGCTGCGTGTAGACATGGCTACTCTCCTTACAGGGGAAGAGCCGCGCATGAATATCTTTACAGTCACACGGGACGGAAAAGGGGTCAACGTTGAGAGGAGGAAGCAGTACAAGTATCAGAACCTGGCTGAAAAATTCATTCATAAAAAGGCTGAATTTTTTGTAGTTACAGTCGAACCCAAACCATATGGGACAAAACCTGAGACCAATTCTCACCCAGGGCAAGAATTTAACTATGTGCTGGAAGGAAGCCTGAAGGTCTATATCCACAATAATGAGATTGTCCTGAAAAAAGGAGATTCCATTTATTTTGACTCCACTTACGAACATGCCATGGAAGCCCTGGAAGGTGAAACAGCCAAATTCCTGGCAGTTATAATCTAACTTCAATTAAATTATATAAAATTTAACATAATAAATTTGATGTATTTTATAACTTAATTCTGTAATATGACTAAATTTAATGTCCCTTGGTTTAATGTAATTTGATTTAATGAAGCTTGAATTTATTTGTTCGAATTAACGTGATTTGAATTTATTTGTTTGAGTTATATAATTTGGTCTCAAACCCGACAAGAAATCCGATATCCGGACTAAAATCTTGAAATTCAAATGAGGTATGTAACCTTCATAAATCTAAAGCTATAAAAATAAATAGATAAAACGGGTGTCCAGAATGACTTCTTTGCTTAGCCAATTTGTTTTTAAAACCGACTTTGAATCCTATGAGGATTTTGAGAAAAATTTCAAAATCCTCGTTCCTGAAAACTTTAACTTTGCCTATGATGTAGTCGATGTCTATGCAAGAGACTCCCCTGAGAAGATCGCAATGATCTGGTGTGACGATAAAGGGGAAGAGAGAATTTTTACTTTCAAAGACCTGAAGTACTACAGCGACAAAACCGCAAATTTCTTTGCAAAGCATGGGATAGGTAAAGGCGACTATATAATGCTTACCTTGAAGAGCCGGTATGAGTTCTGGTATTGTATTCTTGCACTGCATAAACTGGGAGCCATTGCTGTACCCGCAACCCACATGCTCAAGACGCGTGACATCATTTATAGGATTGAAAAAGCCGGATTGAAGATGATCGTCTGCATATCGGAAAACGGAGTTCCCGAACAGGTAGACGAAGCACACTCCGAATGCGGAAATATCCCGCTCAAAAAAGCAGTCATTGGAGAAAATGTCCGAGAAGGCTGGATTGATTTCAGAAAAGAACTCGAGGAAGCTTCCCCTGATTTTAAACGCCCTTCGGGCGAGGCTGCTACGAAAAATAGTGATATTTCTCTTGTATATTTTTCTTCAGGAACAGCGAGCTTCCCAAAAATGGTGGAACACGACTTTACCTATCCTCTCGGGCATATTCTCACCGCAAAATACTGGCAGAACGTGGAAGATAACGGGCTGCATTATACGGTTGCAGACAGCGGCTGGGGAAAATGCGTATGGGGAAAACTCTATGGACAGTGGATAGCCGGTTGTGCAGTCTTTGTCTATGACTATGAGCGGTTTGAAGCCAAAAATATGCTTGAAAAAGCCACAAAATACGGGGTTACAACCTTCTGCGCCCCGCCAACAATCTACCGCTTCCTGATAAAGGAAGATCTCTCAAAGTACGATTTCGGTAACGTGAAATATGCGGTCGTTGCAGGCGAACCTCTTAACCCTGAGGTATACAACCGGTTCTTGGAATACACCGGAATAAAGCTCATGGAAGGGTTCGGGCAAACTGAAACTGTTGTAACTATCGCAACCTACCCATGGATGGAACCAAAACCCGGGTCTATCGGAAAGCCGTCTCCAGGCTTTAAAATTGAGCTTATGGACAGGGACGGCAGGCTTTGTGAGGTCGGGGAAGAAGGAGAAATCGTAATTAACACAAAGGAAGGAAAGCCGGTCGGACTTTTCGTCCACTATGGGAAAGATCCTAAGAAAACTGAGAAAGCCTGGCATGACGGCTATTATCATACAGGAGATATGGCCTGGATGGACGAAGATGGCTACCTGTGGTTTGTGGGAAGGGCTGACGATATCATAAAAACCTCGGGCTATAAAGTCGGGCCTTTTGAAGTGGAAAGCGCTCTTATCCAGCACCCTGCAGTACTCGAGTGTGCAATCACAGGTGCTCCTGACTCTATAAGAGGCCAGGTTATCAAGGCAACCGTTGTGCTCACAAAAGGATACAAGGCTGGAGATTCACTTAAGAAAGAACTCCAAGAACATGTAAAAAAAGTTACTGCACCTTACAAGTATCCTCGAATTATAGAGTTTGTGGATGAACTTCCAAAGACAATTAGCGGAAAAATCCGCAGAGTTGAGATCCGGGATAAAGATCAAAATGAGCTAAAGTAGAGATATTACCTGAAAAACCCAGATCAGATTAGAATCTGAGAATAATAGAAAAGGAAATAAGATCTAATAAAGCAAATAAATTCTGATAAAGCAAACAAAACCTGTTTTGATCCGAAAGTCGATAAGTTTCGGATCAAAACAAAAAAGGAAAAAAGGAAAGAAATAAGTACCTTAAACTTTCTGGAAAGTTTGCTCTTAAGAAGATTTGGTTCAAAATCCACTTTATAGTTTTATCTTTATTTCTGCTAACTTAGGGTCTAATAGATTATACAATTGCAACGTAAGAAATTATGTAGACCTGAGGCTCTTCTTTCCGTCACAGAAAACCGGTTTAAGGAAATAGAGGCTGGAAAAATCCTGGAAGAAATATCGAAAACTCCGGATGATTCGAATTCGTGAATGGACCTGAAACCTTAGAAGAGTCCAAAGAGAACTGAAAAATGAACAAAATGAGGGGATCTCATATGTCAAAGAATGATAAAAAAGAACCATACCCTGTAATTAATACTCTGGAGTGTAAGGCATGCGGGCGCTGCCTTCTAGCCTGCCCCAAAGGCGTACTTTTCATGAGTGAAAACCTGAACGCCCGGGGTTACCATTATGTGGAATACAAAGGAGAAGGCTGTTCAGGCTGTGCAAGTTGCTATTATACCTGCCCAGAACCGCTTGCAATCGAGATTCATATTCCCCTGAAAGAAGAGAGAGCAAAGTAAGGCAAAAAAGGAGGAAAAATATGGCAACACAACTCATAAAAGGCAACTCCGCAGTAATTGTCGGTGCACTCTATGCCGGATGTGACTGTTTCTTCGGGTATCCGATAACTCCGGCAAGTGAAATTTTGCATGATGCATCAAAATATTTCCCGAAAATAGGTAGGAAATTCGTCCAAGCCGAATCAGAAGAGGCAGCTATTAACATGGTCTACGGAGGAGCCTCTGCAGGGCACAGGGTCATAACATCCTCTTCAGGCCCCGGAATTAGCCTAATGCAGGAAGGGATTTCCTATCTTGCTGGTGCCGAGCTTCCCTGCGTGATTGTGGATGTTGTGCGGGCAGGTCCAGGCCTTGGAAACATAGGGCCGGAGCAGGCGGATTATAACCAGATAGTAAAAGGCGGAGGGCACGGAAACTATAAAAATATCGTGCTTGCACCGAATTCAGTACAGGAAATGTGTGACTTTACCATGAAAGCCTTTGAGCTTGCCTTTAAGTATAGAAACCCAACTGTGGTGCTTGCAGACGGGGTACTTGGACAAATGATCGAGTCGCTTAAATTCCCGAAGCAAGCTATTGTCCCTGAGATCGACACCAGCTGGGCGGTCAACGGCACGGCTGAAACCAGACCTAACCTGATAACCTCTATCTTTCTGGATTTCAATGAGCTTGGAGAGTTCAATGAAAGACTGCAAGCAAAGTATGAGCTCATAAGGCAGAATGAAGTCGATTACGAGGAGTACCTGACCGATGATGCTTCAATTATCCTTGTTTCTTATGGGATCAGCAGCCGGATCTGCAGGTCAGCCGTAGATCTTGCCAGGCAGGAAGGCATCAAAGTCGGGCTTTTCAGGCCGAAAACTCTCTTCCCGTTCCCTGAGGCGCAGTTGAAAGCCCTGGCAGACAGGGGATGTTCCTTTATTTCCGTGGAAATGAGCAATGGACAGATGATACATGATGTAAGGCTTGCAATCAACTGCTCACAGCCTGTAGAGCTTGTAAATCGCATGGGAGGGAACCTGATTACCCTTGACCAGATTATGGATAAAATCAGGAAAATTGCGGGGGAGGCATGAAAATGGCAGCGGAAATCATTAGCGGAGAAAAGGTGATAGGAAGACCAAAAGCTCTGTATGCGGACTACCCTCGCAAAGGATCCGTAGCCTCGACAGCTACTCACTACTGCCCTGGCTGCGGGCACGGGGTTCTGCATAAACTTATTGCTGAAGCAATTGATGATCTTGGGATTCAGGATAGGACCGTTATGATCAGTCCTGTGGGCTGTGCAGTCTTTGCTTACTATTATTTTGATACAGGCAATATCCAGGTTGCTCACGGCCGTGCGCCTGCAGTTGGGACAGGGGTCTCCAGAGCTGAAGAAAATGCTGTGGTTATTTCCTACCAAGGAGATGGAGATCTTGCTTCCATAGGTTTGAACGAGACTCTTCAGGCCGCAAATAGGGGTGAAAAGCTTGCAGTCTTTTTCGTAAACAACACCGTTTATGGAATGACAGGCGGACAGATGGCGCCTACAACTCTTGTGGGTGAAAAGACTACGACATGTCCGGATGGCCGAGACCCCCGGTTTGCAGGCTATCCTCTCCATATATGCGAGCTGCTGGACAACCTTAAGGCTCCGGTCTTTATTGAGAGGGTTTCAGTCTCGGACATTTCCCACATAAGGAAAGCCAGAAAAGCCGTGCATAAGGCACTTGAAATCCAGCGCGACGGCAAAGGGTATGCTTTTGTTGAAGTCCTTGCTCCCTGCCCGACGAACCTCAAGATGAATGCGGAGCAGGCCATCAATTTCATAAATGAGGAAATGGAAAAGGAATTTCCTGTCAAGAACTTCAGGGATAAATCCGAAGAAGTCGAGCCTCTGCATCGTGGAGTCAGTGACTTTACAACTGAGACCCTTGAGAAGCTTTACGGGATTGAAGCGGGCGCCGAAGAAAAACCTGTCAGAAAGGATTTTGCCCCGATCCAGACTAAGATTGCTGGTTTCGGAGGGCAGGGTGTTCTCAGCATGGGCATAATCCTTGCACAGGCCGGAGTTAAGGCAAACCTCAATGCTTCCTGGTTCCCGTCATATGGCCCGGAACAGAGAGGAGGTACATCAAATTGCTCAGTAGTGATCTCAGGTCAGTCAATAGGCTCTCCTACGGTCTACACCCCGGACATCCTGATAGCTATGAACCGTCCTTCCCTTGAAAAGTTTGAAGGGGTAGTCCGAGAAGGGGGCCTTATTCTCTATGATTCGTCCATTGGCGAAGCTGAAACGCCTGCGCATGTAAAGGCCGTTGCCGTTCCTGCAACCGAAAAAGCCAAAGAAGCCGGTTCTGAGAAAGCTGCCAATTCCTTCATGCTTGGAGTCCTTATGGGCCTTAATACAACCGGCCTGAAAGAAGAGGTCTTCAAGGAAGCCCTTGCCGAAAACTTTGCAGGGAAACCCAGAGTTATCGAGTTTAACCAGATGGTTCTCGAAGCTGGGGCACAATGGGCAAGAGAAAACGTTAAGTTCTAAGGACTTTAAGTTTTGAAGATTTGGATTTGAGGAGTTTGAGATTTGAAGACTTCAAGGTTTGAGAAAAACCGAGTTTCGAGGATATTTGAATTCCGTAAACAGGTGGAGAAGATTTTCTCTGCCTGTTGATATTTTATTAGTAGTTTTTCAAGTAACTATCAATATCAAGTTTTCAAGTAACTATCAATACCAAGTAATTTTTAAGTAACTATCAAATAATTCTCAAGTGATTTTTCAGCAGACCTCAAATGATTTCGTCCTCTTTAACTGCCCAAGTGTCCTGTGCTATTATGTTCCTGGCTATTATTCAGATTCCTCTGTACAGAAAGTTACTCTGGGGAGGAATACACTTCTGATAAACTCAATCGAGAATCTCACTTGATCTTAAAAAACAGATAATTAGACATATTTATGGATCTGGAAACAATCATAAGCTTTATTAAAGCTAAATACATTGTAAGAAAAAGAAGAATTTTATGAATTGTTTCTAAAAGTATTTGTTATAAGGCAGTAGCGGCTTAAAAGCATTTTATTGGAAAAACGTTTTATTGATTGAGAAGTAATTGGTAGGAATCAAGTCCCTATTCTCAAATCCCTACCTGTGATCCAACCCAGAAATTAAAAGGAAACCCTATTCTTTTAATCTCACATAGAAGTAGATGGTAGAGGTCGAGTCCCTATTCTCGAATCCCTACCTGCGATCCAACCCAGAGATTGAGAGGAAACCCTATTACTCTCAATCTACACGCATTTTATAACAACGTGGAGATATATATCATAACCGATCCAAAAAACAACTCGTAACTCGAATTTTGCGTGGGATACTTATTTTCTAAATATACAAAATTTTTAATGGCATTAAAAATTTCGCAGATATTAATTTTATCTGACCTTTGTGAATACCATTTTATCAAGTAATATGAAAAGACTTCAAGTAATATGAAAAGACTTCTTTACTAATAAGATGGTACACTGAAGAAAGACTACAAGTACTAAATATGATTTCGATGAACTACCCCTAGGCTAAAGACTTTGGGATTTTACACTTCGTTCTATAAATCCTGCTTTTTTTTGTATAGTAGTCTGTTACATCTGATCTTATGCACAACCTGCCAGGAAGTATAGAAATTTATGATTTTATTGTTGAGGCAAAGCTGAAGGAAAACGAAAAAATATCTACCTGCAAAGCCATTTATGAAACGGTCGCCGACAGTAGAAATAAACATATAAACATGGGAACGGTCATAAGGTTTATTAAAAATAAAAACATTATGAAAAATGGCATGTTATTCTAGAAATTAGTTTAGAAGTAGATGGTAGAGGTCGAGTCCCTATTCTCGAATCCCTACCTGCGATCCAACCCAAAGATTAAGAGGAAACCCTATTACTCTTAATCTATACTCTTATAGTGGAGTGGGAATATATATCATAACCGACCCAAAAAACAGTTCGTAATCTGAATTTTCAAACATCTCTTGCATTTGTTTGGTTGCGAAACTTTTAATGACGTCAAAATATTCAATCAAATATAATATTTAAAGCATTAAATTGGCAGTAAGTTTCATTAAGGATCTCTTTTATGGAACTTCTCGAATCCTACCTGCAATTCAGTCTAGAGATTGAGAGGAAACCCTATTGCTCTTGATCTGCATTTATTTTTATAATCACATGAACATTAGAGTCACAACCGGCCTGAACCAGGACAGCATAACCATAGAGAATATCTAAGCCGGAAAAAGTAGCTTTACTTCTTTATTCCCTGTTTTCAAGCTATAGACAATATAGCACTATTTAAGAAATCAGCCCTCTGGACCCGCAACCGTTGACCCACAACCGTTGCGTCGGTTGATCAAAACCGTTGCGCCGGTTTATCACGCCGATAATAACGTTTTCGCTCAAGCCTTTTTTGAAAAGGTTTGCAGGCAAGCTTTTTTAAAAAAAGATTGTGGTAAATCATCAGCCCTCCTCAGTAAGTTGAAAACCAATCTTACTTGCCCATAATTCAGCCCTCTTGGCTCAGCTAAATAACTTCTATAATTCAGCTCTCTTGAGCGAACAAAGTGAGCGAAAAGGACTCCGTCCTCCCGAGACGAAACTCGGGTGACGGAACTCAAGTAGTTAATGAGTCTTCGAATAGGCTTTCAAATAAGATAAGCCTTGAGCGGGGGGAAACCGTTAAAACACACGGAACTGTAGCTCTGAGTATAGGCGCCTGTAGTAAAGATATATACGCGGTTTCCCTCTCGCATTGTGTGAGGAAAATTATACTTGTGATGTTCATACAGGATATCCATGCTGTCACAGGTCGGACCTGCAAGAATTACTTCTTCGGCACAACCCTTTTTATCGCAGAAAATGGGATATTTGATGCACTCATCAAGGGTTTCTATAAGGCCCCCAAATTTGCCAATGTCAAGATAAACCCATTTGTACTGGTTAAATCTGGCTTTTTTGGAGATCATTACAACTTCACTTACGATTATGCCGGCGTTGGCGACCATGGAACGCCCGGGCTCTATGATAATTTCAGGCAACTCCTCTCCAAAGTCCTCATGTAAAAAGCGCCGGATTTCCCCAGCATAGGTCTCAAGGTCATGGGCCTGAGCTTGATATTTTGCAGGAAAACCTCCCCCAAGGTTGATCATCTTCAGATGTATACCTTTTTCAGCTACTGCCTCAAAAAGATACTTACATTTGGAAATAGCATTGTCCCACTGGCCAATGTCCCTCTGCTGGGAGCCAACATGAAAAGAAAGCCCATAAGGCTCAAGCCCTAATTTTTCAGCCTTCAGAATGAGCTTATATATCAGGTCAGGGTGTGAACCGAACTTCTTTGAGAGAGGCCAGTCAGCTCCGTCGCTTTCAGTAAGGATACGGAAAAACACTCTGGAACCCGGGGCTTTTCTAGCTAGCTTTTTCAGATCGCTGTCAGAGTCAGTAACGTAAAGCCTGACACCTTTTTCATATGCGTACTCTATATCTTTCTCTTTTTTGATAGTATTGCCGTAACTGATCCTTTCAGGTTCTACCCCAAGCCTGAGAAGCTGATCAAGTTCGTAAACAGTTGCCACATCAAAATTGGAGCCTTTACTATTCAGGGCAAGCACAACCTCATCCATGGGGTTAGCCTTTACAGCATAATGAATTTTTGCAAAGGGCATATGTTCTACTAAATCGTCATAGCTTTGCTCTATCTTTTGCAGGTCAACAGTTAAAAATGGGGTTTCTTTATCCCGGGAGAACTTTTTTATTCGGTTAAAATCGTCTCTTGAAACGAAATCCTCCAGCGGGAACACATAGTGCTCTTTTCTCATATCTACTCCCTTTTAAAATTAACACTTATCTGTATCAAACTTATGTACCTACTGGTTAATAATTTTTAGTATATTGACAAATTGTAATGATTATTCAATTTAGAATCAATTATTTTGATAATAAGCGAAATAAAGCGATTCAAATAGGATTTAATGTATATAAAACTAATTCTCGATGAATATCAAGACATAAAAATAACTGAAATCCATAAATATTTAATAAAAATAGTTATATTATGAAAAAAGGCCTGATTAAGTTCTTTTTTTGTATTAAAGGTACCAAAAGCCCTTTTATATATGGAGAAGATGCGATGAATCTTCGAGATTCTCAGAATATTTAAGAGCGATTTTTATCCTATAAAGGGATATTAAGGATTTAAGAATAAATAGGAGTTTAATTAAACGATTAAAAGGTTATAAAACCCTTTTATACCTATGTTCTTTAGAAGTAACTCATTTTAATCCGTCTCACGGAAGACCAGATTTTTGAAGTTTGTAATTTAATTTTAAATGATGTTGACCGGTTTTAACAGGTTTTATCTAGTTCTGAGCAGTACTACCAGTATCCCGATTCCTGCAAACACGAGACCGTAAGTTATAACTTCCAGACTTAGCTGAAAAAAAAGAAATACAGTAGAAAGTGCTCCAAGAAACGGAAGCAGGGGAAAGCGGCCAATATTTAGGGGAACCTTAAAAGGGCGATTTCTTTTAGGGTCAGTATAACGGAGCTTTATCAGAGAGAGATTAACCATAAAAAAGACAATAAAAATCATAAAATTAGCAATATTTGCTACTATTGCAATATCCCTGAATAGCACAAACAGGGCTGAGAGAGAGGCAACTCCTAAAATTGCGACCCAAGGAGTCTGGTAACTGGGGTGTATTCGTGAGAAAATTCCCGGAAGTGATCCTGAATCTGCCATACCATATACAATCCTTGACCCTCCAAGCATAACCACAAGTACAGTATTCATAGTGGAAAAAAGAGCTATCCACGACATGAGGACAAAAGCATTGTTCCCCAGAGAAACAGCCACAACATCCGCAAGGGGAACCCCTGAATGTCCAAGAACCCTAAAGTCAAGCACACTTACGGCAGTTACTGCTACGCATATATATAGGAAAACCGTAAAAAATACCGCAATAAGCAGGGCTTTTGGAGTTGTCTTTTCGGCTTCTTTTGTTTCCTGGGATAATCGTACAATATCCTCAAAACCTAGAAATGCGAAAAAAATCAGAGTTGAAGCCTCGAATATTCCTGCCAGATCTGGAGTTTCAAGATAATTTACCGTTCCAAGGTAAGGGAGACCTGTATAAATTACAATTAGAAGCCCTGAAACTTCTATAAAACTTATTAGAATAGCCAGCCTGGCAGATTCCTTTATCCCGTAAACCATGATAAGGCTGAGGAAGATAAACAGGCCTAAAGTCCCTGTTAAATACCCATTCCCGAAAAGATTGCTGAAATACCTGCCAAACCCGAGGGCAACCGCAGAGCTCGTTATTACTACAAAATATATGACAAGCAGCCCCACAAACAGGCCAATGCGTTCTCCAAAAGCTCTTCTTACGAATCCATATTCCGCTCCAGCCCTTGGAAACATGGAAGCGAGTTCCATATAGCTAAAGGCAGAAAGTGTGGCTGTTGCTCCGGCAAATAGAAAAGAAAACCAGACCATATTGCCTGCAAGCCCTGCAGCTTTTCCCATAAGCACGTAGATTCCTGCTCCGAGAATATTGCCAATTCCTATCAGAGTAATTTCCAGTAAATTCAGTTCCTTTTTCAGTTCAGACTCCCCTTTCATAAGAAAACCCCCGCCAAAACTTGAAAAATTCAAGATAATAAAAATAATAATAGAAATGGAACCTCGGCCTGTTAGAAAGACTATCTTTTGAGAAACTGTAATTACTTTCCATTAATCAACTCTCAAAAATTCTCTTCCCAAAAATTTAAAAATATTACCATTAAGTAACTCCGCATAAGTCTCTGAAAAAGGCTAAGTAAGGTCACCAGGATAAATTAACCGGTTTGACCAGCCGGATTTTAACGGGCTGAAAGAGACCTTACACGCAGGCTTAAAACAAAGATTTTCAAGTTTGAGGATATAACCCTTTCAGGTTATACTTTCATTTTTTTAGCGAGTTCTCGGCCGATTTCCTCAACCTTTTTCAAATCTTCCTCCTTGGGTTTGCCCTTCACCTGAAGAGTTCCCACAATTTCCATTTTCGAGGGAACCAGAATTTCTCCTGCCTGCTTCAGAGCGCCTCCACCCCAGCCGAAAGATCCGAGTATAACCCCATATTTTGCAGGCGGATTGAGAGCTTTTACCAGGTAAGCGCCGTAAAGGGCAAGAGGATGCATGCCTGCAAGGACGGTCGGAGCTCCAAGGATAATAGCGCGGGAATCGACCATCTCTCCTGCAATATCTCCTGTATCCGCGACTTCAAGGTCATAGATTCTGACATCTACGCCTTCTTTCAGTAAGGTCTCTGCAACCGTACTGACCATCAGTTTTGTGGAGCCCCACATACTCACATAGACAATAAGGGCTTTATTTTCGGTTTTTCCTGCGGTCCATTTTGAGTAGGGTTCAAGTATGCGCTTCGGGTTTTTGTAGATAGGTCCATGACTAGGCGCAAGAATCGCGATATCGAGATCCTTAATTTTTTCAAGAGCCTTTGCCCCCATTTTTCCAAAAGGCATCATGATTTCGCCGTAATAGCGTTTTGCAAGAGGAATAAGGTCTTCCAGATCCTCATCATAAACGCCCTGGGCTGTGTGAGCCCCAAAGAAATCACACGGGAAAAGAACCCTGTCTTCAGGCAAGTAAGTAAACATGGTTTCAGGCCAGTGAAGCCAAGGAGCTTCAATAAAACGCAGGTTTTTTCCTCCTAAATCAATAGTATCTCCATCGGCAACGACTTTAACCCGGTCTTCTGGCAGATCATGGTAAAGGCTTGCCATTTTCACACCTCTCTCAGTCGTAATAAGCGTTGAGCCTGGAGCCCTATCCATAATATAACGAATTGCACTGGCATGGTCGGGTTCAGCATGATTCATAATCAGGTAGTCCAGTTTTTCCAGGCTGGAAACCAAGTTTATTTTCTCTTCAAACTCCTCTTCGAAACCAGGGTTTACGGTATCAATAAGCGCTGTTTTTTCTTCTCCTTTTACAAGATAAGCGTTGTAGCTTGTCCCCTGAGGCAGCGGAACCAAAGCGTCAAACATTCTGCGGCTCCAGTCTTTTGCCCCAACCCAGAACACATCTTTAGCAATCTCAGGAACACTGTAAATCTCCATATTTTTACCTCCATTCTCCCGATGCAATAAAACAGCTTGAAATAAGAAGCAGATAAAGATGTCTGCATCTATCAGTCCGACAACTGGATTTATTTAATGACTATATTGTATTTGTCCGATATATTTATTAGGCAAAATCCTTAACTGATAAAACCTTAGATTTTAACTGACGCTTTAACTCGATTAGGAAAAAAGAAGTTTCTAAAAATTCAAGTGAAGTTTACAGTCTCTTTTTATAGTATCTCTTTAGAAAAATAAAAAAAAGAAAAACTTTATATAGACAGCAGTAAGTTATCTTCTTCCTAGCAGGCAAGAGTCTAAAAAATTATGGCCAATGTGGCAATCCGCAAGCCTGGAAAATATTCGGTATTGAAATGAGGCTTTAATACCTAGAATATTGCAGTTACCTAGAATATTGCAGTTAAAAAAGAAGGGATAATTATGAAAACATCATCCATAGAATTGAATCCTAATAAACTGGTACAGTACCTCAATAAGCCAGCAAGCGAATTCACCAAAGAGGATATTATAAAGTTCGTCAAGGAGAACGGCATTAAGATGCTGACTTTCCGCTACGTTGGTGGAGATGGGAGACTTAAAGCCCTCGCCTTCGTGATAAGAGATGAAGAACACCTTGACAACTTACTTTCCGCCGGTGAGAGAGTCGACGGATCAAGCCTTTTTACATACATCGAAGCAGATTCAAGCGATCTCTATGTCCTTCCTAAATACAGGACTGCCTTCGTAAACCCGTTTGAAGAGATCCCAACCCTGGATATCCTCTGTTCCTACTTTGACAAGGATGGAAGCCCTCTCGCAAGCTCTTCCGAAACCGTCATGAAGAAAGCTGCCCAGGTCCTGACCGAGAAGACAGGCTATGAACTCCATGCAATGGGCGAACTCGAATACTACATCATCGCCAACAAAGAAGATGTCAGCATGGGTTTCCCGGCTGTTGACCAGAAAGGATATCACGAATCCAATCCCTTCACCAAATTCGACCAGCTTAGAAAGGAAGCAATGATGTATATCTCCGAAGCTGGCGGAAAAATCAAGTACGGACACTCTGAAGTCGGAAACTTTACTGACGATAAATACTACTACGAGCAGAACGAAATCGAATTCGAGACTGACACGCTTGAGAACAGTGTCGACCGTCTGCTTATTGCAAAGTGGATGCTCAGAATGCTTGCTGACCAGTACGGTGTAATTGTAAGCTTTGCTCCAAAGATTACTGTCGGAAAAGCAGGCAGCGGGCTGCACGTCCACATGAAGCTCTTAAAAGATGGAAAGAGCGTTATGGTCGAAAATGGCGGCGTTAGCGACACTGCAAAAACTGCAATAGCCGGCCTTCTTGATATTGCATCAGGAATTACTGCTTTTGGAAACAGAATTCCCACATCCTACCTGCGCCTTGTACCTCACCAGGAAGCTCCTACCAACATCTGCTGGGGAGACAGGAACCGCTCTGCTCTGGTCCGTGTGCCTCTTGGTTGGTTCGCTGAAGAATCTAGCAAGATGGTAGCCATCGCCAACCCGAACTACAACGACGAGTTCAAGAGTCACAGCTACAAGTCTACCTTCGAATTCCGTGCTGCAGACCCCTCAGCTGACCTTTACCTCCTTCTTGCAGCCTTTGCTGTAGGTATTCGCCACGGCTTTGAAATGGACAACGCTCTTGATGTTGCAAAGAAGCTCTACATCGATGTCAACATTTTCAAGGACGAACACAAGGACAGACTTGCCCAGCTTGAGCACCTGCCTGCATCCTGCTACGAGTCAGCTCAGGCCCTGAAGAAACTGAAAGACGTTTTCCTGGAGTACGATGTCTTCACCGAAGGTATGATCAACGACAACGTAAAGTACCTTGAAAGTCTCGACGATAACCAGCTCAGTGAGAGACTCTACGGTAAGAACGAAGAAATCAGGAAACTTGTGGACTCCTATATCCACATTGGATAATCTGTTTCAGCACTTTAAAAAACCTTTTTTCCACTAGGAAAAATGCAGATTCCTGCTTCTCAGGAGCAGGGATCTACCAAAATTTTTTGAAAATACTTTTCTATTAATTTTTCCGGAAGATAGGCTTCTTACTTCTTTTATTTCAGGCTGTTTTTTATTATCTCGGGAGCGCAGAGGATCACGAATACCCCATTCTTTAGATTGGGGATGAAGTGAACTCTCACCTCTTTATGGTTTCGTTTAAACCTCTGTACCGTTGCTTCTTTGTAAAGTGAGGTTTCTTAGCGTCACGGTTACAGAAGTTGGTAATGCAACTCTGCATTAAGAAAGTCTTGTAAATGGATACTTAA
>NZ_DAVG01000091.1 GCF_002505485.1 Methanosarcina sp. UBA5 | reverse complement strand
CAATGTTAGCAGATGCATTTATTTTACCAATAAATAGTCCCAGTTTGTTTTTGATGATGATATTAACAATAGTAAATACTCTCATCATTTTATATACTATAACTTGCCAGCAAAATCAATTTCAAACATACGCAATACAACAATCATTATTCATAGATTATAATATTAATAGAAATAGAAATAAGGAATAAATTAAAATTTCCGCATCTAAAGAACCAGATTGTACATAGGCACAAAAACTTGATTTCAAATTTACAGCAAACTTACAGCAAATTTACAGTACTGACAGGGAACTTCAATTACATCAAACTATTATTAGTAAATGAGGCTATCATTCCACACATTACTGAATATATATTTTAAATAATACAGATAATTATTTATAAACAATCAATTTTGTATCTATGGTAGTTATGTTGAAGCTGAAAGAGATAAAGGATAATGCGAAAAAGTACATAGAGCTATGTAAACTTATATACGCAGATCCTCGAACTCCCAAAACTGCAAAAATACTATTATGGATCGCCATAGGCTATGCAATATCACCAATCGATTTAATACCGGATTTCATACCTGTAATTGGATACCTCGATGACATGATAATCGTCCCTGTACTTTTGTACATTGCAATAAGATCAGTACCGAAAAATGTGTATATAGAAAATTATGTTCAGATTTTAAGAAAGTAAATTTTTAGCCAGAAAACGCGGTGTGATTTTTAAATTTCCGCTTTTTAAATTAGATTCGGGCTCTATTCAGGCACAGGGCTGTATAATTTCTTCAATTTTAACCAGGGACAGTTTAAGGTTTATCTCAGGCGGAGCAAATAAAAATAAAAAAACCTTTTTCGGATCTGTTTTGCTGAACATTTGTTCCTAAAAGTATATGCCCGTTTGAAGAGAAACAATACTTAACTTTACCAGATGTATTTTGAAGCCGATTCGAGTTTGATAGAACAGGATTTCGATTGAAAGGGATCAAAACCGAGTTTTGGTATTGGGGGTATCAGGAAATGTTGCTGATGGATATAATAACCTGGGAGCCGAAAGACTCTCTAAAAGTTGCAGAATTCTATGCGAATTACGAATACCCGAAGGGCATAAAAGTAATCGACGAGTGGACTGACCTTACCGGCTACCGCACGTTTATAATTTATGAAACTGAAGACGAAAAAACGTACGCAACTTCCGTGTTTCCTTTCATGGGGCTATGCAAGTTCGAGACCTTTCCGGTTATGAAACTGGACAAGTTTATGCAGATTGCCCAAAAACTTGCCGAGAAAGCAGGAGGAAAAGGACCAGGCGTTGAGCAGGGCGAGGGCGGAAAAGCCTCAGAAGAACTTCTTCAGCAAATAGAGAACCTTGAAAAGAGAATTGAACGCCTTGAACACCATTCTTTTACTCAGCAGGAAGATGTAACATGAAAACTTAGATATGATATAAAGATCTAGATCCAGCGCGAAAAACTTAGTTCCAGCGTAAAAACTTAGATCCAACGTAAAGACCTGGCTCCAACGTGAAAACCGCGGTCTAAAACTAGATTTAAGTCCTACCAGATTTAAGTCCTGCTGAGAATTTTTACCTCAAGTTCATTTTTCAAGCGCACTTTCAAATTTTTTCTCGTCCATGCGATAGATGTTCCATCCATCTACAGGGCCTCCTCCAAGATGTTCGTAGAATTTCCTAGCAGGGTTCCATTCAAGAACCGCCCATTCCATTCTTCCGCAGTTTCTTTCTTTTGCAAGTTTTACGCAGTGGAGAAACATTGCTTTCCCTACTCCTTTTCCCCGAAACTCGGGTTTCACGAAAATGTCCTCGATATAGAGCCCCGGCTTTCCCACAAAAGTAGAGAAATTGTGGAAAAAGACAGTAAAACCGGAAGGCACCCCGTCCAGTTCGGCAAAGAAAACCTCGGCATAGGGCCTTTTTCCGAACATGGCCTCCGCCAGGGTTTCTTCTGTCGCTGTGATCAAGTGGGAAAGGTTTTCAAACCTGGCAATGCCTTTGACGAACTCAAGAATCAGTGAGACATCTTCAATTTCTGCGGCGCGGATTCTCAAGCCGGGTTTTACTCTGTCCTCTGCGGGCTTTATTTTATTCTCTGTAAGTTTTATTTCAGATTCTGACATTTTTCGATTCCTTTTAAATCGATAGATTTAGATAGTTTCATAGGTTTTATGAAACTAAATTATAAAACTGAATTTATGAAACTGAATTTATTTGAATTCACTCTTAATGTATGTAATTTTTGCTAACCTGAAGTATCCAATAAAAATAAGTATGAAGCCAAAAAGTCTTGTTTAAAATGCTTGGTAAAAAAGATTTTAAACCTGTAACGCTTGCAGATCGGGCTTTTTTCGAGCACCATTACGCACTATACCCGCAAACCCACAGCGACAACACTTTCACGAGCATGGTCTGCTGGAACCATTTTATGCATTACCGGTATGCATACGTGAAAGGAAACGTGATTCTTGCGTGCACTGCCGCAGGAGTTACCCGCTTACACCCGCCTATAGGCCCTCGTAATCCTGAATTCATGCGAGAGGTAATACGGCTGGCGCTGGACATAGGTGACGATAATAAGCCCCTTACACTCATCGACCCTGAGACTGCAAAATGGATGAAAAAAATAGATCTAGATCTTTTACTGGTTCCAGATCTGAATCATTTTGAATATATGTACCGGGCTCGCGACCTTGCAGAGCTGTCGGGAAAGAAATATCTCAAGATTCGCAGCCAAGTTAATAAATTCAGGAAGAATTACAGGCACACGGTCGAGCCGATAACCCCAGAAAACCGGAAAGAGATAATGGAATTCCTGGTAAAATGGTGTGAGAGCAAAAAGTGCGAGGAGAATTTCACTCTTGCCCACGAAATAGAGGCTGCCTCCTATGCGATCGAACATTTAGCCGAACTGACCCTGCGAGGTCTTTTGATAAGGGTCGGTTCACAGGTCGGTGCCATTTCTCTTTTTGAGCGTCTCAACAATAATATGGCAATAATCCATTTTGAGAAAGGGCTGCCGGAATACGAGGGAATATACAAGGTAATCAACGCCGAAACTGCAGCGATTCTTGCCAGCGAGGTGAAGTACATCAACAGGGAAAGTGATCTCGGCGTCAGCGGACTTCGAAAGGCAAAGCTGAGATATCACCCCCACCACATGGTCGAGGTATATTCGCTTAAACGGCGAACTTGCTTTCCAGTTATAAAGTGATAGTTTAGGTACTTTCTTAAGAGAAATGAGGAAGGGATAAAAGTTTGAATAAAGAATACTGAAAGGTCTTTAACATCTTCTATCAGAAGTTTAATACTTTTTTAATTTTCTTGAAATTTACTTTTCACAAATTTTATAAACCATAAAAACTTATTAAAAAGTATGATCTCTAGCTCTGCCGTAACCTTGTTTGGAATCCCTGAAATTTATTTTATAATTATTATTCTCATAATTATTATGTATATATTTTACAAAAAATTTAAAAAATGACGGTTTTTTCAGATTTAGAAAAATCTCTTTTTGGTTAATATTATATTCAATCGAAGTAATTTTTTGAGATATATTGCTGTTGCATCACATACTGTTTCACACGACAACTGATTACATGATTTTCATTTTACAGGATAAATATGTGAGTTGACGGCAATATTAACTCAATGATTTGAAAAATTAGGAGTCCGTACAAAAAGATAAAAAGAGTTAAAAAGGAGCTGAAAGAGTTAGAAAGGATTTAAAAAAGTTAAAAATAAGAAAAGAATCGAAAACCTCATTCTTCCTTCTTTTTGGTCTCAAAAGCTTCCTTTACAATTTTCAAAGCACATAGATCCCCGCACATCGAGCAGGTATCGCTTTCGGTTCTACGGGCGTCCCGAATTTTGCGGGCTCTGTTACCATCGATTGCCAGTTCGAATTGTTTTTCCCAGTCAAGATCCCTGCGGGCATAGGCCATGGCCAGGTCCTTTTCCCAGGCGCGTTCTTTTTGGCCTTCCTTTATAAGGTCAATAGTATGGGCTGCAACTTTTGTTACGAGCAGGCCTTCCTTTATATCCTCAAGGGTTGGAAGGGCAAGATGCTCCGAAGGAGTTACCATACAGAGGAAATCCGTACCATGCATCCCTGCAATTGCTCCTCCGATTGCGCCTGTAATGTGATCAAAACCGGGGGCAATATCGGTTACGAGCGGGCCCAGAAGGTAGAGAGGAGCATCGTTGCAGAGTTCTTTCATGCCTCTTACGCTCAGTTCAATTTCGTTTAAAGGCACGTGGCCAGGTCCTTCCACAAAGGTCTGGACATTGGCAGCCCTTGACCGTTTTACGAGTTCACCAAGTGTGATAAATTCCATAAATTTAGGGCGGTCGGAGGCATCGGCAATGCAGCCTGGACGCATGCCGTCCCCAAGGCTCAGGGCCATGTCATATTCTTTTGCGATTTCAAGGAGATAATCAAATTCGGCATAGAAGGGATTGTCCTCCCCATTGTGTAACATCCAGGCAAGGGTAAAAGAGCCTCCACGGCTCACGACATTCATTATCCTGTCGCTCTGGCGAAGGCGCTCAAGAGAATTTAAATTGACCCCAGCGTGCACGGTCACGAAGTCCACACCCTGTTTGGCATGTTTCCGAACGGCGTTGAACATATCATCCGAGGTCATTTCCACAACAATTTTCCTAGAAGCTGCAGCCTGGTAGATTGGGACCGTCCCGACTGGAATATTAACGGATTTCAGGATGCGGGTGCGAATTTCGTCCAGATCCCCACCTGTAGAAAGGTCCATTACGGCATGAGCACCGAAAGCTTCTGCAGCCTTTGCTTTTTCTATTTCAGCATCAATGTCTATACAGTCCCTTGAAGTTCCGACATTGGCATTGATTTTCGTGCTCATATATTTGCCAATGCCGGTAGGAAGGGTCTCTCGCCTGTTATTTACGGGAATCGATATCAGCCCTTTTGCCACGCAGGAGCGAACAGTCTCAGGGTCTATTCCTTCAGCTTTTGCCACGGCTTCTATTGAGGGGGTGACGATTCCCCTCTTCGCATCTTCCATCAGTGTCATTGTTACTCCAGATTGTGAGTTGAATGAGGCAATTATAATTCTAGATTAATTAAAAGATATTGATAAAACCACATCAGCGATAACATGAATAACCTTAACTGCAACTAACTGTCATATCATACGGTCCGAACAGGATATTTGGATGTAAAGATAAATCAAGTATTCCTGTCTTGCAAGGTAGAACAGACAGTGAACTGATATATATCTTTTCACGTCTGGGAAGTCACTTAATATGTATAAGCAGGCAAATATATAAATAATGTATGCATATTATCCAGCACAATGTATAGAGAGAAAACTGCAGAAATTGTTTTTAAAGTGAAAGGTTTTTACAGATTACCGGTAAATTGAACCCCGGTATAATTGAACCGAATCAGTATTATTTAAATCGACACGGATAAGCGAAACGAGAAAAAGAAAGAAAGGAAATCTTTTCTGTTCATTTTCTTACGCATTTCGTTACGTATTTCCTTACATAATTCTTTATTTGACTATTTTAGCTCTCAATACTATCTCAAGAACAGAGTCAGGGTATTTTATATGACAGTTGTCGCATTTGCAGAAAAGAATAAGGCAGCAGCCCAGATTGCCAGCATCCTGGGCGATGGGGAAGTTGAGAAGATAACAGTCGAAGGGCTGCCGGCATACGAATTTAAATGGAAAGGTGAGGAGTGGCTGGTAATGGGGCTGTCCGGGCATATTATGAATTATGATTTTCCGGAGCAGTATAATAAATGGAGCGAGGTTAACCCGGGTGTACTCCTTGCAGTCGATCCCGAAAAACTTGTAACGCGAGCTGATTACGCTGCTGCGGTAAAAAACCTGGCAAAAAGAGCAAACAAGATTGTCCTTGCCTGCGACTATGACAGGGAAGGAGAAAATATAGGATTTGAAGCCAAGACACTTGCAGAGGAAGTAACAAATGTGCCGGTTGCAAGGGCACGTTTCTCGTCCCTCTCCCCAAATGAGGTAAAGAAAGCTTTTGAGAGCCTTATAGATCCGGACTATAACATGGCAATGGCTGCAGAAACCAGACAGATTCTGGACCTTAAAATGGGAGCAGCTTTCACCCGTTTCGTCACTCTTTCGGTCAGGGAAAGAGCAAGGACAAAGGGCATCCTTTCTATCGGCCCCTGTCAGACACCTACCTGCGGGTTTGTATACGAAAGGGAAAAGGCAATCCGGGCTTTTCAGGCAAAGGACTTCTGGAAGATAACTGCAATTTTCTCGGCAGAAGGCGGAGAATTCGAAGGCATTCACAGGGCAGGAAATATCCATGACAAGGAAAAAGCCGCTGAGATCTTCAAGCGGTTGAAAGGGACAAAAGAAGGGCTAGTTGCGAAAAAGACAGTAAAAGAAGCAAAAACCACCCCTCCGAATCCACTAAATACTACGGAGTTTCTGAAAAGGGCCTCCAAATTCCTTGGGATAAGCCCTGAAATTGCCCTTGAGGTTGCAGAACAACTTTACCTTGCAGGCTTTACCAGTTACCCCAGGACCGAGACAAACAAATACGCCGATGACTTTGATTTCAAGTCCCTTGTCTTTGATTTTGCACTCCAGAAGGAGTACAAACCTTTTGCAGAATCTATCCTCATAGCCCCAATCGTCCCGAAAAACGGGGAGAAAGATGCACACGACCACCCTCCTATCCACCCGATCAGGGCGGCTTCAAGAGGAGAAGTTAGCTCTGCAGTAAATATCCCTCAAGCCCCTGAAGTCTACGACCTTATAGCAAGGCATTTCCTGGCAAACCTTATGCCTGCAGCCGTTTTCGAAAAAACTCATCTTCATTTGCTTGTACAGGAAGAGCCCTTTGACTCGTCCGGCACCGTGCTCAAGGATTCGGGCTGGCTCGAAGCTTATCCCTTTGAAAATAAGAAGGATAAGCTCCTCCCATTTGTAGAAGAAGGCCAGAAAGTGGGCGTAAAAAAGCTCAGCAATACAAAATCCAAAACCAGCCCGCCAAAGAAACTGACCGAAGCCGAACTTCTGACCCTTATGGACAAAAATGGAATTGGGACAAAGGCAACAGCTCCGACTCATATTGAAACAAACAAGAAGCGAGGTTATCTCGAGACAAAGGGAAAAACGATATCTATCCTCGATACAGGCTTTACCCTTATGGAAGGGCTCTCTCTAACTGTCCCAATTCTCGTAAGGCCGGAAATAAGGGCAAAGATCGAAGCCTTAATTCAGGAAGTCGAAGACGGGAAAAAGGAGTTTGAAGCGGCCCTTGATGAAGGTACAACTTTGATTCAAGAAATGTACGCCCAGCTTGAAGCAAATAAAAAGGAACTAACTTCAAGCATAGCAGGCACGATTAAGGACGAAGCTGCCCTTGAGGACAAGAAAAACTACATTGGAACTTGCAAAGCCTGTGGGCACGTGCTCAGGATTGTACAGACGGATTCGGGTCGCTTTGTGGGTTGCACAGGCTACCCTGACTGCCGGAATTCGTATCCTCTGCCAAAAGCCGGGGCTTTGACCGTACTTAGGAGCAAAGAATGTAAAAAAGATGCAGCGGCTGTCCTGAAAGTTGGAAACAAATATAACTGGGCTGTAGGCATAGGTCCCTGTTTTACCTGCGACCTTGAAAAGGAATGCTACCCCCCAGAAACGGTCGGCCCATGTCCAGAATGTGACGGAAGCATGTTCCTGATCACCTTTAAAGACACCCGATTCCTGGGCTGCACGAAACGCTGTGGGTACACCCATTCAGTCCCAAAAACCGGAAAACTGACCCTGCTTGACAAAACCTGTGAAACTTGTGGCTGGAAGCTGTTCAGATTAAAAGAAGAAGGCGAAAGTCCAGAAGAAGAGTTCTGTGTAAACCGTCGCTGCACGGAAGGAAGAAAATACTGGAAACAGCCAGGCAGAGGAGCCGAAACCAGAATCAGGGAACAAAACTCTGTAAGCCGCCCGGTAACAAGCCTGCCAGCAAATCGGGTAGCAGGAAAAAGTTCAAAAATATCGACTGCAGGCCTGGAAAAGAATAAGTAAAAACCTGAAATCAGCAAGCAGGAAAAACCGATTTCCGCCTAGCCCGAGTCGCCCCACGTCCTGTCTCGTCCGAGTCCCGTCTCGGGAGGTCGGTGCCCTTTTCGCTCACTTCACTCAAGAGAGCTGATTTATAATGAAGATACTAAGCTGAAAAAGAGCTAAAGTATAAAGTTTAGTATCTCCACTTTTTTCCGCGATTTGAGAGTTTAAAGTGAGTTCTTCGCATTTTTATTGGTTACATAGTCTAGAGTAAAAAAGAGACTTAAAAGTACAATTAGAACAGTAAAGAAAAATAAGAAATCCGTATATTAAAGGAACTAAGAAAAGAGATAAGAAAATCCTTTCGGATTTTCCCCTGCCTCTTGATACAAAACCAGAACGAGATTACGCTGCGGCTGCAGGTTCGGGTGCAGTGGGCGCAGAGGGTGCTGGTGCGGCTTCAACCTGGGTTTTCCGGATTTCGACCCTGCGGAGCGGGTAAATGAACTTGGCCTGCCTGTAAATGGATGCTGAGAGCCTGCCAAGGATTGCTTCCTGCATAAAGGTCTCAAAATCGGATTCAGATGCGCGCTTTGCGACGATGTCGACCATCATTTCCCTGATGGCTTTGATCTGGCTTGAGCGTGCCCTTTTGATGGTGAAGCAGGTGGGCTTTACACGGATGACATAGCCGTCTTTGGTTTTAACGTCGATATTAGCATCGATCCTTGAGGTCTGCCTCTTCACGATTGAGCGGACATAGTCGGTTGTAAGTTCGTGGCCCATGAGGTCAGTAGTTGCGACGTCTCCGACGACATTGTTGATCCTGAGGATGACCTTTGTATTATTCTTGGTCATATCGTTGGTAAGTTCCCCAACAGTGGTTTCAATATTGCGCCCTACGAGCAGAGAAGGATCTCCTGCCATAGTGTTACCGACAATAGCTCTGTTTAGATAAGCAGGAGCCTCAATATTATACCATTCCTTGGATTTCCATCCGTCAAGCTTTCTCTGTACTTTCTTTCTTGCCAAGTGATTCCTCCGAAGTAATGTTCCTTTTATGATTTTTATATTGTATTTAGTATTTTTGTTGAATTTTGTATGCTGCTGGTTTATCCTGCGGCCCTCAAGCCTTTCAGTTTCTTATTCCGGATGCTCGGATGAGCTTTCTCCTTAATCAATGAGCATGAATGACCTTCAGCGCTTTTGCACAGACTTTGCGCTGCCTGGCGCAGTTTGTGGTGCTTTAAGCACTAGCGTTTCCCTTTCAAGATGAAATTTCCAAGCTTCCATAGGCTTCCGAACCTGGACCCGTCCCCTATATTCCGGCAGCTACAGGCTCCTGATAATCAAAAATACGATCCGGAAAATCGCCAGAAGTTCTCAGAAATTAGCGGCATCTAATTAGTTAATGGCTCACTATACATATCATATCAGTATATAAACAAATCGGTCAGAAACGCTTTCTGCCTATCTGCTAAAAAGATAGATAAAAAAGTTTGAAGAAAAAGTATGAAGGAAAAGTATAAAGAAAAAGTATAAAGAACAGTTTAAGGGAAAAAATTTAAGGAAAAAAGTTTAAAGGAAGCGGATACCTTTCGGCATTTCGCCTACTCTTTTTCTGAATTTCTCAGGCCAGTTTGCAGGGTCAAGCCCTTTCTGCGCAAGGAAGACCGCAGCCCATCTTTCAAGCCCGACTCCGGAACAGCCGGACCAGAGTTCTTCTCCGGACTGGAGTTTCACATTGAAGCCTTTGGGATACTTGTCTCCATTAATGCTCACATTCTGGAACTCGAGCCATTCTCCATCCGGCCCGCGGTAAGGCAGACAGGCCTCGTAATCGGTTGTTCCAACAGTGTTTTCTTCGGCAAGCCCGAGAAGCCCTTCCTGTGCCATAAACCAGGGAGTGACTCTTGCTTTTCTCCACTCGATATCCAGGATATCATTGAAAATATGCATATAGCGGTCATGCAGTTCTTCTGCGCACTTTAATACCTCTTCCTTTGTCCCGATCCAGACGATCTCGATCCTGTGGAACTCATCGACCCTTTCGATCCCGTGAATTCCGCCACTCTCATACCTGTGGGAGGTTCCGGACCTGTCAAAGACCTTTACAGGAATTTCCTCATTCGGAAGAGTTTCCCCTGTTACGTACATCCAGAAAGGCGGGCACTGGGCATAGCACATGCCTCCGATTGGCTCTGCGATTTTTTCTTTGATCAGTTTTGTGGGCACTTCATGGGTGACCTTGTAGTAGTCGGCAACCTCTTCCCAGTACTCGGGGTCCCTTGTCTGCGGAGGACATACATAATATATCTCAGGGTAGACGCCCTTTGCATGCCCGGACTTCATCCAGACTTCCCAAGTGACCAGTTTCGGGAAAATCATTTCCCTGTATCCAAGAGGTTCGAGAAGCTCTTCAAGGACGATCTTTTCGAAAGTCCGGAAAATCCTTGTGGACTGAGGCCCATGAATCCACTGCCCGCGGCTTGCTCCACGTTTGAGCCAGCCTTCTTTCATCATGGCCTGGGTCGGGTCTTCCTTGAAGGGATGCTCCATTGGCTCTCTCTGCCAGAGCAAATTCCAGTGCTCGGCCTTTGCCCCATACTGGGCAGCCTCGATTTTCTCTTCAAGAAGAGTGAGAATCCTGTCCGGCACCCGGTTCTTCATCTCAGCTTCCCCTACCTCAAGTTCGAGCTGAATCCCGCCTTCAATGTTTTCCATACTTTTGATATAGGGAACCTTGAGCATCCTGAGCTCATGGTCAGCCGGAACCTTAATCATGAAGGACTCAACCTCGATTCCACGAATTCCGATCTTGTATTTCTTACCTAGTGACTCAGAAAGCTGTTTCCTCAGCCTGAAAACTGCATCGTGCACTCTGACATACCTGCCGGATTGGAGCGAAAGCTCGATCCTGTCCTCCCCGAGCTTCCATTCCGTAACCTTTGCTCCCTGCCCTTCAGGCGCCCCTCGGGTGAGAAGGGTACCGTTTGCTTCTTCAAAAAGCGCAGCTATAACATCCTTTGCAGGAGTGGGGTCTGCACTTGTTTTAAAGTAAGCTTTGAGATTGAACTGTAGTTTCAAAGTTTGAGCCTCTTTTATTTGGTATGGAATAAGGTATTGTGAATTGAGGTAACGACGTAAACAGAGTCTAAAATTCTATTTCTAGTATAAATCCCTATTCCATAGTGAAAATTAGTAACTCAGTATTATAGAATATCAATGATTCGTACATTATAATTATACTTTGATAGTAGATACCTGTAATTCAGACTCCGAATAGGGCATATATGTCTATTATCCGATTTCTTGAGCTGAAACTTTAACCTCGCGACGGGAAAGAATTAACCAAAGATAGAATCCCGGCTACGTTTACGGTCACGTCGGACCGGCCTTTCCGGAAGAAAATGGAAGCGGAAAAAAGAAGTACAAACTTGCAGTGCAGCAGGTTATATATTTACAAAGGACACAGTACTTTATAAGCTGGAAGATCACTCAAAAGCAAATAGAAAGATAAACATCATGACTAGAATTAGGATACGTAGACCATGGAACAAAGAAGGATACATATGGATGTTAACCAGATCGGCTCCTTATCCATGAAACCTTTTACGGAAAATCTATAAACTTGCCGGAGGTCAATAAGGAGGAAAGCCCATCGCTTAAAAAATATATTTCTCCAGAAACTAATGTTTCAAGAACCTCCCAATGGTCGCCTTTAGCCGGGCTGACTCTCTTGAGTAAATCCTTTTTCAATCCAATGAATTCCATAGAGTATTTCGGCAATCAATTTGTTTCTCAATTGATACTTTCGCTATGAGATATTTTTACATGAGAACTTAAATCTGTCATTAAGGCTTCTCCGCAGCTATAAATAAAACCATTTGGACATGATATATATACTGAAAATAAAGCCACCGCCGAAAGAGAAGTCGTCAAATAAGAGAATTCACTGTCGTTATTGAACAGGACGAAGACGGAATTTACGTGGCTTCTATTCCAGAACTTCCGGGCTGCCATACTCAAGTAAAGACGCTTGATGAGCTAAGCAGAAGAATAAAAGAAGCAATTGAATATCTTGAAGTCAAGTCTGGAAAGTAAAAAACTAAAAACCGGTTATTCTCTCCCTTCTCTCCCCACGTCTACCAGCCTCTCATTTGCGGTCAGGATCTCGACTCCCAGTTCGCTGAAATCTTTGTCATGGGTTACGAAAACCATATCTTTTGCGCGGCAGATCTGGGCAAAGAGAAGGTCGTTGAAATCGTATTTTCCCTGCTCGAACAAATCCATAATTTCAGGAAGGTCTATTACCAGCAATTCGGGGTCACAGGCAAGGGTGCTTTTGAGAATCTTTCTTACGTTGTAGGCTATCTCCTGGGAGATTGCCCTGTAGGTCAGAGAGTTTCGAAATTCCTTGAACCTCGTAAAGTCGGTCTGCTGCTTGAACTCTATTCGGGAAAAGGCGTTTATGAATTCCGAGATTATCATGCAGTTTATATAGATCGTGCCGTCGGAGTTCCTGATTTCTTTTAAAGCTCTTGAGTAGGCGTCCGACCACTGATCAGGCCAGCCTATTGGGCCGTAGATGTACAACCAGATGTTGGTATCAAAGAAGTAGCCTTTGCCTTCGGGAAAATCGTAGTTCTCTATGGAATGGACCTTTACAGGAACAGGTCTTGCGGGCCTGGATCCTCCGGCGCGAAGCCTTGGGCGACGTCTCACCGGAAAAACGGTTGCGTGGTGAACGCTTTTACGCATCCTCTTCTCCTCCAAGCACATCTTTCAGCGCCTTTCTGCAGGTATACGCATGCTCAAAATAGGTTTTTGCCCGCTCTATAACCCTCTTAAGAATGATCTCGTCTTCTTCGGAGATATCTGTGAATAAGAGGTTGTTCTCAATCTGTTCTGGAGGAAAACAGCCGTAAAGCTGTCCTATTGCCGAATTCAGAAAGGCAGGCGTCAGCTCACTCGTCTCTGCAAAAGAGAGTTCGATCTTCTTATTTTCGCAGAGTGCAGCCGTAATTATATCGTAAACCTTCTGCCCGTCACAGGCGGCAACGCAGCAGTTTTCCCCGGCAGTTTCAAAAACATTGATCTTTACTCTTTCTTTCGTAAGTATCCCCATATGCTTATACTCACAATGGTTTAAAAAGCTCAGGGTCTGATCCATGTTTCACTCTTGAGACACGGCCTGTCTATCTAGAAATATTAAGTTTCATTCGGCTTTTAGCTGACCTTTTTAAAGAAGAGCCAGCCTTTTTCTTCTTTTCCGTATTTTGTCCGGACCAAAACGTAGATCCCTTTCAATTTTTCTCCTTTAAGTTTCACCACAATTTCCCTTTCCTCACGTTTCAAAAGCTCAAAAATTCCCTTATCCCATATCTCAACCTTACCGGCCCCGTACTCTCCAGCCGGGATTTCCCCCTCAAAATCTGCATATGCCAGCGGATGGTCTTCAGTCTCGATAGCAAGCCGTCTGGTGCCTGCCTCCTTCGGGGGCTCTTTTGGCACAGCCCAGCTTTTCAAAACCCCGTTCATTTCCAAGCGGAAATCATAGTGAAGCTTACGCGCATCATGGCGCTGAACTACAAAAATCGGTTTGTAGGAGCTTTTTTTAAAATCGCTGGTCGGCGGTTCAGGCGTCTTTTTAAAGTGTCTTTTCTTCTCATATTCTTCAAGCATGGAAGATCAATAGAAAATATGGTTTCAAATGGATTTGAAACTTATTTTCTACTTCTAGCCAGAGCATAGTCAGAATAGATTTTCAAAAACTCTCTGTCAGTTTGCAGGAGCACAGTTTCAAACATCGCTACATGGATTTTTTCTTTTCTGGCAATATCAAGTAGAACTTTACGAATTTCTTCGTTTTTTGCCAGATTTGCCATCTGCTCATAAACGTTGATAGCATCCAGTTCTGCAATCATGGCAGCTCTAAGTATCTCTTTATCAAGGTCTTCAGGTCTGATTTTTTCAAGGTCTGCAAGTGCTTCCGAAAGCAGGTTTTCACCCCCTTAAAATATGCCCTATAAGGTATGGAAAGACAAGAGTAATGTTTCTTTCTATTGGAAATATAAACCTCAACCAAACAGCTTATAAAAAATTAATCAACTGAAATTAAAATATGATAAGCAAAACTAAAGGTTTGAGTCCCATTTACAGTTTAATTATTTATACTTATTAATTTATTCCCATTAAGAAAAAATCTGAGTTTATTTTGCCCGAATGTGATCGATATTTAACATTCATTGGGAGTTTACATGAGAAAATAAGTCGTATAATATGATAAAAAATACATTCAGTTGGAAAAAGACATATAGACAAATCTCATAAATAGATCTGTAAGTCAGTTATAAAATAATGATAAAGATTTGCATCCCGGCAAGCTCCAAAAAAGCTTATCAGGCTCGCCAGGAGACGATCTCACCGAGGCCAAAGATCTTGAAAAGAATCGAATTCTCCCTACTTAAAAAAATAAAATCATTTTTGCTTGTGTTTATGGTTTTGGTTTTGTGCCTGACGGGCAGCCCGAGTTTTGCTGCAGGAAATGCCGAAAACCCTGAAACGCCGCAGAACTGCACGTCTTCTGCTGAATCCGTGGTTGAATCCATGATTGAAACGGCCCCGATGAACCCCGACTTTCTGGAAAGCCAGCAGTCTGACTCAGTTGAAGTTTTTTCTTTTGGGGGTAGTTATGGACAGCTTGCAGGCACAGGGTATAAGCCCTCGCCTGTAGACCTGTCAGGACTTGCAAGCCCTGAAGGAAGATCTTTGCTGGGAGCTTCAGGTTCAGACCTTCCAGCTGTTTATGATCTGCGCAAGGAGGGAAAAGTAACAGCCGCAAAGAATCAGGGAAAGGATGGAAGCTGCTGGGCTTTTTCAACTATTGCTTCCCTTGAGTCTTACGTCCTGGGAAAAGAAGGAAAAAGCTATGACTTTTCCGAAAACAACATGAAAAACCTTGTCTCAAAGAACTATTCGCAAGGTTTTGATTATACTCCGGATGAAGGTGGCAATGCATTCATATCAACAGCATATCTTTCTCGCTGGAGCGGGCCTGTAAATGAATCTGAAGATCCTTATACTGATGCCTCTTCCTATTCGCCCACAGGGCTTTCTGTACAAAAACATGTGCAAGAAGCACTTTTCCTGCCCCAAAAGACAGAACCCCTGAATAATGAGTTTCTCAAGAATGCAATTCTGGAGTATGGGGCTGTGTACTCCACAATGTACTGGAACACTGGGTATTATCAGCAAAGAAACTATGCTTATCGATACACAGGTAACCTGTCTGTCAACCATGCTGTAAACATTGTAGGCTGGGACGATTCTTTTGACAGGAATTACTTTACACAGGTTCCTCCAGGAGACGGGGCTTTTATAGCAAAAAATAGCTGGGGTAATACATGGGGAGAGGACGGGTACTTCTACATCTCCTACTACGACACAAAACTTGGATACAATGAAAACGCTGCGTTCACAGCTGAAGGTCAAAATAATTATGACCATGTCTATCAGTATGACCCTCTTGGATGGACAAGATCACGAGAATATAAAGGAAGCCAGGTTGCCTGGGGAAGCAATGTTTTCTCTTCGGAAAGGAATGAAACCCTTAGAGCCATAGGATTCTATACTACCGATCTTAATACGGCTTATGAGATATATGTCTATAAAAATCCAGTTTCCGGGCCTGTGAATTCTGGACAGGGATACCTTGTACAGGAAAGCGGAAGTTACTCTTTCCCAGGATATCACACGCACGTGCTGAATTCGACAGTGCCAGTACGTGCCGGAGAGAAATTCTCAATAGTTATAAGATTCATTAATCCTTCGGCTTCAGGTCCTCTTGCAGTCGAACAGCCCGTAATCCGTTACAGCAGCAAGGCCCAGGCCAATCCCGGAGAAAGTTATGTGAGCCCTAATGGAGTCCAGTGGGAAGACATATCAAGCAGTTCGGAAACAAACCTCTGCATTAAAGCTTTCACAACCAGCGATGCGCTTCCTGAGGCTGATTTTTCATCAAATGTTACAACAGGAATGTATCCTCTTACAGTCCAATTCACAGATCTTTCCAGCAATGCCTTTTCCTGGAAGTGGGATCTTAACGGGGATGGAGAAATCGACTCAATAGCCCAGAACCCGATCTATACCTACGGGTCTTACGGGAATTATACTGTTACTCAGACTATCGGTAACAGTAAAGGGTCTGACACTGAAACTAAACCCGGTTATATAAAAGTGGCTTCCCTTTCAATTGACTCAGCCAGCCCCGGAGAGAATGTTACAACCTATAAAGGAGAGAAACAAGAGTTCAGTGTCAGTACAAACTATGCCTGCGATGTAAGCTGGTATCTTAATGGAGAAAGTAGGGGTTCCGAATCCAGAGTTAAGGAAAGCTCATACACAGAAGTCATTCGCTCTCCAGGCTTTTATAATATCACAGCAATTGCCAGAAACGGGAATGAGAGAGTTACACAGAGCTGGAACTGGACAGTCCGCACCTGGAACCTCTGGGATGACCCGGCTTCCCAAGAAGGGGAAAACATAAGCACCGAAGAGCTGCAGGAAGCTATCCATTTCTACCGCAATGGCCTACAAATTCCTGAAACCGGAGAAGAACTCACGGACGAGAGACTCAAAGAAATGATACAGCTATGGAGGGAAGGTTAAGGAGGATTGACAACTCCCGCGATTAGAAGGGAAATAGAATAAAGGGGAGAAAGAAAGCTTGTAAGTAGATTAGCTTTCCCTGACTTTATCTTCTTTTTCCATAGCCTCTTCAATTTCTTCTCCAATTTTAACATTCATGAGAAAATCATCAACAGTTGCAAGAAGAGAGCCTATTTTCTCAGAGTGAAATTGGACAGCAACTTTATCATCATGTATTTCACTTTCCATGCTTCTAAGGTTATCTGGAGAAAGAGCTTGCAGAATTTTCGCAGCCGATTTTCTTGATTCGGGATCTGGAAATTCAATTGTACCTGTAATTTTCATACGCACTCACATCGCTTTTCCAACTTATTATCTTTATCTTTTTTGATTTCTCGTTCCAGCTTTCTGGAGTTGGTCACCTATGATTCGGTCTGCAATGCTCAGGAATTCCTCTGCACTCCCAAGAGGGATTGCAGCCCCGGAAGCTACGTTGTGCCCGCCCCCTTTTCCACCAACTGCACCCGCAGCTTCCCTCAGGGCAAAAGCAAGGTCAAGGCCCTTTGAGACGAGTTCGCGGGTGCCTCTTGCGGAGACTTTCAGGATTCCTTCGGATTCATTTATGCAAATGAAGGGAAGTTCGGGATGAAGATAGCGGACAACCGTGCTTGCAAGGGTCCCGGTAGAAAGGGCATCAGCAGTAACAACATACCAGAGATTCTCCCCTTTGAGAATTTTTTCTACATTTTCCCTGACATTCAATGTAAGTTTCTTCTCATGCTCGTTTTCAAAAGAAAGGGCTTCATTGACAATCTTCTGGTCTTTTAGGCAAAGAGAAATAGCCAGCCCATAGGTTTTCTGCTTCCCGCATGTATTAAGAATAGAGATAAAATCGTAAACGTTTCTTACAAGCTCCTGGTTCAGCAGTAAAACTTCTCCTATAACAGCTTCAATAGCTTCCGGGCTTGCCTGCCTGACAAGTTTCAGGGCGACAGCATTGGCAAGCCTTAAGACTTCCTCCTCAGACAGGTTTTCAATCTTTCCTGAAAGCCTGAGTTGGTTCAAAAATTCTGTAACTTTTTCAGGGTAACCTGTTATATCTAGAAAAGGTTCGGTACTGTATGCGAGCACATCTACAAGGTCTCCGTCTCCTACTTTGAGTCCCTTCCTGATAGACACGATCCCCGCTTTTAAGGCTTCTTCCAGAATGAAGGCGTTAGCCGTGTGAAAGAGTTGCTTGTCCCCAATTGCACCTGCAAGAGCTAGCCCTGAAAGATCGACATTGTCGACTGCCATTTCTCTGGCTACCAGGTAGCAGGTGCCCGAAGCCGAGATATCAGTTGCTCCATCGATTCCAACCAGGTGGGCGTTTACAACTGCCTTTGCCGGAGATTGCCCTACAGGCAGGTGGTGGTCAAGCACTATAACATCGGCTGCCACCTTATCTATAAGCTCAGGCTGCCCGCTGCCCATATCGCAGAAGATAACAAGTTCCTCCCTAGAGGTGCTCCTGTTCACTTCTTCAATCACAGCTTCATCCAGCCTTCCAGCTATCGAAAGCTGGAAACAAATACCTGCTCGCAGCAGGGCCTGTGCCATTATCCCGGCTGAGGTCAGACCGTCAGCGTCATTGTGTGAGACTACGCGCACAAATCTGTATTTCCGGATTTTTTCGGCTGCGTTTTTTGCAAGATTTATCAGTTTCTCAAGCTCGCTCAAAATCCATCACTCAAAAAATTCAGTAATAAAATCAAAAGATCGATTTAGAAAATCGATTTAACACATACTGTCAGAGAATAAAGGATGTCAGTCTATACTGGCTTGATAATATAAAACTTTGCACATTCAATAACCGAAGGGTTTTTACATGACAGATAAAAGATTTTGAATTTATTTAACTTTTTAAAAATGGAAAACAGAAAACACAGTTCCTTTT
>NZ_DAVG01000042.1 GCF_002505485.1 Methanosarcina sp. UBA5 | reverse complement strand
AAATCGCAGATGAAGAAATGATTATGGGAATTCCAATCGAACTTCTGGCTGATGTAGCTGCTGGCCTCAAGGAAATTTGCCCGAAGTAAGGTCTGGAAAGTGTATCTTTCAGTTGTGTAGAGTTCCTCTGAAATAACGAACTCCACAACTTAAATAGGACTTAAGCAGTTTTAACTGAAAAATCAATATGCTTTAAATCTTAAACTATCAAAAAACATATAACTGCATTGTATATTGTACTTGATTTTGTACCTCAAGTACATAAGTCCTAAGTGATTTTTATGGGTACTACAAAACTTCACATTCTACCGTTTAGATATTTAATGAGTCTTGAAAAGCTGATCCGAGATACCGCTGGCAGTCAATTAGTAAAAAAATGGAGATCGATAAAGAAAGAAGAGATTGGTTCTATAGAGGATTCCATGCTTCCTGAAATTCTCACAATCCAGGCCGAAGCATTTAAAGATGGAAAACCGGAAATACTTGTTAAGTATGTTAAGAGATTCAGAAATATTTTTTATGTTATCAAAAGCAAAGATAAAATCGTTGGTTACTGCATATACTACTTGAAACCCGTAATTTCTCTCAAAGGCTTTGAGAAAAAGTCAGTAATATGTTCAGTTGCAATTGACAAAAATTTCAGAGGCCGTGGGTTTGCTGAGAGGTTATTAAGGAGCAGTATAGAAGAGATGAAGGTAAACGGAATATCGTCCATTCTCCTATATGTCAATATAAATAACCTTCCTGCGATACAATTATATGAAAAAATGGGTTTTCAAGAAACTAGGTCGATAAAAAATATATGTGGTCGAAAAGAGACATGTTATGAGATGGAACTGAAGCTTGTTTGAAGTATTTCCTTGTAGATTTATTTCTTTTTATTAGTACTTACGCGAATGAAATAAGAAACCAATAGCATTAAACCTCTAACTGTCTAATACACTACACAAGTCACAATGCCAAATGTGCTTGATTTTGTACTTCAACTGCGTAGGTACTATTGAGAATAATAGCTTTATATATTTTGCTTGTTTGTTTCATCATCTTGAAGCTGATAGATAGGTTTTCTACAAAGCCTATCTATCCTTCAAACAAAAATTACTTCACCCTCCGATTCTTTCATGAAATTTTGTTTTAATAATCCATGAAAGGGCTTATCAAAACAATGGTTTTGTAAACTTTCCTTCGCAGGAAAGCTGAATCCTAATTTTCCTGAAAGAACCCACTCAGACCCTGCAACTGCACCCTTTTTCTTTAAGGAGCCGAACCTGTTCTTCACAAGAATCTACAAACTCGTCCTGAACAGCTTTTCCTGTAGCAAGGGTAGGATCAAGAGGAGTATGATGTTTATATCCTCGCTCTGTCATTTCATGAACAAGAGTTTCATGCCTCAGGTAAAGAGCTTTGAGCTTTCCCCTCCAGCGCATGGTTTCTGGATGGTGAGAATAGGCTTTCTTGTTATTGGTGATTATAGACCAGAGAGCATGTAACTCACGATGTTCCCCTAGAAGATGCTGCCTGCACATTTTCTCGGGAGGTATGTCCCAGATTCTCATAAGATGAATTCCGAACGCATTTAAGAAAGGGTTTTCGGAGAGAGCTTACTTAACGCAAAAGTTAAGACCCATATTCTGTGTCTGATTCTTTATTCTTATACATATTTACATACTACCTGAGAAAACATAGTTCATGAGACAGGAAACATTCTGGTTTTCTGGAATTTTTTTACTGGCTGTTATATACTTTTTATCCGCTCCTGCGTTTGCCCACGTGCCAGTCTTCGGAGGGGAGGGGAAAAGTCCTGAAACGGCAATATGGATTGAAGACCCTTCGAAATCAAGGGTACTTTACGGACATCTTGCCTCAGGGGACCTCATGTATTACAGTTTTAAAATGGAGAAAGGGGAGAGAATTGTACTCGGGCTCACTGTTCCTGTTGAAGATGGAAAGAAGGGTTTTATCCCAAGCCTGATTCTTATCGGGCCGAAACTTGTGGATGAAGGAAAAGTACCCGAGAGATTGGAAGTACCCGATGGATACGGGGCAAATGTGCTTCTCTATAGTCTGCCTGAGAGCCCTGTATATGAAGGGTTTACCCCAAGCACCTTTTATTCGTTTGCTAAGCTAGATATCAAAGCTCCGGAAAGTGGAACATATTACGCTGTAGTAGATGCAATACAGGAAGCAGATTCGAGAGAAGGAGAAGATGCAATACAGGGAAAAGATTTACAGGAAAGAAAAATCCCTAGAAGAGGCAATTATGGAATAGTTATTGGGTACAGAGAAACTTTCACCTTGAAAGAATGGATATCCATACCCCTGAGCCAGATAAAGATTTACCGTTGGGAAGGGCAGGGATTGCTTTTAATCTTTACTCCGCTTGCGCTAACTCTTGCAGCCGGGCTTCTGGCAATTTTCTTAAAGAGAGAAGCTGTCGCCGGGTTCAGTCTTGCGTGCATCTCAGGAGTACTTGCAGGACTTTTCTTTATTGGCACAGGAATGTCATATGTATTCCAGATGCTGATCTCATTGAATAAAAGTTCATTTTCCTCAGAAGTTTTTATTACTTTCTTTCTAATTTTTGCCAGTTTAGGACTTGGAGTTGTTGCAATAGCCTTAAGCCTCAAAGATGAAAGTTACAGCACTGGATCCGCAAGGAAACTGATTTACTTCTCTGTTCTGGGTATAGCCGGACTCCTATTCTGGGCAGGATGGTTCATAGGGCCTCTTTTAGCGTTTGAAGCTGCAGCGTTGTCCTGGAAGCGCAAAAGATGAAGTTTAAAGCCGAAAATGCGGTTGTTATCGGGGTTAGCAGGGATGGTGTAGAATTTCACAAACAATTTATCGAGAAAAAGGAACTCAAAATAAAACTACTCTCAGACGAGCAGGCAAATGTTCACAGAATATATGACATCCTACATCCAAAGCACTTCAGAGGCAAAGAATTCATAAACGCGGTCAGGACAACCTTTCTCATAGATCCTGAAGGAGGAATAGCCAGGATATGGGACAATGTTAAATCCACTGGACACGCTGAAAGAGTGCTTTCTGAATTGAAGACTCTGAAAGAGAAGTGAAATAAGAATACATTATAAAAAATAAATATCCTGAAATTATATATGTAGAGACCTGTTAATTTTTATAAACCTAATATTTGGGTAGTGTATTAGTAGCTGGTTGATATTTTGTCTTTGAATGTTTTTGCTTAGTTTATCTGTTTTCTAAGCTTACCTGTTACAGAAAATTTAGTATACATAAGCAGAGCCTGAGAGCAGAATACGAATGGAAATGCTCTGGAAAATATCAACTGACTATTGATGGATCACCGATATTTGCTATAATCAAAAAGTGGTTAAAAAGTAAAGATAAAAGAAATAAAAATAAAACTTTTAAAATAAAATTTTTAAAAAAACAAAAATAGCCAATCTTAATTTTATATCCAGCTTTCTGAAAAAATTATAGCTGGTTAAAGTCCTTTCACAGTCTTTCACAGTATTACACCGGAAAAGAGCTATTTCAATCTTTTTTACTTAGTGATGTACCGGAGCCTCACGAGCATGATACGTATCAGCTCTTGTAGCGAAATAAATCGTATAAAGCGCTGCAAGCCCGACAATTATGTACACAATTCTCGAAAGTGTACTTCCTACCCCGAAGATAGCATCTACAAGGTTAAAGTCAAAGAGCCCTACAAGCCCCCAGTTTAATCCTCCTACTATAACAAGTATAAGTGCTATCAAGTCTACTGGATTTCTTACTGCCATAGATACCACTCCCTCTTTGCTTTATTTTTCCTGATTTTCATAACAAGAAAAAATATAAAAATACAATATTAAAATTAGATGTACTTGTATTTATATGTGACTAATATAAGAATTATAAATTTTTAGAGAAAAAAAGATAGAGAAGAATAAATCGATCTCATTCAAAGGCATGTCCTAAAGCCATGCCTCGAACTCATGTTAAATAAGATCCCTTCATGTAAACCTACTGGCGAGTTTTAGAGCCCACCAAAGAGACCACATATTAAATATATAGAGATCACATAAAAAATTAAGTTTATAAATACTTTCCCAGCTTTATAGTCAGAATTAGCTAGATATTCATTTTCATATAGTTCAACGTATAATCTGTAATCTATTGATTTTCGATTCCAGTTATCAATTAACACACAAAATGCCCCTACTAACATAATAAAAAAGCTAGACTCCGTCGTTAAATTAACAACAGCAGGATAGCTCTTTATTATTAAGAAAGCAAGTATAATGCCATCAAGACCTATGAAATATTTGTAAAAATTGTCCAAAGAAAAGTAATTTCGATTCATTATGGTACACCGTGTAAAATCCTTCAGTGGCATTAAAATATGAAGATAAATATTAATTTAATGCTTTAATGCGAATTATGCTCACCTGCTGATTGTCAGGTTTGAAAGCCAGGCAATCTAAAGAAACAGATCCTTTTAAACTATGCTTCTGGGAACAGGCGAAACACTTCAAGCATCTGGGAAAAAACTCAAATTTAAGCTTAAATAAGCTTACATATCGATAAATATCCCCGTAACTCATGCATCTGCTTTTCCAAAAGTTTCCCTTCCTGCCAATCTTGAGAAAAATATAGAAATATTTAAAACTCAAAAACCTGTCCGTCGTATCCAAGTGGCAAAAACATTGCTTCAATATCATGAGGACGAAACATATGACTGAGATGGATAAAAACTGTTTCTTTTGCGTTAAGCTGATCTGCAAGTGCCATAGCCTCTTCTGAATTCATGTGTTTTTTGAGATGGATATGGGGCGGAACTATAGCATCGGCAATAAGCAGGTTCGGATTCTCCATAAGCTCCAGGCTGGCTTTGGGAATTTCAGAGTTTGTATCTCCTGTTACCACTACTTTTTTCTCGCCTTCACGGATTATAACCCCTGTCGGAACCTCTACAGGAGGATGGTTAACCTTAAAAAGTGTAAACTGCAACCCGATTAGCTCGAAAGGCTCATAGAGCTTTACATAATGATACCTGGGTTTAAGGAAGGAAACATACTGGTCTATGTATTCAAGGTTTTCATGAACTCCATAGACGTCAACCTTGTTTTGAACCCTGTAGAATTCTCCGAATCCGGAGTAGTGATCATAGTGCCCATGCGTCCAGATCACTCCATCTACACAGGACAGGTTTTGCTTGAGAAATTGCTGTCTGAGATCCGGGCTGGTATCAATAAGAATTTTCCCTTTCTCAGACTCTACAAGGATAGAAAAACGAAGACGCTGGCTCTTTCCCCCTTTTCGGGCGTCTTTGCAGGCAGGGCAGTTACATCCGATTTTAGGAGTCCCGACAGCATCGCCGGTTCCCAGCAGTGTTAGTCTCATTTTACTTCTTCCTGTCGTATTCTTCGGATTTGAGGCCAGCCCTTTCATTAAAAGAGTCTACAGCTTCCAGCAGATCCTGCTGGTTAAGTATTTTACGTTCTTCGAGAAGAGCACTCAAGACAGCTTCCCTTATAACCACTCGCAGGTCTGAGCCTGAATAGCCTTCTGTCAATTCCGCAATTTTCCCTGTGTCATAACTCCCTTCGATATGCCGGGTTACAATATCCAGAATATCTTTACGCATCTCGAGATCAGGAAGAGGAAAATGGACAATCTCGTCAAAGCGCCTCCAGGCTGCGCTGTCAAGCATACGTGGGTGGTTGGTTGCGGCAATAAGAAGAACTCCATGATCCACAAGGCTGATTTCATCAATTGCCTTCAGGAGGGTATTTACTGCCCGCTTGATGGCAGCATTTTCATCAGACGTTCTTGCTTTTGCGACGAAATCGAGCTCATCTATGAAAAGAATGCAGGGATTCAGTTTTTTTGCAAGCAAAAAGACTCTGTCAATGTTCTTTGCAGTCTCACCAAGATACTGGTCTGTTATCATGGAGAGTTTGACCTCAACAAACGGGATTGAGAGCCGTTCTGAAAGTGCGCGGGCAACTGAAGTCTTCCCGGTTCCGGGAGGGCCGACAAACAGGAGTTTTCCGATATCATGCAGACCGATCTCCCGCAGGTATTCCCTGTGTTCGATGGCTTTCGTGATCTTTTCAACTTCGTTCTTCTGTTCCCCGGTGAGCACGAGGTCTTTGACTTTTTGCTTTACATCCTCAGGGGCAATAATGACCACGAGTTTCAGCATATCTTCGCCTTTGTCCTCTTTCCGGATCTCTGCTACCAGGGACTCTATCCATTCCCTGTCGACTTCCTTGGGCCTTATTTTTGCCTTTGCAAGTGCATAGTTTGCAGCCTCATCCTTCCTTATTTCTCCAAAGTAATAGGCCAGAACAGGGTTATTTTCAATCCGTTCCTGGGAGTCTTCCTGCTTTTCAAACCATTCCGCAGCAAGTTCGAAAGCGCTTAGACGAAGTTCAAAATGAGACTTGTCGGAATTTATGAAGGGGACGTTCCTTACGATTTTTTCGATATCCTTAAGCCCGTACAGTTTTTCAATTCTGATAAAAGTGGCTGTGATGGGTTTGGGAACTGTTTTTTCTGTGCTACTCCAGTAGTTTTTCCTAATGTTCTTTGGAAGATCATTTACATCCAGTTCTGGATAGCGGTTATAGATCTCTGCAGTTAGCAGTAGTTCTACGATATCTAATATAGTGCCTGACATGTTTTTACCTGTTGCGTGCTTGGACTAATCCACTATCAAGTGTTGGGCACTCAAATGCGGTAAGTTCTTAAATTCTTCTTTAATTTGTTAAACCTATTAATTGGTTTTCTTTGATGATAAAATTTACGAAGCAGCCGGCAGTAAAAGGAAAAGCCGACTGGAGATGATAACTTTATCTAGCAGAAGACGTTATCATCTACTCTATCTCTTTCGGGAATTTAAGCATATTTTCGGAAAAGCCTTTGTAGCCTCCGAAAAATGTTTCATTTTCAGAGAGTAATTGTGAATTCTGGAAATAACGAATTGTCTCCGTGAGATTTACTCGCGTCTTCGAGAGGATTCCATTTATATAGCTTATTTCTGGAATGTCACGGAATTATCAAAACTTCTGCATTATCAGAACTAGTATATTAAAACTATCATTCCTAAGATCTCTCTATCTAAGGAAATCCAGAATTATCCCTAGAGAGGACCATTGCATGACAAGAAAACAGCTCTATTCAGGGAAAGCAAAAACTATCTATGAGACTGATGATCCTGACACCCTTATTACCGAATTCCGAAATAGTCTAACTGCATTTAACGGAGAGAAGAAAGGGGAAATGGAAAAAAAAGGGTATTACAATGCCCAGATCTCAAAAAAAATTTTTGAGATGCTTGAAACCGAGGGAATAAAGACTCATTTTCTCGAAATGCTTTCTGATACCGATATGCTTGTGAAGAAAGTCGATATTATAAAAATTGAAGTCATTGTTAGGAATATTGCCGCAGGCTCAATTACAAAAAGATATCCCATTAAGGAAGGCACGATTTTCAAGTCCCCAGTACTTGTTTTTGACTTTAAGAATGACGAGTACGGGGATCCAATGCTGAATGACGATATTGCCCTTGCGCTTGGGCTAGCAACACAGGAAGAACTTGCCATACTCCGGGAACTCGCTCTGAGAATCAACGGACTGCTTGTGCCCTATCTGGACAAAAAAGGTATCATGCTTCCGGACTTCAAGCTGGAATTCGGAAGGAAGGACGGAGAGATCCTCCTTGCAGACGAGATTTCCTGCGATACCTGTCGGTTCTGGGACAAGAAAACCGGGCAATCCATGGATAAAGATGTCTTCAGATTTGATAAAGGCGACATTTCCGAGGCTTACGAAGAAGTTGCACGGCGTATAGTGCCCGAAATATTTGAATAAATGTGAAAAAAGGTCAGGAAACTTGAATAAGCCGGACAAAGGGCTTTAAAGTTTTCCTACCTGCCTATTTTTGTATTATATTTTTGGCTTATGTTTTAGTCAGCAGTTTATCCTTATTATGCTACTTCTGCTGTTACACGACTTCTGTTTTAACACTGACTATGCTTTTACACTGGCTATGTTAACATCATTATTTTTTAAAAAAGAAGTCCAGAGTAGTTTGAAAACGGAAGTCTGAGAGCATCTTTGCCTGCTGTATCCATTCGGATTTTGATGTGCTTATCCTGCCTGCAAGATCTGAAACTGCGGTTTCGAGAGAATCGAATTTCTTCGGGGGGTTCAGAAGAGCTTTCCTCATGCCCTCCCTGACGACCCAGACTCCGAGGGGAGCCCAGTAGTCCGGAGTTATTTCCCGGAGTACGAAGACCGAGGCCTGCCTTTTGATTTCTGTAAGATATTCAAGCACAGGCAGCCGTGCGGCATAATAACCTCCGGCCAGGGGAGAATAACTCTTTTTTCCATCATAGCTCTCACTGTCTTCCCCAATCCAGCTTGATTCTCCAGACCAGACTGCTTTTGGGAGCCAAATTTCTATAAGTTCGAAGGCATAAGCCCTTGGAAGGATTAGGACTTCAAAATGGTTCCCGAAATGGGTCCCGCTAAAAAGCTGGATCTCTGAGACCCAGGGAAAATCCTTAATGCGGTCTGCAAGTTCCTTTCCTGCCATATCATCCACGGCTGTAATTGACCAGCGTGTTGGCACGATTTTTCGTTCTTTTCCGAGCAGGCCAATTGAGAACAGGCGAGTAATATGTTCAGCCGGAATATCCCCTTTATAGAGTTCAAGCACCGCATCTTTTGCCAGGGCGTCAGTGTCGTAGACAAGGTAATCGACTTTTTTTGGAACATTCGGATTTTCTGCAAGCTCAAAGTTTTTCACAAGACCAGAAGGACCCATAGGCGTGAGTACAGCATCGAATTTAAGTTCCTGTTTTGGGGCTTTAAAAAACCAGGCTTCAGTATCCACCGGCTTTCTGGAGAGGGCAAGTTCCTGAGCCTTTATAAGGAGAGGGTTTTCTTTGCTGCGGGCATCCTTTACATGGAAGTTTGTGTTTGCCCTGACCATACGGGAACGCATGGAGATAATGTCTTCAATCTGCATGCTTGCCCAGGATGAGGGATCTTCAAAAAGCGAGGCTTCGCTCTCTTTTGCCAGAGGGGGGATGAGCGGGCCTGCCGAAACCCTGGGGTAACCATAACTTCCAACAAAAATCGCAGGAGGAGATGCTCCAAAAACCGAGTCTCCCGAGATTACAGGAGCAATCGACTGTAAAGACTTAAATTTTTCAAGGATTGGGCAACGAGGACGCCCACAAAGTCCTTTTCCTTTACATTTAATACACAGCGTTCCACTCACTTTAAATCCGTATCCTCGCAGATGATACAGGCTTTAGCTTCAGGAGCATTCCTGTATAGCCAGCCGGATTTTTGAACAAAACTGCAAATGCCACACATACCTTTTGCCTTTTCCTGAGAGGATAAACCTTGATTTAAAAGCACTGATGCAAACTTTCGAATTTCATTCTGAGTCTCCTCGGAAAAACCAACTTCAGCCCCGCGTTTTTCACTTACATACTGGGATACCGCAGCCCTTGAAAGCTCCAGAATGTCCGCTACATCCTGCTGCGTGCACCCATGCTCAAAAATCATTGTTCTGGAAAGTTCTGCCCGAATTGCAGGCAAGACTTTCTGTACCATAATTTCACATGTTGTTTTCATGGGAGACCAACACCGCATAAATCAGGTAAATTTACGAGAGATTTTCTTAACAATTTATATCCATCTACCTTAACAGTTAGTATATTTCGTATACTTTTGTTTTTTGAGTAGAGAATATATCCCTCAATTTACCTAAAATGCATGCTATTGAAATGCCGACAAAAATATAGTAATTCCAGACCTGAAAATGTTATTGCTACTTTTCAGACCCGGTTTATCCCTGAGGCTCTTCAGGGTTTAATTTTTAATCTGTTCAGCAGAGAAACCCTTTTCCATGAGGACTTCTTTCATGCGGGTCAGGTGATTACCCTGAAGTTCCACAGTATTTCCTTTTACCGTACCGCCGCATGCAAACTTTGATTTAAGATAAGTGGACAGTTCGTGAAGATCTATTTCACTTGCGTCGAAACCTTCTACAACGGTAACTTCTTTGCCGTATCTTCTTCGGTTAACTTTTACAGTAATTCTCTGTTGCTCTTTTGCAACTTCTTCGCAAATGCAAAGTTCTTTTGGAAGCCCACATACTGGGCACATTCCGCTGCTCATTTGTTGGTATATCCTCCGAATTTGTAATCATTGTATATGTAATTTACATCTAAAAATAACTAAATAGATATAAAGTACTTATCAATGAAGGTATTAAAGCCTAATGGTATTTTTCAGGCACTTTATATTGAATTTCAGTTAAGAACCGAAATTTTCAACAATATAAAAAGCCAGCCAGAGCTCTATTATTTTTCAATTTTTTATATATTAATATGTTGATTTATAATGTTTGTTGGTAAAGTAAATTTGATAATATGATTGCTGGTAAATAATACAGATTGGTACCAGACTGCAAGCAAAAAAGCTGGATATCTAAAGAGATTTAAGATATTGACACTTTGGAAAAGGATCTAAGCCGAAAAGCTGAAAAACCGAGAAAGCTAAAAAAGCTTAAAATCCCTGATTTTGCCGGAAAGAGCTTCTCTTACCCAGCAACAAGTTAGATATATCTTGAATTCCATCTCTTTTTATAACTAGCTATCACATATATATGTACATCTATTATATAAATATAGTAGTATAAAATTATTAGGTACACTAATATACACTAATAAATCGGGGGCACCTGATGAACGAATTGAACGACTTAATAGGTTTTGTAAACGGAAACAATATAAGGCAAAAAGTGCTCTCCTTACTTTCCTCAAAAGGAGAAATGGAAGGGAAAAGGGTGTCAAAAACCCTGAGAGTTGCACACCCTACCATCGAAAAAACTCTCGAAGAACTTGAACAGAAGGAATTAATTACAAAAAAGGAAGAGATGTACTCCCTTACCGAATCTGGAGTAAAAGTGGAAAAAATGATCCAGCAAATATAACCTCAAACATACTTCTTTATTCATTTTATTTTAAATCCCTTTTTATCCATAGCTCTTTCCAGAACTGATGTTATTCTCAATCAGTGTAAATTCCAAGACTATTTTTCAGAAAGAAAACTCGATTGACTGCTCATAATACGCAACTTAAAAAAGTAATCTTAAATCCGGTATCAATGCTCCTTAGTATCAATGCTCCTTACCTTCTTTTCATCCAGTTTGATATTTTGCGAAAAACGCGAGAATAGAAAGCTTACTATAGACTTAATAATCACGGAAGTCCAGAAAGACCAAAAAAATTCTATTCGATAACTCATCCTTCTTGGCTCAGCTCAGTATTGTCATTGTAGTTGACCTGCAACCGTTGCGCCGGTTGATCACGCCGACCAGATCGTTTTCGATCAAACCTTTTTCCAAAAGGTTTGCGCTCAAGCCTTATTTAAAAAGGCTTGGGTTAGAAATATTTATTTAATCCTTATCCCTTTATGTCGGCATAAACTGTTAACGCTAATACTGAAAATCTTGAATTTAAGGGAATAATCAATAATCTATTAAGAAAAAACAAAGCTTCGGTATCCAAAAAAGGACTAAGCATCAGAGGCAAGGCAATGTTACCTGAAGAAGACCTTAAGATCATTAAAAAAGAACTCGGGCGAGAGCCCACCCTGGTAGAACAGGGCTGCTTTTTAAACTTATGGAGCGAACACTGTTCCTACCGCTCAAGCGCTCCTCTCCTGAAAACTTTTACCAGCACTGGGGAAAACGTAATTATCGGCCCCGGAGACGATGCTGCGATTATAAAATTCGAAGATGGCTATGTACTTGCCATAGGTATGGAAAGCCATAATCACCCTTCATATGTCGACCCCTACAACGGAGCTGCTACCGGAATAGGAGGCATCGTTAGGGATATAATCTCCATGGGAGCCCGTCCGATAGCCCTTATGGACCCACTCTATTTTGGGCCTCTGGACACTCCAAAAAACATGTTCCTCTTTGAGCAAATAATTAAGGGAATCGCAGGGTATGGAAACTGCATAGGAGTGCCTGTGGTCAATGGTGAGACTTTCTTTGACAAAAAGTACAGCGGGAATCCTCTTGTAAATGTGGTTGCAGTAGGGCTCTGCCGGGAAGAAGATATTATAACTGCCCGTTCCCAGAAAGCCGGGAATAAGCTTGTGCTCGCAGGCTCCAGCACAGGAAGAGATGGACTTGGAGGGGCTTCCTTTGCCTCCAGGGATCTTTCCGAATCAGCCGAAGCCGAAGACCGCCCAAGCGTCCAGGTGGGAGACCCATATACTGAAAAGCTTGTAATTGAAATGACGCTGGAAGCCATGGAGAAGGGTTATATAAAATCCTGCAAAGACCTTGGAGCCGCGGGGCTTGGAGGAGCAAGCTCGGAACTGGCTGCAAAAGGAGGACTTGGAGCCCATATTATTGCAGATGCAGTAACCCAGCGTGAACCCAATATGAATGCCTATGAAATCCTGCTTGCAGAATCTCAGGAACGTATGGTCTTTGAAGTCGCTCCTGAAGACGTTGATGCCGTACTTGCTCTGGTAGCAAAATACGACCTTAATGGAGCTGTAGTGGGGTACTTAACAGAAAAGAAAAATTATACGGTTGAATTCAAAGGGGAGATCGTTGTGGATATTCCAATAGATTTCCTGACAGGTGGAGCTCCGACCTGCGAGAAATCCTCAGTAGCTCCGATTCCCCAGGTTGAAGAAGGTAAAGCTCCCGAAACTCCGGAAGACCTGAAGGCAGCCTTCGTGAAAGTCCTCTCTTCCTACAATATCGCCTCAAAAGAATGGATCTACAGGCAATACGATCATGAAGTCCAGTTGAGAACAATTATCAAACCCGGAGAAGACGCAGGTGTGCTCAAGATTACCGATAAAAATGGAGTGGTACTTTCCTGTGGCTGCCAGCCAAGAGCTACCCTTCTTGACCCCTACAACGGAGGAAAGACCGCAGTAATTGAAAACGTTATGAACCTTGCAGTAAAAGGGGCCGATGGGCTCGCCATTGTAAACTGCCTGAACTTTGGAAACCCAGATCGCCCGGAAATTTACTGGCAATTCAAAAACTCCGTACTTGGGCTTGGAGATGAAGCAAGAGAACTTTCAATTCCGGTCGTGGGAGGAAATGTATCCCTGTATAACGAAAGTGATGAATTCAGGACTGCAATTCCCCCAACCCCTTCGATTGGAATAATAGGGAAAGTCAACCTTGAGACTCCTCTACCTTCAAGCTTCTTTGCAAAATCCGGAGACACCGTTATCCTGGTAGGAGAAACAACTGCGGACATGGGAGCTTCCGAATACTATGCCTGTTTCGAGGCCCAGAATGCCGGAAAAGTTCCTCCTGTCCCGAAAAATGCTCCAGAGATAATAAAAGCTGTAACTGAAGCTGCAAGGAGTGGAAAACTCCATTCTGCACATGACCTTTCCCTTGGAGGAATTGCTGCAGGGCTTGCAAGAATGTGCAGGAATTCCGGCGCAAAGATAGACCTGAGTGAAGTTTCAGAATTAAAAGCCGAAGAGTTGTTATTTTCAGAAGCTTCAGCAAGAGCTCTACTTGCTACAGACGAACCCGAGGCTGTACTCGAAATCCTCAAAAATGTGCCTCATAAGATAATCGGCAAGGTCGAAGGCAATTCCCTTGAGGTTAAAGGAAAAGATTTCGAGATTTCACTCTCTTTAAAAGAAATCTCCAATGCATACAGCAGCCTTACAAGATTTATGATGAGATAAGATCCCCGAGTCCCGTCTCGGGAGGACGGTGCCCTTTTCGCTTCGCTCAAGAGGGCTGAGAAATATTGTAAATAAGTTTTACTCAAGTGGGATAACTTACAAGGCTACGGTTTTTCCTCCCATGCCTTGTTTTTGGAAGCACGAGATTTCTGCTTCCCTTATATCTTTTAAGTTGATTTTTTAATCTAAGCTACTTGTTAATCCTTGAATTCGTCCCCGACCTCTATAAATTTTACATATTTTCTAATCCAGGGTAGATCAGAGGTTTTAAGTTTCTTCATATAGGGATTGAAAACTACAAACTTTCTAAGGGTATAACAAAAAATAAAAAAATGTTTAATCAAGTCGAATTTATTTGAATAACATGATTGAAGATCTAAGACCGAATCCAGCAGAGATAGAATTTTTGACTTTAGCTTATAATCGTTTTTATAATATTTTTGAAGAGGTAATGGACGATTCTTTTTTCGAAAAAGATGAGTGGAATAGGTTTTCTAAGATTAAAGAAGGATTTGCAATTTATTCGGAGTTACTTAACTATGAACCAATTGGTTGGGCTATAGAACAAATGAGAAAAACAAGACCTCCTAATGAAGCAGAAATTGGAAGTGATCTATTCAAAACTATTAGAAATATAATTATTCATTTTCCTTTTTTTGAAAGCTGGGATGAAGTTTGGTTTAGTAAGAGAATAATTAATTGGAATAAAGAAGGTAAGTCAATTGATAGATTTCTCAAGAAATGTCGAGGAAAAGAAACTGTAAAGTACCGAATATGGGAAGAACAAAAGAAAAAAATGACTTATTTAAGCGTTAATTTTCCTCAAAAGTATGAAGACGAGTCAAAGATATATCTCAAAAATATTCTGTCGGAAAAAGAAGGCGTTAAATTCTCTTTTATATTGATGAAAAATATTATTGATACTCAAATCCTAAACTAACGATAAAACTATCTCTATACTCAAAATCGCTACTTAGAATGTCGAATTAATAATAATCATAGCATTTCCAATCACGGGAAATATTTCTGAAACTCTTCTCAATTTGAGGCTAAAATTATTTTGGGATGGACCCCGTAGTTAACCAAAACAATAGTTTTTAGTAGGTTTCCGCACTAGATTATTGTGTTATGAAAGCTGTATGCATCTGTATGGGAGTGCATCTGCCTTACAGTCCCAAGTGGTACTGGCCTGTAGAAGGGTTTTTCGGGGTGCCTGAAATGGACCGGTATTTTGACCGGAATAATATTTTTTCAAAATTTTTAAAAACAAGCCGGCAGTTTTTACGCCTTAATGATCTGATTATGGAGTCCATAGAAAGAGGAGGAAAATATTCCTTTGATCTATCCGGGCCGTTCCTTGGACAGTGTCGATGGGACCCCGAACTTCTCGAATCATTCCGCGAACTTGGGGAAAATGGGAGCGTGGAATTTACAGGAAGCTGCAATTATTACTCCCTGAGTTCGTTGTATCCCGATCTTTCCTGGTTTAAGGAAGAAGTGCTAATGTACAGGGAAATGCTTCGGGAATTACTGGATACCAACCCCGAAACTTTCGTGAACACAGAGCTTCTGTACACTGAAAGAGTAGAGAAGATTCTTACTGATCTTGGTTTTAACTGTCTTATAACCGAAGGATCCAGGAATCTCATGAATGGATATGACCCTGTACATGTCTTTGAGAACCATCTTCCGACTTTGTTGAGGCACATAAACCTGAGCGAAGATCTAGAACTGCGTTTTTCGGAAAAAGAATGGCAAGGATATCCTCTTATTCCAGAAAAGTTCGCGGACTGGATTGCCAGCATGGAAGGTGACATCCTGACTCTTTATTTTAATTACACAAGCCTCTGCTTTCACTACAGAAATAAAAGTATGATAGACGATTTTATCCGGAAGTTTCCAGAAGTCCTAAAAGCCAGGGGCATTGAGATGCTCACACCGTCTGAAGCTGTGAAAAGATTTGAGCCTGTAAAACTTCCTACCCTGGGAACCGAGCAGACAATCCGCTACGGGATGCATAATGCATTAGGAAACCATGCTCAGCAGCTTTACCTGCGAGAACTGGTAAGAATTGGAGAGGAACTCTCAGGGCTTAAAGAAAGTAAAAATTATCGAGAATTAAAACAGATATTCGGTTATCTTCAACAAAGTGAAATCTTTTTTTCCATGAGCTCTGAGAATATCAGGGAAGGATATGAAAAAGCTGTGAATTATTTTTCCATCCTGTCCGATTTCAGGAGAGCTGTGCTGGAGGAGGGAACATGACCTCGGTTTGCATGTATTTCCAGGCACATCAACCGTTCAGATTGCGCAGGTTCTGGCCTGACGACCGATCAGGCTTTTTCCGCTATTTTGACGAGAGGAGCAACAGGGAGATCTTTGAAAGAGTAGCCCGGAAATGTTATATTCCTACAAACAGGCTCCTCCTGGACGCTCTTGACGAACATAAAGGAGAATTCAGATTTTCTCTTTCGATTACCGGAACCCTGCTCGAACAATGCGAACTCTGGGAAAAAGATGTCCTCGAAGGTTTCCGGCAGATGGCGAAAACCGGAGCAGTGGAATTTCTGGACGAAACCTTTTATCATTCCCTCTCAAGCCTTTTTGAAGACAAAACCGAATTTGTTGAGGAAATAAAAGAACACAGAGAACTTATGTTTGACCTTCTGGGAGTTAAACCTCAGGTGTTCAGGAATACCGAACTGCTTTATAATAACACGATAGCAAAGCTTGTTTCGGATCTAGGGTACAGGGCGATCCTTACCGAAGGTGCGGATCATATGCTTGATGGAAGGTCTCCCAACGTGCTTTACAGGGCAAAAGGTTCGGGGCTTCCCATAATCTTCAGAAATTACAAATTAAGTGACGATATAGGATACAGGTTTTCAGCAAGGTGGTGGGAAGGGTACCCTCTGACTGCAGAAAAGTGGGCTTCATGGGCTTCAGGAATTAATGAAGATTGTATTAATATTTTCATGGACTATGAGACCTTCGGAGAGCATCAGTGGGAAGAAACCGGGATATTTTCCTTCCTGAAAGAACTTCCCGAGGAAGTGCTCAAGACTCACCTGGACTTCAGCACCCCTAGTGAGCTTGTCGAAAAATACTCATCTGTAGCCGAGATCGATGTTGGGGACTTTTCCACAATTTCCTGGGCGGATATGGAACGTGATACAAGTGCATGGCTTGGAAACGATATGCAAAGGCGCTGCTTTGAAGAAATAAAACTGCTTGAGCCCTTTGTAAGGAAGACAGGAGACCCTGAAATCCTGCGTATATGGAAGCATCTGCTGACTTCGGACCATTACTACTATATGTGTACCAAATGGCTCGGAGATGGGGATGTACATTCATACTTCAGCGTTCACTCTACACCTTTTGATGCAGCGGTTAATTTCATGGCTGTACTTATGGATTTCAAAGCACAGGTATTCAGAAAACTTAACGCAATAGCTTAAACTAAAGAACACATACTAACTCATGGGAGTCAGGTCACATGGTAAGAGACTTATTCATGTTTGCAGGCTTCAATGAAAGCTCGCAGATTGTATGGTTTAAGATAATCTACTCGAAAGAACCCGGATCTCTGTCTTTAATAACTGACTTTCTCGAAAAAGAGAATGCGTTCATTATGTTTGGTCATCTGGATAATATTACACAGAAAACCGGAGAATACTCAGTATTTACCGAGCTTAACAAAGATGTTGATCCAGAGAATTTCGCCCGAAAAATAAAGGAACTTGAGGTTGTAAGTGAGGTAGAATACGGGATTTCGGAGTATGGGATGGTTTATTCCGTGGACTTCCCTCTAAATGTTATAGGAGTCAGGGGAGTCATGGCAAGGGCGCTTACCATTGTTGATATCATTAAAACCCTTAACCAGAGTGCCCCCCATGCCGAAGGACTTCTCACTCTTTCAGGACTTAAGGGTGGGACTCACGCAGCAAAGTATTTCAAGAGTATTCTGGACCTTAATGACAGTAATTTTGCAAGCGTGCTTGCAGAACTCTATAGAGGTGTGGGTTGGGGAATTCTGGAAATAGAATGTGATCCCAGAACTTATGAAGGAAAAATCACTGTGAAAGACTCATTTATAGCTGACGTCTACGGAGGGTCGGACCAGCCAGTTTGTGCCTTTATGAGCGGTTATTTTGCAGGTTACCTGACCGAATATTTCGGGAAAAATATAAGTGTGAGGGAGGTAAGCTGTAAAGCTACAGGAAAGCAGGTCTGCGAACACATAATCTCGCCGGCGCCGTCGGGCGGTACAAGCCAGGAATATCAGCTGAGAGGGGAGACGCGGTGATAAAACAACCCAATGTTATTCTCGGAAATGACGAGCTGCTTGTAACAATGGGAAAAAAGGGGGAAATCATAGGTTTTTTTTATCCCCGGCGAGACCATGCTCAGCACGTCGAGGAATCCGTCGCCTGTATCCATACAGGAGAAAGGCTTCTCTGGACCAATGATAACGAGTGGCACGGCATCCAGAACTACATAGAGGACACAAATATCGTGTCAACAAAACTTTATCATGATTCGGGAATCCGGATTTCCATTCTTGACCTTGTGCACCCTGACGTGCCTGTCCTTATCCGCAGGTTTAAAGTCCAGTCCCAGAAAAAGCTTTCAGGAAAATTTTTTTATTACTCAAATTTTAACGTAGGGGAAACCTCCAAGAAGAACTCCGGGTTTTGCGATACCGACACTCATTTACTCGTACAGTACTGGCAAAATTATCATATAGGGATATACTCCCAGCCAGAGTTTACTGAGTGGCAAATTGGAAAGGCGATGGATACTATATGGTGGACGAATGCCAAATATGATATGGAAGATGGAAAACTCCAGGGGAACAAAGAAGACATCGGAAATATTAATAACGCGGCTGGCTGGGATCTCGAACTTGAGGCTGACGGAGCAAACGAGTTTGTTATCCTTATAGGCGCTGCTTCTTCCCGACGCCTCCTATATAAGAGAATGCAGGAGCTCTCAAAACTGCCTTTAGAATATATTTTTGAGAAGACGCGAGAACACTGGGTTATGTGGCTTTCCAGAAAGCAGGTGATCAAAATCCCAGGGCTCGAAGAATACAATAACCTACGGCAGGAATTGTTCAACGCTTACAACCGGGCTCTTCTCATGCTTTACCTCCTTAATGACCGCGAATATGGGTCTTTTGTAGCTGCTCCTGAGTTTGACTCAAACTTTGAGAAATGCGGAGGATATGGATTCTGCTGGAATAGAGATGCTGCAGAAATTGTGCTCGCATTAAAGCACTCAGGCTATCCAGACTACTGTGATATCTTTTTCAAATGGTGCATCCAGACTCAGCTTTCCGATGGTTCCTGGTTTCAACGCTACTGGCTAAATGGAGATATAGCTCCCTCGTGGGGCAACTTTGACTACTCGACTCAGATCGACGAAACCGGATCCACGCTCTATGCTATGGATGTTTATTATAGGATTCTCGAAGGTCTGAAAAAAGCTGAATTTCTTGAAGAGGTCTGGGTCTCCATACTCAGGGCTGCCGAATACCTGATGAAACGGACCAAGTCAGGAATTCACGAAAGCTGTATGGATCTATGGGAGACTTACTACGGAATTTTCACATATACAAATGCTTCAATCTATGCCGGACTCATGGGTGCTTCCCACCTGGCTGAAGAAAATGGGGAAGCTGGCATGGCAAGGCGCTGGAAAAAGAGGGCGGAGTTCGTCAAACAGGCTACGATTGACCGTTTCTGGCTTCAGGAAGGTTACTTTGCAAAAGGAGTAATTAACGAGAAGCTGGACAAAACCATTGACGCAAGTATTCTCGGCACCTATGTTCCTTTTGGAATGCTCTCTCCAAAAGACCCAATCGAGAGAGATATGATCCACTTCATGATAGAGAATATTCAGAAAAAGCTCTCAGTACCCATAAATCTCGGTTACGGCATCAAAAGGTATGAAAACGACAGTTACATTAACGGAAACCCGTGGGTAGTAACCACTCTCTGGCTTTCGGAAGCAATGTTTACCCTTGCCCTTGAACTCCCCGATGAAAAAACAGTATTTGCCTCCACGCCCGAGACTCCCCCTGGGAAAGAAGAAAACTTTGATGAAAACGTGAAAAGCCTGACCATTGAAGGAATTAAATGCCTCAAGTGGGCTCTTGCAGGAGCAACCAGTACAGGACTTCTCCCGGAGCAGGTGGATAAGTCTACAGGCAGCCCTGCATGGGCAATCCCCCTCGGATGGAGCGGATCTCTGATACTTAATAACATTCTGCTTCTGGACAAAATCTGCAGGAGAAAAGCCGGAAATACAAAAGAAAGTTAAGGGATTCCTAGAGGTAGAGAATCTGATAAGCAGAAGAGAAAGATTGAAAGGTATAAAAAGAGCAGGAGCATAGGAGACTGTTGAAAAACCTGACACGTTAGTGGGAGTACTAGGGGTTTCTGAAACGAACGTAGTAAAAAAGCTTAACTATTTTTTAACACTGGTCTTACCATGCAGACCTATTCTAACCGGCTTTCGTTCAGTTATGAAACTCGTCAATATCCAAAACTGGTTAATCAGGAAAACTTCATAAAAAACTCCCCCACTCTTCTTCAGCCCTTACCTTTTTTTTTCAATTTAAGGGTTTAGAGCCTATCCGAAAAGTG
>NZ_DAVG01000098.1 GCF_002505485.1 Methanosarcina sp. UBA5 | reverse complement strand
ATAAATGCATCTGCTAACATTGGATAGATTGAAAAACCAACGTTTGCAAAATTGATACGCAAAATTGGTAAAGTTGAAACAGATTGGGGGAGTGAATAAATGAATATAAAAAAGACATTGGCTTTTTTGCTGGTGGTCTGTTTTATAGTATCAGTGACAGCTGCGGCGGCAAGCGCAAACCAACAACAATATAACAACGGCTACAAAGACGGTTGCAGAGATGGCTATAAAGACGGATTTAGAGAAGGTAAAGCCGACAGCAAGAAACCCTATAGTGCATTTATAAGGAAAACCGCCACTAAAAACGACTATTACAGAGGCTACGAGAGAGGTTATAGTGACTGTTTCCCGAAAGGCTATCAAGCAGGCCTGAAAGCTGGGTCGGCAGGCGGAAATCAAAAAGAATATGACAGAGGTTACAAAGACGGCTGCAGAGACGGCTATAAAGACGGATTTAGAGAAGGCAAAGCCGACAGCAGGAAGCCCTACAGTGCATTTATAAAGAAAGAAGCTAGGAAAAGCGATTATGCCAGAGGCTATGAAAGAGGTTATAGTGACTGCTTCCCAAGAGGCTATAAAGCAGGCTTGAATACTTGAAGATAAAGCAACCTCTTTTTATTTTTTAAAACTCTTTATCCTTTCGGGAGTGCGGAGGGTCACAAATTTCCTGTCCTTCAAGTAAGGGATGATGTGAACTCTCAACTCTTTTTATTTTCGTTTAAAACTCTCTACCATTGCTTCTTTGTAAAGTGAGGTTTCTTAGTACCATGGTTCCAGAAGTTGGCAATGTAACTTTACACTAAGAAATTTTTGTTAGGGGGTACTAAAACTATCCCAAAAAACCGAGCTGGCAGCTCGGAATATATCTATCCTTAGTATGCTGAACTAGGTTGTGAGTTATGGGGATAAACAGACTAGATAGTAGGGTTCTATCCTGCTATTTAAGGCAGAGAGTTGGCTCTTACCTTACAAAAAAATTAGGAAATTTATTTTGTTACCCTGAACTTGGTGGTAAAAGGATTGATTCTCAAGGAATTAGGCAAAAAATCCTTAGTATTTCTTATTCTGATTGGAAAAAATTAGGTTTTTCCAAGGGAACTTTACATTATATGAAGCAAAACGCCGAAAGTGAGAAGCCCTTCGGTAGTATGTCGATTTTTCTGTAAAATTACAAGTCTAAAAAAGCTGTTGGGTAGAAAATTCCATATTGGATGGTCAACTTTCTCCATAGTATGCAAAAACTTGACTTCAAATTTACAGCAAATTCAAGACAGTTTCAAAGCATTTATATGTATTACCCTGGATTATAAGTAAAAGTGAAACGAATATTGAGTATTTTTATGCTATTGACTCTTTTATTTATGCCAGTAGTCAGTGCAGAAACTTGTAATACTACGATTACAAGTTTTACAGTGTCTGGAAATGCCGCCAAAGTAGGATTTCACACTACAATTAAGGGGCCTGTAGACAAAGTGACATACACCGTTTATAGCGGTACTACAAAAGTTTTAACAACTTCTGCTTATTGTGTTCACTGTACACGAGATGGAATCTGTAACTGTAGTGGTGCACTCAAACCAGGAACTTATACAGTAACTGCAACAGCAATTAAGGGAACATGCAAAACATCTATAACAAAAACTCTGGTAGTGACAACAACAAGAGCATACCTGACATAAGAAAAGAGCATATCTGACATGTAATTTTCTAAATTTTATTTTTTTGGTTCTTTAAAATCCTCATCATTGTATTCTTTTCTTGGTTCGTACTCTGGATAATTCTTATCCAGACTGTGGAGTTCATGCTCTAAAGCTTTGTTCATTTTAACAACGGTCTTCTTTGGGAAGCCCCTGAGCATTTGATACTGTAAACATTATTTCACCTATTTATATTACGACATAAAATTTTGATATTTTCGGTGGCTTTTTTAGATAAATTATAAAAAATTGGTTTTATTTACGACAACTTTTTAAATAAGCGATTTTGCATAAAATTTTCAAAACAGCGCACAAAAATTTAACTGTTATTCGAACAAGGCTATAAATTATAAATTTTTTTTCAAAATCTTATTAAAAAGCAATGTTGATATTTTGCAGTTACCTACAAAATTCTAAATATATATTTATATAATTAAAAAATTAATTTAAAATTTATATATTCTAAAAGCAATAATATTACTATTTTACAGTAGAGTACAAAAAATTTGAGATATCTATTTCCCTTCCTAAAAGTGCAAGGGATAGGATTCGAACACTTATCATTAATTAACTGACTTCATTGACTTTTATAGTTTAACCGTTTTCAATTTTAGTATTTGTATGATATTGTTTTCAAAGAGAATTTTAGTAACCAGCCTTCAGAAAAAAGATCTGAAAAAGCCTCCCTCCACCTCTCAGGAATTTCTTCTCTTGCAAAAGCCTTAGTAAAAGTTTTCGCTGGAATCCTCTTTGTTTTCAATGCATTTTAAGGCTTCAAGTTTTCTTTTCGCGTCTGCCATTTCGGGATAGAGGCGCAGAATTTCATTGAAGGTGCTTATGGCTTCGGCGTACCTTCCCAGTTTTCCGAGGATAACTCCCCTGTAATTCATAGACTGCACATCGTGAGGTCTTATCCTGAGCAGCCTGTCAAAAGCTCTCAATGCATCCTCGTACTCTTCCATTTTTGCAAGAGAGATCCCTAGATACTTGAGGGACTGCTCATGCCAGGGGTTAAGGGCAAGGGCTTCGCCAAAGGCCCGGCAGGCAGTTTCATAGAGCTTCTGTTTAAAGCAGACAACCCCTACATTATAAATTGCCTTGATATTTTCAGGCTCTTTTTCCAGCACAAGGTCAAAGGCTTTCAGAGCTTCCCTGTACATTTCAAGCTTGCAGAAGGCGATTCCTTTGTAGTTCAGGACGTCAATGTTCTCAGGAGAAATGTCAAGGATGCGGTCAAAATAGCCAATCGATTCCTGGACCCGGTCGAGCTTGATAAGAGTCGTGGCTGCGTTGTACAGGGCTTCTTCATTCTTCGAATTGAAAAGGGTGGCTTTTTCAAAGGCTTTCAAGGCTGCCTCCGGGTTTTCGAGTTCCAGCAGGCAGAGACCGAGGTAGTTCAGGCTTTCAGGATCTTCGGGCGAAGATTCCAGCAGCATTCCAAAGGCTTCGGTGGCATCTTCGTATTCCCCGAGGTTGAAAAGCACAAGCCCGCTGTAATAGAGAGCTTCCCTGTGTGCCGGATTTTGCTGCAGAATTATATCAAAAGCCTCAAGGGCTTTTTCATACTCCTGAAGCTCCATTCTGGCAATCCCGAGCCTGTAACAGGCTTCAATGGAATCCGGGAAATCAGGGGAAAACAGGAGCACCTTTTCGAGATCCTGAGCTGCTTCTTCAAAATGTTGGAGCTTGAAACTGGCTGCTGACCGGCTGTAGAGAGCGTTTACGTTCTCGGGGTTAAGGGTTAGAACGGAATTGAAAGCCTGGATTGCTTTCTCGTATATATTTAATCTTAGAAGGGAAAGCCCCATCTGTTCCCAGACAGCTTCCAGGGTTGGATCAAGCTCCACGGCCTTTCCAAAAGCTTCAATGGCTTGCTCATCCTGATCAAGCCCTCTTAAAGCAAGCCCTGCTACATACCAGAGATCAGCAGCCTCGGGTTTTACTTCAAGGATTTTCTCAAAAATGTCAAGAGCGGCTTCATAGCCTCCCAGTTTAAGCTGTGAAAGCCCCATTTTCGTCCAGGCATCTTCGATTTCAGTGTCATTTAATTTCTCTTCTAATCCTAATTTCTTTTCTAATCCGGGACTTTCTTTCGGTTTTTCTCTCTGAGTTTCTTCCGGGTTTAATTCGCCAATTCCTTCAGGGGTTTCTGTCTGATCTCCCAGGGCAGCCTGTTCGAAGGACTCCAGGGCTTCAGCATAGTATCCAAGAGAAAATAGAATGAGCCCTCTCCTGTACCAGGCTTTTTCAAAGTCAGAATAAAGTGAAAGAAGTTCTGTAAATATTTCCAGAGCCTCCTCAGGTCTGCCGAGCTCTTGAAGCACAATTCCTTTGCCGTAAAGGGCCTCTTTTGAAGCCGATTCGCTTGCTGTAAGTTTTCCAAGTGGCAACAGGGCTTCTTCATACCTTCCAAGCTCTATCAGGGAGAATGCAAACTTTTCGAGGAGTTCTTCAAAAGCCTTGGTGTTTTCGAAAGCCGGAAGTTCTCCTGCGTTTTCCTTGTTATTTTCTTCCCCAAGCTCTCCTATGTCTTTAATATTAAAGTTCTCAGCTGTAAGTTCGAGAAGGGTGTCAACAGTAGAAACCATTTCTTCTGACTTTCCGAGTTCGAAAAGGGCCAGGGCTTTTTTATATAGAAGTTCGAGATCGATTATCCCGGAATTAAGGGCAGCATCAAAGACTTCAACGGCTTTTTCATATTCTCTGTTTTCAAAGTAGGAGATTCCTGCATAATAAGACATTTCGGGCTGCTGGCAGCCGAAATCACGAGCGTTTTCAAAGGATTTTACGGCTTCTTCAAAGTTCCCAAGCCTGAAGAAGGCAATACCCCTGTAGTAATACAGATCTTCCTTTTTCGGGCAATATTCCAGCGTCGTCTTGAACGCTTCAACGGCTTCCTGATATTCCCCAAGCTCGAAGTGAGTATAGGCTTTCTGCTCAAGGGCGTAGGTACAGTCAGGCTTCAATTTAAGAACAGAGTCAAACATAGTAGAAGCTCTCTTTACTTCTCCAAGGGCTTTTAAAGCAACTCCTTTCCTGAAGATGACGGTTTTTCGCTCCGGATTCTTTTTCAGAACCCGATCAAAGAGTCCAAGGGCTTCTTCGTAAAGCCCCTGCTTGAAGCAGGCTGTGCTCAGGTGTGCAAGAGCTTCAGTATCGGATGGATTTCTTTTAAGGACTTCCCTGAAACCTGAAGCTGACTCCTCATATCTTCCTGACCGCAGTAAAGCGAGGCTTTTCATGTAAAGGGCATCAAGGTTTTCAAAATCGATTTTAAGTACAGCTTCAAAAACTCTTATAGCTTCCTCAAAGTTCCCAAGTTCGAAACAGGAAACCCCTAACTGGTAACAGGCATCCTGATAAGCAGGGTCGAGCTCAATGACTTTCTCAAAATCTTTTATTGCCTCCTCATGCTGCTTCAACTTTGAATGGGATATACCTTTCAAATACCAGGCTTCTACAAACAGGGGATTCTCTTCGGCAAGTCTCGAAAAAACCTCAAGCGCTTTTTCGTAAGCTTCCAGCCTGATAAGCACAAGTCCTTTCCAGTAAAACGCAGAGAACTTTTCTTCAGATTTCTTTTGTTCCGAGTTCTTTTGTTCAGATAAGTTTTGTTCAAGGATACTTTGTTCAGAGAACTTTTGTTCCAAATTATTTTGTTCAGATGAGTTTTGTGCAGAGCCGTATACAAAAGAGCCTGCCTTTGAACCCTCACTTACTTCTTCAAAAAGAGAAAGGGCTTTCTCATACTCTCCGGATTCGAAACTGGCGATACCTAACTCAAACTTTACTTCTTCGTTGCCAGGATCAAGTTCCAGTATCCTGGTAAGGGTTCCAGTTGCTGTTTCATACCTCTTTAGATGCAGGAGACAAAGCGCCTTTTTATGGAGCGTAGAAAGGTTCTCCGGATTTCTTTCAAGTACAGCTTCAAGAGCCTCCATAGATGCTTCGTATTGTTCGGTTTCAAACAGACAGAGAGCCCTGTACTCGAGGGCTTCCTCTCTTTCAGGATTAAGGCGAATTGCGGACTCAAAGGCACACGCTGCTTCCTCTAACATGTTTATTTTATACAGGCTAAGGCCTCTGTAGTACCAGAGAATATCGGAATCCGGCTTTTCTTCAAGAGCGCTCTCAAAGGTTTCAAGGGCAGGAAGGTACCTCTCAAGCTGCATCTGCGCAAAGCCCTTGTAAGTCCGGGCGTCCTCATAATCGGGATTCTTTATTTCATCATATGTGGGGTTATTTATGTCATCAAGATTGGGATTTCTTAGTTCCTCGTAATCGGAGTTATTTATCTCTTTATAATCTAGATTTTTTATAATTACTTTGTCAAAGGCTGTTATAGCCTCTTCAAAACGTTCCAGTTTTACTAGGGCAAGCCCTTTTCTATACCAAGCTTCCCTGGATTCCGGCTTTTCCTTGAGCACCTGATCAAAAGCCTGGAGCGCAGTCTCATATTTTCCGATTTTCATTGCAAATTTTCCTTTCTTGAACTGAATTTCCGGATTCTCGGGATCTTTCGCAGCTAGTTTTTCAAAGGTTTTCAGGGCTTCTTCCTGCTTTCCGAGCTTCGCCTGGGCAGCCGCAAGGCTGTATAAAAGTTCGGGATAATCAGGATTAAGAGACAGACTCTTTTCAAAGCATTCCAAAGCAGTTTCTGTTCTTCCGAGCTTTAGCAGGGCTGTTCCCCTGTTGTAAATGGAATCAAGGTCTTCAGGGTTTGTTTTTATAACTTCGGCAAAGGCTTCGCTGGCTTTTTCATATTCGTCGGCATCCAGTAAAACAAGTCCTCTGTTCCTCCAGGCGTCCTCAAAGTCAGGCTTGAGACTCACAGCTTTTTCAAAAGCCTCAAGGGCTTCTTCCATCCTTCCAAGCTTTCCGAGCACTATTCCTTTATTATTCCAGCCTTTCTCAAGATACGGGTTCAGCCGCAGACCTTCTTCAAAGGCTTCGAGGGCTTCTTCATAGCGTTCCATGGAATAAAGAGCAAAACCCTTATTCATCCAACAGGCTTCGTTATCGGGTTTGAGTTCTGCAACTTTCTCAAGGGCTTTCAGGGCAGGCTCGAATTTTCCGCTGTCAAGGAGAATTAATCCTTTCTGGAGCCAGAGCCCGTAATTTTCGGGTTCTTTTTCGAGACTCTGTGTAAGAGATTCAAGAGCCTCTTCGATACGGCCTAACTTCATCAGCATAGTACCTCTGAGCTTTTGCGCCTTAATAAAGCCTGGATTATGTTCAAGCATGGAGTCGAAGGCTTTGAGGGCTTCTTCATATTTCCCTTCCCTCACAAGCAAACGTCCCTGCTGGTACAGGGCGTCTTCATATGTAGGGTCAAGTTCAGCAGTTCTGGAAAAAGCCTTTGCCGCCTCCCCAAAGCGCTGCAGTTTCACTAGAGCAAGAGCCCTGTTGTACCACATTTCCTTTATTTCCGGATAAATTTCAAGCACAGAGTCAAAGGCCTCAAGGGCTTCTTCATAGACCTCGAGCTTCATCAGAGCAAGGCACTTGTAATTCCAGGCTTCGAAATAAGTTGGGTCCAGCCTGATGGCTTCTTCGAAAGCTTTTATGGCATCATTGAGCCTGAGCAGCTGGATAAGAGCAAGACCTTTCTTGAGCCAGATTTCTTTATTTCCTGAATTTATTTTCAAGATTTTTGAAAAAGTTTTCTCGGCATCCTCATAGCGGGAAAGTTCGTTTAAAAGAATGCCCTTTTGATAGAGAGCAGTCTCGCTGACAGGAAATTTTCTTAAAAATGCGTCAATGCATTCCAGAGCTTCTTCGTTCTTCCCCAGCTTTATCAACGAAAAATATTTTTGTTTCCAGGCATCTTTATGCCTGGGTTTTTCCCGAATTAGAGAATCAAAGCATTCCAGCGCTTCTCCGTACTTATCAAGCTTTGCGAGAACCAGGCCTTTTGCGTAGCAAGCATCTGCATTTTTCGGTTTGATCTCAAGTGCGTGCTCAAAACATTCCAGGGCTTCTTCATAGCTGCCGGCTTTTCCAGTTACGGTCCCTCGGGCATACCAGGCGATTCCACATTCCGGATCAAGCTCAAGTGCTTTCTCAAAACAAAGAATTGAGGCCTCAGTTTTTTCCAATTCGGCAAACGCCAGTCCTTTCTGGTACCAGATTTTTGGATTTTCAGGATTTATTTCAAGTGCGTTGTCATAGACTTCAAGAGCTGTTTCAAGCTTTCCAAGAGTGGCCAGAGCAATTCCTTTTTTGTACAGAGCATCGAAATTTTCGGGCTCGAAGTGCAGGACCTGATCAAAGGAGTCGAGGGCTTCTTCTGGTTTTTTTATTTTTAACAGGGCGAGTCCTCTATTAAAAAGAGCTCCTGTGTGACCTGGATCTTTGTCTACAATCTTGTTGAAAACGTTAATCGATTTTTCGTACCTTTTTTGTCTAATCAGGCCAAGTCCTCTTTGAAAAGCTTCATCGTGATTGATAACCAACTCCTCCGATTCTTTTTTCTAATTCTATTCCCGCAATTTTTCTAATTTTATTCCTGCAAGCTCAAAGATCTGAAACTTGAATTCTAGTCTTTTTTATCAGGTCTTAATAATATTTTGCTTTTTTTCCCGAGTTATGAGTTTTTGCGAGTTTTTACGTCTCGCTCGAATTTAAAACTTTTTTCCAATGCGTGAACAATTTACCAGTGCCAACCGTTAAATTTAGTACTGCATTCAACCCGAAGTCTATTATCATTATTAATTTTTGTTTAGAATCTAATTTCTTAAGAATCTAATTTCTTAACATTGTATATAAACGATCTCAATAATTGAGTGTGGGAGAATAATTTTTTGTTTATTTTTTAAAACGTCTTTTTAGAAATATTCTCAATGGATTTTGCAGGCAACTTGTATTACAAATAAAGTATACAACTAAAAATATGTATAATCTAAAGCTAATTTCCAAAATTTAAATTAAACCTTAAAAACTCCTGAAAACGCTTCTTGAAGATGTCGGTATGTTTCTTTGTTGAAACAAACAAGAAAAACCTTTTCAGGCAACATATTTTCCTGAAGGAATTTCGTTATTTCGGAAACTGCAATTCCTGCGGCTCGCTCTGAAGGAAAGTTATATGCTCCTGTACTTATAGCTGGAAAAGCAATCGTTTTTATGGCATATTCTCTTGCAAGTTCAAGGCTCTTTCTGTAGCAGGAAGCTAATAGATCGTCTTCTCCTTTCTGTCCTCCATGCCAAACAGGGCCGACAGTATGTATTACCCATTTTGCAGGCAGGAGACCTCCCTTTGTAATTTTTGCTTCTCCTGTGGCACAGCCTTTTAAGCCCTTACATTCTTCCAGCAGTTCGGGGCCTGCAGCTCTATGGATAGCGCCATCGACTCCTCTGCCACCAAGGAGAGTGGTATTTGCAGCATTTACGACTGCATCCACTTCCAATTTTACAATATCTGCTTGGATTATTCTTATCTTGTCCGAAATATGTGCCATAATCTTCTCTTTTGCTTCGGTTTCCTTATCTTTTTTGATATTTTTTTGGAAGTAGTATAAAGGGAGTAGTATAAAGTTTGTGTTGCTTAGACCTTTTTGTTTCTGTTATTTTTGCGTTATTTTCTTGCATTACTTTCTGGCTTTATAATTTTGTTTGCCTTTTTGATTTACCTGCTGGATTTACTTGGTTATTTTTCCCTTTGCTATTTTTTGGCGTAATTTTTCCTTTTATATTCATATCTTAAGTGCGTATTCCCAAACAATCATATAGCATAAAACCTAGATTATAATAGTCAATCTGGGCATGGGGATTTCGGTTTTCCAAAGGTGATTATTTGCCTTTGATGGAAACTCTGAAAATTTTGATGTGCCTCAAAGGGTTATAAGACTATTATTAGTTACTGATCTTTAAGATCAGAGTAGCATGCCGAGAATGTCCTAGAAAGCTCAAAAGGCTAAACACTTCTATATTGAAACTTGACATGGGGAGATAATTATGGCTGAAATGACACTTAAAAAGAGACTTTTGAACGCGCTGGAAGGAAAAGAAGTTGACAAAGTGCCTGTCTGTTCTGTAACCCAGACGGGAATTGTTGAATTAATGGATGAAGTTGGAGCTCCCTGGCCCGAAGCCCACACCGATCCTGAACAAATGGCAAAACTGGCGATTGCAAATTACGAGCTTAGCGGGCTTGAAGCTGTAAGATTACCATATTGCCTGACTGTGCTTGCCGAAGCTATGGGCTGCGAGGTTAATATGGGAACAAAAAACAGGCAGCCGTCAGTTACTGCACACCCATACCCTAAGGATCTCGAAGGCATGGAAATGCCTGAGAACCTGCTTGATAGAGGCAGAATTCAGGCTGTACTTGATGCAATCAAAATTATAAGGGAAAAAGTAGGATCAGATGTACCTATTATAGGAGGAATGGAAGGACCGGTCACTCTTGCCTCCGATCTGGCGAGTGTAAAATCATTTATGAAGTGGTCTATTAAAAAGCCCGAGATGTTACGGCAGGTAATGGATTTTGCAACCGATGCCACAATAGCTTATGCAAATTCAATGGTGGTTGCAGGAGCAGATGTAATTTCTGTTGCTGATCCTGTGGCATCCCCTGATTTAATGAGTCCTGATGCCTTTAAAAATGAACTTCAGTCAAGGTTGCAGAAATTTTCCTCAGAAGTAGATTCAGTTACAGTCTTGCATATATGTGGTAGTGTAGGTCCTATCCTTGATTATATGGCTGATTGTGGTTTTGAAGGCTTGAGCGTTGAAGAAAAAGTTGGCAGCATAAAAAAGGCTAAGGAAGTGCTTGGAGGTAGGGCAAGACTCGTAGGAAATATATCAAGCCCCTTCGTTTTACTGCCAGGCCCGATTGATAAAATCAAAGAAGAATCCAAAAAAGCTATTGCTGAAGGTGTAGACGTACTGGCTCCTGGCTGTGGAATTGCACCTATGACTCCACTTTCCCATATTAAAGCCATGGTAGAGGCAAGAAACGAGTACTACGCTTGAAGAAGCAAAATATAGAACTTATTTTAATTTTTTTCTCTATTTTCCGAATCCGGTCTCGGTTTTCCAAATCCGGTCTCGGCAGATTTGCGGCTCTGCATCCCGAGTTCCGTCTCGGGAGGACGGCCCGAATTTCGTTTCGCTCACTTCGTTTGATCAATCGGACTAATTTATAAAATGAACAAACTTAGCGACGCTCAAGGGGGCAAATTTATAGTCAAGAAAAAAGCTAATATTAACATCATTAACACGAAATTATATTTCAATAGGTTTCAAAAAAGAAAAAGGGAAGAACTTACCTCAATTAGAGGCCGTAGTTCTCCGGCTTGAAAACTTTAACTTCTTCTTTATATTTCGTAAGGCAGTCACTCATGAACTGCTCTTTGTCGTCAGTAAGGCTCTCGAAAGCTGCTTTAGCATCTGCAAGGGCTTTTGCTTCGAACCTGGAAAGTTCAAGTTTCTTCCTCGCTCCTTCTTCTACGATGTTAATACATTCGATTGCAGCATTCTTGGCGCGAAGGTAGATATCGTTTCCGTTCTTTGCAATTGCCTGCCCGACTCTGTAGGCGTTCGGGTATGCGAGTACATAGCCCTGTGCGTCTCTGTATAGATCCGAAGCCATGAATAAGTCTCTCAGGATCTTCTCGTTGCCAGACTGGAGGGCAACGTTCATGAGGGCACAGTCATATGCAAGGGTCTCGGACCAGCACTGGACAGTTGTACCACCGAATTCACCATGGTATTCTACGGACTCGTTGGACCAGAGGTCACAGCACTGCATGACCAGGTTACCCATAAGATCGGAGTGGGCACAGGTTGAAGTCTTACCTTCCATTGTCATCGGCATACCTGTGATGGCTTTGACGATAACGTTTTCATATCCACAGTCCTTTCCAGGTCCTACTGCACCGGCTTCGTAAGCAACGAGAGATCTTGCGGCAGAAATCGACCTTGCAATGATTGCGAGTGTGTGGGCGAGGTTCTTGTCCAGCAGCCCGCCTGCAATGAACATTGCAGTGTTTGCTTGGGCACAGTCGGTGTCACCGGATGCTATTACATTATTCTTTTTTGCAACTGATGCAATGTCTTGCCAGATCATCTCCATGTCTATGCTACCTAGAACGCCTATGCCGTAAAGTACTCCGGCCATATCGTTCCTGAGAATCGCATAGTCAAAGACTTCTTTTCCACCCATTGACTCAACTGCAAGCATATCAGCACCATTCTGGGCACATTGTTCGAAAGCCTCCATAAAGGTGTTGTACTTACTTCCTCCTCTGAGCTCGAGGAATTCCCTGCTCTCACGGATGTCACCAATGGTGTGGCGGAGGGCGCATTTTATCCCGTACTCATCATGGTAATCTTCCATAATAGTTTTCTGGGCATGCGCAACGGCTGCTCCCCAATCTGGGTGATTAGACATCTGCTGAACGTGTTCGGTTTCAAGCACGACAGCAGGAGCTCCGATTTGAACCATCCTTGCCATAATGTCGGTGGTGATCCTTTCATACTCTTTTATGAGTTTTTCTTTGGATGCGCCGGCTTCAGGTCTTGGGGCGTAGTTAACTTCGGGAGTCGTGTAACCGGCACCGATCTCAAGTCCCAGTCCGGTTTTTACTGGCTTGACGGACTTTCCAAAAACCATGTCGTCTGCGCTTGCATAAGCCATTTTAGTACATCTTGTTACTGCCATCTACTCCGCCTCCTCAGTGTCTATGGAATTTCTCCCTCAGTTTCACAATGTTATCCCCATTTGCCTTGATGAAATCGGCTATTTTTGCGGCATCGGCTGCTTCTTCACCGTACACTCCAAGTTCATACTCGGACACGAAGTCCTGATTGACCGCACCGCCACCACATGCAAATGGAATCCTGTAGCCTTTCTCCAGAAGCTTGTCATTAACTTCCTTGAATGCATACATGGTTGTAGTCATAAGGGCAGTACCTGTAAGCATTAGGGGTTTTTCTCTCTCTACAGCCGCTATTACTTCGTCCACAGGAACATCTCTTCCAAGATCCACCACATCATAACCGGCTGCTCTCAGCAGTGCGGCAACAATGTTCTTTCCAATGTCATGCACGTCTCCTTCTGCAACGTGACAGACAACTTTTCCTTTGGTTTCAGGTGCTTTTCCCGCTTTCTCCTTAACGTAGTCGATGCCCTCCAGCATGGCATCAGCAGACATCATAACGTTTGGAAGGAAAATAACTCCTTCATCATAAAGCCTTGTGACCACTCCCATTCCAACCATCAGTGCGTCATCGATAAGAGAGATCGGGTCCTTCCCGGAACTGATAGCTTTTTCCAGCCCTTCAACAACATCATCCTCTTCGCCTTCAAAGATGGCTTTTGCAATCGGATAAATCATTGAATCTTTAGGGTAAAGTTCTTCTGCAGCATCTTCCGGTGTCATTTCCTTTTCTCTTTTTACATTGTAGCGAACCAGAATACCACTGGGATCTATATCTATCAATGTATAACCTCCATTTTGGCATTTGAGGAGCAAATAATCCCTAATCATTTACAGGAGCAAAAGCAGGGCTAAAAACCAAAATTCTTTCTGAGATAGATCTTATTCTTATTTAGGAACTCAATATCCTCTATTTTTTCACAGAGACAACTAAATGAGATCTAATCAGGTATGAACTCCCTAATTCTTCCCAATTTCTTAAAGGACTCCTAACTCCCCTCATTTTAATTGAAGTCCAATATATATAAAACCCACTGAGCAAGTTTAAGGTTCTAATATTAAGCGGCAAACTATAATATTCGCTAATATTCGCTAGTGGGAAGCCTTATAATTCTTGATATATAGTTATCATAGGTTTTTCTAATCTATATATTTTAAACAAATATACTACTATTTATATTAATCCTTATAATAATATCTGGTTTCTAGGTCTTCGGGAGGTTTGCACAGTTGCCATAGAATCTCTGTAACAAAAAGTTTTCAACAGGCCTAAGCTAAATCCTATGCTTTAATATAAGTTATCTTTATTCTCTAATATTTTATTAATTTGGTTTATTTTGAAAGAATTTTCCCAAAAGGTATATATGTCAGTAATGCATCTATGAGATCCCCTGATCTAAGAGGATCAGGGATCATTAAATCTATAGATTTGGCAAAAACTTTCTTTTGCGATGAAATCTATAGTCAAAAATCAACTAAACGAAAGCTTTATATACAAGAAATTCCTTGTATGAATCCCTCACAAAAACAAAATTGTGAGCATCTGACTCTCTTTCGATCACAAATGATTGAAATGGCAATGTCTATATAGATTCAAACAAAACATCTCTTTTGCTTTGAATTGCTGTGTTAAAAATTGCCAAATGAAGAGCTTTATATACAAGAAATGTC